>JAGQVE010000021.1 GCA_020438105.1 Bacteroidales bacterium
TGTAGCATTTTCACCATCAATCCTTACTATTTTATCACCAGCCATAATTCCCAGCTTTTCGGCAGGTCCGCCCCGTACTGGTGAAATTACCAAAATGGTATCCTTGTATATTTGAAAGGAAATACCAATTCCCTCAAAAATACCTTCCAGCGGTTCCGTAGCATTTTGAAGGTCTTTTTTAGAGATATACTGAGAGTGGGGATCAAGCTCTTTCAGAACCGAAATGATCGCCTTTTCAACCAAATCAGGTTCATCAATGGAATCAACGTAAGCAAAGTTGATCATTTGTAAAACAGATGCAAACTTTTGGGATGTAGAACGGGGATCAAATCCCTGGGCATACATATATCGACCCTGCCCCATAAAAAGGCACAGAAGCACAAAAAATCGCATCATCCGGATCGACATAATTCTCATTTGATAAAAACCTTAGCTTGCTTTAACGATAAGCCAGTAGAAGTGTTTTGTTAAGAGCCAAATTATTCAATTGCTCCGTATACGGCAAGTTTCAATTAAAGATTACTTTTGACCCAAAAATATTTAATCGCCTAACTGTGCTGACAAACTTCACTAAATGAAGCTATTAAAGGGAACATATACAGAAGCCGAGCACCATACCTTTAATTTACACCTGGCCTATTCAATTATTGAAGGGATCATTTTGGGTGTTTTGGCTTTGAATGAGTTTGTACTGATCAAAAGTTTGCACGGAACAAATCTGCAGATCGGTGTGCTTTTTCAGCTCAGCATGCTGGTTTTTGTATGGGGCAGTATTTAAATAAGTGAACATTAGTAGGGATATATTTTTGCTGAAAAAACATTAATATCAGCTATTTAAGCTGTTTTTAATGAACCAAAAAAAAATATTGAAAAGGTGAACGTTCTTTCATTTATTTGCATTGAACTTTTATTTTGGAAGGAAAAAAGAGGCTAAAGTTTTACTTTTCTTTGCCGTAATTATCTCTAAGCTTTTGATTTGCCACCAATTAAATGGTCTTTCTGTTCACTCATATAGTCTACAAGATAAGATAACCTTTGATACCAGAAGTCAATATCACTCTTTAAATGTAATAACTTTAATATTATCTCTAACTTATTATCACTAAGACCTTTAAAGTCTTCTTTCCATCCTTTTTCATAAAGTTCAAAGAGTTTGTCAAAAGTATCTTGTTGAGGCTTTTTGTCAATTGATATTTGACTTGAATTTAATACATTAACCAGGTTTAAATAACTCTGATAAACAGTTCTAAGCTTATCAAATTCAACGTTGTACAAAGCGTATACTCTTGGATAGGTCATTGTGTCATAATACATAATCTGGAGATAAACATAGGATTCTTTTTCAATATCTCCATAACCAAGGTAAGAATATGTATCTAAAAATTCCTTATTTCTTGAAATTATGTCTCTTTTTGCAGAAAATGAACTATTTAACTGTCCTTTAATATTTTTATCTCCCAAATCGGATTTCTTATTGTTTTTATCAGATTGGTTCATGTAAGGTTCAAAATTGGTGTTCATTAAAAAATCATCATTTGATATAAACATCTCACCTGTACCCCTCAGCAAATAATTAGGATCAACATTAAAAGTATTGATTATTTTCCCCAAAAGATCAAATCCCGGTTTGTTTCTGCCGTTCAGGATATTGTATATTACAGTAGGTGCAACATCCATTTTTGCGCAGAACTCAGCTTTTGAAATATTCAAAGCTTTAATCACATTGTGAATCCTATTCCCTATTGTGTTTTCCATATAAATCATTTGTTGAAAAAAAATTGTCAAATATTTTGCTACTATAATCAAATGATATATATTTGCAATATCAAACGTGTACAAAGATATATAAAAACTTAAAGAAATGTTCACAATTGAAGAAAAAAAAGCAATAAAATCAAAGCTACCTCATGGATCATTGAGGCTAATTGCTAAAATGGCCGGTGTATCCCCTCAGTCTGTTGCTGGGTGGTTTAGTGATAGGGTTAAAAGTAGTAAGAAGATTGAAGACGCTGCAATTTCCCTGTTAAGGAAATGTAAAGAAGACAAAGAAAGAAAACTTGCCGGGCTTCTCTGATTATGAAACTCTACGTTGATGTAAATAAGCAGCTTTGGTTGAGTTATGAATACCTTAAAAATACTGGTATTTCAGAAAATTCTATTAAAAACTGGACTAAAAGAAACATTGGCTCATACAAGTACATCAATGGCCGTACATATATTAACTACGACACTATACCAACACCAACCCGCAAAAAGCTATATGGAAAGGGAACACTAATACATGATGCCAAGCAGGAACAAAACAATAACATGGAGAACATGTTTTACAACCACCTTAACCAGGCATACTCAGGCATAGCAGCCGCCAAATGGCGCAACCTGATCCACGATGCTTACCCACAGCTTGACGATGAAAGCCTCACTAACTTCTCTAAACGTGCCGCAGTTATTGAAAAAGCCCTCAATCTGAACCCACACATTCATGGAAACCTTCAAAAGATATTCAATTCCTACCTTCGTATTTACCCAGGAGTATATTCCAAGAAAAGCCGCTTTAGTATGATGCTTACCAATGCCAGGGAAAAAGGTATTATTCACGCGGCTGTTGATAAAAGATTGTTAAATAAGCGGGAACCGGTTCACGGAGATTTAGTTCGTTTCTGGGCCGCTTTTATCCTGAACCATAACAAAGCCTTTACCCTTAAGATGTCGTATGAAACTTTCGCGGACACGTGCCAGAACCAGGGAATAAAATCACCCTCATACGATTGGTTTTTAAGATTTTATTACGATAACAGAAATACCATTGACCAAAACCGATACGGGCAAATGGAGTTTGAAAAGTTAAACCAAAACTATGCGAAGATCATACCGGCGCTATATGCCGGGGATCAGTGGCAGATGGATGGTTGGCGTATCCCTGTTTATTGTAAAAAATACAGCGATAACGGTAGAGCCGTTTATTTTGTAACATACAACCTTTTCGCGGTACTGGATGCTCACAGCCGCAAGATCGTTGGGTACTGGATTTCGGAAACAGAGAATACACAAAGCATTTTAAAGGGCATTGAAATGGCGGTTAAAGAGACTTTAACACTGCCTTACGAAATTGTTGCCGATAACCATTCATTCAACAAAACTAAAGAAGCCGGGAACATTAAAGAGGAAATGGACAAGCTGGGAGTTACCTGGACAATTGACAGCAACCCGCGTCGTAAATCCATCCTGGAACGCGCATTTAAAACCCTGGGAGAAAAGTTTTATAAAAAGCAGTATGGTTACATTGGCCAGGGTATCCGGTCAAAGGAAAAAGGAGGAATCACACAGCAGGAATTGAGGGATATATATACCAGGCCGGATAATTTCCTGACCTATCATCAGATAGTAGCCTTAACCGTTTCAATTGTAGAACAATACAATTCAACGAAAATTAAAAAGTTAAGTGATTCACCTAATAACCTGTATGCGAAAAGCGAACAGCCCCACTCCATAAAAGTAGATGATTATAAGCGTTTGCAGTTATTTACCCTCAAAACTGAATACAAAGTATCATATGGCCAGATCACCATTCAGCGCGGTTCACATAAATATGAATACCAGTTACCGGCAGAATATGCACAAGCCTATAACAATCAGACTGTAACGGTAAGGTATGCAGATTATGACATCATCTACCTTTATGACCTCCTAACGGATGAACCAATTTGCAACGTGAACCAAAAACATGCTATTCACGGGGCAAAGGCAAACCAAACGGATAGAGACCGGGAGTTACTTTATAAAAACAAAGGACGCATCCGGGGAATTAATACCAGGACACGGAAACAAAAGAGCCTTTGGCTTGAAAAGGCTGCTTCGATTGATCCCAACGCTTACGAAACGGTCAACTCTATGACTACCCCAAAAGTCATCCAGGAAGAACTTAGAACCAACTATGAAGTACGGCGAAAAACCATTGACCAGGGGGTAAATCCTGACACTGTACCGGATTGGCCGAATGTATCTGAGATGTTAGACCCTGCTATGAAACCACCCAAAGAAAAAGAGAACCGACACCCATTCCATGTCGGGGAGGGAACCATGAAAAAGATAAAAGTTAATATGGAGAAATAAAAAGGCGCTGAAAATCAACGCCCTTTCATTAATAAAAAAATGTGGTATGACAAAAGTAAACAAAAACCTGGAACTCAAAACGGCAATCAATGACTATTGCCGGTTAAAGGCGATCAGTAAAAACGAGTTTTCAGTACAGATAGGGGTAAATTCCGCTTATCTGTCTAAAATTGAGAAAGAAAAGTTTGTTGGAATCTCAACGGCTGTACTTACAAAAATATGGTCTGCTATCAAGTTACGATCCGTTACGGATGTGTTTGATACAGCGGATCATGTTAGTGTGTTTAGGCAATGCGATAAAACGCGGAGGTTTAAACTAATGACCGGAATGATAGCTGATACCGGTATGGGCAAAACAACATCTCTGAGGGCTTATACAATGCAGGAAAACGTGTTTTACGTGCAAGTGGATAAAACCATGAACGCTAAAAGGCTGCTAAGTGCCATTTTGCGTGAAATGCGTGTATCATTTGACGGCAACATACATGAGATCATGTTAAAAATAGCCGAAACACTGAACCGGGTTGAAAACCCCCTATTGATCATTGACGAAGCCGGGAAACTCAATCATGCAATGATCTTGTATTTACATGATTTGAGAGAATACACCAAAGCTAATTGCGGGATACTGTTATCAGGTATGCCATATTTTAAGACAAACCTGGTTAAGCAATCCGATAGACAAAAAGAAGGCTATGCAGAGTTCTTGCGCCGGGTCAATATATGGCATGAGCTGAGGGGACTTAGCCGCAAAGAGGTAGAGTTTATTTGCCAGGATAATGGTATTACAGGGCAATATTCCGCCTATTATGGATTACGCTTTGCCGACCTTATGAACAAGATATTATTGGAACAAATTACAAACAAAATAAATTAAAGTTATGAAAACAGCAGGTATTACTTTTAATTATGATGAAAAACATAACAGGCCAGTAAGTTGCACTGTTACAATTATGGGCGATCATGATGAATACATGGGTAAGATCAGATCATTAGTAAATTTATTACGAAGTCTTGATGAAAACATGCTTTATAAACCCGAAATTGTCGATATATGCGACCTGATCCTCGACATGTTACCCTCATCCGACCAACTCATTGTAAATAATCCAAACAAAACCCCCGCGCTATGAATAAGGCAAAAAGCATAGCAACACCAGCACAGATCAAGGCAATCCATGCCATATTGAATAAACATGGACTGCTGGACCATAAAGCTGAATATGTTTCGGCGATTACCAACGGTAGAACCGAAAGCACTAAAGACTTAACACGTCGGGAGGTTAGGGAATTCTTTTCAATTTTTGAAGATGACAGCCAAACAGAGGCCAGGCGCAACGCTATTTATACTGCTATTTGGAAAATCGCCTGGAATATGGGAATAATTTACGGGATCAGTAAGGAAGATTACGAAATGAATAAGGCAAAGCTGAACACATTTTGCAAAGAGCGTGGAACCGTAAAGAAAAATATTACACAAATGAACCTTGCAGAACTCAATAAGACCAGGCGACAGTTTGAAGCTATGTATAGGAGATTTAAAGAAAGAAAGGAGTATGTCGTACAATCGTAAAAACCTACTCCTTAAAATTCTGGACATCCAGGAATTGGTTATGAAGTATCAGAACGATGGATATTCTCAACAATGGATTTATTTGAATATCATTTACCCTAAATATCCTATATCAAGGGCAACGTACTACAATTATTTAAATACCAATGCCAGGAAAGAGATAAAAGAATTAAATCAGTAAGATACTTAATACGATACATAAATGACAAAAAGGAAAAACAAAGAATTTGTAATCAGCGATGAAAGCCGGAATAGTTTCGGTTTCAAAATTTTAACATCGGGTATAATGCTGGAAAAATTCATCCGTAATCCGGTGATGTTTTACAACCATGATCGCCAAAGTGGAGTAATTGGTCGTTGGGAAAATATCCATATTAAAAACAAAAAATTGCTTGCTACTCCTGTATTTGATGAGGCCGACGAATTAGGGAAAAAGATAGCTCAAAAGGTAGAATCAGGGTTTATTCGTGCAGCATCTATTGGTATTGAGATACTCAATATTGATGAGATGGGTAAAACAGTTCTATCCTGTGAGCTAATTGAATGTTCAATTTGTGATGTTCCAAGTAATGAAAACGCGCTAATGTTGTATCAAGATGGTGAACAGGTAAGCGATCAAAAAGTATATGCAAATCTCAATTTAATTAAAAACAAAATTCCTATGAAAGACAAAGATGTAAAAAGGATCATTGAAGCACTGGGATTAGATCCTGATGCTACCATTGACGACATTATATCTGCTATAACTGCACTTTCGGGAGAGTCACCGAATCAGATTGTCGAAAATGCAATTAAGATGAATGTCGTAAAAGCCTACGAAAAAAGCGGGCTATTGAAAATGGCTAAAACAGATTTTCAGTCATTTGCAACTTATCTACATGACCGGAAAATAAAGTACCTGGAAGAAGTCCGTTCATTCAGTACCGAGTTAATTAACAAAGCTGTTAGAGACGGACGTTTGCCTTATCCAGTCAATTCCAAGAGGGGTAAGGCGTTTTGGTATGCGGCTCTGGAAAATGATTTTGAAGGCGGTAAGTTTGTCCTGGAGAACCTGACTAAGCGGACTGTTTTATCTGATATGATCAAAGGCTTTGGGCAGGGAGTTGATAGCAATGAATGGACACTGGACGACTACCGGAAAAAAGCCCCTCATAAATTGGCCGCTGATCCGGCACTGTATCAAAGATTGTTAGAGGAAGATAAAATTTCAAAACAAAACAAATAATACTTAATTAATTATGTCAGATTTAAATAAAGAAGTATGGGTAAATCAACTCATGGAGAAATTTTACCCGGATAGCTCATTTTTGAAGCATACAAAGGATTTTTCAAGTATGGTTGATAATGATGCTATCAACATTGCAGAAGCCGGTTTAGACCCGGAGGTATTAATTAATAATACTACATATCCGATTGAAATTATTCAAAGGATTGACACGCCAATCAGGATTATCCTGGATAAATTTGAGACGAAAAATACACTTATTCGTAGGCCGGATGTGATTGAGTACGCCTATGATCAACTGGAAAGTGTATTAATGGGGCATAGAGGGACATTAAGGGCAAACACAGCCTTAAAAGCTGCACACGCTTTTGCACCGGCTGGAAATACCGAAGACACGCCCGTTATCCTTTCCACAGGCGATGTTTATAACGGAAGGAAACGGATGAGTGTTGAGGATGTTTTGGCACTAAAAGAAGCGTTTGATAGTGCCGATATACCTTTAGAAAATCGTATTTTGGTATTACATCCATACCACGTATCCGACCTGTTAACGTTCGATGTGAAAGCCTTTAAGGATATTACAGATATTGTAGACGGACAACCAAAGAGGTTTGCCGGATTTGGTATTCTTCAATTTTCAAAGCCTGCATATTTTAATACAACTACATTGCAGAAAATTGCCTTTGGAGCTGTACCAAGTGTCAACGATTCATTTTCTTCATTCGCGTTTCATGCAGATGAAGTAATGAAGGCAGACGGGGAAGTTTATATGTACATCCGTGAAGACGACCCAGAGGAACGCGGCACAATCGTAGGTTTTGACAAACGTTTTATAGCAATGCCTATTAGAAACAAAGGTATTGGAGCGATTGTCAGTGCACCTGAATAAAAGCTAAATTTTTTATACCACACCAGGGGGAGTTTAGAAGTAAGCTTCCCCATTTTTTACGCCAAAAATTTATCATAAACGTTCACCTTTTCAATATTTTTGCGTTCATGTTTTTAATTACAAAAATATATTTGTTTTCCTGCTTTTTATCAATGAATTTATTAAACGAACCGTAAACAAACGAAAGCTCCTTCGATACACCGGCTTATTCACAAGAGGGCCTTTGTTTTTATTGCTGTTTTTTCCAAACGACCCGGAGATTTTCCAGGGAACCCTTTTGTACCAGGCCATTTTCCTGGTGTTGTTTTTTATTTATTATTTCGGAAATACCATCATTTACCCTCTGATAAACCTCTTCCTGAAAAAACAATACGGTCATTCCAATTTCGGGAAACTATATGGGATTGCCACCTCGGTGAATAAAATCGTGATGCTGGGCGCCACTTTCGTTTACGGGATTTTACTCGACCGCGACGCTCAGGCCTATCAATACGTTTTTCCGGTTGTGGCTGTTCTGGGTGTGGTTTCGGTGTTTCTGCTTTCGATGATTCGTTACCAGGAAGATATCAAAAAAAGGCGTGAGCAGTTTTTCCAATCCATCCGCCGATCTGCTTCCACCATGGTAGATATTTTAAAAACCAATAAACCTTATTTCCATTTTGAAGTGGGTTTTATGTTTTACGGGTTTGCTTTTATGATCACCACCACGGTGATCACCATTTTCCTGGAACGGGCGCTGCATCTCAACTATTCCAGTGTTGCATTTTACAAAAATGCCTATAACATCCTGGCCATTATTTTGCTTCCATATACCGGAAAGCTGCTCGGGAAAATTGATCCCCGCAAGTTTGCAGTAATCACTTTCGGTTCGCTTACCTTATTCATCTTTTTTATGATGCTCACTGAGCATTTTCCCATGCACATTACCATTGCCGGGCTCGACCTCTACCTGATGCTTGGCTTTGCCTACCTCTCCTACGGGGTTTTTGCCGCCACCATGGCGCTACTCTGGTTTATTGGTTCAGCCTATTTTTGCAAAACCGAAGAGGCCGGCGACTATCAATCGGTACATTTGTTTTTAACGGCGGCACGTGCGAGTGTTGCGCCCTTGTTTGGCGTGTTTTTTTACGAACTGGTCGGTTTTACCTGGACTTTTTTGCTGGCCATCACCTCCTTGCTTGGTGGCATTGGTTTGATGGTTTGGTCGTACCGGCGGGATAAGAAAGTTGTGAATATTAATTAAATGCTGCTAATCCCTATTTTTAGAGATGTCCCTGCTGGTCGGAAGTGATAACGCTGAATAAAAGCAACTAAGCTGGCGGCCGGGAAATGCAAGTTCGTGGTAAGCAACTGATTCATCAGATGACTGCGAGTCATCGGATGATTAATAAGATGTGTTATAAATCCGCGCCAAATACTCAAAATGCTCCCCTTCATAGATGATCTCCGACCGGAATCCGTTTTCAATAGCCATTTGTTCCAGGGTGTAATAATCCACAAATATCCAATCGAAAGGTTTCCCCATTTGTCCTTTGTATTCAAATTGATATTCCACCTCCCCATAATATTTTTCACGGTTAAGGTCAATCAGGTATGAACCGTCTTCTTCCTCGTACATATACATTAAATCAGAGGAATCGAGGATGATTTGCCCACCGGGATTGAGCAGCTTTTGGGCATGTTTCAGCAATAAATCCACACCCAGCAGATGGCCGGCAAAACCTATGCCGTTCATCAGCAATAAAAGGGTATCAAAAGTTTGCTGCCTGTACTTATAAAAATCAGCCTGAACAGCATTTTCCAGTCCCTGCTTTTTCATCATTTCCACCAGTGCAGGTCTGATCTCCAGAGGTGTTACATCCATCCCCCGTTCTTTCAAAATGAGTGAATGGCAACCCGAACCGGCGCCCACATCCAATACACTTCCCCTGCAAAGCTCAAGTGCTTTTTGCTCAAGCAAAGGCATCTCTTGAAAGCTTCTGAAAAAATAGCTAACCGGCACTTCTTCCACATCACCGATATCATTGTGGATGGTGATGGTAGCCTGCTTGTCGCCATTAAAAAAATCGGAAAAGGCAAGTTCAAGTGGGTCCGGATTAGGAGTATTCATCTAAAATAAGCTTATAATTTGGAACCACACTTTTTACAATAAACAGCATCCTCATCATGGTATTCGAAATGGCAATCGGGGCATATCTGTGTGGAGAGCGGGGTATCTTTTGCTTTGGCCATTTCAACAGAGATAATACCTGTAGGCACTGCAATGATGGCATAACCGATGATCATGATCACCGAAGCCAGCGCCTGACCCATGATGGTTTGCGGGGCAATATCGCCATAACCCACCGTGGTAAGCGTAACAATGGCCCAGTAAATACTCAGCGGAATACTTTTAAACCCGTTTTCCGGCCCTTCTATAAGGTACATGAGCGAACCCATGATCACCACCATAGTAACCACCACCTCCAGAAAGACCACAATTTTATGCCTGCTGTTTTTCATGGCAATGGCCAAAACATGTGAGGCACCCACATATCTTGCCAGTTTCAGCACCCTGAAAACCCTGAGCAAACGCAACATACGGATCACCAAAAGATAATGTGAACCGGTAAAAACAAGGCTTAAATATGAAGGCAATATGGCCAGCAGGTCAATAATCCCGTAGAAACTGAAAATATATTTCCCGGGGCGGAAAGTGGTATAAATTCTTAAAATATATTCGATGGAGAAGAGGATTGTAAAAATCCACTCTGCAACAAAGAGGATTTTACCATATTTAATATGGATCCCCGGAACACTATCGATTAAAACAGCCAATACACTGAGTACAATAAGCAGCAGCAGGGCAACATCAAAGGCTTTGCCCGCCGGCGTTTCGGCCTCAAAAATAATGTCATGGAGCTTTCTTCTCCAACCGGTTAATGCACTATGTTCCTGATTTTTTACCATGTGAAATAGAAATCAAAATTAGTAAATTTCAACTATGATGACTTACAAAAATCCTGACCTTTATAATTTGATTTTCTCTATTTACCCCTTCCCTATGGGTAGTAGAGAAAATCAAATACAATTTCACTTCAAAACTTTTCATAAATACCGAGACCGAAAAGCGCGAAGTCATATTTCACGGGATCATTTGGATCAAAGTTTCGCAATCCTTCTGTTAGTTCTTCCACCGATTTCCAGTCGTTGGCCTTGCGGCTTAGCAAACCCAGCTTTCGGCCAACATTGCCGGTATGCACATCCAGCGGGCACATTAATGCCGAAGCCGGGATTTTTTTCCATAATCCAAAATCAACACTCCGGTCATCCCCTCGTGCCATCCATCTTAAGAACATATTCAGCCGTTTGGCAGAGGCATTCTTTTCGGGATCAGCCACATGCTTGCGAACATGTTCAGGGTGGTCCATACTGAAGAATATATTTCGGAAATGACTTATCGCTGACTTGATGCTGAGCTCTTTTTCAAATCCTTTATGAAAAACACTTTCAAGTCCCCCATGATTATTGTAAATATTCTGAAGTGCTTTCCAGAAATAGATACAATCGCTGCCGTTAAAAGTGCGGTGCACAAAATTTGCAAACACTTCCAGATCGGCTTCGCTGCTGTTTTTCACAAAATCAAAGGGGGCAAAATCGGTTCTGCGCAAAAGCGCTTTGGCGTTGTTGATGATCGATCGGCGGTTACCCCAGGCAATAGTTGCCGTGAGCAATCCTGCAATTTCGATATCTTCTTTTTGTTTAAATAAATGGGGAACAGAGATGGGATCGTCAGTAATAAATTCCGGTCGGTTGTACTGATCGTGTTTTTCATCCAGGAAAACCTTCAGCGTTTTATGATCGATCATGTCTGCCGGTTAAAATGAGCCCCTTGCATAAGGAGTTACATCCAGTGAGGCGAATTCCTTTTTGAGGTATTTGTAATATCCTGCAATGGCAATCATCGCCGCATTATCCGTGGTAAACTGAAATTCGGGGATAAACACATCCCAACCATTTTGGGCACCGGCGTCGGTAAGTTGTTTCCGCATCTCCGAGTTTGCTGATACCCCGCCTGCAATGGCAATTTGATTGACCCCGGTTTGATTTGCGGCTTTCGTGAGTTTTTCCATCAGGATGGAAATGATGGTTTGCTGCATGGAAGCGGCCAGGTCGTTCATGTTTTCCTGAATGAAATTATCGTTTGTTTTTAATTCATCTCTGAGGAAATACAAAAACGATGTTTTTAATCCGCTGAAGCTAAAGTCGAGATCGGGAATGCGCGGTTTGGGAAAGAAAAACCTGTTGGGATCGCCCTCCTTAGCAAGCTTGTCAATAACCGGTCCGCCCGGATAGGGCAATCCCATGATCTTGGCAGCCTTATCAAACGCTTCTCCGGCAGCATCATCAATGGTTTTCCCGATCACTTCCATGCGCATATGATCTTTTACCAAAACGATTTGTGTATGTCCGCCCGAAATGGTCAAACATAAAAACGGGAACTGAGGCATCGGTTTGTTACCTGCCTCATTTTGAATAAAATGTGCAAGGATATGGGCCTGCATGTGGTCTACTTCCACAAGCGGAATATCCAGCCCAAGGGCAAACGATTTGGCAAAAGAAGTTCCTACAAGCAAGGATCCCAACAACCCGGGCCCACGGGTAAAAGCTATTGCTCCCAGGTCCGTTTTACTGATCCCTGCGGTTTTCAAGGCAGTGTCTACCACCGGAATAATATTTTGCTGATGTGCACGGCTGGCGAGTTCGGGAACCACACCACCATATTTTTCGTGCACCGATTGATTTGCGATCACATTGGCAAGTATCTTGTTACCAAACAGCACGGCTGCAGAAGTGTCGTCGCAGGAAGATTCGATGCCAAGTATATAAATATTCATCTTAGATTCACGTTATTGAAGTGTGCTTTAAACGGTTAACTTGATTACTTTTGCAAAGAAATTGCGTTGCAACTCAAACAGGTCAACATGTACAGTACACATTTTTAACAAAACAACAAAATTATCAAAATTAAGATTCTGAAAATAGGTGTATTGATTTTAACCGGCTTGCTGGCTTTTATAATATCTGTGCTTTTGCTCATGCGCGACCCGGTGATGCAAACCGTATTAGCCCGTGTTGCAACCGGTTATGTTTCCAAAAAGCTCAACACCGAAGTTAAGATCAATAAGCTGAACATTCGCTCCTTCAGGTCGGTGGGAGTGTATGGTTTTTTGGTAAAAGACCATTACCTTGATACCTTGCTTTTCACAGAATCACTTGATGTAAAATTCCGCAATCTGCTATATTTAAAGGGTCAGTTCGATCTTCGTTCGGTATCACTTGACCATGCCGACTTTAATTTGATAAAATATAAAACCGACGACCGGACCAACCTGATGCTGATCGTGGAAAAGTTCAAACAAGAGGACAGTACTAAAAACGCAGGGAAACCGATCAGTTTCACCCTGGAGCACCTTGAAGTAACCAATGGCCATTTCAAACACGATGATCAGCAGGAGATACCTGAATTTAACCAGGTTGATTTTAATCATACCGAGTTATTGAATGTAAACTTTATTGCTGAAAATATCAACTTTGAAAATGATACCCTGAGCCTGCAAATCCAACAAGTTGACCTGTATGAAAAAAGCGGCTTTCGGGTGGATAGTCTCTCCTGCACCTTTTGGCTGGGCCCCGACATGCTGAAGGCAGATAACCTGCTGGTGTCCACGCCCCGAAACAAGCTGGACCTTGATCTGCTTTTCACTTTTGCGGGTTTTCGTGATTTCAGCGATTTTGTGAACCAGGTAAAAATAGATACCGAAATAAGACCTTCGGAGGTGAATTTAACTGAAGTGGGTTACTTTGCTCCGGTGATGTACCAAATGGACAACCGGCTTAAAATCATGGGCAAGATAAAAGGCACGGTGAATAACTTCAAAGCGCGTGAGTTAAAGTTTGCATTTGGCGAAACCACACAGTTCAGGGGAGATGTGCAAATGAACGGCTTGCCCAATTTTGAAGAAACCTTTAATCACCTTTCCATTACCCATTTGAAAACGAGTGCCGAAGATGTTCGCAACTTTAAAATTCCGTCAGGATCAGGAGATATTCCGCTACCCGAAATTCTTGACCGGTTTGGTGTGGTGCTGATCGAAGGTAAATTTACCGGGTTTTATAACGACTTTGTTTCCTATGGTAGTTTTGAAACTAAACTTGGTAACATCAACACCGACCTTTTACTGCGAATGAACAAGTGGAATACCGTGGAGTATGAAGGGAAACTTGCCAGTAATCACTTTAATGTCGGGAAGCTGTTCAACATTGAAAACCATGTAAAAACACTTGATCTTACTGCAAATGTTAACGGTAGCGGAGTGAGTTTTGACAACATGAAGGTTGACATGATCGGAACGATTGATTCCCTCAACTTTTTTGATAATGTTTACAATGAAATTGTGTTGAATGGCGAATTGGATAAGAAGATCTTTACAGGTTCTATTGGCATTGATGATGAGCTTGGCCATCTTGATTTTTCGGGAACACTGAATTACCGGGAGCAAATACCTTCCTATAATTTCACCGCCAATATCAAAGATGCTTACCTCGACCAAATTAACTTCATTAAGCGCGATTCCACTTCCAGGCTCACCACCAAACTTACTATGAATTTTATGGGTGATGAGATTGATAATATGCAGGGGATCATTACCCTCGACAGCACCCGCTACCATGAAGACAAACTCGATTTAAGAATGGATGATTTTACCCTTAGCATCACCCGTGATTCTACCAAATACGGCATAATCAGACTGTACAGTGATATTGTGGATGCCAACCTTGAAGGACAATTTAGGTTGAGGGAATTTCCGGAAAATGCCCTTCAAATTTTTAACACTTACCTCGATACTTTGGTAAGCGGAATCGACACCATGAAACTGCAATTGGTTGACCAGGATTTTTATTTCGATATTGATCTTAAAAATACCTTACCCCTAACCCGCTTGTTCGTTCCCGATTTGGAAGTATCAGAAAACACGAAAATTTACGGTGGTTATAATTCCCGCATTCAGAACCTCTTTTTCGATGGGTCATCTCCCGAAATTACTTATAAAGGAATCAAATTTAAAAACTGGTATTCTGAGTTTTATATTAGTAATGATCAGGTTCATTTCACAACAGGTTCCGATCGGGTTAACCTTACCGACACGCTTGTGATGGACAGCATTCAAACACAAATAGCCATTAAAAACAACAATATTCATTACAATATTACCTGGAACGATGCCCATAATTATTCATTCAGTAAGGGTGACCTTTCGGGTGATTTTAAATTTTTAGGGAAAGAGAAGTTCCGGTTTAACTTTAAGGATTCTCAAATCACTTTTGCCGATACTATTTGGCGTTTTCAACCATCCAATGCCATTGTTTTTGATTCAAGTGTAATCACATTTCAAAACCTCGCACTCGAAAGCACGAACCAGCGCATCGGTATTTCAGGGAAGGCCTCAAACGACCCGCAGGATACGGTTTATGTGCAGTTCCAAAAATTTAACCTCTCCAATTTTGACCTGCTACTTGAAAATGTAGATGTGAACCTTGACGGCATTATTGATGGGAATTTGAAGATCATCGACATTTATCAAACACCGTTTTATCTGACCGACCTGTTTTTACAAAATTTCTATTTCAATGGCGAGCGTCTGGGAGATGCTCAGATCATTTCGAGATGGGATCCTCGTGAGAAAGCTTTTAACATCCATTCTGACTTCATTTATACCGGAAATATCGGGCAACGTAAAATACTGGGAGTTAATGGCAAGTATTACCCACAACGCAAGGATAACAACTTTGATTTTGACATTACCATGGATAATTACAGGATAAAAACCCTGGAACCATTTACCCAGAGTTTTAGCTCCGATCTGAGAGGATATGCAACTGGCAAACTCAGGCTTACCGGAAGTACAGAACATCCTGATCTTTCAGGTGACATTGATGTTAACCATGGCAGTATGCTTATTGACTTTGTAAATGTTCGGTACTCTTTTGCCGACCAACTCCACTTCCAAAAAAACCGGCTGTTCTGGTCAAATATGATCATCTATGATTCTATAGGCAACCAGGCAACCGTTTCAGGTTCCTTTTCGCATGAACATTTAAAACAGTTTTACCTCGATATGGATCTGAAAACGGACCAACTGCTTGGACTGAATACCACCAAAGGGATGAATTCGGCATTTTATGGGGATGCCATTGCCAGTGGCGACATTACCATTCATGGCCCCATTGATGACCTGGTGATGAATATCAATGTTACTTCAAAGAAAGGTACCAACGTGAAAATCCCGGTAAGTTATGGAGCTGAGGTCATCAACAATGACTATATCGTTTTTGTTGATCGGGACCAGATGGTAATCCAAAATGATCAACCCGAAGAACAGATTTACGAAACCAATATCAAAGGATTGGCCCTCAACATGGAGATGAACATTACCAATGAGGCCGACATACAGATGTTCATGCCATACCAGATGGGAAATATCAGGACCAAGGGCGCAGGAAATCTTATACTTAATATTACCCCTACATCGGAGATGACCATGGATGGAGAATATATTATCGATCGGGGTTCTTTCTTTTTCACCTTGCAAAACATTATCAACCGTGATTTTGACATCAAGCGCGGAAGCCGCGTTACGTGGACCGGCGATCCATATGACGCCAGGATCAACATGACTGCTGTTTATAAAGTTAAAACCAAATTAGGGGAATACGGACCACAGGAAGATTCCGCTACAAGGGTTCCTGTAAATTGTATCATTGCATTATCCAACCGCTTGCTCGACCCGGAAATCCGCTTCCGTATTGAATTCCCTGATCTAAGTGATGATTCAAAGCAGTATGTTTATTCAAGGCTCGATACGACAGACCAGGCCCTGATGAGTCAGCAAATGATATCGCTTTTGGTTTTGAACAGTTTTTACCAGGGAACAGGCTATTCAGGATCAGTAGGGTTTAACACCTATTCATTGCTCACCAATCAGCTTAACAACTGGCTTTCGGGAATCAGTAAAGATTTTGATATCGGGGTAAATTATCGCCCCGGCGATGCCACTGCTTCACGCGAGGTGGAGGTTGCCCTTTCAACACAGCTTTTTGATGATCGCGTTCTGATAGATGGAAATCTTGGTGTGCGCGACAATACAAATACCGAGAACACCAATGACATCGTTGGAGAAGTAACCGTGGAAGTTAAAATTACACAAGATGGTAAACTGAGAGGTAAAGTTTTTAATAAATCAAACGACAACCTGTTGTACAAAAACTATGCGCCCTATACGCAAGGGGTGGGCATTTTTTATGAGTTTAACCGGCTCAGTTTGCGGCATCTATTTGGAATAAGAAAAGAGGAAGATGAAAAGAAAATAACTCAAAATCTCACACCCCAACAAAGCGTAAGCAACACAACGCCCAATTCAAATTGATCGTATATTTGCCAAAAATTTCGGTATCATGATCCAACGTATACAAACACTTTTTCTGGCCCTGACGGCCATCATTTCCATAGCCATGTTCTTTACACCACTGGCCACTTTTTTCTCCGATTTCTATTATCTGCGCCTATATCTTTATAAGTTTGAAAACACTACTCCAGGCTCCGATCTGCAATTCAGTTTTATAACTATTTTGCCAATGCTTGTTTTAAATGCGGCCCTGGTTGTAATCACTGTTTATACTATTTTCAAATTCAAAAACAGGATACTTCAAATTCGCCTTGTCCGGTTTGCAATGTTACTATCTATGCTGCTCATCGTGGGTATTTTCCTTTTGTATCCCAATGTTGTGATCAAACAAACAGACGCTGTATCGGAATTCAATATCGGTGCTTATATTCCTATTTTAAACTTGTTATTCCTGTTCCTGGTTAATCAATACATCACCAAAGACGAACGCCTGATACGTTCGATGGATCGACTCAGATAAAATCCTTAATTTCTGATAATTTAAACCTGGTTCATTTTTGTATTTCGGTCAACCTCAATGATCTCCAGGTCCTTTATGGAATTACCTTCCACTACAAAGGTCATAAAGGTAATTTTAGTGTGTAACCCAAATTTACCGGCAGCTCCCGGATTTAGATGAAGCAAATCATAGTTTTCATCATAAATAACTTTTAAAATGTGAGAATGACCGGTGATGAATAAGCCGGGTTTTTCTTTCTCTATTAAGGTTTTTGCTCTTTTCACATATTTTCCGGGATACCCGCCGATATGAATCATTAGTACCTTAATATCCTCACACATAAATGCATGCACCTCCGGGCAGTGATTGCGGACAGATTGTCCGTCGATATTGCCATACACGGCTTTTACCGGCTTTATTGCCTGAAGGTCGTAAAGCACCTGAACATCACCCACATCGCCGGCATGCCATATTTCATCCACGTTTGTAAAAATCTCGAAAACCCTTTGTGGAACAAATCCATGTGTATCAGAAATGAGTCCTATTCGTTTCATTCAATTCAGAGGTGAGCTCGCTAAATTAATAAAAAGGATTGAACATCACCCTGCTGAACTAAAGGGTATGCCTTGCTTTATTCAATTAACAATAGATTAATAGATTCTAAATCAATAGATCTGCCCGGGATTGGGGATGGTACCCCCCACCGAATTATTTGCAAGGTCGAATCGCAAATCAAACTCCATGATCGTTCGTACGGCTATATCATTTTTTAGGCCCGGATACCATTTTATCAGTCTTAAAACCCGGATGGCCTCTTCGGTGCACCCACCACCCACAGCATTGAGTACCACAATATTGGAAACTCGGCCACTGGTTTCTACCACAAACTGAAGCTTAACCACACCGCTTATATTTTGCTTTTTAGCAGCATCAGGGTATTCCAGGTTATTCACAATAAAAGTGGGCAAATTCCGGTCGATGCTGGTAAAAATAGGCCTGGGCCAATGATCCGTTTCCTCTCGCCTGTAAACCTTAAAACTGGTATCAATCTTTTCATGTGGCCTTTCAAAATAGTTAACACCCCGCGATTTGGTGATTTTAGTATAGCGCCGTATATTAAATTTAATTTTATAGGAATGTTTTACCGTAATTGGCCGGCCCAGTTCTGTGGCAGGATTCCAGCAAATATGTTTAAAAAGCCGGATTGCCTCGGCATCCACTTCCGGCGAAACTTTCTGAATAACATCAATGTTGGATACTGAGCCATCTTCATGAACGATGAATGATAAATCTACCGTACCCTCAATTCCCGCCTGCATGGCTTTATCGGGGTAAATCATTTCTTCATCAATAAATTCACGCGTAAGCCGGTTGCCACCGGCGCACTCCGGCGGAAATACCGTTTGCGAACGAATCGAAAAGCTAATTACAACAAAGAAAACGAACAGCAAAAGGGTTTTCGTGGTGCTTGTTATTGTTAATTTACTCATAGCGGGGAGTTTGCTATAAAATTAATCATTCTACAGGAGTTAGGGTATAATATTTGATGATTTTTCATCCTTCGATCATCATCCGGATCGCTTTTCTTAACTTTACAGAAAATTTTTGCTATGGAAATTGTTTACCTCATTATTGGCCTTGCAACTGGGACCGGTCTCGGGTTTCTGGCAATGAAAGGCCGTCTTTCCAAACAAAAAAACGAAGTGCAGGACTCCCTGAGCCAGCTCGACAAGGAAAAAGGCATCATTCAGGAAAAATATAATGACCTTCAAATCAGCTTTAATCAAACCAAAACAGAACTGGATGAAGAACGCAATAAAAACAGTGAATTGAATAACCGCATGGGGCGGGCTGAAGGTGAGTTTAAAAGTTTGCGCGAAAAGCTGGAAACCCAGAAAACAGAAATGGAGGAACAGCAGAAAAAATTTGCCACCGACTTTGAAAATATAGCCAACCGGATCCTCAAAGAAAACACTAAAGAATTTTCGGAAGCAAGCCAGAAAAACATGGGTGAACTACTCAATCCATTGAAGGAGAAGATCGTCAATTTTGAAAAGAAAGTGG
Organism: Bacteroidales bacterium; assembly: GCA_020438105.1. Classification (GTDB taxonomy): domain Bacteria; phylum Bacteroidota; class Bacteroidia; order Bacteroidales; family JAADJA01; genus JAADJA01. Next base: position 19,810 of record JAGQVE010000021.1, read on the forward strand.
AAGACACTTATCAGAAAGGATTGAAAGACCAGACAGATTTGCGGGCCGAGCTGAAAAAGCTATACGACCTTAATGCAAAGATCAGCGAAGAAGCCAATAACCTTACAAAGGCATTAAAATCCGATTCCAAAAAGCAAGGCAACTGGGGAGAGGTGATACTGGAGAGAATTTTGGAAAGATCAGGCCTGGTAAAAGGACAGGAATATGAAACGCAGGTGACAGCACGTGGTGAGTCGGGTGAAATGCTGCGCCCGGATGTGATCGTAAAACTTCCAGAGGACAAACACATTATCATCGACTCCAAAGTGTCGCTGGTGGCCTATGAGGCTTTTGCAAATGCTGAAGATGAAACACAACGGGAAGCATTTTTAAAGCAACATATCGAGTCGATCAAAAACCATGTAAAGCAGTTAAGCGATAAAAACTATCAGCATGCCGGCCTTTTTGATGCGCCTGATTTCGTGCTCCTTTTTATGCCCATCGAACCCGCTTTCAGTTCAGCCATTCAGGCGGATATCAGCCTTTTCAACTATGCGTGGGAAAAACAAATTGTAATTGTGAGTCCATCCACCCTGCTGGCTACTTTGCGCACTGTTGCCTCCATCTGGAAGCATGAAAAGCAAACCCAGAATGCCCTGGAAATTGCCCGGCAGGGCGGAGCTTTATATGATAAATTTGTTAATTTCCTGAAAGATCTGGAAGATGTTGGAACCCACATAGGCCGATTGGAAAAATCATACACGGAAGCCCGCAAAAAACTGGTGGATGGCAGTGGCAACCTTATTCGCAGGGTGGAAACATTAAAGGAACTGGGTGCTAAAACCACCAAAGATATTCCTGAAAGTTTTATTGAAAACAATTAATTGCATGTATTTAAAAAGAATCATCACTTTAATCGCTGTTACTTTATTTGTTCAACCTTCATTTTCGCAACACATCCGAAAACTGTCAAAACAGGACCTTTCGTCGATGTACAGCGAATTTAGTTTTACCAGTTTTCAGAGTTCAGTGTATCATAAAAATGATTCTGTTTCAACGGTATACCTGGGTGTTAAACCGGATGATTTTTCGTTTTTACCGGACACCTTGAATGGCCCGCTTACAGCCAGGATCGGGGTTTTTTACGAGCTCTTTAACGATTGGGACGCCAAATTACCCTACGACACCGGATCCATCATGGTAACCGATACCAGCAGCATTGGCAAATCGTTGGAGATGATCATCAACCTTGATGTTGAAATTACCTATCCCTCAGAGCAAATACTTATCGTTACGTTGATTGACAAAAATAAAGACGACAAAAGGGTAAGTAAAATTATTCCAATTGATAAAATGAATAAGTACGGAAGGCAAAATTTCCATTTAACGGATGAAAGTGGATTCAGCCTGTTTGGCAATGCACTTGGCAATGATGATCAATTTCGATTTGAATATCCGGATACCAGTATTAGGCAGGTTTTCATTCGCTACTACAATAAATCATTTTCGCTGGCAAAACCACCATTTGTCCTCGAGAAGGAAGAAACTTACCAGTTTGAGCCCGATAGTTTTTTCACCATTAACCTTACAAAAGGCAACTCTCCGCTACTTGAACTCCCCTATGATGGCATTTATCATTTCCAGGTGGATTTAAACAAACCTGATGGATTCACTCTTTTCCATTTTACCGAAGGATTTCCAGCCGTTACCACACCCGCCCAGGCACTAGAGCCATTGCGCTATTTATCTACCCAAAAAGAATATGACCGCTTGATCGAATATGACGATTACAAAGTGGCAGTGGACAGTTTCTGGCTGGTGCGGGCATCCAAAAAACCGGAGCGTGCTAAAAACATGATCAAGAAATATTACTCCAGGGTGGAAACGGCAAACATTGAATTTTCATCTTTTCATGAAGGCTGGAAAACCGACCGGGGTTTGATTTACATCATCTATGGCCCGCCGACGGAGGTTTACCGGAAAGAGAAGGAGGAAGAGTGGATTTATGGAGAACGGAACAATCCCATGTCCATCCATTTTTTCTTTTCAAAAGCTGAAAATCCTTTTAGTGATAATGACTACCGGTTGCAACGCTCAGCCTCCTATAAAACAAGCTGGTTTATTGCTATTGAAAACTGGCGGCGGTAAGCAAGCAAAATATTTATTTCCCGTTTTTTCTTCTTTCCATTTCCTTCAGGATCAACCCCAGCTCCCGCCCCGTTTGACCGGAAATAGAGGTATTTTCTTCGGTCCTTCTGATAAGATATGGTAATACCGAGCGCACCGGCCCAAAAGGCATGTACTTGGCAACATTGTAACCTTCGTTGGCCAGGTTAAAACTGATGTGATCACTCATGCCGTACAATTGCGAAAACCAGCAGCGTTTATCATCCTTTTTAATGCCATGTTCGGCCATGAGTTCGGTCATGTAACGTGAGCTGTATTCGTTGTGTGTTCCGTTGAAAATGGAAATACGGTCGATCCTTTCAATGCAGAACTTCAAAGCGGCATTGTAAGCCCTGTCGGTGCTGTCTTTATCAGGATGAATGGGATCAGCGTAACCCCCTTCGGCGGCGCGTGCCCGCTCCTTTTCCATGTATGCGCCACGAACAAATTTTGCTCCTAAATAATATCCTTTTTCAACCGCGCGGTTATAGGCTTTTTCGAGCACTTCCAGCCGGTCGACGCGGTACATTTGATAGGTATTGAATACGATGGCTTTTTCTTTATTGAATTTTTCCATATTGGCATCCACCACTTCATCGATGAAGTTCTGGTAAGCCACATCTTCGGCGTCAATCAGGATGGGAACGCCATTATCAAAAGCTGTTTGACAGAGTTTGGTAACCCTTTGCCTGAAATTGTTGGCTTCCATTTTTTCACTTTCGGAAAGTTTTTCGCCGGCTCTCACTTTTTCAAGAACCGTTTCAAGGGTAAATGCTGTTGGTTTAAAAACCGCAAATGGAATATTTTCGTCTTTGGCAGCATTAAAAACGGTTTTAAGCGTTTCCTCCATGGCGCTATTGATTTCTTCCAGTGTTTCGGTGCCTTCGATGGAGTAATCCAAAATCGCTTTTACATTGTGTTTTTCAATAACTCGTACATTGGGCATACACTCCTCTATGGTTTCTCCTCCCACAAAATGCCTGTAAATAGTTGGTTTTACAGCCCAGGCCACCGGCAAATGGGCTTTCATGGCAAATCGCGATAAATATTTTCCAGAGTTAACCAGCAAATTACTGCTGATCATTTTAAACAGAAATTGTGCTCTTTTCAGGTCTTTATCTGATTTACTGCTGAACGCAATCTCAGTATTTTCAAACGACAACATATTTCAATATTAATTTTTGTAATTTAGCAACGCATCAAATATTTAATCCAAAAATAGTATAAAAGATAATATTCCAAAGGAATTAATTTTTGGCTAAATCAGGGGATTTCAAAGAATTGTAGATCATGGAACAAACCATAATAAATGCAAATGGATACAGCATTTTCATCGGGAATAATGTATTCGATACCATTCGTTCATATTTAAACCAATATGAATTTAAAGAGAATAAGATTTTTGTATTGGTGGACGAAAACACCCGTAAATATTGCCTGCCCAGGTTGATGAGCAATATACAACTGCTACAGCAGGTTCATATATTAGAGATTCCATCGGGTGAGGAATCGAAAAGCACCTCCGTTTGTTTGCAAATGTGGCAGGAGCTAAGTAAAAACGGTGCCGACCGAAATTCTGTATTGATCAATCTTGGCGGTGGCGTGGTAAGTGATTTGGGCGGATTTATTGCCTCCACCTTTAAACGGGGCATGCGATATGTCAATATCCCAACTACCTTGTTGTCGATGGTAGATGCCTCTATTGGCGGCAAAGTGGGAATTGATCTAAACGGGCTTAAAAACCAGATTGGCGTATTTTCCAATCCACAGGTGGTGTTTATCATCCCTGAGTTTCTCGATACCCTCCCTGAACGGCAAATGATCAACGGTTTTGCTGAGATCGTAAAACATTCCCTGGTTTACGAAAAGCATTACTGGGATGAATTATCAGGATTGGTTTATAAAGAAATTGACAACTGGAAGGAGTTGATCGACACCTCGATTGAAATCAAAAATTATTTTGTAACCGAGGATCCTCATGAAACGGGCTTCAGAAAGGTGTTAAACTTTGGACATACCGTGGGGCATGCAATCGAAACTTTTTCGCTGCAACACGACGAGGTGCCTCTTTTGCACGGTGAATCCATCGCCATTGGGCTCATCTGCGAGTCGTATATTTCGAGTAAAGTAACAGGATTGCCCCAGGCCGAGCTTGATGAGATCGTTCACTATATCATGGGGAACTTCGATCAATATTTATTCAGGTCGGGGAACTTTGATATTATCCTGGATATCATGAAACATGATAAGAAAAACAGTGGCAACCGCTTTAACTTCACCCTGTTGACTTCCATTGGCAACAGCCTGATCAACCAGCAGGTTGATTTGTCACTTATTCGCGAAAGCCTTCAATATTATCTGAACCTGCAGGTTTAGAAATTATGCCAATTATAAATGTTTCTGCAAAATCCAATTCTATTCGGGGAAGTATATCACTTCCCGCTAGTAAAAGTATCAGCAACCGTTTGCTGATCATCCGGGCATTGGCCGGGCACAACTTTGAAATCAGGAACCTGTCAACTGCCGATGATACGGTTCTGATGCAGCATTTACTCTTAAAAATTCAGCAATCAAAAAATTCAACCAAAGCCCTTGAACTGGATTGCGGGAATGCCGGAACGGTGCTTCGCTTCCTCACAGCCCTGCTGGCCATCAGGCCAGGTAAATGGATATTAACCGGATCGGAACGCATGAAACAAAGACCGGTAGGTATTTTGGTTGAATCGCTCAATCAATTAGGCGCCGGCATTCAATATGTTAACAAAACCGGATTCCCTCCCCTGTCGATTGTTGGAAAAGAACTCGAAGGAACTGAAATTAGCATGGATGGAAACATCAGTAGCCAGTTTGTTTCCGCTTTGATATTGATTGCACCATTACTGGAAAAAGGGTTAAAGATAAACCTTCGGGGAAGTGTAAGTTCAAGACCATATATTGAAATGACATTGGGCTTACTCAATAAATTCGGGGTAAACGCCGTAATCGACAAAAACAAGATCAGCATTCCTCCACAGACTTATAAGGATGGAGCGATCACCGTTGAAAGCGATTGGTCATCAGCATCATTCTGGTACGAAATTGCTGCACTGAGCAGGGAAGCAGATATCCGGCTCGAAAACCTCTCAAAGGATAGCCTCCAGGGGGATTCAATACTTCCGGGGATATTTGAGCAATTGGGAGTAAAAACCAGATTTTCCAATAATGCCGTGCAGTTAATCAAAACCGAAAAAAAAACCGGTAAGCTAATTTATGATTTCACAAATCATCCCGATTTGGCTTTGCCTGTAATTGTAACAGCCGCTGCCCTTAATATTCAGGGACGATTTTCAGGGTTGGAAAACTTAAGGATCAAGGAATCGGACAGGCTTTTGGCCATGGTAAACGAATTGAGCAAGCTGGGTTTTAAAACTGAACTGAATGAGCAATTTGTACTTACAACCATTCCCCGAAAAGGGAACGATGATCCCCACAACTTTTCAAAACCGGTTCAAACTTACGCTGATCACAGGATGGCTATGGCATTTGCGCCACTTGCCCTGGTTGCCAGCCATTTGAGTATTGATGATCCGGAGGTGGTTGCAAAATCTTACCCTGCTTTTTGGTCGGATTTAAGTTCATGCGGTTTCGATTGCAAAAATTAAATTTAGCTCACGTCCACAAATTTTTTAAATATCTTTGCCTCTCAAAGGAAAATTAAAATGACTGTTGATATTTTCATCCCGTGTTTTATTGACCAGATTTATCCTGAAACAGGAATGAATATGGTGAAAATCCTTGAAAAATTGGGGGTGACAGTCAACTATAACAGCAATCAAACCTGCTGTGGACAGATGGCATTTAACTCCGGATTTTGGGATGAAGCCAAAGATATGGGAGAAAAATTCATCAAAGATTTTCCAAACGACAGGCCTGTGGTTGCTCCTTCGGCATCATGTGTAGGTTATGTTAAAAATTACTACGGAAAGTTGTTCTTCAATACCGGTTTGCACCTTGAATACAAAAGATTGCAAAAAAACATATTCGAGCTTTCCGATTTCCTGGTAAATAAATTAAATGTTACCGATCTGGGAGCCACTTTTAAGCACAAGGTAACCTATCATGACTCATGTGCATCGCTGCGCGAATACAAACTGAAGGATGAACCCCGTAAATTACTGGCCCATGTGAAAGGGCTCGAACTGGTGGAAATGAAAGACACCCATGTTTGCTGTGGTTTTGGAGGTACGTTTTCAGTAAAACATGAGGCGATATCAACGGCAATGGCTGAACAAAAAGTGCAGCATGCCCTCGATACCGAAGCGGAATTTATCATTTCAACAGATTCATCATGTTTGATGCATCAGGAAGGGTATATTAACAAACATAAACTGCCCATAAAAGTGATTCATTTGGCTGATGTTTTGGCCGCTGGGTGGTAAACTTAGCTTTACTATTATGAACCCAATCTACCGGAATTTATTGCTACTTTTCTTGCTGTTACCGTTTTTAACTTTTGCCCAAACGGGTACTGACAAAAACGAAGCAAAACGCCCTAAAATAGGGGTTGTATTAAGTGGTGGCGGTGCCAAAGGAATTGCACATATCGGCATTTTAAAAGCCATGGAAGAAGAAGGGCTGCGGCCGGATTTTATCACCGGAACCAGCATGGGAAGCATTATTGGAGGCTTATACGCATTGGGCTATTCAGCGGATCAGTTGGATAGCATAATCCGGTCAGTAAACTGGGACCTCGTTTTGTCGAATAATATTCCACTGAATTACATTGCCTACGAAGAAAAGGAGTATTACAACCGGAGTATTTTTGAATTTCAAATCGAAAAAGGAGGCTTGAAATTACCTTCAGGACTCATCGACGGGCAAATGTTGAGCGAAAACCTCACCCGATTTACCTGGCCGGCGGTTAAATACGACTCCTTCGATGATTTTCCAATTCCATTCAGATGTATTGCCACCGATGTTAGCACGGGTTTGCCCATAGTTTTTAAAGACGGTTCACTGGCCAAAGCAATCCGCTCGAGTATGGCTATTCCAACGGCATTTACAGCTATCGACCTGGACTCAACAATGGTGGTTGATGGCGGCGTAGTGGAAAATTTCCCGGTAGATGAAATCATCGAAATGGGCGCTGATATTATTATCGGGGTTAGCGTAGGTGATGGAATGAAATCGGCTTATGATCTTTCGGGAATGACCGATATACTCTTCCAGGTTTCCATGATTCCGAGCCTGTCGAAAATGGATGGGCAGATTGAAAAATGCGATATTTACATCCGGCCCGATTTACTGACCTACAGCACCGGAAGTTTCGGAAATTATGAAGAAATCCTTGATTTGGGATATGCTGCCGGCGAACTTTATCGTGAATCCTTTCGAGAAATATTTGAAAAATATCAATTTGAGCCATTCGTTGTAAAGCCCCTTAAAGTTGATCATCTGCATTATAATATTGTAGAATTGGATGTTAAGGGAAATAAGCGTGTAAAAAAGGAACTCATCCTTTCAAAACTCGGCATTGAACTGGGTCAGGATGTTTATCAGGGCGACATTGAAAATGGAGTCAGGGAAATTTTCGGAACTACCAATTTTTCCAAAGTAACTTATGAGCTCACCCGGTTGAATGAATATGACGACTATCGGCTTACCATTTTCACCTATGAAAAAAATCCGGCTACGATCAAAGGTTCGGTTCATTACGACAATGTATTTTCGGCAGGTATCGTATTAAATCTGACCTTACGAAATCTTATCGGCAAATCCTCACGAACTATTTTAACAGGAGATATTTCCAATAACCCGAAATTCAGGTTCGATCACCTGAAATACATGGGTATGAAACAAAAATTTGCCATGAGTTTCCGCTATAATTATCTGAACAGGCAAATTCCGTTTTATAAGGAAGGTGTTCTGGATGATATCACCATTTCATATTTAAATTCAATTTCGCTGGGATTTATCACTACCCAATCGTTGCATCATAGCTTCTACCTGGGAGCAACTTATGAACTTAATAATCAAAAATCGAAATTTAATAACATTGCGCCCGAAGGCATAAAACGAGGCAACTTTAACTTTCTGCGAGCTGAGTTTGATTATCTTTCAAACACCTTAAACGATCGGAATTACCCAACTATGGGCAAAGAAATATATGCAGGAACCAAAGTATTTCTTGACAGTGATTATTCTTTGAAATTTGAAAAAGGTGTGGATACTGTTTATTTTCAAATTAATGTTGGATCAGAAATTATCAACTTGCCCATCAGTGAGCATGATCTCAATGAATATGTAGTTAAACCACAAATACCTGATATATACCAACAGGTTGAATTCAGATACAAACAGTATATTCCCATCAGTTCACAATTCCAGGTTATACCTCTTGCTTCAGCAGGAGTAACCCTTTCACTGGATTCATCCGCCCTGTTTTCTAATTTTATTATGGGCGGCATTCAGCGCATTTATCAAAGCGACATTCCTTTCATTGGACTGAATTACGGAGAACTGGATTTTGAGAACTTTGTAAAAGGAGGCCTGTTTTTTCAAAATATTTTACTCAAGAATTTCTATTTGAAATATGGTGCCAATATTTTAATGCATCATGAACATGTTGCAATTGATCAGCTTGAAAAAATCGACCTGAATAATATGATCAATAAAAACACGGTGTTGGGTTATGGAGCGGAGATCACCATGAAGAGTTTCCTCGGGCCAATCAGTCTTGCCGTTAGCCGAAATTCACTTGACAGACATTACCGGATCTATTTTGCCATCGGTTTTTCATTTAATTACACCGATTAACATGCGTCTTTTCCCGGAATGATTGTGAATTTTAGATATTTTCGTAAGCAAATTCCAAATAAATGGAAACCTACTTTAAAAAAATTGCAGGTGAATTAAATATTGCTGTTCACCAGGTTGAAAATACCGTAGGGCTGCTAAATGAAGGCGCCACTGTGCCATTTATTGCACGCTACCGTAAAGAGGCAACAGGCAGCCTCGATGAAATCCAGATCGCAGCTATCCGCGACCGGATGGAGAAGTTAAAAGAGCTTGACAAACGTCGTGAAGCGATTATTAACTCGATAGATGAACAGGGCAAACTCACTGATGAACTGGAGAGGCAGATTTTGGCCGCAGAAACCATGACCGAACTGGAAGACCTCTATTTGCCCTACAAGCCCAAACGAAAAACAAGGGCTACCATTGCCATTGCCAAAGGGCTGGAGCCACTCGCAAAGATCATTATGTCGCAAAATCATGATGATATTGAATATCGGTCTGAGCGGTTTGTAAACCCCAAAAATGAAGTGAATGACGCGGAAGAAGCGCTTCAGAGTGCCTGTGATATCATTGCTGAATGGATCAATGAAAATACCTTTGCCAGGTCGAAAATAAGAGGTTTGTTTATTCGCAAGGGAACCATCGAATCAAAGGTGGCCAAAGGCAAAGAAGCCGACGGGGCCAAATATGAAAACTATTTCGACTGGAGCGAGCGCATCATGAAATCGCCCTCCCACAGGTTGCTGGCCATGTTCCGGGGCGAAAATGAAGGATTTCTCAAGCTGAAGATCGGACCGCCCGAAGAAGAGGCAATTGATATCCTTGAGCGGCAATTTGTTCGTTCTGATAACGCCTCGGGGGATTTGGTTTACAAAGCTTTAAAAGACAGTTATAAACGACTGATGTTGCCCTCTATCGAAACCGAGATCAGGGCTATGACCAAAGAAACAGCCGATGAATATGCCATTAAAGTTTTTACCGAAAACCTTCGCCAACTGCTGATGGCCGCACCTCTCGGGCAAAAAAACATCCTGGCCATCGACCCGGGATTTGCCTCCGGTTGCAAGGTGGTTTGCCTCAACCGGCAGGGAAAATTACTCCACAACGAAAATATCTACCCGCATCCGCCGCAAAATGAAATCCGCCAAAGCATTAGTAAAATTGTACAATTGGTAAGTGCATATAAAATTGAGGCGATCGCAATCGGGAATGGCACTGCAGGACGGGAAACCGAAAATATGTTCCGCAAAATCCGCTTCGACCGGGATGTAACGGTGGTGATGGTGAATGAAAGCGGAGCTTCGGTTTATTCCGCTTCGCCGGTGGCACGTGAAGAATTCCCGGATTATGATGTAACCGTTCGTGGCGCCGTTTCCATCGGAAGACGGCTGATGGATCCACTGGCTGAGCTGGTAAAGATCGATCCAAAATCAATTGGTGTTGGTCAGTATCAGCACGACGTAAATCAAACAATGCTCGGCAAAAGCCTTGATGATACCGTAATGAGCTGCGTTAATGCCGTTGGGGTGGAATTGAATACAGCTTCCAAACAATTGCTAGCATATGTATCGGGGATAGGGCCTTCAATTGCGCAAAACATTGTGGATTACCGTAATGAAAACGGCGCTTTTAAAACGCGTGAAGATCTTAAAAAAGTGACCCGTTTGGGAGGAAAAGCTTTTGAACAGGCAGCAGGATTTCTGAAAATCCGCGGAGCTGAAAACCCGCTCGACAGTAGCGCTGTACACCCGGAGAGTTACCCGATTGTGAAAAAAATGACCAAAAAGTTGGGTTGCTCGGTAAACGATCTGATGAGCAGTGAAGAGCTAAGAAAAAAAATTGATTTGAATGAATTTGTAACAGAATCCATCGGGTTGCCAACTTTGACCGACATCATGGAAGAGCTGGCCAAACCGGGTCGTGATCCGCGTGAGAAATTCGGCTTTTTCGAGTTTGATAAAAATGTAAGAACCATCAACGACCTTGAAAAAGGGATGGTGCTTCCGGGGATCGTGACCAATATCACTGCCTTTGGGGCATTTGTGGATATCGGCATCAAACAGAACGGGCTAATTCACTTAAGTAATATGGCCGACCGTTATGTGAGCGACCCCAATGAATTTGTAAAACTCAATCAAAAACTGCAGGTAAAAGTGGTGGATATCGATCATGTTCGCGGCAGGATACAATTGTCCATTAAGGATGTGAATTAGGCGGTTTGTTCAATTCAGTTTTTGTGCTAAAATTTATCCATAATTCTTACGTTTGTAATCTTAAATTGAAAAACACAGTATGGTCCGGAGGCTCGGAATAATCATCCTTATTTTCATCGCAATCATCTCCTATCGTTCTGCGGAAGCACAACAAGTAAGGGGAGCAGTAATCGGAGGGATAAATCTCGCGCAGGTGGATGGTGATGAAATTTTCGGATTTAACAAATTTGGCGGCAATCTTGGTCTGGGTGCTGTTGTTCCCATTGGAAACAACCTCAATTTCAGCATTGAAACCATTTTTTCACAAAAGGGGAGTTATCAAAGTGCTCAATACAACGACGTGGATTCACTTGGAAATGTAACCACCGGGGCTTATAACCTTAGCCTCAATTACCTCGAAGTTCCTTTTTTACTATTCTATAATGATAAGAATGTAATTTCGGGCGGAGCCGGTTTTTCGTATGCCCGGCTGGTGGGAATAAAAGAGTATGAGCATGGAAGCAAAATTGAAACCACAACCCTAAACACAGGCCCTTATGATAAAAACGACTTTTCCATTTTAGCGGATGTAAGGTTCAGAATGTATAAACGGTTTATGTTTAATATCCGATATGCTTATTCCCTTGCTAAGATTCGCACCCGTGAATTTGAAGACCTGCTGGGCAACACTTGGGAACGCAAACAATACAACAATACCATTTCGTTCCGGATCATTTACATGTTTAATGAAAAACCTCCGGTGGCAGATAGTAAAAACAACAATTCCGGCTTCTAATTATCTGTTAAAAGGGTGATTACCCTACACAATTCATGTGATTTCCCTATTTAATTTCAGTATAGCACTACCTAATTTTGTGGATTAGTCAATCATATTTCTAATCTAAAAATTACTACTATGAACAGAATTGTACAAATAATCACTTTAACGATTATGATGAGTCAGGCTGCGTTTGCACAGGTATTTGACTCAATTACAGAAATTAGCTCCGACTACAACATTCAGGACATTGCTAAAAAAGGTGACATACTGTTCGCAGCCCTGGGCGAGGGTGGCGTGTGGTACAGCGAAGATGACGGGTTCACCTGGAATCAAACTTCAGCATTCCCGGATGCGGGCTTCGGACAGGAAGCTGCAATGTCATTATTAATAGCCTCAAACGGGGATATTATTGTTGGTGGAAATCAATTATGGAATGGAGCTGCCTTAGGCGGATCAGTTTTCCGGTCATTGGATAATGGAGCTACCTGGAATGGTACGACCTATGAAGGACTTGGAGGATATGAGGAGAGTGGAAAAATTGTTGAGCTTTCAAACGGCGATCTGATGATGCAGGCCGGCATTGATAAAATTTTTGCATCCTCGCTTTCATCCAATGAATGGACACAAACAAATGCACCGGGTGGTGTAATATTCGGGTTTGAAAATATCAATGACGTGGTTTTTGTTGTAACCAATCCGGCAGGCGGAAATGCAGGAACCTGGGTTACTTCTGACCTGGGTCAAACCTGGACTCGTTACGGTGGAAACGGAACGCCGGTATCAGGAGGAACAGTAACTATTGCCCCGATATTAAAAAGCAGTGAATACAAATTTATTGGAATTGGTGGTAGCTACGAACCGAGGGGCCTGTATCGCTCAGGAATAAATGATACACTTTGGGTGGATGTTAATAATGGTTTGAACACATTTGGAATTTATCCGACTTGTATGGCTACCGATAATCAAACCATCTGGATGGTTTTTCAGGAAGCAAGTGGCGGATGCAATTTTACCTCATCCACCGATTTTGGCGACAATTGGGCCGAGCCTGTGCAGGGATTGCCGCAACAAGCAGGATCAGCTCCGTGTTTATCCAAATTGCTTCCATTTAAAACCGATTTATACACTTTTGCCAATAAAAGTATCTACCGGTTGGAAGATGTTGTATCTCCGAACTCAGTCAGCCACCCTAAGCAAAACAATATCGATTTTAAAGTATATCCAAACCCCAATACCGGCAGGTTTAATATTGCAATTTCAACAGCTAATAAAGAAGCCGTAACAATCACTGTTTTTAACATGACCGGAAGTATTATTCATACAGAAGAACCGGGAATATTAAGCCAGGGAAATCATCAAATTCCTATTCAGCTTAATAACTTGCCAACGGGCATTTATATTGTTACCGTTCAATCTGCTAGTGGAATTGGTACACAAAGAATTGAAATTTTAAGGTAAATTCTCCATATCCTAATAAAACAGCCGGTTCGCTATTGACCGGCTGTTTTTTATCTTTCCGTAACAATCCCACCCGTTAAGCGCAATAGTTCCACCTGGCTATCGATCAAATCATAAATGGCATTGAGTTTATTGGAAGAGGCGTTCAGGAAAATAAGCTGAACATCGCGGTAATTAAAGGAATTGATGGTTCCGTTCCGGTATTTTTCTGTGGCAATTTGCAGGTTGAGCTCAGCACTTTCGAGGTTTACATTGGCTACATCCAGCAATTGCATCCTGATTTGATATAACTCAAACTGGTTCACCAGGTAATTCTCCAGTGTTTGCTCAGCCTGCCTGATCTCAATCTGGCCGATCTTTTCACTGATCTGCGCCTGCTCAATTGCACGGCGTGTGTTACCCCCGTTGAACAGGTTGAAGCTCAGTGTAAAATTGGCGTAATAATCAAACAGGTAGGTGTTTTTTGTTCGCGGATCAAAATCGTACCAGCTCTGCGAATAGTCGGCACCGGCATTCATCATAAGGGATGGCCATTGATTGCTTTTTGCAATTCTCACGTCTTTTTTCAGGATTTCCTGGTTAACATATTCGTTCATCAGGTTGCGGTTGCTGGCAAGCATTTTAGCCATCAGATCACCGAGTGCATATTGTTGTTTTTGCACAGCAAAACTATCAACAAGTTGAAATTGCGTTCCCGGTGGTTCGCCTAAAAGCAGGTTCAGACTCAGGTATGCATTTTTAACCCGAAGCTGCTGCAACAGGTAATTTGTGGAATCGCTGAAATAAGAGTTTTTGGCTTGCAACACATCAAATGTAACGGAGCTACCCAGGTCTTTCCGCATGTTTTCGTAGTTATACCTGTCTCCCGAAAGCTGCTTTACCTCCGCAAGCACTTTCAGGCGCTCTTCCTCCAGCAAAGCCAGGTAATATCCTAAAATGATCGATTGCAGGGTATTTTCAATCACAATGCTTGAATAGCCGGAAGAGTATTGTTCCAGCAGATCGAGCTTCTGTTTATTAATGGTTACGGCCAATCCATCAAAAAGCAGCCACTGCGCATTTACAAAGGGTGTAAGTGTATTTGTGAACTGATCGGCACGGATATATTCAAAAGTGGTGGTGTCAAATGTGGGCGTATTATCATATCGGTTCACACTCGAAACCCCGAGGTTGATGCTTGGAAAGCGGCCAACCGTTCCCCATCTATTATTCAGTTCGGCGATGCTGTATTGTTCATGCGCAATCCGGATCTGAAAATTGTTTTCCAATCCTTTCACAATGGCACTATCAAGCGTAAGCCGCACTTGTGCCATCGAAGAAAAAGCCATTACAATCCCGGTAACAATTAGGATATACTTCATTGAAATTAGTCTCTTCATCACAATTTTATTTTCCGGTTATTCAATGGTTCGTTTACTGTGTATAATTGCTATTTCAACACTTTCAGGTGATGGAATTGCTGATAGTTCTTCTGCTATTTCTGAGGTAACTTCCAATTCAGGGTCTCCCCTGAGCACCCATAAATGGATCAAGTTTCGGATCCACAAATAAAGTCGTTTGAGGTCGTTTAAAGTAAGAATGATCACCGGAAAGAAAATCAGAATAAATCCGGTTCCAACCAAAACACCATATGCAAGAGCAACAGCCATGGGCACCAGGAACTGCGCCTGAAAGCTGCGTTCAAAAATGATTGGGTACAACCCAACGGAGGTAGTAATGGTGGTGAGCACAATCGCCCTGAAACGAGCAATTCCCGTCTCAAAAACAGCTTCCTTCACTTTTTTGCCTTCCACCAGCAAAGCGTTATACTTCGAAAGAAATACCACGGCATCGTTGATGATAACCCCAGATAAGGCCAACATTCCCCATACGCTCAATAATGAAACAGGAACTCCTTCAACACCGTGCCCCCAGAAAGCACCCAGCCAGGCCAGTGGGATCATCGCTATTATGATCAGCCCTTGCGCCAGCGATTTGAAATGGATAATAACAATAAGGAACATCAGCAGGAAGGCAGGCACAAAAAACTTCTTGATTTGCGCCATGGTTTCATCGCTGTCTTTTTTTTGTCCGAGGTACGCCACATTCACACCCGGATACCTTGCAAGCAGCTCTGGCACTATTTCATTCTCGATTTTCTCCTGTATAGGCACCACAGGAGTATCATAACTAACCACATCGGCATCCACCCTTATTTCACGAGCACCATTAAAATGTTTGATACTTACGGGGCCGCGATCGATGGTATATGAAGCCAATTCCGACAAAGGATATTCACCGGCCATGGTTTTGATACGCATATTTTCAAGCTGGCCGATGTTGATCCTGTCAGTTTTAGGATAACGAACCCACACGCGCAACTCATCCTTTCCATGCTGAAGGCGCTGAGCCTGCCCGCCAAAAAATCCCTGCCGCACCTGGCTGGTAAGGCTGGCCTGTGAAAATCCAAGGAAATAGGCGAGTGGTTTTAATTTCAGCCTGATCTCTCGCATTCCGGATGGGTTAACATCAGCAATATTATTCAGATCTTCGATTTGTTTCAGGCTCTGGATCAGATCCTGCTTCGCATGATTCAAAATTTCTTCATCTTTTCCCAATAAGCTAACTGAAATGGGTGTCCCAAAAGTAGCCCGTCCCTGAATGGTCAGTTTTTCAGCTTCCGGGATTTCGCCTACCTTTTTTTGAACCCGGGTTACGATCTCATAGCTTGAGGTTCCGCTTTCTTCAAGATCCCGTAAAAGGACAAAAATATTTCCGGCATGCGAACCATTTTCAGTTCCCTGAAAAGCCGAACCCGTAGAGAGAAAACTATAATTCACAAAATCTACAGAATCATTAAGTTCTTCTTTCAATTCATCATTCACCTCCCAAATAATATCATCAATTCTTTGCAGTGTTTTCAGCGTTTGGGCTTCTCCTGATCCGGGTTTATAGGCTATATCCACATTAAACTGATCAAAAGGAATGGCCGGGAAAAAGGTGGCTTTGATCAGTCCTCCCTTTAAAAGACCAAATGTGATAATGAATAAAAAAACGGGTAAAAACAGAAAGACATATCGCCACTTAATAACAAACTGAAGTGATTTTCCATATACTTTCAAGCGCATAAAATCGAGGAGTTTATCCAGAAAATCCCTGATCCTCTTGCCGGTATTTTGTCTGACATTTTTACGTAAAACTTTATGGCTGCCCAGGTGCGCAGGCAAAACAAAAAAGGCTTCCAACAAAGAAAAGAGCAAACTGAAAACCACCACAAACGCCATTTCATACATAAACTCCATGCGGCCGCGGATGAAAAACAACGCGGAGAAAACCACTACCGTAGTAGTAACTGAAGTTAAAACAGCTGGAAGTACTTCCATTGTGCCATCAAGTGCCGCTTTTCGGGGTGACTTGCCTTTTTCAAAATGGGTGTAAATATTTTCGGCAATCACAATACCGTCGTCAACCAAAATACCGATCACGAGGATCATTCCGAACAGGGAGATCATGTTAACTGTTACCCCGTAAAACATCCCGAGAATAAACATGGCCCCGAAAGCAGCCGGAATACCAAGAGCAACCCAAATGGACAATCTAAGACTTAAAAACAGACCCAGGGTTATAAAAATCAGCAAAAGTCCCAATCCTCCATTTTTATACAACAGGCTTAAGCGAGCTCCCAATAATTTTAAAAAATCGTAGGTAACATGCAGTTGAGCGTCGCTGTGGGTTTGATTCCATTCTTTGGCGTATTTATTTACGTAATCCGAAATTGCTGTAAGGTCCTCATCAGGCAGTTTAAAAACCTGTATGGAAGCACTCGGTTGTCCATTCATCAGTGAGGTGCTGGCCCTGTCGGCAAATTTCATTTCCACAGTTCCTACATCGGCTATACGCAGGTAGGTTCCATCAGGATTTCCGCGAATGATAATATTTTCAATTTCTGCCGGCTCAACAGTTCTGTAACGGCTTCGGATCATCACTTCTTCCTTCTCCGACCTGATTTGCCCGCCCGAAATATCCTGGTTATTTGCAGCTATGGCTCTTGAAACTTCATCAAAAGTAAGATTATAGCGCCTGAGATTGTCTTCGGGTATTTCTACTGAAATCTCCAGGTCAGGAAAGCCACCGATAGTGATTTGCGACATCAGCCCTGAATTGTAAAGATCGAATTCAATTTCATTGGCATATTGTTTCAGGGTGAGCATATCCGCATCCCCCGAAAGACCCATAAAAACCGCAAATGTGGTTGAGCGTTGTTTGTTAACGATAGGCTTTTCAGCATCCACCGGGAAAGAGGTAATTCCATCAACGGCATTTTTTACCTCCATCAGGGTTTCATCAATATCATATTCGCCGGTAACCTCTACCTTAACCGAGGTAAAATTCTCGGAGGCGGTGCTGTTTACTTCCTTGATACCGGCAATTCCCCTCAGTGCTTCCTCAATACGGATGGTAATTCCTTCTTCCATTTCCTTTGGTGACGCACCCGGATAAAACACGGAAATGTTGATGAATTTTTCACGCAATTCAGGGAAAAACGACCTGTTCATATTAACGAAACTAAAGGCTCCAACCACCAGAATAATAAACAGGATGATATTGGCATAAAACGGGAAACGGATAAACAGTGAAATCGCTTTTTTCATTAGTTCAGAATTTCGGCATTAAAACCATCTTTGGCATTAACGAGTGGTTCAACAACGAGCTCAGCCCCTTCAGGCAGGCCATTGAAAAGTACTGAAGTTTCATTGCTTTTCAGAATATCGATGCGATGTTCTTTGAGTTTACCCTCTTCCACAGTAAACACATGGTCTTTATTAAAAACAGCATTCCTGGGAATTTCCATGGTATTCTCAAGTGTTTTTGATTCAAACTCAGCCCTTAAAAACTGCCCTGCATACAGGGGTTTATTTGGTTCGGACTCCAGAGCTACATAAACAGAAATGGTTTGCGATGCCGGATCCATAAAAGCAGATTTCCTCACAACTTTACCAGTCCAAACCGTAAGCAAATCCTTTGTACTTACCTTTACCTGATCACCAATTTGTACCCAGTAAGCATCTTCATTTCTAACCGGAACTTCCAGTTCGAGCTTATCGGTGCGGATCATGGAGGCAATGCGGCTACCCGGATTGGCAACAGAACCGGGTTGCAGGTAAACACTTGTAAATGTGCCGTCGAAGGGTGCATAAAGTTTATATTTTGATAAACGAACTTCAGCGCTCTTAATGGTAAAATAGTCATTCAGAATATTTCGGCTCGCCAAAAAAACCTTCTCTTTATCTGAATCCAATTGAGGTAGATCAGGCAATGGATCGTTAATCCTGATGGAGTTAAAGAATGACTCATATTTATTGTAGCTTTCAGGAAAGTCAATTTTAATATCAGGCAGGATTCCTGCAATGCCATTCATAAATCGGCTTTTACTTGCCTTTATATTGTTTTTGGCTTCTTCATCAAAAATGGAGATCAGCAGATCGCCCTTTTTGAATTGAGATCCTTCTCTTAAAGTGACAACGCCCGAAAAGATCTGCCCCTGTACCTCAGCACTTAAATCCACCGTTTGTTGTGAGGCCAGCCTGCCCATTTCAACAATATGTGCCGTGTTTTCCTTATATTCAACCTTTTGAGCTTTAACATGCAAAATTACGGCCTCCCTTTCTTTATCTTCCGACTCCCTGGCCATGCCACTGAACATTTTACTCAAAATCAAGCTAATTATCAGCAAGAACACAACTGCAATAAAACCTATTATAATTTTTCTCACGTTCATAATGAAATATTTAATTGAAAGACAACAAATTTAGAGATTTAAATAATCCGGGGATTGCCAATTTTAATAATGCATTTTCAAACTTGCAAACCTACGCGATTCTTTTGTTGGTAAAGTCTAAAAATTGACAAATGGTTGAAACAGGCTGACGAATTGTAAAATGAAATATCACATTGTATTTAAATACTTAGATTTGTGTTTATAATCCAACCTTATGGAAGAGTATTTAAGCTGGAACTTTTTCTGGAAATTCTTCAAATTCGGTATCGTCGGGTTTTTAGGGATCTTTGTCGATTTTGGGATTACCTTTATATGTAAAGAGTGGTTTAAAATCCCGAAATATGTGGCCAACGCTATTGGTTTTACGCTGGCTGCCACAGGAAATTATTTCCTGAACAGGGTATGGACATTTCACAGCGAGAATCCACATATTATGTTGGAATTCGGCCAGTTTTTCTCAATTTCAATTGTTGGGTTATTATTAAATACGCTGGTGCTGTATGTGTTTGTGGCGAAATACAAAAAGAATTTTTACCTGTCAAAACTATTTGCCATAGCTGCGGTAACCTTCTGGAATTTTTTTGCCAATTATTGGATTACTTTTGCTTAAGGAATAAGGGTGATGATTTTCTCAAGGCCCTCGCGATCAGCTTCGTCAAAGGAATTAAGCTCCTTGCTATCCACATCCATCACACCGATAATTTCACCTTTTTTGTTTCTTACCGGTAAAACTATTTCGGATTGCGATCTTGAATCGCAGGCAATGTGACCCGGAAACTGATGAACATCAGGAACCAAAACCGTTTCTTTGTTTTTAATTCCAGCCCAGCAAACACCCGTGTTCTTTTTTAATTTGATGCAAGCTACTGAGCCCTGGTAGGGGCCAACGATAAGTTCTTCATCCTGCAGCAAGTAAAAGCCTGTCCAGAAAAAATGATCAAATTTATTGTGTAAAACCGCTGCAATCGTAGCCATAGCAGCAATAGGGTTATCATGAGGAGCCAAAAGCTCCTCGAGCTGTTTGAAAATCCTGTTGTACCGGTTTTTCTTTTTAGTTGAATCCATGAGAAAAAAACAAAATTGGAGAAAAATTGCTCATTGCAAAGGTAGGAAAATGGTAAAAATTAAGGGCGGTGCTGTATAACAACGCCGCCCTTAATAATGAATTAATATTTCATCTATATATATCCAAAAAGCATGGAATAGATAATCAACACAATCATTGTTAATCCGATACCAAGGAAAGTATATCCAAAGATTTTAACCACGCGTTCGTACTTAGGCCTGCTTTCACGTTTAATAACTACTTTTTTCAATCTTCCGGTTTCTTTCAGCAGTTCATATTCACGCGGACGATCTGCTTTGTATTCTTCAAATGGAACAGTTCCGGTAAAGATTACGGTATCCATGGGGAATGCATCCGGACGAAGGTGTGTATTAAAGAAGTGGATGGTGAAAATAAAACCAACTGCAAGCAGGGCCTCATCGCTATGAATGATCATGGCTACGTTGATGGCCCATCCGGGTAGTATTTTTGTAAAATACTCAGGAAACCACAATATCAATCCGGAAAATCCAATAACGGCAACCCCCCAGAAAACAGCCATGTAGTCAAATTTTTCCCAGTAGGTCCAGCGGCCGTAATTCGGACGGGGACCAGCACCAACGAACCATTTGATCGTCCCCCAAAAATCGCGAATATCCTGCATATTGAACATCAGGGAGTTTTTGCCAAATATGAAGGTAAGAAAAGGAATCCTTCTTTTAATTTTCATTCTGATCAGAGAAACAACATGGAAAACGAAATAGCCAAAAGTTATTACCGCTGCAAAACGGTGAATATTTCCAGCTACCTGAACACCGCCAAAAACCTTAGCAAGCCATGCAGCCCAGGGCATTCCGGCAAATTTTAACATCATTCCCGTGAGGGCCAGCATAATAAAACTCAGGATTACAAAAATGTGTGTAATCCGCTGGCTGCGGGTGAACCTCCTGATATGATATTGATTGCCTTCCGCTTTATGATGGGCCTTGCGTTTGCGCATTCCCTGTATCGACCTTGGCAGCCATAATAAAAGGTGAATACCGAAAAATCCGAAAACACCAACTAATAACGAAGTCATTCCCCAGAAGCTGTAATAAAGCGCCGGATATTTATCCTTGTTGTGGTGAGTAGCATGTGTTAGATAGCCTGTAAACCTGGTATTTGCATCCGGATGGCATTGCTTGCAGGTTTCCACTATATTAGCACTACTAACCGATGAAAGAGGATTGCTTGCTTTATAAATCCTGTGTGCCCCATGACAATCGGAACATTTTGCTGCTTCAAGATAACCAAGTGTATAGGCTTTTCCGTGATATGTTTCCAAATATGTATCCGCAAGGTCTTCATGACATGTTCCACACTGATGAGTAACCTCATGCATAAAATCATCCTTCCCAATGTCGCTGATTACGTGTGCAGAGTGACAATCAGCACAGGTAGGGTAATTTTTATTGTCATCATTTTGTGATATGGAGTGGTCACTTTCAAGATAATTGTCATAAATACCTTTGTGGCAGGTAGCACAGGTTGCCGGGATATTTTTAGGATTGATGGATGAATTTTCATCCGATTCCCTGAGAATATAGTGTGTTGTATGGCAATCAGTACAAACGGCACTCGGAAGTAATCCTTTTTCGGTTAATCCCCTGCCGTGAACACTTTTTGAATAATCAAGGAATGCATTTACTTCCTTTAAATCGGCGTTTTGAACAGCTTTTCCATCTTCCCTGTGGCATTCACCACAAAGATTTGGAATATTAGCCCGATAAGTGGGTGAAGTATCATCATACCTTGACTGTACCCTGTGAGTTCCATGACAGTCGGTACAATAGGGAGCATCCTCCATCTTTTTAAAGTATGCCTGTCCATGGCCACTTGCATTATAAACATTTGAAACTTCAGCATGGCAGTTTGAGCAATCAACAGGTCCGGCAGTTTCACAGGGTCTCTTTAAATGAATTGAAACATCGGAGTGACATTTTACACAGGTGATATTCCTGTGAACCGATTCCGAAATATCCATGTCGGTGACTTTTAAAGAAACTTCCTTACCATCTACCATTTTGTGAACATCATCAGTATCATGACATTTCAAACATGCCCTGTCGGAAATGGTCGTTACAATATTTTTTACATTCTCTTTGTGTGGCGGGTGGCAATCAGTACAGGCAGGTATTGCTCCCGGTTCTTTTTCCCACAATTCTTTTTTAATGATTTTTGTGTGCACCTCTTCAATCTCAGCATGACATTTCATACAGGTGCTTGCAATGTTGTTTACTGATATGGAAGAATTTGGGCTGGTATGAGGCAAAACCAGGTGGTTTCCATGGCAATCGTTACAGGTAGCAGTAACTATCAAACCTTTTTTAAACAACCCCTCACCATGAATACCCTGACTGTAGTTTTCCAGAATATTATGCTCACCAATATTATAAGTCCGGGCAACAGGTGCTCCTTCGCGGTGACATTTACCGCATAATACCGGAATATTCATTTTGTATGTTCGTGAACGAGGATTTGAAGAGGGTAAAATATTATGCTCACCATGACACTCAGAACAAGTTGGGGCGTAAAGTGCATTTAGCTTAAGTGCCTGACCATGAATACCTTTTTCAAACATTTCCATAGCCTCGTCATGACAGTTACCACAATTTACCGGTGCAAGATTCTCAGGATGTGGAAAATCTTCTACTTCAGCATCTTCATGGCAAAATATGCAATCTACATCACTATGTACTGAACTTTGAAAAATATTCAAATTAACAAACATCGAAACGGTTCTACCGTTTCTTTCGGCCGTTAACTCCTGATCTTCATGGCAAAACATGCAATCCTCATTGGATTGTGCCTGACTTTTTAGTTGAAAAAAGCTAAGTAGAATAACTAAGGGAAGTAGCTTTAAATAGTTCATAATGATTTATCAAGTAAGTTACAACTATATTTTTTCAGCAACTAAATTACGCAAATATTCAAATGTGTAAATATCTAATTGTTAATTTATAAGGGTTCTAAAAAAGGAAATCACTGGCAATTAATTTCAAAATGCTTTAGTGTAATTGTACATTAATATGAAAGTCAGATGATTAAGTTTACACATATCTATATATGTTCTATTTATTTATACTAAATATAAAATACAAAGCTCTTTTTTGTTATAAATTTGTTTATTTAGGATAACCTCTGTTCTGAAAAAATTATTAATATTGTACCACCACAGATGTATTGGAAGGGCTAAATTTTAAATTCCAGCAATTTAAAATTGATCGTTTTCTTTAATTTGGTCTGTAAATTGCTCTGTGAACTATAATCAACTATAAATTAATTTAATTAAAAAAATTCGGTTATGTTAAGTAAAAAATTAGTTCTTATTTTGGTAGTAGCCTTCATGGCTGCCGGTGCGCTGCAAGCACAGGATTACGAATACATCGGAGCTGCTAAATGCAAAATGTGTCACAACAAACCAGCTACCGGACAGCAGTATAAAATCTGGTCGGAAGGACCTCATGCAAATGCTATGAAAGCACTGGAAAGTGATGAAGCAAAAGCGATTGCAAAAGAAAAAGGAATTGCTGATCCAACAACTGATCCAAGTTGCACCAAGTGCCACTCAACGTATGCGCGTATTGATCAGAATTCAAACATTAGTTTGACCGAAACTGAAGGTGTATCCTGCGAAACTTGCCACGGACCTGGAAGTAAGTACAAATCAAAATCAATCATGGAAAGTCAGGAAAAATCAATTGCCAATGGCCTGATCATCCCTGATGAAAAACTTTGTAAAGAATGCCATAATGCTGAAAGTCCTACTTTCAAATCATTCAATTACGAAGAAGCTAAAAAGAAAATTGCCCATCCTGTTAACGGTTAATAGCAGGCAACTGATTAAGGTATAAGATACCAAAAAAAATCCCCGGCCAATGGCCGGGGATTTTTTTTATGATCAAGTCTTATTTTTTAATTACTGTATGTTTTAGTCATCGACGATGGGATACATATAATATAATCGGCAGTATTTTTAAAATCTTCATTCAGTGAGCTGATCGTGTCTTGTTCAACTGATGTAACGGTAATAATATTTAAATCCGGATTGGCTTGTTTCAGGTACCATACAATTCCCTCATGATTATCCGAATGATAACTTCCATTATAATGGATGAAGGTTTGTCCGGGCTTCAGATTTTCTAAAATAAAATATGCCATGGTAGCATCTTTGATGGCTTGCGCCTTGGGTAAATTATCATTGGTATGGCCTCCTCCCATATCACCCATCATTTCGAGCATTCCTTTGTATCCGGGCAACTCAGGATCATATTTTATTGGTAATGGTGCAATGTATGATTTGGCAGTTTCATCCAGCCCATCGAGGCCCTCAAACCCTTCGCCATGAACAACCGAAGCATACCGCCGTGGAATGTTAGTTCCAATAAATGGCAGGTCCTTTTCTTTGGCAAAATCAACCAATGGTTTATAGTCGGTTTTATAGTTTTTCCAAAGTTTAGCTTCTGCTTCAAAATTACGTTCTTTGATTTTACCTGATAAATATTCATCAAGCAATAGCTGATTATCAGCTTCAAACATTTCTGCACCTAAAACAACATTGCCATCATTGGCTGTGTAAATATCGCTGGTAAGCTGATATTCCATCCAATGGCTGATAGAATTATTGTGCAATTCGCCAAACAAAACAACGTCGGCCGCAGCAGCATCCTTCACCAGGTTTTTGTATTTGGCATTGTCACCATCTGCTTTAAAGAGCATATAAGCAGGCATATCTCCCTTCATCGACATGAGAAAAAGGGCAAAAACTACAATACTAAGTCGTACTAATTTTTTCATTTAACTTGATTTATAATGATTTTACAATATTAACACGTACATTTTCATCAATGGGCATGGCTGCTCCATTATCGCTTATCCTAACAAATAGTATTTCGGTGGAACAAACAGGGATCTCACCTTTATTTTTAAAATCAACTGTGCGCGCTTCCACAAATATTTTTATGGATGATTTTCCAACCCCCAGAATTTTACCGTAAATTTTTATGTGCTGTTTAACTTTAACAGGTTTTTTGAATAAAACCTCATCAATTTTCAAGGTGATCATATTGGGGGTGCAGCATTTGGTGGCAGCAAATGTTCCACCGGCTTCATCCATCCAACTTAGTAAGGCCCCTCCGAATAAATTATCGTTTACGCCAATATCACTTGTTTTGCAAATTTTAGTCGAAATTAGTTCCATTGTTATTAGCTATTTCTTTAACATTTCGGGATGAAACATAAACGGCAGCAGATTGTTAATGCCCTCCACGACAAACGCAGGACCTGATTCGCCCCGGAGTATCACTCTGATTTGTTCACCAAACCTGCTTTCGGTTTCAGCCATAACCTGGCAGCAAGAGCCACAGGGAGGAACCGGCCGGGTAACTTCAAACCTGGCTGAACGAGCTGTAATTGCTAATGCAACTACAGGAATATTTTCATATTTGGCCGAGGCATAAAACAGGGCCACACGCTCAGCACATAAACCTGAAGGATATGCTGCATTTTCCTGGTTGGCTCCCTCCACAATTTCACCATTTGCCAATAGGACAGCCGCTCCCACACGAAAATCAGAATACGGAGAATAGGAACCCGTGAGTGCCTTTTCAGCTCTTTGTAAAAGAACTAAATCTTTCTCCGGCAACTCTTCCGGATTTTGAAATATGGAATATGAAACCTTTATCTCTTCCTTTTTCATTGAGTCAAAGCTTAGGGTGGCTAAGGTACGAAAAACCACAAAATTTATTCATTTTTACCTTTATCATGGGCAAAGAGTAAAAAGGTATTGAAAAATGCAAATAAAGTCACTCCCACCTGGGTTTCCAAACTGTCTTCTACAAGCATTGAAATTACCATGGTAAGCCAGAATACAAAATAATGGTATGTAAAAAACCGCTTAACCAGTAATGCCGGGTATACCAATGAAATAATAAATAAGATAAACCCGACAAGCCCAAATCCAGTGAAAATAGCGAGGTACTGATTATGGGAGCGATGCTGGTATTGGGGCGCAAGTACCGATTTTCCTGATTGATATTCGTCAATAAATGCCTGTTTTACGTCACCGGTGCCAACTCCGAAAATAAAATGTTTTGAAATGATCCTGACGGCAGTTTTCCAGTATTCAAAGCGCTGGATTACTGAATGTCCGCCCGGATTCAGACCCATTTCCATAATCTGGTATTCCCAAAATATTTTATACAACCTCGAATTTAAACTGAAGTTTTTTGTATACACAACATTGGCTATACCCATTTCTACATTGCGTATATCCCTTGCCGACATGGCTTTCATTCCGTCCATATCCTTTCGCAAACCCAGGCTATTCATATACCTGAAAAGGGTAAACTTTAAATCCTGTCCTTTTTCGTCTTTCCCGTCATAATCCAACGAACTGCGTCCGTTCCATGCCTTCCGTAATTCGGGCTCACAAATGTACAAGCCGATCCATGAGCCATTTTCAACCTGCAGGGGAATCGTATCGCTACGATAAGCATTTCCGTGGGCTGTGAAATTTTCCAGAACGATATCTGAATTTTTCGGTGTAAAATAATGCTTCACAGTATAATTAAAATACCACACCGATAAAATTGGAATCAATACAATAATGGCAACTGATAAACTTTTTGTTAATCCTTTTTCCAGTTTGAATAAACTATAAATGATGAGAATGTAACCCCCGGCAATCAATATAAAAATGCCTGTAATGGACTCAATCATCACTAAAAACATCAGAAACCAAAAAGAAACGCCAAAAAAGAAAAAACGAAAGGCAATCTTTCCCCTATATTTAATTGCTCCAAAGTACATTGAAAAGAAAAGGGCAAGACACACATTCAGGCTTAGGCGAATATGCGAAATAAAAGGGCTGAGCTGCCTGAAATCACTTACATCGGTGGTTAAACGCAGATATAAACTATATAATGTTGCCACCAAAACAGATGCGATGTAAACCTTTAAAATCAAGGAAAAATTTTGATTCCGGAGTTTTTCGCTTGTAGCAAATACCACCGGAAGAAATATCAATGGAAGTTTAATACGGATATCCTTAAGCCCGTATTCATAATCAGATGTATACAATAACCCAATAAGGTGAAGCAGGTAGAAAGCGATTAGGATAAGGGCCGCCTTGCTGTTAATTAAATCCTTATACTTTTGCCTGAAATTGCCCTCAAGAAACCACAATCCAAGAATGCTGAACTGGGCCACACTCATTCCTATCCGTGCAAATGGCAAACTTGCCACCAATGCCAATGTGAAAAACAGATAAGGTTTCCCAAAATCGATATAGGATGTTAGTTTTTTCATTGATGGCAGCGAAGATCTTGCTCTTAAATCCCTAGTTTCTTATATCTGATTCCTGTGTTTTTTGCGTTCCGGCAAGAATTGATGTGTAATCATCATGCTGGCCTATAAGTTCAATGGCCCTGTCAATTTCTTTATCCGAAGCCAGGGAAGCAATGATTTTACCTGTTTGATAATAATACCGTGAAATAATTTCAAGCTTCAGCATATAACTGATCTCTTCCCTGTTTTTCTCAATATCATTGGCTTTTAGAGCTAAAAGTTTCTCAGATAATGCATCAAATTCTGCTTCAATATCTTCAAATATCTCATCTTTTTCTGCATTTTTCCTGAACTTATTAAGCGATTCTTCAACCTGGGTAGAATAATCATATCCCCGCTCACTCACATAGGTCACAAACTCCGAATAAATATCATCGGATATCTCAAATTCATCAGCAGGGGCAATGGTTTTATGCTCACGCACAAACTGGTTTGCATAATCAAAAATCAGAAAATCGGTAAGCAGCGTGTAACCTATATCACTCATTTTTGGAAGATCGATGGATACATCCGGTTCAATGCCATGACCATCATAAACCACTCTGCCATTACGGGTTTTGTAGGCTGTAATCAATGAATCAGGAATATGCGGAGCATCTCCGTTTTCATCTTTGTGCGAATAATCTATTTCCTGAATACACCGGCCACTGGGAATATAATATTTAGCCACCGTGATTTTGGCCTGTGAATTATATGCCAGCGGAATTACATTTTGCACCAGTCCTTTTCCAAAAGTGGTTTGTCCCACAATAATCGCCCGGTCATGATCCTGCAGGGCTCCGGCAACAATCTCGGAAGCCGAGGCACTTGAGTTATCCACCAAAACAATAAGCGGGATTTGTGTGTCTAAAGCAGGCTGGGTAGTACGGTAAGTATTGTTTTTTAATTCAACCTTTCCTTTGGTACTCACAACCACTTCGCCCTTATCAACGAAGATGTTTGTAATATTAACAGCCTCCTGAAGCAATCCTCCTCCGTTTCCTCGTAAATCAAGGATAAGCCCGCTTAGCTCCGGATCATTTCTTAACTCCATAAAGGCCGTTTTAACGTCTTTACCAGCATCCTGTGTAAAACCTGTGAGTTTTATATAACCTACATGATTATCCAGAATTCCAAAATAGGGCACATTATCAATTTTTACATTCTTGCGCTCCAGGTCTAACTCAATCGGGTTTTCCTGTCCATCCCTTTTAATCAGCAGCGTGACCATGGTGCCGGGTTGGCCCTTCAACAATGTGCTAACATCATTTGTGGATTTACCCTCCATCGGTTTTCCATCAACTTCAAGAATGATATCGCCCGCCATCAGTCCGGCTTTTTGGGCCGGATTATCTTCATATGGCTCCGAAATTACCACGTAATCGCCCTGCTTATGAATCAAGGCTCCAATGCCGCCATACTGACCGGTGGTTATAAATTTATAATCTTCCACTTCTGCTTCAGAAATGTAAACAGTGTATGGATCAAGGGTCTCCAACATAGCATCAATTCCGGTATTCATTAATTCGCCTGGACTGATTTCATCCACATAGTTTTTATTGAGCTCCCGGAAAAGCGTGGCATATATTTCAAGGTTTTTTGAAATTTCGAAATTATTGCTGTTTTGCGCAGTAGCAGTACTGATCAAAATGCATGAGAAAATAAAAATGGTGAATTGTTTTAAAATCGTTTTCATAGTAAGGTTGAATTAGTTATAAATGGTTTAGGGAACCGGATCGTAACCACTGCCTCCCCAGGGATGACATGATGAAAACCGTTTGATGGTAAGCCAGCCACCTTTGAAAGGCCCGTGCTTTTGAATCGCTTCCACACCGTAGGCCGAACAGGTAGGTGTATACCTGCAAGACGGCATGAAATAAGGCGAAATCGCACCCTGGTATATCCTGATAAGCAGGATAAAAAACTTACCTAACAGTTTTTTCATATTCCATTTGTAAACGTTGTAAAACTAATAATATTTTTTTCTCTATCTCTTTGTATGCAAGGATTTCGACGCCTGTATAAATGATACCCAATGCCAGTTGGTTTTGCTTTTGATCCATAAATTCAAGCAGATGTCCGTTGTTTTTTCTGTAAGCCTCCCTGATTCTTCGTTTTGCAAGATTTCGGTCAACCGCCTTTTTAAACTTCTTTTTAGATACTGAAATAAGCACCTGAACCGGTGAATTTGCATTTAACTCGACTGGAAGCCAAACAATTAGAAATGGGAATAATAAAAAACGCTGACCCTTTGTAAATAACTGATCAATTATTTTCTGTGATGATAAACGCTGGTCCTTTTTAAAGGATTGAGATTGCATATGCTTGTTAAAAGAAATAATTCGTGATTACTTCTTTTTATTCAGATTTTGAATGAATTGCTCAATGGCTACAGTCATTGAAAGAGCTGTTTTTGTTGGTGCTTCAATATCTACCTTTAAACCCGATTCCAACACTGCTTTGTGAGTAGAAGGACCAAATGCTCCGATCAAAGTGCTGTTTTGCTTAAATTCAGGGAAGTTTACAAACAATGATTTTACACCAGCCGGGCTAAAGAATACCAGCAAATCGTACTCACTGATTTTTACATCCGATAAATCGCTGGCTGTGGTTTTGTAAATCACCGCTTTTGTAAATTTAATTTTATTATCATCCAGCGCTTTGATCAGGCTGAGCTTATATATATCAGAGCAGGGTAATAGAAAATTTTCTTCCTTATGTTTTCTGATGATATCTACCAAATCATCAAAGTTTTGCTGTCCATGAAAGATCTTCCTTTTGCGGAACTGAACATATTTCTGGAGATAAAATGCAGTTGCTTCGGAAATACAGAAATATTTCATGGTATCCGGAATTTCAACACGCATTTCCTTGGCAATACGGAAAAAATGATCCACCGCATTTCTACTGGTAAAAATAACAGCAGTAAATTCTTTCAGATAAACTTTATCCTTCCTGAAGTCGCTGGCTGAAACGCCTTCAATTTTAATAAATTTGCGGAAATCGACGTTAACTTTGTATTTATGAATCAAATCGTGATACGGTGATTTTTCTAAATCAGCCGGCTCAGGTTGTGATACGAGTATGTTTTTAAGTTTCACCTTCAGTCCCCCCTAATTTTAAAATTTCCGATTAAAACAATTCATTAATCTAAGTTAATTGCTTCAAAATCAATTTTATAAGCACCAAAACAGGTGCGATTTCGAAGGTGCAAAGATATAAAATTCTGTTCACATACGAAAATTTTGTATATTCCGGTGTTACTAATAACTGCCTGAATAACCTGTAAATAAATGCAATAAGCCAAATTAAGATAGCAGCATAGAGTACTGAAATAGAGGGCAGGTAAACAGCAATGATCACAAAGGGAAATAACACCAATCCAAGTGCAGAATTAAAGATAAAATTCATTGGAATGTATTCCGATAAAACCAATTGATTTCGGAAAACAACACCAGTGATTGTGAGCAGCAAATTTTTAAGAAGCCTTATTACAAGCACGGTAAGAAAAACCACAGCAAATAGCCTGAATCCTTGAAATAAAAGTGCTTCCGGTGGAATTAACCTGATTAAGATGAGGTAACTGATCAACGAAATAACTACGAGATGAATAAGAAATAACCCAACAGCTATCCGCTCCGAAAAAATATTTCCTTCACGCATCATGATATTCATGTTCCGTTGTGCCAAAAATGATTGCATTACCTGCGAAAACCGCCGTCCGCCAACCACCCTTACCCAGGCCAGAAATGCCAGTACCAACACCAAATGTACGGTGATCCAATCGATATTTCCTTCCGGCAATTCACTACTCCTGAATCCTTTTACACTTCTGTCAGATCCTTTTAGCACGGAAATTACAGGGCTTGGATTAGCATGATTTACAAGGTACAAAGAATCACTTAAGACAGCACTGTCAGCGGCAATGAATTCATCTTGCAGTAGGGAATTATTGGGCAGTAGAAAGGTGTCTTGCTGAGGCACTGTAATTTGTAATGATTCTACGGACAAAATTAGTGATAAATATCTATCAATCTTTTATATTTGTAGCGATAGCTACAATTTGGGAACTTAAAAATAATTTCAATGTTCAATTTTATCATTTTTGGCCCTCCGGGATCAGGCAAAGGAACCCAGTCAGTTCAAATCGCTGAAAAATACAATCTTGCACATATCTCAACTGGTGAAATATTCCGCAAGAATATCCGCGAAAAAACCGAGCTTGGCATTAAAGTTCAAAGCATTATCGAATCGGGTGAACTGGTTCCCGACGAACTTTTGGTTGCCATACTTGAGGATGCCATGGATTCGCGCAATGGGGTTTCGGGCTTTGTTTTCGATGGTTTTCCTCGAACCATTCAGCAGGCCAAAGACCTGGAAGTATGCCTTAAAAAAAGAAATGATGCCGTTTCGATGGTGCTCGCTTTAGAAGTAAATGATGAGGAAATTGTGGAACGCTTGCTAAAAAGAGCCCAGGATCAAGGCAGAAAAGACGATACCCGTGAGGTAATTGAAAACCGCATTTTGGTTTATAACAATCAAACCCAGCCCTTGTGTTCCTATTATAAGGATCAGGAATTGTTGATTTCCATCAATGGAATCGGTAGTATTGATGAAATATTCAATAAAATTTGTGAGCTGATCAATGCAAGGATCTGATCAAGACCCTTGTTTTATTTCTTTGGTAACCGTTACGGTTGTATCATCATTAAAAAAAACAGTAAAGCCTAATTTCCTGAAAACGGCAATCATTGCTTTATTATCTTTGGTGGTTTCGGCACTAACCCTCGTTATTCCGGATTGATGTGCAATTTCCAAACAATAACTGGTCAAAATCTGGCCCAAATCCTTGTGTTGCCATGAATCTGTGATCAACACCGCATATTCAGCAATGATCACATCCGGATCAGCAATTAACCTGCCTACACCAATCAATTTCTTGCGGCCCTCTTCTTCCACTTCGGCTACAATGGCCACCTCCCGGTCATAATCAATAAAACAAAACTGGGTGGCCACCTCATGCGAATCATAATAAAAGTCGTAACGGAATCTTGAATAAATAGATTCTTTGGAACAGGAAGCAAGCAATTCGAGCCAAAGGGGTTCATCCTCTGGTTTAATGGGTCGCAAAACAACATCAGTTCCATCACTCAATTTCGCTTTTTTGATAAAGCGCTCCGGGTAAGGCCTCAGTATCAAATGCGAATAATCTTTTACCGGTTTCCGAAGGGCTTCCTGATCAACCACAATATGTGCATCCAAAGCAATTACATCCTTATCGGTAACAATGAGCGGATTGATATCCAGCTCTTCAATTTCAGGGTAATCAGCCGCCAGGTATGAAACGCGGATGAGGGCTTCAATCAGCTTCTCCATATTTTTTGGTTCACTACCGCGATAACCCTCCAACAAGGGGTAAATTTTCAGCGACTTCAGCATCTGATGCGCCAATTGTGCATTCAGCGGCGGAAATTCAAGTCGCCGGTCGTTAAACAACTCCGCAGCAGTACCACCCATCCCCACAAGCATAACAGTTCCAAACACCGGGTCTTTTTTAATCCCAACGATCAGTTCCACAGCATCTTTCGACCAGATCATTTTTTGAACCGTAATTCCGTCAATTTTTGCATCAGGTACATTTCGCTTCACGGTTTCCATCATATTTTTAAAAGCGAGCCGAAGCATCTGCTCATTTTCAATATTCAGGATAACACCCCCCACATCTGATTTGTGGATGATATCGGGTGATTGGATTTTTAAAACAACCGGGTATTTTTTCTTTACTGCAATAGCAACTGCATCATCATCCGTTTTTGCAAGTTCAGGATGCGTAGTGTCAATCCCATAGTCGTTGATAAGCATTTTTGAATCGTCTTCCGAAAGGATAGGAACCTTGGGAAACACTTCCTGCAAATATTTTTTTCTCAGTTCATCGCGGTCGTAACTGAAAGCAACCGGAATTTCCTGGGGAGTTTCAAACAGCAATTCCAGGTTTTTTGAATAATAAGAAAGGGTCATAAATGCCCTGATCGCCTGTTCCGGTGTTTCATAAGCAGCAATTCCGGAGTTATTAAATATCTGAACGCCGTCGCGCATGGAGGCTCCGCCCAGCCAGGCAGCCATGATCGGTTTGGTGGAATTATCAGCAAGTTTTGCAATCGCTTTGGCGGTTTCGGTTGGCGCAGTCATCGCTTGTGGTGTAAGGATCACCAACACAGCATCCACATTTGAATCTTGTAAAACAAGCTCTGTAGCTTTGGCGAAACGGTCGGGAGTGGCATCTCCCAGAACATCAACCGGGTTTCCATGCGACCAGAAAGGTGGTAAATATTCATCCAGCTTTTGCATGGTATCATCGGTAAGCTGCACTATGTGGCCACCCATCGAAATCAATGTGTCTGTTGCCATTACGCCAGGTCCACCGGCATTTGTAACAATGGCCAAACTGCTTCCCTTTGGTGCTCTTTTTCTGCCGATCAGATCGGTAAAGTCAAAGATGTTTCCGATGTTGTAAACACGTGCCAGTCCAGCACGGCGGAATACCGCATCGTAAATTGAATCTTCTGAAGCCAGGGCGCCGGTATGCGATGCTGCCGCTTTTGCAGATTCGGGAAATCGACCTGACTTATACACGATGATCGGTTTTTTACGTGCAAAGGCACGGGCCGCCGACATAAATGCCCTCGCATTGGCAATCGACTCAACATAAAGTACAATCGACCGTGTATTCGGATCCTGCCCGAAATAATCGATTAGGTCGCCGAAGTTTACGTCCATGGAGTTACCAATGGAGACAAAATAAGAGAACCCGATATTGGCTTCATTGGCCCAGTCGAGCACAGAGGTACACAAAGCACCCGACTGTGAAATAAACGCAACGTGCCCTTTTTTGGGCATACTCGACGAAAAGCTCACATTCATGCTGAATCCCGGAACGATAATCCCGAGGCAGTTGGGCCCGATCACCCGCATATCCGGGTATTTTTTAACCTCAGTTTTTACCTGTTTTTCAAGTTTTGCTCCATCGGGACCGGTTTCCTTAAATCCGGCCGACATGATAATGATGCCATTCACGCCTGCTTCGCCACATTCGGTAATGATCTGGGGGACAAATTTAGCTGCAGTCATGATCACCGCCAGGTCGGGCACCTTGGGCAAACTTTTTACATCAGGGTAACAAGGAATTCCAAAAACGGCTTCCCTTTTGGGATTGACAGGGTAAACCACACCGTTATAACCACCGCCAACCAGGTTGCGAAGGGTAATCCCCCCCACACTGTTGGAGTCGTTGGAAACGCCGATCAGGGCAATTCGTTTGGGTCGGAAAATACTATCAAGTTTCTTAATAGGCATAGCGAGCAAATTAGAAAATTAAAACAGGAAACAGGCCTGTTAATTGTTTCACAAAAGTAGGAAACTAAATCTTTTCTGCAACACATTCGGAGTGTTGGATTAACAATTAATAAAAGCTTAAGGTTAACAAGATTAGATCATAAACAAACAAGAATGGCTAACTTTAGCGATAAAACATTTCCCTTAAAAAATAACTTTAGAATTTTTTATTATTTCACAAACTCAACATATAAATAGTAATCTTCGGTTAAATCATATACTGGAGAGGAAAGAGATTTTTTGATGAGTTGTATATTTTTCAATGGTATCAATTTACCATTTCCATTCATTTCAACATATATGGCCGGTTCATCACCATTAATAATTTCCTTTATCCAAACAACAGCGAGTCCTGCTTTCGGATATAAATCCATTTCTTCCGCAAGGTCTTCCTCCCGCTTTTCTTTAATGTAAATGGATTTTCCTTCTTTGATCCTCACTTTATTGGTTTTTGACTTTGACGCAATTGTTAACCGAATATTCTTATTGGGATCATCTGAAGTAAAATGTTTGTCGACAGGATATCTTTGATATAACCGATTAACCAGATTCTGATCTCTTTTAAAGGATTTCCATTCGTATGGAATAACCTTGAAGTCATCATTTAAATAGTGTATTAAAACAATCGTACTATCTTCTTTCAAATAATATGCTGCCAACTTGAACTCATTATCATCCAGAAAACTCAAAATATTATACAGTTTTTTTCAGCAGGTTCAATGCTGTTTCCCAAGTCATGATGAAGAATTAAAGGAGTCCAGTTTGGGTCAACATCAAACTTTGCGCTTTTACTTTTCTTATCAATTGCAGGAGTCCGGGAGGTAATATCTCGGATGCTATCCTTCGAGATATAAATTTTATGCCATTCAAATTCATCCTCCACCAATAACAAAACACTATCCGTAAAAACTTCATAGGTTATGCAATTTAGTGTATCGTCACTTCTTGTTATAATTGAAAACTGAGCAAATGTACTTTTAACAAGAAAAATCAGACTTATGAGTAAAATGTATGGCTTTAATTGTGGTTATTTTTTAAATTGATAATCAAATCAAAAATATTAAATCTTTTAAAGTCCATAAAAAAAAGACGCCCCGAAGAGCGTCTTAGTCATTTTTAAACTTTTTTCGGTGCTTTTATTAATAGTATAATGAATGCACCTATGATGCAAGCAATACCAGCAATTATAAATGGTGTCCACCAAGCTGATGGATTGTCAGCACCTTTTGCTGCATCCTTGAATACTCCAGCAAGTTGAGGACCAACAATCCCAGCAATGCCATAGGCAAAAAAGACGAGGCCATAATTTTTCCCTACAGTTTTATTTCCAAAAAAATCAGCTGTTGCAGCAGGAAATAAGGCAAAGTTCCCACCAAAATTAAATCCAATAATGGCGGCTGCTATAATAAATGAAGCAGTTCCAGCACCCAATTGAAACAAAAACAACATAATGATTCCCTGAAATAAACACATTAAGAAAATAGCAATTCTACGCCCTATTTTATCGGATACAATCCCCCAAATTATTCGTCCCAGACCGTTTAATATAGCATAAGTTGCCATGGCAGTGCCAGCAATTGCACTTGCCCATTCTTTTGTTGGCCCAAAATCTGAATTAGATGGATCAAGGGACCCTAATTTTGAAAAAGTTAATGAATCGATACCAAACAACTTAATACAATAAATTACCATCAAACCAGCCAATGCAGAAAATACAAAGGTGATAAATAGCATATAAAACTGTGGAGTTCTCAGCATCTCTCCACTTTCAAAATTAATTTGTCCGGAAGCTTTGGCAGCGCCAGCCTCAGGTGGAATGTATCCTTTCGGTAACCAACCCTCAGGAGGATCTTTCATTACAAGACTACCAATCAGCACCATGGCTGCGAATATAAAACCATAAAGAACAAAAACGCTTCTCACTTCATCAAGACCAAACAACTCAAAATCTTTTAGCAGCCCTCCTCCCCAGGCACCTGCCCATTTTACCCAAATTGTCGCACCAAAACCAAATCCAGCAACTGCTAGTCCGGTCAGCATTCCTTTTTTATCTGGAAACCATTTTACACCAACCGCAATCGGAACTACATATGCTAATCCGATACCTGACCCGCCGACTATTCCAATAAGTATAAGTTGTGCAACAAAACTGTTTCCAAAAAAACCAGCAAGAATATATCCAAGTCCAAGAATGATCCCACCTGCCATCGCTAGTTTCTGTGGTCCAATCGAAGCTAGTTTTCTTCCAGCCCAGATCATTACCAGTGCAAAAAAGAATAAACCGGCGGAAAATATCCAGGCTGCCTGACCGGCAGAAAACCCATAAGATCCGCCAACTTCCGTTAATTTGGGTGTAAAAACCGACCATGCATATATAGCACCTAAGGCCAGTTGAATTAGAATAGCTCCAATAACAACGAGCCATCTGTTCATAACTTTTTGTTGTTCCATAACACACACTTGTTTTTAAATGATAAAAGTAGATTTCTACATATATGGAAAAGACTTAAACCAAAAGACATCAGCCATTAGACTGATGTCTTTGGTAATTATAATCGAAACTATCGTTTCACTGAAACCTTGGCGCCGCCAATGATCTCTTCGACAACACCCGGATCGAGCAAGGTAGAAGTATCACCCAGGTTGGTTGCATCGCCTTCACCAATTTTACGGAGAATCCGACGCATGATCTTACCTGAACGCGTTTTGGGAAGTCCGCTTACGATCTGGATCATATCAGGTTTTGCAATGGGCCCGATGATCTTGTTAACGGTATCGCGGATCTCTTTTTCGATGGTTTGCATTTCTGTATCTGAAAGCTCATCGCAGGTAACATAGGCATAAATACCCTGTCCTTTGATTTCGTGCGGATAACCAACCACAGCCGATTCATTCACTTTTGGATGCTGATTGATGGCATCTTCCACCTCAGCAGTTCCGATGCGGTGACCGGAAACATTGATAACATCATCCACACGGCCCATAATTCGGTAATAACCTTCCTCGTCGCGTTTGGCCCCGTCACCAGTGAAATACAATCCTTTGTAAGTACTGAAATAGGTTTGATAACATCTTTGGTGATCACCGTAAGTGGTACGCAGCATTCCCGGCCAGGGGAATTTGATACAAAGGTTTCCTTCAACGGAATTACCTTTCAGCAAATTACCTTCATTATCGACCAGCACAGGTTGGATACCCGGAAGCGGCAAAGTAGCGAATGAAGGTTTGGTAGGTGTAATACCGGCTAATGGTGTGATCATAATACCACCGGTTTCGGTTTGCCACCAGGTATCAACAATGGGGCAACGGCCACCACCCACTACATCGTGGTACCAGCGCCATGCTTCTTCGTTGATCGGCTCACCAACTGTACCTAAAACTTTCAAGGATGAAAGATCATGTTTGGTTACCCATTCATTGCCTTGTGCAACCAGTGCACGGATGGCAGTAGGAGCTGTGTAGAACTGGTTCACCTTATATTTGGCAACTACTTCCCAGAAACGTCCGGCATCCGGCCAGGTAGGTACACCTTCGAACATGATGGAAGTGGCACCTGAAAGCAGCGGTCCGTAAACGATATAGGAGTGACCGGTTACCCAGCCGATATCGGCGGTACACCAGTAAATATCGCCATCATTATACTGGAATACATTTTTAAAGGTATACTCAGCATATAACATGTATCCTGCTGTGGTATGCAATACCCCTTTTGGTTTTCCGGTTGATCCGGAGGTATAAAGAATAAACAGGGTATCTTCGGCATCCATGATCTCAGCTTTGTTCTCTTTGGAAACACCCTGGATCAAATCGCTCCACCAGATATCGCGTCCGTCGACCATGGTAACAGGATCGCCGGTACGTTTGTACACGATGGTAGTTTTAACTGAAGGACAATTTTCAACAGCCTCATCCACGATGGATTTCAGCGGAATGCTTTTGGTTCCACGATAAGCACCATCAGAAGTGATCACTATGTTTGATTCAGCATCGTTAATCCTGTCTGCCAGCGCATTAGCAGAAAATCCTGCAAAAACAATGGAGTGAATAGCACCGATACGTGCACAAGCCAGCATAGCTATGGCCAACTCAGGGATCATCGGGAGGTAAATGGCAATACGGTCGCCTTTTTTCGCTCCGGCTTTGATCAATGCATTTGCAAACTCCTGAACTTTCTCAAAAAGCTCTTTGTAAGTCAGTTTTACTTCTTTCTCTTTCGGATCATTGGGCTCCCAGATGATGGCATACTGATCCTGACGCTGGAATAAATTCCGTTCGAAAATATTCTCAGTGATGTTCAGTTTACCATTTACAAACCATTTTACATGGGGAGCATCTTTGCCTTCAAAGTACCAGTCGAGTACCTGATCCCATTTTTTTCTCCAGTAATGAGTTTCGGCGATGTTAGCCCAAAAGCCTTCAGGATCAGCAACACTGTCCCTGTATTTTTCCAAATACTCGGCAAAACTTGTGATTTTATTTGTCATAGCTAAATGATTAAAGTTTTTAAAGAATATTGTTAATTGTACTTTTTATGTTCGTGGATTAAAAGAAATAATATACACCAACTAAAAACCGGAAATTGGCAACCTCTTTTGCATCTTTTACTGAGCCATCCTCATCGTTAGTTCCATAAGCTGCAACCGTATATTCAATTTCAGGAGCTACTCTGAATCGTCCTGAATTTATGATCACCCTGGGAGATACCCTGTAAACATAATCAATATTTTGCGAACGGGCATAATATTCACCCATTACATCATCACCAATACCATTGTTTTTGGTATAACCTCCAAATAAACCATATTGCACTTTGGTTCCATTGGTACTGATTTCACCCCAGAAAGAGGTGGTTTTGATGGGTGCATATTCCTGCTCACCGGTTGTTGCATCAAAGGAAGTTACAGCATATCCACCAACCATGGTCATACTCTGCATCAGTTGGCCCATAACGCCCTCAAGTTTAAAGGTAAGTTTTTCACACTTATATTTCAAATAAGCCATGAATGAGGTTCCTGATACAGTTTCGTTTACCTTATAGTTTTCCGGCCCAGAGGTAACATTAATTATGGTAGAAGCTAAACGTGGTGTGAGCATTTTATAATTACCACCAACGCCGGCTAAAAACTCATTGCCATTATCCGTCTTTTTATTGTACTCAAAACGCAGGTTAAATTCTGGCATTGCCGAATTGATCAGGAATTTTGGTGAGGCCATTTTTATCCCAGGTGTTCCTCCCACTGGGCCGGAATCAACAAAATCAACCTGTTCCATTGCGGTTAGGATTGCTTTGAAATCACCAAGTTTTTGCGATAACCTGATCTGAGGATTACGGGAAAACGGTTGAAAGGGCGCTCCCGTGTTAAAAGAAACAGTACCCGGATAACATGAGGTAATAAACATGGGATGCCAGTACTGCCCAACCAATAATTCAGTATTGGTCCAGGTTAACTTTACAAAAGCATGCCGCAAACGAAAACCATTGATATCGGTTCCGATATTACCAAAAAAGGCACCTTCAATCAATCCTGAAGTTTTAGCACCAAAAGCATCAGGACCGGTGATCTTGCCGGTAAGACGCGTTTGAATGGATAAAATATTCAGTTTTGCTTTCGCATTAAGATCATCGCCATTCATATCCAATGATTCTCCGGCGGGATACAAAAGGAAATGTCCTTCACGAGCATCAATGGTTTGACGCGAGTCGAAAAACACATCACTTTTCACAAATCCACTGAACTTAATACCGAAATCTTTTTCTTCCTGAGCAAAGCTTAATACAGGGAGGGATAAAACCAGAAATAAAACCAGTTTTTTCATACACTTTGTCTTTTAATTTGTCTGTACTTTTATTGTTATTTGATTAACAATTGGCGCAAAATTATAATAAATTTTTCCTATAAAAGAAAGGTTTTGCTAATTTATCAGCAATCTAAATAAGTACTGAGTTCCAGCACTAAATTATTTGTTAAAAAAATAACAATAAGCTTGGTTTAGCCAAAAAGGCTTTCTAATTTCGCCGCCTGAATTTTGAACTATAAATAACTATGAAAGTCTTTGTTTTGAACTGCGGGAGCTCATCCATTAAGTATCAACTCATCGAAATGCCAGAACAAAATGTGATGGCAAAAGGTCTTGTTGACAAAATCGGACTCGAAGGTTCGGCAGTGATCCATACAGGAAGTGATGGCGAGAAGATTAAATTTGAAAAATCGATTAAGAATCATACCGAAGGCATTAAAACGGTAATCGAAATATTAACCAATGATGAAATTGGCATCCTGGAAGATGTTAAACATATTGATGCCGTTGGTCATAGAGTAGTGCATGGTGGTGAAGATTTTAGCGGTAGTGTACCTATAACTAAAGAAGTTATCGAGGCATTGGAACGCAATATTGACCTGGCTCCTTTGCACAATCCACCTAACTTGCAGGGTATTTATGCCATCAATGAGTTGTTACCCGACACACCTCAGGTAGGTGTTTTCGACACAGCCTTTCATCAAACCATGCCGAAGGAAGCATATTTATACGCCCTACCCTACCGGCTCTATGATAAATACAAGATCCGTCGTTACGGCTTTCATGGCACCAGCCATAAATACATCGCTCATCGCGCCTGTGAACTTCTGGGTAAAAATATCCATGAGATGAAAATCATCACCTGCCATCTGGGGAATGGATCTTCCATTGCGGCCATTAAAAATGGTAAATCAGTGGATACTTCCATGGGGTTAACACCCAACGAAGGCCTGATCATGGGCACGCGCACGGGAGATGTGGATGCAGGGGCTTTGCTGTACATTGCTGACCGTGAGAACCTCAGCATAGATCAGATGAACAAGCTGATCAACAAAGAGAGTGGCGTACTGGGTATTTCAGGCATTTCACCCGATATGCGTGAACTGGAACAGGCAGCCGAAGCTGGAAATGATCGTGCACAACTGGCTTTGGATATGTTTCATTACCGGGTAAGGAAATATATAGGCGCTTATGCCGCCGCAATGGGAGGCGTTGATATCATCGTATTTGCCGGTGGCATCGGCGAAAATGGTGACCAAACGCGGGAAGCCATTTGCAGCGGGTTTGAGTATATGGGCCTGGAATTCGATGCAAATGCCAATAATGGTCTTCGCTCGAAAGAGTCGGAAATCAGCACCAAACACAGTAAAGTGAAGGTGGTGGTAATACCAACCAACGAAGAACTGGCCATTGCCCGCGATACCTATATGTTGGTAAAATAGGACTCATCTATGTAAGTTTTGCAATTTTTGATTTCTAAGCATTAGTGCCTTAACTAATTTCCTACTGAATAAAATAAATTGCAGTACAAGTTTTATAATCTATCATAATTATGGATCCAATTCTTTTGAATGTTTTGACTTAATTTTTTTGTAAATTAGCCGATACTATTGTTCCGAGATAAAACCGCCAAGCGGAACAAGACCATGACTATTGATATCCTCTGTTACTATAAATACTTCTTAATTTTTCGGTTCTTGCGTTAATTTGAATACAATTCCGGGTATAGAATATTTATTTTTTAACTTAAATCAAAAACAATGAGGAAAAAGCTTTACCCAATTTCTGCCGGTTTGCTAATCATTTTGTTAGCTACAATCATTTCATGTACTGAAGAAGAATCGGATCCATGTGATTCAACTGTAAAACCGGAAATTCAGGTCAACATCCGGGCAACCGTTCATGTACTTGATAAAGATAACAATCCAATTGCCGGCCAGCAGGTCAATTTCTGGATATATAAAGAACCATGCGGTGCAGCTACTAAGGGCAATTTTGAATTCAGTGGCCCGACAAATGCTTCAGGAATATTGGAATCGGGATTGGTAGGATACAATTTGCGGAATTCGGAAGATAAAGTTTGGGTAGATGCCCATGCCGTTAACCTGGGAAATGGATCTGCTGATGAAGATTCTGAATTAATTTCCTATAAATACGGGGAGTTCACTGTGGGAACAACCAAACATGTGGATGTGTACATATACCGGAAATATTAAGCCACTATTAACTATTACTTCTGCTTTTTGGCCGGGCTAAAACTCCGCCACCAGTTTTATATTCAACTGACGAGGGGTAAGGTAATTGGGAACCGCATATTGTCTGCCATAAATATCTGTTACCCAAATGTACGATACTGTATTATTAACCTGAAGTAAATTTAAGACCTCTGCTGTTACCCACATGGTTTTGAAAAACCGGAATGGACTGGAAGCATTAAACCTGGAATGGGTTCCTATCAACTCTTTCGAAAAACCGATGTCAACCCTGCGGTAAGGCGGCATCCGAAGTGTGTGTTGGTATTTTGGAGAGTTGGGAGGCCCAAAGGGCAAACTGCTTCCGAAAAGTAAAGTCAAACTCATTTTATAGGTAGGATTCATCGGCAGATAATCCTGGAATAAAATGCTAAATTGAACATGCTGATCGGTAGGTCTGGGGATATAACCCGGCTCTACCCTGTTGCCTTCCGAATTGATATAATAATCGCCTTTGATATCCTCTTTGGTAGACAGGAATGACAAACTGGCCCAGGATTCCACACCCTTTACGAATTCACCGTTTACTTTAAAATCAATTCCGGTTGAATATCCCACCGACTGATCAAAGGAATAATAGCGGATCCTGACATTATCCACCAGGTAAGGTACCAGGTTGGCAAGATATTTATAATATACCTCTGTTACAAACTTAAAAGGCCTATCCCATGCCTCGAAGTTTAAATCGCTGGCTGCTACAAAATGATACGATTTTTGCGCTTTTTGATCG
The DNA here is from genome assembly GCA_020438105.1 of Bacteroidales bacterium. GTDB lineage: Bacteria > Bacteroidota > Bacteroidia > Bacteroidales > JAADJA01 > JAADJA01. Next base: position 63,504 of record JAGQVE010000021.1, read on the forward strand.
GAATTAATGGTTCCGTCCAAATCTTTGAGTTCACGGTAGAAAGGAGGTTGATAATACAATCCGGCAGAAAAGCGGAACAGGATATCTCTTTCCCAATCTGGCTTGAACGAAACAGTCGCCCGCGGGCTCACCACCAGTTGATTATTGTAATCCCAGTAATTTGCCCTAATTCCGGCGGTTAAAGTAAATTTTGCCGTATCCACATTGGCATTCCAGGTATTTTGTATAAAGCCGGTATAACGATTGGATTGCAATTGGGCAGATGTGACAATCTGCTCATAAAGCTCAAAAGGGTTGTAGGGTTGTGCATTTGGGTCCACATATCCAACAGAATCAGCTGGGCGTGGCAAAGAATATCCAGCCGAATCGATCATTACCCATTCGTTCATCCGGTCATCAATATTTTCACGCTGAAATTTTACACCCCACTGAATAAAGTTATTTCCTGCAATTCGGGTTCCTCTGTGGGCAATATTAAAAACCTTTATATCCAGATCATTTCTGGCATGCTGAAGAAATGAACCCACACCCTGCGATTCCACCACATCGCCAAAGTTCTCACTCCCCAGATTGTTTTCAATCCGACCAATGAAATACTGACCTAACACATCGTAATTTTCCGATTCCAATGAATTATAACCCGAAATGATCAATTTTAACCTTGTAAACCGGTCGGGTGAATAGGTGGTTGTAAAACCGCCCAGGTAAGTCAGGTAGTCGTCTACTTCCTGTCCTTCAAAATAAATGGTTAAGCGCTGCGCCTGCTGCACTGTTCCGAAATCAGTTTCACGGGTTTCGGGCACCAGTTTGTATTTATTACGGGCAATATTGCCTAAAAATGACATTTCCACTTTTTCTGAAACCCGGTAGGTAAATAATCCCTGAACATCAATAAAAGTAGGCTTATAATCGCCTTTGGTTTCCAGTGCATTCAGGAGGTATTGCGTTGTTTTATACCGAACGCCCATGAGGTAAGTAAAGGGTTTAATCTTTTTTTCTTCTTTTCCCATGGTGCCTTCCAGGTGCACTGAGCCACCAAGCAGACTGGCTGAAAAAGAGCCTCCGAATTCAGTTGGTTTTTTATATTGTAAATCAAGGACCGACGACATTTTATCGCCATATTTGGCATCAAATCCTCCTGCTGAGAACAACAGGGAGGAAACCAGGTCGGCATTCACAAAGCTCAGGCCTTCCTGCTGACCGGAACGAACTAAAAAAGGCCTGTAAATTTCAATATCATTAACATAAACAAGATTCTCATCAAAATTACCGCCGCGCACTGAATATTGTGAGCTTAGCTCATTGCTTGAGGATACACCGGGTTGTGTTTTAATCAATGTGGCAATTCGATCGGACGAGGTGGGGATATTTACTGCCACCTTCGGATCAATCCTTTTGAGATTTGACGTTCTGATCTTTTCGTCCTGAACCTCGTAGGTGGGAAGCACCGTAAGGGTTTCCACCATCACTTTATCAATCCTTACCTTTTCACCCGGCTGAAGATTTATTTCCTCAACCTGTTTTTCGTATCCGATAAAAGAAAATGCAAGATAAACCGATTTTGCGGCCGGCACTTCAAGCTCGTAACGGCCCTTACCATTGGTAGTGGTACCTCCTGACAAACCTGAAATAGCAACATTAACGAACTCAAGCGGTCTTCCGTATTCATCCGTGATACGACCATAAACGGTTGCTTTTTCCTGCGCAAAAACTGATGTAAAAAATCCAAGGAAAATTACCAGGAGTACTACTCTCATTTTTAACTTTTTAAATTCCTCTTAATCTTTGTCGCGTTTAAATTTACCTTCCTGCCATGCTTTTATAAACTGTGCCCACGCAAATGGATTAAGTACCGTGATGGGTTGGGTTTGGCCGATATAATATAAGCGGTTTTGCTGCTGCTGCATCGACCAGTCGAAGTTCATGCTCCCATCCATCGGATACTGTTCTGCCATTTTCCGGATTTCAGATGCGGCCAGATTTTTTTTTGCCCGTTCATAATCATCATCCGGGACGTCAAAATTAAGAAAAGCATCTACAAATTCCTCACGGGAAGGCCAGGGATAAATTACCGTTTGCGGTAAAACAATAGTATCGGAGCTCATCACCTGAATAAGTGAGTAACGATCGCCACGAATGGTATCAGGAATGATAAACTCTGCTCTTTTGTATCCCATCGACGAAAAAATAATGGTATCCATTTTACGGGCAACAAATGAAAAGTAGCCGTAGTAATCAGCCACGGTTCCCCGCCACGTATTTTTGATAATAATATTGGTGAACGGAACAGAAGAAATACTATCAGCCGAAACTACAATTCCTGAGAATTGCACATACGGATCTTTATCATCTTCCTCCTGTGCATCAACCATTACCACCGGGAATACCAACAACCAAAAAATGAAGAGTAGATTTTCAATTTTCATTTCATGCAAAAATAATCGACTTTGCTTTACCCGGAGGTTAATTATTGTTAACGGCATGTTTTACAATTTATTTCGATAAACCAAATGCCCGGATAAAAAAAATGCTGTTACCCAAAAGCAACAGCATTTCTAATAAATATCTTTATCCTATTTAAGGAATCCTTTTTCCTTGGCTTCTTTCAAAGCAGCTGAGATCCCTTTTTTATTGATCGTACGGATGCCTGAAGTAGAAACCTTAAGCGTTACATACTTATCTTCCTCAGGAACATAAAATTTCTTGGTTTGAAGATTGGGATAAAATTTTCTCTTGGTTCTGTTATTAGCGTGAGAAACGTTATTCCCAGTGATCATTTTCTTTCCGGTTATCTGACATACATTAGCCATCACTCAGTGTTTTACAGATTATTAAATCTAATTTTTCAAAAAGGAGTGCAAAGAACGGCATTTATTTTTAAATATTCAAATGTATTTTGAACTTTTTATTAAATAACTACTTACGGTATTTTTACACAACTTCGCAAAGTTAACATTTTCATTTTGAATGATTAATCTTTTAAAACAAATCAATATGTCGATAAAACCTTTTCTACGCAGCTATAACACAATCACACCATTCCTGTTGGTGGTCGATGTGGACCAACTTAATGATTTTTGAATTAAGGCATTCATTGCAAAAGCCAAATACCAAAAAAAACGAACTAAAGAACGAAATCTCTGACTTTGCATCAATCAATTTTTTAAATCTTTAACATAATTGTGAAAACATTAACAACAGGTTTTTGTTATTGTTGGAAAAGTTTGATGAAACAGGCATTCATTCCGGAAACAACGAAAAAAAGGATCATTATTGCAGGTGGCGGATTTGCCGGACTTAAACTTGCCCGAAAACTGGCCAATAGCCCCTATCAAATAGTGTTAATAGATAAGCATAATTACCATCAGTTTCAACCGCTCTTTTACCAGGTAGCCACTGCCGGACTTGAACCTTCCAGCATTTCCTTTCCACTGCGTAAAATTTTTCAAAAACGACCCAATATCCACTTCAGGATGGCTTCGCTACTTAAAGTAAACTCAGATGATAAAATGATAGAAACCGACATCGGAACCATGCAATATGATTACCTGGTGCTGGCAATGGGTGTTTCCACCAACTATTTTGGAATGGAGTCAATCATCAAAAATACCATCCCGATGAAATCGGTATCGGAAGCCATTTACCTGCGCAACCGGATTTTGATGAATTTTGAAAAAGCGCTCAATGAATCACAACGTGAAGATATCGATCCCCTGCTTAATTTTGTGATCGT
>JAGQVE010000022.1:0-27068 GCA_020438105.1 Bacteroidales bacterium
ATCCACGCCATAAACTTTGGAAGCCGTGGCTGTGTGAATATCAATCCCATCATTAAAAGCTTTGATCATTCCTTCGTCTTCGCTGAGTTCAGCAATAATGCGCAATTCAATCTGGGAATAGTCGGCTGCGAGTAAAGTGAACTGATCATTTCGCGGAACAAAGGCTTTTCTGATCTCCCGCCCACGATCGGTACGAATTGGAATATTTTGCAGGTTTGGATTATTGGAACTCAGCCGGCCGGTGGCTGCCACCGCCTGATTGTAGGAAGTATGGATCCGCTTGGTTCGGGGATTGACCATGTCAGGCAGGGTGTCCACATAAGTCGATTTAAGTTTTGTGAGCGAACGGTAATCCAGGATATTCTGGATGATGGGATGTTTGTTGATCAGCTTTTGCAACACATCCTCACTGGTTGAATACTGGCCGGTTTTTGTTTTTTTGGCCTTATCCACGATCTGCATTTTTTCAAACAGCACCTCCCCCATCTGCTTTGGTGAAGCAATATTAAAATCCTCTCCGGCTTGCTTGTGAATTTCATTTTCGAGCTCACCAATTTCAGTCTCCAATTGCTTTGAATAATCCCGTAAGGCTTGAATATCCAATTTTACACCTTCCGATTCCATGGCAGCCAGCACGGGCACCAGCGGCACTTCCATTTCATCAAAAAGCGCCAAAGCTCCGGCTTCTTTTAATTCCGGTTCAAGGGCATGCCGCAACTGCAAAGTAATATCGGCATCTTCACAGGCATAATCACTCAATTTACGCACTTCAACGCTTCGTACACTTAATTGATTTTTACCTTTTTTCCCAATCAGCGTTTCGATGGAAACCGGCTTGTAATTCAAATAAGTTTCCGACAGCAAATCCATGTTGTGCCGCATATCGGGCTGAATGAGGTAATGCGCCAGCATGGTATCAAACAGCTTCCCTTTCACCTCCACCTCGTACCAGCGGAGCATGGTGATATCGTATTTCAGGTTTTGTCCGGTCTTTTCGATTTTATCATTTTCAAAAACAGGTTTAAATTCATGCACGATTTCCCGGCATTCATGATAATTTTCGGGCAGGATCACGAACCAGGCTTCGCCCGGTTCAAGGGCAAACGACATCCCCACCAGTTCTGCCTGATGGGCATCAATCCCTGTGGTTTCCGTATCAAAACAGATCATTTTTGCCTTTTCAAGCTTTTTGATCAGCGCTTTACGCTGTTCGGCAGTTTCGACCAAATGATAGGTATGTTCTGTTTGCTCAATGGTTTTCAATTCTGTTGCATCGCTATCTGCACCTTCAGCGAATAAATCCCCCTGAACAGTAATTGGGGAACCTTCTTTTACCGACATATCCGTAAAAATGCGTTGGGCAATTCCCCTGAATTCAAGTTCATCAAAAAGTGTTTTCAGGGCATCAGGATCGGGTTCATTGATTTCCAGTTTGTCGGGATCAAATTCAACAGGTACATCCAGAATAATGGTGGCCAGCATTTTCGATTGCAAGCCCTGCTCTTTAAAATTCTCCACATTTTCCTTCAGTTTCCCTTTTAGCTTATCGGTGTTTTCAAACACATTTTCCATACTTCCGAATTCAGCGATCAGCTCTTTGGCCCTTTTTTCGCCAACACCGGGAATTCCGGGAATATTATCGGAAGCATCGCCCCAAAGACCAAGGATATCGATCACCTGTTCAGGACGTTCAATTTCAAACTTTTCGCACACTTCCTTCACCCCCATGATCTCGGCCTTATTGCCCATGCGAGCAGGTTTGTACATGAAAATATTTTCAGAAACCAATTGCCCGAAATCCTTGTCGGGAGTCATCATGTAGGTAATAAAACCTTCCTTTTCAGCCCTTTTTGCCAACGTGCCGATCACATCATCGGCCTCGTATCCGTCTGCATATAAAATCGGAATATTAAATCCTTCGAGCAGTTTTTTAATGTAAGGAATTGATTTGGCCAGATCCTCCGGCATCGATTCGCGGTTGGCTTTATAATCCACAAACTCGGTGTGCCGCTGCGTGGGTGCCATGGTATCAAAAGCAACGCCGATATGTGTTGGCTTTTCATTTTTAAGGACATCAAAAAGTGTATTGGTAAATCCAAAAATGGCAGAGGTGTTAAATCCTTTTGAATTGATCCGAGGATTTTTGCTGAATGCAAAGTAAGCCCTGTAAATCAATGCCATGGCATCGAGCAGGAAGAGTTTTTTTGGTTCCGACATAAAATAAATTTGAAAATGTTATGAGTATTCAACAAAGATAGACAAAACATGTCAGCTAATTTCCCCGGTTTTTTCCAACAACATTCCGAATAATCGCTAACTTTACCTGACATTAAATACCTGAGCATATGCCGCGCAAAAAAGCACAAAAAAAGATCTTCGTCCTTGATACTTCGGTTATTTTATATAATCACAACGCCATTAACAGCTTCGACGACAACGATGTGGTAATCCCCATTACCGTGCTGGAAGAACTGGATAATTTTAAGAAAGGCAATGAAACCAAAAATTTCGAGGCGCGGGAGTTTATCCGGATCATGGACCGGCTTTCGACCAAAGGCACTTTGCAGGAATGGATCCAACTGGAAGGTTCAAAATTGGGTATGTTCAAGGTACAAATGAATGAAACTCCGGCCAATGGGCTGAATGCGATCAAGGTTTTTGGCGATGACAAACCTGATCACCGCATCCTAAATGCTGCGCTCTGTTTAAATGAGGAGAAGCCCGGTTATAAAGTCATTTTGGTAACCAAAGATGTAAACCTGCGCATTAAAGCAAAATCGTTGAATATTCCTGCCGAGGATTTTGAAACCGGCAAGATCAAGGATGTTGAGTCATTGTATTCAGGGATTTCCTACCTTGAAAATGTAAATCCGGAGGTGATTGACAAAATTTATGCGGATGGCCTGGTAGACGCCAGAGATATCGGCATTGACAAACCGATCCCGAATCACTATTTTATCATTCGGAATGATCAGTCGTCGGTGCTGGCATATTATAACCCGCGGCTTGAAAAGGTAGAACGGGTAGAAAAAAGGCCGGCTTATAAAATTATGCCCCGCAATGCCGAACAGGTTTTTGCCTTGCATGCCATCATGAATTCAAATATTAAACTGGTAACCCTACAGGGTGTTGCCGGAACCGGAAAGACCCTGCTGGCGCTGGCGGGATCATTGGAACAAAAACGGAACTTTAAACAGATATTTCTTGCCCGGCCGATTGTGCCGCTGAGCAATAAGGACATTGGTTACCTTCCGGGAGATATCAAATCGAAGCTGAATCCTTACATGGAGCCGCTTTGGGATAACCTCAAATTCATTCAAAACCAATACAGCGAAAAAGACAAAGAGTTCAAACGGATCACCGAGGCGCTGGAATCGGAAAAACTGCTGATCCAGCCATTGGCATATATCCGCGGGAGAAGCATTTCCAATATTTGTTTTATCGTGGACGAAGCCCAGAACCTTACCCCCCACGAGGTAAAAACCATTATTACCCGTGCAGGCGAGGGAACCAAGATCATTTTTACCGGTGATATCTACCAGATCGACACGCCTTACTTAGACTCGCAAAGTAACGGCCTCTCTTACCTCATCGACAAAATCAAACACCATGAGATTTACGCCCACATCAGGCTGGAAAAAGGAGAGCGCTCGGAGCTGGCGAATTTGGCAAATGAGTTATTGTAGCAATTATTTCGGAATGAATTAATCGATCGGATCACTATTTATATTGATTCCAAAAGATTATTTTGTTATGTTTGACCTTTCAACCAGATCATTTTCAAAGTTCTGTGAAGCGATGTAAATTCATTAGATTTTTATAACCCATAATTTTCAAAACAATGAAAAAAAAGATCTCCTTTCTAATCTTATTAGGTTTCAGCTTTTATTCCGTTCAATTGTATTCACAATCCTGCACCCAATGCGATAACAGCGGTGACCCACCAGGAACCTATGCCAGCGAAATCGGTCAGGGTACCACAGCATCCGGGGATTATTTATTTGCCGGAGGGTACGAAAGCGTATCAAGCGGATCTCTTTCATTTTCCTACGGAGCTAATTGTATTTCAGAGGGAACTTACTCAGTTACAATTGGTCATTCAATTGCATCCTATGGTCTACAATCAATGGTAATTGGCTCTGGTGCAGGAAATGAAGAAACACAAATGTTAAAAAATAGTATATCTAAATCTTTAATGATAGGATTTGGATCTGAAAAACCTACTTTATTTGTAGGGGGTACAGGTCCAGGTTATACTGGGAAAATAGGCATTGGCGATGTAACCGACCCACAAGCAAAATTACATATCAAATCCGATGAAGATGAGCCTGCCACATTATTTATTGAAGCTCATTCATTTGGCGGTTATAACGGTGCTGACCTTTGGCTCGGAACAACTGCTTATGGATTAAAGGCCATGTATGGGAAACTCTATTTCAAAACAGCCGGCGATTATATTTTTAACGATGAAGGAGCTAATGTTGGGATCGGAACACTTGTTCCAAAAGCTAAACTTCAGGTAAACGGCGACATCATGATTGAGGACGAAAATGCCGGACTAATACTAAAATCACCTGATGGGCAATGCTGGAAAATTTCAGTTAATAATGATGGAACTTTAAATACAATACTGGTGGATTGTGATCTGACAACGGGTGGTTTCGAAAATCAACAATCCAATACTGAAAAAGTAAGCATATATCCCAACCCGGCTAATCACGAAGTTACTGTTGAGTGCATTAATTTAAATCACGGATTTGTTGAAATCAGAGATTTAAAAGGCGCACTATTACTACAACAAAAATTGAGTACAGGGTTAAATCAAATAAGCATACAAAATTTAAATCAGGGTTATTATGTAGTAACCGTTTTGGATTCCGGCAAGAAGGTCATTTCTTCAGAAAAGATTTTAAAACAGTAGGTCTAATTGATTTGAAAGTCATTAAAACTGTTCAAATTAATATTTGAATTTCCCGATTTAAGATTGTCCGTTTCCGAACAATTTAATTATCTTTGTGCTAATTGACAATTGGTTACCAAAAACGGATTTAACACATGGATAAAATTGATGCTAAGATCCTGATCGTGGATGATGATCAGGATGTGTTGCTGGCCGCAAAACTATTCCTCAAACAACATTTCAACATCGTTCACACCGAAAAGGAACCCGATAATATTCCCAACCTGCTGGCAGTGGAAAATTACGATGTGATCCTCCTCGATATGAATTTCTCAAAAGATGCCACCAGCGGCAAGGAGGGTTTTCACTGGCTCAACGTGATCCTTGAGATCGACCCGGCTGCAGTGGTGATCTTCATCACCGGTTATGGCGATATCGAACTTGCTGTTCAGGGGATCAAACAGGGCGCTACCAATTTCCTGCTCAAACCCTGGGAAAATAAAAAACTGCTGGCCACCATCACCGCCAATTTAAAGGTTCGCGAATCGAAGAAGGAACTGGAAAACCTGCGCAGCCGCCAAAAGGTGATGATGGCCGATCAGGATCAGTCGTATGCCGATATTATCGGAACTTCGCCCGCCATGAACCAGGTGCTTGGCTCCGTTCAAAAGGTGGCTAAAACCGATGCCAATGTTTTGATTTTAGGCGAAAACGGAACCGGTAAAGAGTTGATCGCAAGAGCCATTCACAAAGCATCCAACCGGAGCAACGAAGTTTTTATCTCTGTGGATCTGGGAGCTATCAGCGAATCGCTTTTCGAAAGTGAATTGTTTGGTTTTAAAAAAGGCGCCTTTACCGATGCAAAGGAAGACCGCGCCGGACGTTTTGAAGCGGCTCACAAGGGAACCATCTTTTTGGATGAGATTGGAAATTTATCTCTTGGGTTACAGAGCAAATTGTTAAGTGTTTTGCAGAACCGCAAGGTGGTTAGGCTTGGAACCAACAAAGAAATCCCGATTGATGTTCGGTTGGTTTGTGCTACCAACATGCCGCTTTACCAAATGGTGAATGAGAATAAATTCAGGCAGGACTTGCTTTACAGGATCAACACGGTGGAAGTAAAGGTGCCACCACTTCGTGACCGGCTTGAAGATTTACCCGATCTGATCGATCATTTTCTAAAAATTTATGGAAAAAAATACAATCAATCGGCAAAACGGGTAAGTCCTTCCACCATGAAAAGGCTCGAAAAACATACCTGGCCGGGAAATATCCGGGAGCTTCAGCATGCCGTAGAAAGAGCAGTGATCATGAGCGAATCCAATGTGCTTGAACCCCATGATTTTTTCCTTTCGCAGATGGACGACAATAAAACTACCGACATCACCACCCCTTCGATGAATCTTGAGGAAACAGAAAAAATGCTGATCCGCAAGGTGATTGATAAACATGGCGGCAACATCAGCAAAGCTGCCAAAGAACTTGGCCTTACCCGCGCATCACTTTACCGCAGACTCGAAAAATATGGTATTTAAACGATTTTACCTGATCATCATCACCCGGATACTGCTCATTGCAGCCAGTATATTTTTGTTTTTTTACCTGCTCACCATTGCAAGGCATGAGGTAAGCAGCATCATTTTAGCGGTGGTGATCGCTTTCCAGGTATACTTGTTGATACTATACGTAAACCGCACTAATTATAAACTTTCACAGTTTTTCGACAGCATCCGTTATGCCGATTTTTCCACCACTTTTTCTGATAAAAACATGGGAAAAAGTTTTGAGAAGATGAGTAAGTCATTCAACGAGGTGATGGAAGAATTCAAGAAAAACAGGGCGGAAAAAGAAGAGCATTATAATTATTTACAAACGGTAGTTCAGCACATCAATATAGGGATCATTTGTTTTGATTCAACAGGTCGGATCGATATGTATAACAATGCTGCCAAACGCTTGCTACGCAAAAATATCATACGGAATATTAATGACCTGGGGAGTGTAAAACAAGATCTTCCGGAAACCATGATGAAGCTTAAGGCGGGTGATAAAATGCTGATCAAGATATTTACAGAGGATGAAATCAAGCAATTATCCATGTATGCCACTGAGTTCAGGATGCGTGGCGAAGAATTTGTGCTGGTGGCTTTTCATGATATCCATGCCGAACTTGAGGAAAAAGAGATTGAATCGTGGCAGAAACTGATCCGGGTTTTAACCCATGAGATCATGAATTCTATAACTCCTATCAGTTCACTGGCAGCCACAATCCATGAGTTAATGATCGATGATACAGAGCCCAAACATAAGATCAGGAAGATAGACGAAGAAGACATCGAAAATGTGGAAAATGCATTAATGACTATAAAAAGACGCAGTGAAGGGCTTTTAAACTTTGTAGATATTTATCGAAACTTAACCCGGATCCCTCAGCCAAATTTCAGATATTTTCCGATCAAATCGGCTTTTGAAAGGGCCGAACAATTGCTCAAGCCCAAAATCGATAAGCTGAATATTACTTGCAATTGCAAAGTTTATCCCGATGAATTAATGCTAACAGCTGACCCTGACTTATTGGATCAGGTGATAATAAACCTGGTATTAAATGCCATTGACGCGGTAAAAAATAATGATTCGGCTGAAATTTCGTTGATTGCCTATAATAATCAAAATAACCGAACTTTGATCGAAGTTGCAGATAATGGAACCGGGATAAAACCCGATATCGTCGATAAAATATTTATGCCTTTCTTTACATCAAAAAAGGAGGGCTCAGGAATTGGCTTAAGCCTTTCGCGTCAGATAATGTCTCTTCATAAAGGGTCCATTTCTGTTAAATCAAAACCCGATGAGGGTACGGTCTTTACCTTAACTTTTTAATTTATGAAATTTCGATTTGAATATTTCCTGGTAATGGCAGTCATTTTATTGTATAGCTGCGGTGGCAACGAAAACTCAGGAAAAACTAAAAATAAAGATAATAGGAAGAATACTGTAGAAGTCCCAAACTTTAACAGTGACTCTGCCTATGCTTATATTCAAAAACAGGTGGATTTTGGCCCCAGGGTCCCTGGAACTGAGGCACATGATGCTTGTGCAGATTACCTTACCATTACATTAAAAAGGTTTACTGATTCGGTTTATGTTCAGAAATATAAGGCTCGTGCCTATAACGGTGAAACCCTTAAAGGTAAAAATATCATCGCCTCCTTTAATCCAGATAATGCTGACCGGATTTTTTTGTGTGCTCACTGGGACAGCCGGCCCTATGCTGATCACGACGAAAACCCTGAATTTCATAAAACTCCCATCGATGGGGCCAATGATGGTGCCAGTGGAGTTGGCGTGTTACTTGAAATTGCAAGGCAATTAAGTACTAATCAGCCTGAAGTTGGAATAGATATAATCCTTTTCGATCTGGAAGATTATGGCCCGCCACAAGATTCGCAACAACGCGGTGAAGGCGACTGGTGGGGATTGGGTTCACAATACTGGTCACGAAACACGCATATCCCCGGTTATTTTGCAAAATATGGGATTTTACTGGATATGGTTGGGGCAAAGGATGCAACCTTTCTCATGGAAGGCTTTTCACTTTATTATGCACCTGGATTGCTCAAAAAAGTTTGGAATACGGCCCACAGAATTGGTTATTCCCAGCATTTTTTATTCGAACAGGGCGGCTATATTGAAGATGACCATAAATACATCAACGACATATTAAAGATTCCTACCATTGATATTATCCACCTTGATCCCAATTCAACAAATGGAAGTTTTTTTGATCACTGGCACACTTCAACTGACAACATGGATCAAATAAGCAGGCAAACGCTTAAAGCTGTTGGGCAAACACTGTTAACGGTGGTGTTTGAGGATTAATCCTGCTTCATTAGAAGTTCAATTTTTCTAATTTAATCCCCATAGTTTGGAGATTACCATTTGGTATAAAAAAACATAGCCACCCATAAAGGGTGGCTAAGCAAATCAAGGTAAGGTAATCTACATGGTAAGGTGTCCTATTTAATCGAGAATTTTCCCGAGTATAAATTACTACCCTGTAGTTCTACAAAATAAATTCCTTTGATGAATTTGCGGGCATCGATGGCAACCACATCATCAGTAGTTGAAACTGAACCCATCAGATTTCCGTTTTCATCAATAACGCGTACAAAATATTCTTCGTTATGCGGATTGTCAAATTCTATGCGTGCTAATTTACCAAAATTTACCGGATATACTGAAAAAGTCATTCCGTCTGCTAATTCGAGTCCTGTTACAGGCTCATTTGATCCGGCAAATTCAGTGAACAAATAGTTTGTCCAGTTTTTACGATCTTTATTTTGGTTCATCATTGAACAAACGTAACCGTTTAAGTTGCTATTGTAAACTGCCCTGTTTTTGTTAGTCCAATGTTTTTTAGATTTGTTCCATTCTGAGATAATTTGTTCTGAAAGCATATTGTTTGTATAAACATACTCTTCACGAACAAGATTGATTTCTTTATTATTGCTGTTTTTGGTTTTTACTTTTTCAACCAGATTGCCGTTATTATCATAAGATTTTTTTACAGTAAAGGCTGCATCTCCCCACTTGTCATTTTCCCAGTAAGTTAAATTCTCTTCCATTAACAGGTCGCTTGCATTATAGTAATACTGGTATTTAAGGAAGTTTGTCCATGCCTCATCATAGGTTTGAACTTCTTTTTCAATCAGTTTACCATCAGCAGAATATTTCATGGTTTCCAGCTGAGAATTGAAATAATTTCCATTGAATATGTTTTGATGAGTAATGGTCAATAATTTACCATTAACATCATAATCATACAATTTACGGTAGTTTTCAATCCATTCTGAATGGTTGTCATCCCAAAATTTTTCTTTTTCAACTACCAATTGGCCATTGTTGTAATAATAATCGCGCTCATTATAATTTATCCATTCGGTATATTCATAAACCTGGATTAATTCAGACACAAGTACGTTATTGTTATAAGTTGAAATAATACGATCGAAGTTGATCCATTCCTGATTTGCATTGCTCCATTCTTTAGAATAGGTTGTATCATTTGAAATTTGAGCGAAAGCGTTGATTGAGATAATGATTCCGATTAATGTGATGTAGATTGTCCTCATGATTTTAAAATTTAAAATTATACACTTGATTTGCTTGGTGTACAACTTTACGAAACCTATGCCACTTAAATAAAACATTGATTATGAGGACTTTGAGTTTTTTGTCTGGTTTTTCTATTGTTTCTGTGCGGGATTAAATTTCCCAATTTGATACTGTTATGCAAATATAAGATAAATTTAACACATACAAATGTAGGTAAAAAAGTTTTATAAAAATTTTATTTCCAAAACTTTAGGACTTTTTTAACACAATTCTAAAAGGTAAATGCCATTATTGTAATGGGAAAACAAAAGGACAGAAAGAATGATCCCGGAATATTTTATACCATATTATATACGCAAAATATTTCCGGGATCATTGTTTATTGAATAGCTGATAGCACTTCTTCTCCGTTTTGATACATGGTAACACGAACCAGTTTTCGTTTATCATTATAGAATTTCCATTTCCCATGCCAGTAATATCTGACATTATCTTTGGAATATTCCATTCGGGCCCAGCCTTTTTGCTCCAGTTTTCGCTCTTTAGAGTAATATTTTACCCGAATACGATCCTTTTGATGGCGGAACTTCATCCGTAATTCCCCGTTTTGATGAAACTCTTTGCTTACCCCTATTTCTTTGCCATGCTCAAAACGGGCTATCGACATTGGTACTTTTTCCTCTTCATCCCAGTAGGTTATCCATTTGCCAGTTTTTAAACCATCCTCTCCAAATCGGTTAACCTTTTTATTAAATAACTGGGCTTGGGTACCAACAATCCAAACCATGGAAATGACGATAAGCAATATTTTTTTCATAGTCTATTAGAATTCAATGAACTGGTGGCAGTTTTCAGATCATCCTTTTTTCTCTTCAGTTTTTTTCGCATTATCAAGTTTAAATTGAATGGGCATATTGAATTGCACCCTAACATCTTTTCCCCGCTGTTTTCCGGGATTCCAGGCCGGCATGCTTTTCACTACCCGCAAAGCTTCATTATCACAGGCATCATCAAAGCCCCTGAGCAACTTAACATTTGATATACTACCATCTTTTTCAATAATAAAGGTAACCAGGCACTTCCCCTCAACACCATTAGCCCTGGCTTCTTCAGGGTATTTAATATGTGTGCTTAAATATTGACTTAGTGCCTCATGGCCACCTTGAAAAGTCGGCATCTCTTCAACTACCATAAAAATGGGTTCCTCATCTGTTTGAGCTTCCTGAGATTCTTTAGCCTGAGCTTTGGCTTGTTTATCCTGGGCACTTACCGGATTACTCAAAGTTACAGTTATTAATGCAGCAAGGATAATTGTAACCGGTAAAAGGAACAGGAACTTCCATACCGATTTGTTCGAATTTTTAATTGTTGACATCATAGTTAATCTTCTTTTAATTGTTGAATGATTGAAATTATTTGTTAAATAGTTAATCTGCATGCCAAATACCTGGTTTAAGAGGAGATTCTGATAGCTCATTTTATTAATACCGCCTTCCAGAACACCCCGATCGGCCAGATATTCATGATTGGTTTTTATTACCCTTTTATAAAGCCAGATGAAAGGATTAAACCATTGGAAAATCGTTAGTAACTCAACCAGAAGCAAATCAATTGAATGGTATTGTCGAATATGGACCCTTTCATGTGCAATCACTTTATCTATCGAATTAGTATTTAATAAATCTTTGTTAACGAAGATCATGTTAAGAATTGAGAATGGGGCATAATCACCTGTTAACAATACCATATTATCGTTTCCGATTTTGATTATTCCAAATCTCTTAATAAGAAATAAAATATGAAGCAATTGCGAAATCAACCTCACTGAAAACATAAAAACACCAGATAAATAGATGAAAAGCAAAATGTCGTTCGAAGACATTCCGGATGCAATTGAATTGACAATGCCTTCAGGACGGATAATTACTTCCTGAAGCCACACTGTATTGGCTGCATCCTGATTCATGGAAAAAGATAAAGGCAGGCCAGGAGTTATTGCCGCCACCAAAATTCCAAGAATGAGAAATGATCTGTTTTGGCTGAATCCTGTTTCATTCTTAAGAAGTAACTGGTATCCAATGAAAAACAGGCTAAGGATCAGGCTGGATTGAAACCAATATTCAATAAAACTATTCATTGCTTTTCGTTTTTTGTTTTTCAATTTCTTTTTCCATCATCAGTTTCATCTCTTCCAATTCGGCTACACTTATTGATTTATCATTGGCTAAAAAAGAGGCCAGCGCCTTGTATGAACCACTGAAATAGTTTTTTACAAATCCTCTGAAAAATCCCTGGGAATATTCTTTTTTGCTTATGAGTGGATAATATTCATATGTTTTACCATAAGCTTTATGCGAAACAAATCCTTTTTTTTCAAGGATCCTGACAATTGTGGAGACGGTATTATAAGCCGGTTTGGGTTCATCAAAATTTTCAAGGATGTCATTAACAAAACCCTTCCCGATCAACCATAAAACTTGCATGACCTGCTCCTCTGCTTTCGTTAATTCTTTCATTAACTATATTTTTAGTTACAAAACTAACTATTTAGTTTATTATTGTATCAAATTGTAAAAAAAATCCGGTTGAAAGATCAACCGGATTTTTTATGTCTAAATTAATTTTTACTGTTTGGCAAAAGTCACCGTATAAGTATAAGTTAAAGCGCCTGAACCCCAATCTTCAACAGCTGTGTAAGAGCCTTTCAATTTGGTGTCGCTGATCTCAATGATTGTCATTGTAAAAGCATCTTCACCCGGATAACTTACAGTAAACGATTTATTATCCTGGCTCATTACCCATGAACCGTCGTTGGTAGTTTGCGGATCGTTTACATCACATTTGGTAGCACCTTCATCATCCGTAATTGAACCGTCGGAGTTAAATTTCATGATGTCGTCTTTAGTACACGATGGAAATTGTGAGTAAAGATCAGTAATTGTGGTTCCCCCAAAGCTTACGCCCGGATCAATTGTCATCGCAGTGATTTTCCAGTAACCTGAAGTGAGGTACTCTTTGTTTGTTTTTGTTGATGTTGAGTCATCATCATCCTTTTTACATGCTGTAACAATAACTGCAAGCACTAAAAGGACTAAACCTGCATTGAAAATGTGTTTTTTCATTGTTCTTAAAGTTTGAATTAAACAGTCAATAATTGAACTGCAAAGGAAATAAATTTTTTCTGTTTCAAAAACAAGAAAAAAGCCCCATGTGTTCACGGGACTTCAATTATGTAGGAAAAGTTGTTATTCCGTACCAGAACTTAATTTAGTTCAGTTTTTTAATCTTATCGTCCTTGGTTAAGCCTGAAAGAATTTCAATATTAATACCATCTGAAAGGCCTGTTTCAATAATTCTTTTTTCGAAAGTTTGAGGTTCTGTTTCTACTTCCACAAAAGCGGTATCATTTTCAAATTGCAGCAAAGCCTCACTAATAGCCAATACACTATCACGTTTATCGAGCACGATATCAGCATTTGCACTATAGCCCGCTCTTACAAAAACGGTATCAATCAAATCAACTGCTGCTTTGATCTCAAACTGGATGGCACCATTTTCCTCAACCCCTTTTGGAGAAATATGTTCAAGGGTGGCATTAAAATGGACATCGTTGATTGCGCCTATGGTCAGGATAAGGTCCATTCCTTCCTTGATTTTACCTACTTCACTCTCGTCAACTTTGCCTTCAAAGATCATCTCCCCCATGTCGGCAATAATGGCTACAGTGGTTCCATCATTAAAGGTATTACTTTCGATCACTGAATTTCCAATTTCAACGGGAATATCGAGGACCATACCGTCAATTGTGGAGCGGATTAAGGTGTTTGTACTTTCACCCGACTGGCTCGTTTGTCCCTCCTTGATCAATTGGAGATTATTTTGAGCCGATTCCACCTCCTCCACTGCATTGTTGTATTGCAGTTCATATGCTTCAAAATCAGTTTTGGAGATCACATTTTGCTGGTAAAGTTCCTTTTGCCTGTCATAATTTCGCTGGGCATCTTCCAGTGCTATTTTTGACCTGTTCACGCGGGATTCAGCATTATTCAAATTCACCATATTCGGAATTATTCTAACCTTGGCAATTAAATCGCCTTTTTTTACATAATTACCTTCAATGGTGTATAATTCTTCAATAATGCCAGATACCTTAGGCTTAATTTCAATTTCTTTACGCGGAACCACCGAACCGGTAGCTACCGTTTTTTTCACAATATTAGTTACATCAGGAGTAGTAGTTTCAAACACCACCGGTTTTGCCTGCGATTTATCATATAAAAAGTAAATGGTGTAAAAAAACACTCCTATGATCGCAACTAAAAAAAATATCTTCAGAAACTTCTTCATGGTTTAAAAATTTATCAGTTGTTAAAATTAAACTTCATCTCTTAATGCATCAATTGGTTTGATACTGATTGCCCTGCTTGCCGGTATTAACCCGGCAAATATTCCTGAAATAACCAGTATTGTCAATGCCCACATGGCTTTTGTAAAATCAACAGATGGATTCATGAACATGTTGGACTCGGCACCCGATGATTGCAATCCAAAGTTTACAAGTTCAAGCAGTCCAACGCCGATTGCCAAACCAAAATAACCGGCAATGGCTGTGAGAAAAACAGATTCAACAATAATCTGTGTAATGATTTGAACCGGTGGTGCACCAATTGCCCTTTGTATGCCTATTTCCTGTGTTCGCTCTTTGACCACAATAAGCATAATGTTACTCACGCCAATTACGCCAGCCAGTAAAGTGCCGACACCCACAATCCAGATCAGAATATTTATACCGGAAAACAAGTTGGTCATTTTACTCCACTCTTTATCAAAATTAAATGATCCTACTGCACGCTCATCATCGGGATGAATGCTATGGCGTTGTTTCAATAATTCCTTGGCTTTGGGTTCCACCACTTCCACATGCACATCATCGCGTGCTGTAATGGAATACCATCCCACCATATCTCCGTAATTATAAACTTTTTGAAGTGTGGTAAATGGAATAAAAATGGCCTGGTTATCTCTTTCGGCCTGCTGATCGTTCTTTTTTGACTGGAACATACCAACCACCTGGAAATACACCCCTTGAATTCGAATATATTCACCAATAGGATCTTCATCTGTTTCAAACATCTCCTGGTAAACATTTAACCCAATTACCGCGACCTTCCGCAAATTATCAATATCGTTATGATTGATAAACCGACCTTTGGTAATTTTCACCGGATCGATCAGATTGATCTCTGGATAATCGCCCTGAATATTAAAACTTCCTGTTCGCTCATCACGAACCACATTATTATTCCCATCCCGGCTCCAGCCCTGTAATCTTGGGGCGATATATTTTATTTCAGGAATATTATCCAGCAATGCCTTTGTATCATCATTATTAAAACGATAATACCTGCCCCTCGGAAACCCCTTGTAAGGAATTGTAGTGTTGCGGGTCCACATAAATACGCTGTTGGTTGACATATCACCCAAATCACGACTTGCGCCGTTATACAGACCTTCGCCGGCACCCATCATAATGATGAGCATAAAAATCCCCCAAAACACACCAAATGCCGTAAAGAATGTTCTCCACGGATTTTTGCGAAGTGCAAAGTATATTTCATGCCATTTGTCCAGATCAAAGATCTTCATAACTATTCGTCTCTTAATGCAACTACCGGTTTAACTGAAGAAGCTTTACGGGCAGGAACAAATCCTGCCAGCGCACCTGCAAGAATAAGGATACCGGTGGCTCCAAGTGCTACATTTATATTCACTTCCGGATTGGCAAAATAGCCCGAACCAGGAACAAACTTTGAAACCAGTTCGAGTAATCCCACACCTCCTACCAGTCCGATATATCCGGCAAATGCTGTAATCAAAACGCTTTCGAGCAGAATCAATCCAATTATGGATCCCGGTGTTGCTCCCATTGATTTCCTGATGCCAATTTCTTTGGTTCGTTCTTTCACCACGATCATCATGATATTACTAACTCCAACTATTCCGGCAATGATTGTTCCTATCCCGATGATCCAAATGAATAACCTGATATTGGAAAAGAGGGTCATAAACCGAGTATAATTTTCCATGTTGTTCCAGATAAAAACAGCCCGTTGATCTTCTGGATCAAAATGATGCCGCTGCGATAGGTCCTTTCGCAACTGATTTACCATCTCTTCACTGCGTTCAACCGAAGCATCACCAATGGTTATGGTCATTGTGCCAAGCCGGTTACCTCGGTTGTATACCATTTGAGCCGTTGAAATCGGGATATAAATCCTTGACAAATCCCGGTCTCCTCCGGGGTCTTCAAAAACTCCGATCACTTTAAACGGAATTCCGGCCACCTGTATGTATTTTCCAATAGGATCCTCACCCTTGAACAGGGCTTCATCCACAAGCCTGCCGATGGAAACTACTTTTCTGAATTCGCTCACATCCACATCATTGAGAAATCTGCCTTTGATCGGTTTAAGGCTTTCTACTACTCCATATCCCGGATGAATGCAAAAAATATCGAAAGCGCCATACTCATTTTTATAGGAGATGGTATTATTTTCCCAAATGGCAAACCTGCCCGAAATATGTTCTACGTCTTCCATGGTTTTGGTAGCATCGTAATCACTATTGGTAAATTGAATGAATCTGCCTGGTTTGTATCCCTGGTAGGGCATACTTGTAATTCCCTGGTTTACCCAAAGCGTATTGGTGGCATCTCCTTCAAACTCCTGCCGTACGCCATTTTCAAGTCCGTATCCTGATCCCAGTAAAATAATGAGCATAAAAATACCCCAGGCGACACTGAAACCTGTGAGGATCGTCCGGAGTTTGTTTTTCCGGATGGTGCTATATATTTCCTGCCATTTATCGAGGTCGAACATTTTAAGTTTAAATTGTAAATTGGTTAAATCAGTTTATCAGGCCATTACCTGGTCTTCGAGCCATTTCTGGCGTTCGCCATTGGATATTATAGATTCAATCTTACCATCTTTCAATCGAATGATCCGTTGAGTTTTTGCTGCAATATCCCGTTCATGCGTAACGATCAAAATGGTAATTCCCATGTCATTGATCTCTTTAAACAAGTCCATTACTTCGATTGAGGTAGCCGAATCAAGTGCTCCGGTTGGCTCGTCGGCCAGTATCACTTTTGGTTTGGAAATGAGTGCACGAGCCACTGCAAGTCTTTGCTTTTGCCCGCCCGACAACTCATTGGGCAAATGATGCGCCCACTCTTTTAATCCCATTCTATCGAGGTATTCGAGCGCCATCATATTTCTCTTTTTGCGGCTTACTTTCTGATAATATAGCGGCAAAGCCACATTTTCCATGGCATTTTTAAAGGATATCAGGTTAAATGACTGAAATACAAAACCAATCATCTGGTTGCGATACCAGGCAGCTTTGGTTTCACTCATATTTTGGATCATTTCACCATTGAGCCAGTATTCACCATTGTCGTAGTTATCAAGAATACCGATGATATTTAATAAGGTAGATTTTCCGGAACCTGATGAGCCCATGATCGATACAAGCTCTCCTTTGCCAATCTCCAGATCAATTCCTTTTAAAACGTGTAAGCTGTTGGCTCCTGTAATATAGGATTTGTGAATGTCTTTAAGTCGAATCATTCCGTAAATATTCGTTTATGTCAGATTTAAATTGGTGAACGCATGTGTATCAAACGATTATCATGCCAATACCACATTGCTTTTGATATTCAATGCCTTAAAACGTATACATCTAACAATTCAGTATATTTCAGTGTTCATATTTTTACAGAAGTGTGCGGAGCCGTGCAGTTAAATAATGTTTCGCTACTAAAAAAAATTCCTATTTTTACATATCAATTCCTAAACGAAAACCCATGCCAGGAGGTGCCGGTGGAAGTATAACAGCAATGATCCTGAGCCTTAAAAACAATAATGCTTTATTACGCAAACGTAAAAATTTCAGGGATTTAAGAGCTGAGCAGGTTGCCGAACTCGACAAACGAAAACTCTCCTTTAAACATGCAGATGAAAAGTACCTTAAAGAACTCAGGCAGGATTTACTGAGGGAGCATAAAAGAGTAATGATCGCACTATATTTCAAACTCGGTCTTGTGCTAACCATCATCTTCCTTCTAATTGCCGGTATATTTATTTTAATTCCTGAAACTACAAATCATAAGGAGCCTGTGCGAACGGCAAGGAATCATGATGATACCGTGCGAATGTTTGCAAGTGCCTACAAGTATATGATTCGCTATGGTGAATACCGATATAACGCAAAAGAATACAAAGAAGCCATTCATGAATTAAACCAGGCTCTGGAGCTATTCCCGGGCGACTACCATGCATCTTTGTTGCTTTCAAAAGTATATACAGCTATGTGTAAAGAGGAGGACACACTTTGCAACGATGCAATTGCCACATTAAATTTTGTTATTGCCAAAAATGACACATCAGTCGAGGCATTGGAAGTAAGGGCAAACCTGTTGATCCATCTGGGTGATTTTACAAGTGCATCCAACGACTTTGATAAAATTTCTTTGCTACAAAACAATCCATAAAAATCCGCAAAAACACATATCTGTGAAAGGCTGATCACAGGCATTCATCTGCCATTCATTTTTGCATGCACCTGATGCCACTTCAATTTTAATTAATTTATGTAATTTCACGCAAAAACAATAAAATGCGTTCCGACGACGATTATAAAATTCCTGAAGGAGACTTTATTCCGGGCATCTATAATTATTGTGATAGCTGGTGCGAACGATGTTTGTATACCAGTCGCTGCATGAATTTTGCCATGGGCCAGTCCATCGAAAAAGAGATAGAAAAAGGGAAAAGGATTGAACGATCAATGGAGGAAAATAAAGAATTCTGGCAACAAATTGACCAAACCATGAATGAAGCTGCTGAACTCATTGATGAGGAATTTCAAATAAAAGAAGTTTGGCAGGAGAACACTTTTGAGGAAGACGATGATGATGATAATGAGGCCATGGAAGAGTTTGAAGCCATTCGTAAAAAAGCCGAGGAGCATGAAATGTCAGCTGTTTCACAAAAATACATGATGCTAACTCATAAATGGCTGAAGGAGATGAAAAACGATTTGGTGCAGGATTATGATGAGGAAACCGATCAGTTTTCGTGCAGTTATCCCGGCTTAACGGATGAGGAGTTAAAACAACTAACCGAAGCCGTTGAGCTTGTGCGCTGGTTCCATACATTAA
Organism: Bacteroidales bacterium; assembly: GCA_020438105.1. Lineage (GTDB taxonomy): Bacteria > Bacteroidota > Bacteroidia > Bacteroidales > JAADJA01 > JAADJA01. Next base: position 19,239 of record JAGQVE010000022.1, read on the forward strand.
TTTCAGTTAAGATCCGGCGGGCAATTACAAGCCAGATTGAAGAGGAAAATGACGGAGATATGTTTGAGGGTTTTCCTAAAGATTCGGAAGGATCAGCCATGGTAGCATTAAAAGGGGTTAATGCATCCATCAGTGGCTGGACTTTTTTATACAAAGTGATCAAGCCCGAAGCTAAAACTATCAAATCATTCCTTCATATGCTTTGGTGGCTGAAAACCAATCTTGAAAACAAATTCCCCGGTGCTTTAACATTTGTTTGGCCTCCTGAGGAGAAATAAAAAAACCGGCCCAAATTACCGGACCGGCCTCATTATATATTAACCTGAGATGTTATTCGGGTTTTGCCATATGGCTGTTGAGGAATGCTTCCATGGCCCTGTAGAAATCAAAACGATTTTCCTCATTGTGGAAACCATGACCTTCATTGTCTTTTACCAAATACTCCACATCAATTCCACGTGCTTTCATCGCTTCCACCATTTGATCCGACTCATCTTTATTAACCCTGGGATCGTTGGCTCCCTGGGCAATAAAAAGTGGCGATTCAATTTTATCAACATGATAAACCGGTGATACTTCATGCAGCAGTAAGCTGTCAGCTTTGGGGTCACCTACCATTTCATACATCATATCCAGGAAGGGTTTCCAATAAGGTGGAATGGTTTTCATGAAAGTAAACATATTCGACACGCCCACATAATCCACACCGGCAGCGTAAAGTTTTGGTTCTTTTACCAATCCCTGTAAGGTAGCATATCCGCCATAACTTCCACCATAAATCGCGATTCTCTCAGGATCAGCAATTCCTTTTTCAATTAACCAGTTGGTTCCATCAGTAATGTCATCCTGCATTTCAAGGCCCCATTTTTTAAAAGAGGCTTCCCAAAACTTGCGGCCATAACCGGTTGACCCCCTGAAGTTCATTTGCAATACCGCATATCCACGGTTTGCCAGGAACTGGATCTCAGGATTGAAACCCCAGCCATCACGAGCCCATGGTCCGCCATGCGGATTAACCACAACCGGAAGATTTTTAGCCGTTTCCATGGTGTATCCTTTAGGCAATGTTAAATATCCATGAATATTCAGACCATCACGTGATTGATATTGAATAGGCTGCACATTTGCCATTTCATTTTCATCAATCCAGGGACTAACTTCAACTATTTTATCAAGTTTATCAGTGGCCTGATCATAGATGTAATAGGCTCCTAATGAACGATCGCTGTAAGTACGAATGATAAATACATCTTCGTTTTTATTTAATCCGGTAATCACAATTTCATAATCACCCAAATCTTTTTCTAACCTTTCATAGAGTTGTTTTGCAACATCATCAAAAAAGTGACGCTCCATTTTCCAGGAGGTATAAGATGCAGTGGTTAATACTTTACGTTTTTTCGAATAACTAACTCCTTCCACATCGTAATCGGGATTTTCATAGAGTACTTTTACTTCCTGGCCATTGGCAATATCAAACTCAACAATGGCGCTTTTATCGCGACCCAGGTTTGATGTTCCAATTACATTTTTATTGTCGAAAGTGAAAAAGTAAGGATTCATTGATTCTTTAAAATTGGTAGTAAGAACCATTTTCCACTCATCATCTTCAGTTTCACGATACAATAAACTGGTATTAACACCATCCATTGCCATTGCAACCCTTAATTTTCCATCATGATCGAACATCCAGGCCTGAATGTTACCCGGGTTTTCAGCCAACATGGTCATTTCACCGGTTTCCAGATTAAGGCGGTACGGATCAAAAACCTGTGGATTACGTTTATTGAGCCCGATGATAACTTCATTCGGAATTTCTTCCAGGTCATCAATGATTTGTGTACGAACATCATCAAAATCAGTAAAACAAACCGGGTTTGTTCCATCAATATTTACCCCATATAATTTATAATTTTCATCACCTCCATTGTCTTTTAAATAAAGGATCTGCTCATTATTGGGCCAGAAATATCCCGAAATATCACGGTCAGTTTCGCTGGTAAGCCTCACGGCTTCATCCGTTCCGCGTTCCTGGATAAAAATATTCATCCGGTTTTCATAAGGTGCTTTAAAAGAATAATATTTCCCATCAGGGCTGATTTGATACGACGTTTTCTCAGGATTCTTAAAGAAATCCTCCAGTGCAATTTGTTTTGCTTTCATTGGTGCTTTTTCTGCATTATTGCATCCTCCCAGCATCATAGCAGCGCCGATGAAAAGAGAGATGAAAAGAATTAAATTTTTGTGTTTCATAACAGGGAATTTTTATGGTTTAAATTTTTAGTGAGGCACAAAGGTAGTTTTTATAATTAAATGATTTAAAGACATTGACAAATAATTATGGTGCAACAATCTATAAACAATTGCCTGAAGATAAGTTTTACCAGTTCTTAATTTAAAGCGCATTATTAGCTTTAATTTCGCCAGGGGAAATCGTGCAAATAATAAATAAATAATTTGATTATTCGTTTGTATTCCTGCAATTAATGATTGAATGCGTCAAATTTTCAAAAAATCACTTAAGTTATTTTTCATCCTCCTGCTGATTGGATTGCTGGCTGCAGGCGGACTTTTTTTTGTATCGGAATTTTATGGCGATGAAATTGAGCAAGCGGTAGTTGAAGAGGTAAATCAGCATCTTTCCGTGAAAATCAATGTGGATGACATACAGTTTTCGGTCTTCGAAAACTTCCCGTTCGCATCGGTCACTTTTTTCAATGTTTCTTCCGAAAATTCAACGGGGGCGGATAACGGCCCGCTGATCAAGGCCGGTGAAGTGAGCGTTTTATTAAATTTATACAATATCATTTCTAAAAACTACAGCATCGACAAACTCTTGATTCGGGATGGATTTGTGAACCTGGTGGTTCGGAAGGATGGCACCAGAAACTTTGACATTTTTAACGACACCAACCCAAACAGTGATGCAAAATTCAAATTGCAGTTAACCCAGGTCATATTCAAAAATATTGGGATATCATACCTGCATTACCCCTCTGATCAGGAATATCTTTTTAAAATTTCGAAGGGGTTTTTGCATGGTGAATTTACCACCGAAAATCAGCAAATAGGGTTTGATGGGCAGGTGCTCACAGATTATATCAGGTCAGGAAAAACCACCCTGCTTAAGAGCAAGGACCTTGCACTTCAATTACAAATAAATCAGCAGGATCATGGTAATAAAATCATATTCCAAAAAGCTGAGATTGAAACAGCAGGTATGCACTTTGAACTGGCGGGATCAGTTGACCTCACGGATAAAAACCGAAATCTTGATCTTAATATTGAAGCGGAACCGGCACCTTTAAAATCTTTCCTAAATCTTGTACCTGACGATTTTCTTGAACCGCTCCGCGATTATCAAGTGGAAGGATTGATGGACTTTAAGGCGGCAATCAACGGGAAATTTTCAGGGAATAACCTGCCTGCCGTTCAATTCAACTTTGAATTAGGCAGTGGGATGATAAGCAATCCGAAAAATGGATTTAAAGCTGAAAGCCTTTCATTAAACGGTATTTTTACAAATGGTTTGAAACGCCATACCTCAAGTTTCGACTTGAAGTTAAACAAGATTGACGGAGTGATAAAAGGTGGGCAACTGAAAGGAAATCTTCAAATCACCAACTTCAATAAACCTCTTGTAAAGGCTGATTTAATAGCCAACCTTGATCTGGCAGAAATTAAACAATACCTCAATCTGAGCGACCTGGAGTCAATTTCAGGTAAATTGTTTGTGGATATGAGTTTTACAAATCAATTACAAAGTTTCCGACAATTTACCATCAACGATTTTATTTCGAGCCGGACGGCAGGTTCACTGAAATTTGAAAAATTGCAATTTGCACTAAAGAACAACACCCTGGATTATCATGATTTTGACGGATCGTTCCAGTTCAGTAACAAAGATCTCCTCATTGATCATTTTCAGGGGAAAGTCTCTAACAGCGACTTCAAAATGACGGGATACTTTGGTAATATCCTTGCTTTTACTTTTATTCCGGGCGAATCGGTTTATATAAGTGCCGATTTTATGTCGGATAAAATCAATCTCGACGAATTGCTGGCCTACTCACCTGAGTCAGGTGATTCGCCCTATCAGCTTACCTTTTCAAAAAATGTGAATTTCGATCTGGAGGTAAATATCAATCATTTTACATTCAGGAAATTCAATGGCCACAATCTTCAGGGAAAATTTTCAATGGCCGGCCAGAAGTTTTATGTGAAGGAGGGAAGCATTCAAGCCATGGACGGAAATGTTAAAATGGAAGGGATGATCAATGGAATGGATGCCGGCCTTTACCGGATTAATTGCGATGCTGACTTTACCGATGTGAACATCAGGCAACTGTTTGCTGAATTCGGTAATTTCGGTCAACAAAACCTTACCGACGAACATTTGCGGGGTAAAGCAACCGCCCATGTTCAATACAAATCAACTTTAACACCTTCATTGTATGTGGATCCGGCATCAGTGTCCACCTATGCCGATGTTACCATCCGGGAGGGTGAACTCATTGGTTACACACCACTTTATGCTTTATCACGCTACATTAAACGAGATGAGCTGGAGCATGTAAAATTCTCCACACTGAAAAATAACATCAAGATTGAAAATGAAGTAATCCATGTTCCCAACATGGAGATCAATTCGAGTACGATGAACATCACGGTTTTCGGCACACATACCTTTGATAATATAACAGATTATCATTTTCAACTTTACCTGGCTGATTTACTCAAAAATGGTAAAAAAGAAAAAACAGAAGAGGAAATCGAAGGCATCTTTGTTAACGAAGACGAATCGGGGAAACCACGATTGTTTTTAAGCATGACCGGCCCTGCCGATGATCCCGATATTAAGTATGACACCCGTGAAGTACGGCATAAAATTGCTGCTGATCTTGGCAAGGAAAAGGAAGAATTTAAAAACGTGATGCGCAGGGAATTTAACTGGCTTTCAAAATCACGGAATGATAGCTTATCGGAGGAGAATAAAACAACAGGAGATCAAAAGCAATTTGCCATTGGCTGGGACGAAGTAAAAAAGGATAGCACCATAATCAAACCTCAACCCAAAAAACAGAAGGAGCCCGCTAAGAAAAATCAAAATAGTGAAAAGACATTTATCGTTGAGTGGGACGAAACCTCTGATACGATCCGTTAATTGTTGCTGGCAACTTCATTTTTAACTTCCAGTTTAAAACCGGTTCCATGCACGTTGGTAATCGCAATTTCAGGATCAGACTTCAGATATTTGCGCAGCTTGGAAATAAATACATCCATACTTCTGCCGATGAAATAATCATCATCGCCCCAAATTGATTTAAGAGCCACTTCCCGCGGTAAAAGTTTGTTCCTGTATATACACAGCAATTTAAGCAATGCCGATTCCTTGCGGGTAAGAGTGTACTCTTCGTTTCCATTGCGAAGGATCATGTTAACATGATCAAAAGTAAATTTGCCAATTTTAAACTCAGGCTCATCGGGTTCGGCTATATAATTATTTTGAGTGATACACCTCCTTAAAATAGCTTTGATGCGCAGGCTCAATTCTTCGGTACTGAATGGTTTGGTCATGTAATCATCACAACCCGCTTTGAACCCTTTAATACGATCATCTTTTAACGATTTCGCGGTAAGAAAGATGATAGGAGTTACCTCATCGGTTTTTCTGATATCTTCAGCAACGGAAAATCCATCTTTCCTGGGCATCATCACATCCAGGATCACAAGGTCGTATTTGTTTTTTCTGAATGCATCCAAACCTTCCACTCCGTCTTTGCAAAGGGTAGTTTGGTAGTGAAGCATCTCGAGGTAGTCCTGAATGACAATACTAAGATTGGGATCATCTTCTACCAGCAGAATTTTGATTTTTGTATTTGTTTTCAAGCCTGAAAGTAAATTGTGAAAACCATCGACAAATATAAATAAATTTTTTAGCCAGTTGGTTGCGGAAGTTTAACAGTAAAAGTACTGCCTTTGTTTTTTTCACTCTTAAGTGTAATGCTTCCACCCATCGATTCCAGAATGGTTTTTACATAAAAAAGCCCTATTCCAAAACCTTTTACATCGTGTATATCACCCGACTGAATGCGATGAAATTTTTTAAACACCTGGGGTTGATTTTCCTTGCTGATACCAATGCCATTATCGGTTACATCAATACATATCATTTCATCATCAATTCGCGTAAAAACATTAATCTCAGGATGTTTTGGACTGTATTTATAAGCATTGTCAATTAAATTGATCACCACATTATAAACATGAATCCGGTCGGCTAAAACAATATCAGGTTTGGCATTGAGGTGCTGATTGATCACCAGCGGGTTATCGTTATGCTGAACCAGGTAATTGTTAATTGTTTCATGGATCAATTTATGCAATTCAAAGGTTTCCAGCCTCAATTTAACTTCACCTTTTTCAAGGGTAGCAATTTGCAGCACCCTGTCGACAAGATTTTTTAATCGCAAATTTTCATCGTAAATAATCCTGGCATATTTTTTCACACGGTCAGGAAAATCAGTGATTTGATCCTGAGAGAGCATTTCACTCGAAACAGATATGGTGGAGATGGGTGTTTTAAACTCGTGGGTCATGTTATTTACAAAATCTGTTTTCATTTCTGACAATTTCTTTTGCCTGATCAATGAATATATGGTAAACAAGAAGCTGAAAACCAAAACCATTAAAAACAAACCGCTCATAACCGGCAGGATGATCATGTCACTCAAAATCATTGATTTTTTATCCGGGAAATATACGCCAAGCAAATAACTATGCTCTTCACACAGGCAGCTCAATGACACCCAATCATCCGACTCCTTTATTTTTTTATCATCGGCTCCCGGGCTTCCCATTACCCAAACCGAATCTTCCTCCCTGTAAACACCATACTGGTAAATATTTTCAATACGCATGGCATTCATTTCATATTTCAACAGAGAATCGAGAATATACGGATTAACTACGATGAGTAAATTTTCATGCTCCAGATAAAAGTCAGGTTGGTAATTTTCAGTATCCGCCGATGGAAAAGCATCAGAGGTAAGTAGTTGGTTAACCACACTTTTCATTGCTATATGCACACGCGATGTAAACTGATCCTCTTTAAGCTGCCAGGCATCCCTTACCCACAACAACTGTGTAATTATTGCAGCGATCAACGAAACCGAAGTTAAAACAATTACAAGTATTATAACTTTCCTACTCATGATCCAAAATTAAGTGTTCCCTTGATGTATCCGGCCTTTTAACAAATTCTTAACAGGATTTAACAACTCATTAACAGCAAATCCTGTTTTTCAGTTATATGTTTGTAACACGAAAAAATAAAAGTAATAACGATAAAAGTAAAAGTATGAAAAAAGTTTTTTTAGCAGTTGGATTAATTGCATTTTTGATCGCAGGAACAGTATCAATTCAAAGTGTTAACGCAAGCACAACTGACAAAGATGTTTATGACGATCCTCCAAAAGCGGAGAAGAAAGAATCAAAAAGCTGCGCCAGCTATTCAAAAAGCAGCAAATGCTGTTCATCAAAATCAGCATCAGCAAGCAAAAGCGAATGCAGTGATTCAAAAGAAACAAAAACTACTAGTACAGCTACATCTACTTCAACTACTACATCTACTACAAAGAAAGACAGTCCTGATAAAAAGTAAATTGATAACCTCTTGTTTTTGGTCCCGGTCTTCATTTTGGAGGTCGGGATTTTTTTTTCGTGAGACTATATTTTTACAAGCCGCAGGCGCAGTAAAAATATCAAGTCGAACAATCCCGATGACGCCAGTCCATCGGGATCGATTATCACCACCAATTTCTTTTTTAG
>JAGQVE010000022.1:27167-65852 GCA_020438105.1 Bacteroidales bacterium
GTCGAACAATCCCGATGACGCCAGTCCATCGGGATCGATTATCACCACCAATTTCTTTTTTAAAACTGAATTGTAAGATGTTCTAAATCGAACAATCCCGATGACGCCAGTCCATCGGGATCGATTATCACCACCAATTTCTTTTTTAAAACTGAATTGTAAGATGTTCTAAATCGAACAATCCCGATGACGCCAGTCCATCGGGATAGATTATCACCACCAATTTCTTTTTTAAAACTGAATTGTAAGATGTTCTATGTCGAACAATCCCGATGACGCCAGTCCATCGGGATAGATTGTTATTTGCGCACAGGTTCATTCAGTACCACAAAAATATCTTAATCCATTTAGCCACAACACCCTTAACTTACCAAATTAGGCAACCATATGATACCTATGGGATCAAAAAATATTTTAAAAAATGGTTTTAAAAGAAAGTGCATTTGCAATTTAAATGCCAATGACAATTTTCAAAGCATTATTTTTGCAAATCTAAAATACAGCTATGCAAGAAACTACACAAACTGTTTACCTTGGTGAACTCAGAACGAAAGCCAGGCATGTAAGGTCGGGTGATGAAATTATTACCGATGCTCCACCTGATAATAAAGGCAGGGGCGAAGCATTTTCACCAACGGATCTGCTGGCCACCTCACTTGGAAGTTGTATGATCACCATTATGGGTATTGCGGCACGTGAGCATGGATTTGATATCGACGGAACCACAGCTAAAATCTGGAAAATCATGGCCTCCGATCCCCGAAGAGTTGGCGAAATTAAAATTGAGTTGACTTTCCCAAAAAACAATTATAGTGATAAAGCGAAAAAGATCATCGAAAAAGCCGCCTTCACCTGTCCTGTTTTTTTAAGCTTACACCCCGATTTGAAAAAAGATATAACACTGATCTTTTAAATGGATTTAAAAATTCCTGCCGGCATAAAGTTTCTTAAAGAAAAAAAGGTTACTGAAAATGATCTCGCCACTGCATTTGGCTCCGGAGATGTTCCGGTTTTTGCCACGCCGGCAATGATTGCCTTACTTGAACAGACCGCTAAAGAAAGTGTGCTTGAATTTTTACCTGAAGGTTTTACGACGGTGGGTACTGAAATAAACATCAAACATCTGAAGGCATCATCCCCGGCATCTATTATCACCGCCGAATCCTACCTCAGAAGCATGCAAGGTGTAAAGTTGATTTTTGAGCTTCATGCCTGGGATCAAAAGGGGTTAATCGGAATAGGAACCCATACCAGGGTAATTGTGAACGAAAAGGAGTTTCTTGATAAATTGTAACAGGTCTTATTCCCGGTTTTTAGAATCGATCATTATCGTCACCGGTCCGTCGTTCACCAGTTCCACGTCCATCATAGCTCCAAACTCACCGGTTTTAATCTCAACTAAGGATTGGTCTTTCAACGTTTTTATAAAATCCTCATAAAGCGGAATAGCTATATCAGGGGCTGCAGCCCTGATGTAAGATGGCCGGTTTCCCTTTTTAGTACTGGCATGCAGGGTAAACTGGCTTACAATGATGATCTCTCCTTTGATATCAGTTATTGCTAAATTCATAATCCCGTTTTCATCATCAAAAATACGTAACCGGGAAATTTTACCACAGAGCCAATCAATGTCATCATGTGTATCTACCGCCTCAATACCCAGTAATATTAACATCCCTTTGCCAATTTTACTTTTGATGTTATCCTCAATTTTTACCGAAGCTTTTGAAACACGCTGAATTACAACCCGCATAATTACATGATTTTGATACAAATTTATAAATATAAAATCGAAAAAACGGGTATAAAAAAACCCTGACGATTCTGCCAGGGTTTCGAACTTATAAGTTTATGACATTAATTGGGAACCCATGATTTATACAAAGGCTCAGCCGTTTTTCCGGGCACCTGACCTCCACCACCCAGGTTGGGTTTCCAGAGATTGGTTTCGTCGGTATTTTGTGTTATGCCGTTTAAGTCAAAGTCGCCACCAAGGTAACCTGATGAACCGAGATCACCTTTCCAGGCGGCAGTTTCGTCAGTATTTTGAATAATTCCATTGGCATTTCCATCTGAAGCTACCATTCCCCATACTCCGGGTTCGAGCTGTTTATGAGCATTTGCACCACCATAAACCTGATTTTCACCGGTACTAAAATTATAGGTATATACACCACCAATTTGGGTAACTGCATTATTAGATATGATTCCAAGATGGTTTCGCTGAAATACAACAACATATAAGTTATTGGAGAGGGTAAAATTAAAATTTAACATGCTGCTTCCGTCCGCTGCAACGATAGAACCGTCATCCAGCAGCAATCCGGCAGCGGTAGCTACTGTAGTTGCTGAAGTTGCATTTGCTGGCGAAGAGGCATCACGACACTGAATCTGAACCCAATCAACAACATCTCCGGGGAAAGAACCGGGAGCATATTCTGAACCGGCATACTGCCAAACAGGGCTGGCATTATCATAATATGGCGTAGCGGGATTGAATGGTTGATTTAACGGGAGATATCCCATTGTATTTAGGGTTGTTGCCATTGTATTTGTAGTGGAATTATATGGACCTTCCAAAAATGCTGTCAGATTCAAATCAATGGGACCTTTTACAATAACTGTGTAATCTTCAACCTGACCATAAGTATATACATCGCAGGGACCCGGGGCGGCACTGTATCTTAATACAACCCGCATTCTTGTAGCGCCCAGACTGGCACCGGAAGGAATATTAACGGTTGTGTTCAATGTGCCTGCACCTGAAATACTTCCCATCGGAAAACTTTCACCAGAATCATCAAAATCACAATCCTGATTCCAATCAAAGTATGCTGTAATATATTCGGTATAAGAGGTTGAAAATTGACCACATGAAACTGACAAACCCTGACTTGTACCAACTAACACTTCCGTTGAGATAGAAGTAAAGTCCTCATAACCGATTACTGAATTTGCCGAATTATTTATTGTATTAAAGGTAACATTGCTTATCCACTCTTCGCTTGAATTTGATGAAGTAGCAGTACAATAATTACAATCGGTAACAGTAATATAACTAGTTTTTGTTTCAACATCAGTATCCGACCCATCAGAAACGGTTAAAGTAACATCATAAGATCCTGGATAATTATAAGTAATGGAAGGAGGTGTTTGCCCTGTATAAGTAGAAGGTATACCCCCCGGAAATTCCCAGTTCCATAATGTTGGTGAAAGTGTTGACATATCAGTAAAGGTGACTGATCCACCAGCAACAAGTGTAGTTGGCGATCCTACAAAATTGGCCGCAAGAACTGCCGGATCAAAGAAAAACGATGCAATTCTTGTTCTCCAGTTCCAACCACCACTTGAGTATTCCTGGGTGTACCAAAAAGTTTCATCATCAGAGGGATCAACTGACATGCAACTATAATCTCCCCAACGTGAAACACCTGTTTGACTTGCTGCTCCCGAATGGATTGTTACTTCCGGAATGGTCATGGTATTCAATGGATCGGAGGCATACCTTCCGGCATAAGCAATGGATGGATACATGGTTGAACTTGAAACTGAATATCCTATGGCAAGATCACCATTTCCATTTAATGCAGCACTTCCCATCCAACGGTTCAGTCCATCTGCAGGAGCATAAGTCCCTTGCTGATACATGGACCAACCGCTTCCTGTATTCCTGAGTTCATACCATCTTACTCCGGCTCTGCCCGTGCCATCAGCATTAACAGAATGATTTGTTACCAGGGTTTGATAGGTCCCAAAGTTTCTATATTGAAGTCTGAACATCAACCGACTTGAAAGGTTATCCAAGGTTTGGGAGGTTCCTAACTGAGGAACACTATTGGGATAACTAAATGGTGTTACAAGCACATCATAAGGCCCCGTAAATGTTGAATTAGAAGTTGTTACCCAATCCACATCAAATTCATATATTCTAAGTCTGTCAGTACCACTCCACCCATCAATATAGGTAAAATAATTGGGGGTATTGGCTGGAGGAGCTGCTCCGTCAACATCAGAAGGTAAAAAGCTGGCCGGATCACCTGTAGAAGGAGTAGTGAAATATACCATTGTGGCCGGATTTCCATTTAACATTTCTGACCTTTCAAATACAGCGGCACCTGTTCCACCCCAACTGAGTGAACCGGAAGTGAACCTGTTTATTGACAGGTAATAACCGTCGGGCCAAACACCAAATTTTGGGTAATCAGGAAAATCAGTAAAAGAATAAACATAAAGATAATATGAGCCCAAAGGATTGCTTGTTTGAGAAATGGCAATCAACATATACCATGGTCCGTTGGGATAGTTTGGAAGTGAAAACTGGCTCAGCAACCATCTGTCAGCAAGCTCATCATATAATACGATCGGATCACCATAGTTACCAACCCAGGGGCCCGGTAAATTTGTCCAGATGGAAGCAAGACTGGCAGGACCATAAAGAGAAGTTCCTGATTTATCAAATATTTGAAAGCCATTATTCACCATTTGAATATAATGACTTAGGCCTACATCACCATCAGTATCCGGTGGAGCTACGCCATATGTATTTGGAATTCCGTCAAAATTCTGACTCAGACCCAATGGCCCTTTTGCGGGTTCAGCATATTCTGTCTGTAATGCATAATCAGGAAGTTTTGCTTGTTGTTCAAGCGAACTTTTCCCAAGGTTCGGTGGCATGTAATCCTTGTTTGGGACTACCCCATCTTTCCAGTCAGACTCTCCGGTTGGTGGAATCACATCCATTTCGGAAAGGGGAATAGTTGTCATAAAAGCCTCAGCTTGTTTAATCTCTGCTGGTTTATATTGAACTATTTGATCTTGTGCATTAGAGAGAATTGAACTCCCTAAAAAGATTGTAAAAAAGAAGAGAATAGATTTTTTCATATTAATAGTCTTTAAAGGTTATAATCATATTGAATGAAATTTATTTACGTATTCAGGAAGGTTCTATATGGTTGGTTAACAAAATTAGGAAAATAACTATGAAGTTATGTTAACTAGCTGTTAAAAAAAAGCCGGCACATAGCCGGCTTTTCAATTATCTATAAAAGTTCTGTTTATTCAGGAATGTATGATTTAAACATCACCGCAGCACCTTTGGCAGGTATCTGGCCTCCGCCTCCAAGGTTGGGTTGCCACAGGCCTGTCTCGTCGGTGTTCTGTGTTAATCCGTTCATATCATAATCGCCCCCCTTGTAACCGGAGGAGCCTAAGTCCGTTTGCCATACACTGGTCTCATCCGTGTTCTGGATCAATCCATTGGCATCCCCATCGGCTGCTACCATGCCCCATACGCCAGGTTCCAGCTCTTTTACTGCATTTACGCCTCCATAGGTTTGGGTGGAGGAGCTCGTAAAATCATAACTGTATACACCGCCTGACTCGGTTAAGCCATTGGCGCTCATGATTCCCAGGTGGTTCCGGTGGTAGATCACGGCATACAGGTTATTGGTTACTGTTACCTCATATAACAGGTTGCTCAATCCGTCGGTGCCTCTGATGCTTCCGTCGTTCATCAGGAATCCTGCCTGGGTGCCGATGATCGTGCCCGAAGTGGCATTGGCGGCTGTGGTGGCATCACGCAATTGAACCACCACCCAGTCTACTGCTCCGGTAGGGATTGTGCCAACACTTTCGCTACCTGCATACATCCATACCGGGTTGTTGTTGCCGTAATAAGGAAGGCTTGGATTATAGGGCTGGGTTACCGGTACATGACCTGCCGTATTCAGATCTGTGCCCATTTGGTCAGCTAGGGCATCGTAGGCTCCTTCCAGGAATGCTGTCAGAGCTATCTCAAGGGCTGTCCCTTGTACATTTACTGTATAATCTTCTACTTCGCCAAAGGAAAAGGATTCGCAGGCGGTTGGATCACTCGAGAATTTTAAGGATACCCGCATCAGCGTTGGACCTGCTATGGCTTCGTTTGGTATGGTGATATCTGTGTTTAAGCTTCCTGGACCGGTCGTGCTGCCTAAATCATAGCTCTCACCGGCATCATCAAAATCACAGTCCTGGTTCCAGTCTACAAATATCCAGATGTTTTCTGTCCAGGTGCCGATTGACCCACATGTGACTGAGGCATTATATAATGATCCGGGTGTTACATCTGTGCTGATCGATGTATAATCTGTATAACCTGTTCCGACTACCGAGGAATTATTGATCGTATTGAAGGTTACGTTGCTTATCCATTCTTCATCCCCTGTTGAGCCTGATGAGCTGCAATGGGTACAGCTGCCTACATTGATATAATCGGTTTTTACTTCCGTATCGGTGCCATAGGCGTTGCTTACTTCAAGCGTTACGCTGTATAATCCAAAATCGGTGAACTGTACTTCTGGGTTCTGGCTGCTGGAATTGGTACTATTGATATATATCACAGTGTTGGGGCTAAAACTCCAGGTCCAGCTTGTGGGTATGTTGCTCGACTGGTCGGTGAAGACTACATCCGTATTGATTACTGGTGTGGTTGTGGAAGCGCTAAAATCAGCTACCGGTGGTACATTCGTATTGTAACATTCTATGCTCGCTATCCATCCGCTGGAGGTTACACTCCCATCGGAGGTGAACCGGAAGGTGAGCGCTCCGCTTGTATTGGACGCTGTTACTGTTCCCGGGCTACTGCTGCCGGTGTAGGTGCCCATCAGTGGTGAGGAGGTGTTCTCGCCGTTATAGATGTATAAATAATCCCATCCTGATTCTATGCTGAAGGAACTGAAGTTAAACCGCATCATGCTACCGCTGGTGCTCGGGTAAAAGGTTTCTACAAATGTTTCATTGTTGCTGTAGCTACCTGTGGGGCCGCCTGAATCATAAAAGTTTCCCATACATGTGGTTACTGTACCGTTGGTGATATTAAACTCTGGGGGTACTACGGTGATATATCCTGTTTTGGTTTCTATATCGTTGCTTCCGCCCTTTGTAACGGTTAGGGTTACATCATAACTGCCTTCGGTATCATACTGGATAGCCGGTGGTGTTTGACCTACATAACTTGATGGCGTTCCGCCCGGAAAACTCCAGCTCCAGCCGGTTGGATCGCAGGAGGACTGATCGGTGAAGCTCACACTGTTGCCTACTACTACTGTCGTTGGAATGCCTATAAAGTCGGCGAAAACATTAGCAACTGTAATGTAACCAGTTTTAGTTTCTGTATCTGTATCTACCCCATCTCCAACAGTTAAAGATACATTATAAGTTCCGGGTGTATTGTAGGTAATAGCCGGAGGGTTTTGCCCTGAATAACTTGACGGAGTCCCTCCCGGAAATGACCAGGTCCAGGATATTGGATTTCCTGAAGATAGATCAGTGAAAGTTACAGTATTTCCTGAACAAACAGAAGTATTATCGGCATTAAATGAAGCATTCAAACCAAGTTCAAATGGCGAGACATATGTCATAAAAAGACCATTTCGAGTATCAGTCCAGCAGGGATAAAATTTGTTTCCTCTGGCAGTAATAGCTAAATAATCTCCCATGTATGAGCTTGCCAATCCGGTAATTGGTGTTGGTGTAAAAGTTACGTCACTTACTCTGAAATCAAGCCAGTTGGAACCACCATCCACTGAATAAGCTACCCAGGTTTCACAAGATGTGCTTGTAGTATTTCTGTCGTCATAAAAGATTACACCAAGATTTCCGGTTTCCGGATCACAGGTTATCCATGGGAAATAGGATTCTTTACCTGCAACATTTGGTCCCTGGTTAACCCTGATTGGTGTTGACCATGATGTTCCGCCATTAACAGATCTGATCATATAAACACTGATGTTTGTTCCTGTATTGGTTCCAGGAACGCCAATATTTGACCAAACTATGTATATACTTCCATCATTTGCACCTCCGCTGATATCAACGGCCATTGAAGGAAATGAATTCACCCGATGATTTTTAGATGTTTCGGTGGTCCGAATTCCTTTGATATTTGAAATAATCCTTGTTCCGGTAGTATACGAAACCCCACCATTTGTAGATTTTGCAAAACCAATAGCAGTTTCATCTGATGGCCAGCTATCATAAATGGTCCAGGTTACATACACTTCCCCGTTAGGGCCAGTTTGAACATTAACACCCTGGTTATGACTACCAGCTGCTACAGCCGAGCTAAGGTTTATTGGAGAAGACCATGTAACGCCATCGTCTGTTGATCTTGAAATTACAATTTCACTATCATTTGTTCCACCAAATGCTGTCCAGGCTACATATAAATTCCCTTCGTAGGCGCTTGATGGGCTATTGTCAATCCACATGTGATTTTTATCTGCCAGCGATCCTGGGTTAGGAGCAACAGTAGATGTAAACCACGAAGTGCCATTATCAGAATAGGCAATCCCCTGCCCACCCGGATCATCAATGTAGTTTACGTATTGCCTTCCATTTAAACCGATTGCTGTTGTAGGGTCTCCTGAATTATCTCCGCCAGCCCCGGAAGCTGAACCACCCCAGGTAGTACCACCGTCAGCTGATTGGAAATAATTTGCACCATATAAACTACCAACAGACCCGCCTGACCAGGAGGTAGAATTATTAGAATTTAAAACATACTGGTTGTCATTTGGATCAACAAATATGGAGTTTTCACTTTCAGTAATATTAGTAGCACTTGAAACCGGAACGTCGGGAGAATCATCTATTAATATTCCATCAACTATAATTTCAGGTCCCTTAAACTCTGCCGCAGGAATCGGAACGGGTGGATTATACTGAACAGCTCCTTTTTCAGCCATTTCCATCCAGTATTCCATGTTGTCAATACGGGTATCTACCACAGGCATTTTCCCAGCCTCTTCCTTTTTTGACATTTTTTGTGCAAAAGAAGCTACTACTAATAGCATACTTAATGCAAAAAGAACAAACTTTTTCATTTACAATTTTTATTTTCTAGTTAATATTTCCCTTCAATTTAATTCGGTATCCATGATTTAAACATCACCGCAGCACCTTTGGCAGGTATCTGGCCTCCGCCTCCAAGGTTGGGTTGCCACAGGCCTGTCTCGTCGGTGTTCTGTGTTAATCCGTTCATATCATAATCGCCCCCCTTGTAACCGGAGGAGCCTAAGTCCGTTTGCCATACACTGGTCTCATCCGTGTTCTGGATCAATCCATTGGCATCCCCATCGGCTGCTACCATGCCCCATACGCCAGGTTCCAGCTCTTTTACTGCATTTACGCCTCCATAGGTTTGGGTGGAGGAGCTCGTAAAATCATAACTGTATACACCGCCTGACTCGGTTAAGCCATTGGCGCTCATGATTCCCAGGTGGTTCCGGTGGTAGATCACGGCATACAGGTTATTGGTTACTGTTACCTCATATAACAGGTTGCTCAATCCGTCGGTGCCTCTGATGCTTCCGTCGTTCATCAGGAATCCTGCCTGGGTGCCGATGATCGTGCCCGAAGTGGCATTGGCGGCTGTGGTGGCATCACGCAATTGAACCACCACCCAGTCTACTGCTCCGGTAGGGATTGTGCCAACACTTTCGCTACCTGCATACATCCATACCGGGTTGTTGTTGCCGTAATAAGGAAGGCTTGGATTATAGGGCTGGGTTACCGGTACATGACCTGCCGTATTCAGATCTGTGCCCATTTGGTCAGCTAGGGCATCGTAGGCTCCTTCCAGGAATGCTGTCAGAGCTATCTCAAGGGCTGTCCCTTGTACATTTACTGTATAATCTTCTACTTCGCCAAAGGAAAAGGATTCGCAGGCGGTTGGATCACTCGAGAATTTTAAGGATACCCGCATCAGCGTTGGACCTGCTATGGCTTCGTTTGGTATGGTGATATCTGTGTTTAAGCTTCCTGGACCGGTCGTGCTGCCTAAATCATAGCTCTCACCGGCATCATCAAAATCACAGTCCTGGTTCCAGTCTACAAATATCCAGATGTTTTCTGTCCAGGTGCCGATTGACCCACATGTGACTGAGGCATTATATAATGATCCGGGTGTTACATCTGTGCTGATCGATGTATAATCTGTATAACCTGTTCCGACTACCGAGGAATTATTGATCGTATTGAAGGTTACGTTGCTTATCCATTCTTCATCCCCTGTTGAGCCTGATGAGCTGCAATGGGTACAGCTGCCTACATTGATATAATCGGTTTTTACTTCCGTATCGGTGCCATAGGCGTTGCTTACTTCAAGCGTTACGCTGTATAATCCAAAATCGGTGAACTGTACTTCTGGGTTCTGGCTGCTGGAATTGGTACTATTGATATATATCACAGTGTTGGGGCTAAAACTCCAGGTCCAGCTTGTGGGTATGTTGCTCGACTGGTCGGTGAAGACTACATCCGTATTGATTACTGGTGTGGTTGTGGAAGCGCTAAAATCAGCTACCGGTGGTACATTCGTATTGTAACATTCTATGCTCGCTATCCATCCGCTGGAGGTTACACTCCCATCGGAGGTGAACCGGAAGGTGAGCGCTCCGCTTGTATTGGACGCTGTTACTGTTCCCGGGCTACTGCTGCCGGTGTAGGTGCCCATCAGTGGTGAGGAGGTGTTCTCGCCGTTATAGATGTATAAATAATCCCATCCTGATTCTATGCTGAAGGAACTGAAGTTAAACCGCATCATGCTACCGCTGGTGCTCGGGTAAAAGGTTTCTACAAATGTTTCATTGTTGCTGTAGCTACCTGTGGGGCCGCCTGAATCATAAAAGTTTCCCATACATGTGGTTACTGTACCGTTGGTGATATTAAACTCTGGGGGTACTACGGTGATATATCCTGTTTTGGTTTCTATATCGTTGCTTCCGCCCTTTGTAACGGTTAGGGTTACATCATAACTGCCTTCGGTATCATACTGGATAGCCGGTGGTGTTTGACCTACATAACTTGATGGCGTTCCGCCCGGAAAACTCCAGCTCCAGCCGGTTGGATCGCAGGAGGACTGATCGGTGAAGCTCACACTGTTGCCTACTACTACTGTCGTTGGAATGCCTATAAAGTCGGCGATCACATTGTTTACAGTAATATAACCTGTTTTGGTTTGTGAATCCGTATCTATACCGTCACCAACTGTTAATGTAACATTGTAACTTCCGGCAGAGCTATAGCTTATGGCTGGTGGATTTTGACCCACATAAGATGAAGGACTTCCACCAGGAAAACTCCAGGTCCAGGAAGTAGGAGAACCCAATGACTGATCAGTAAATGTAACTGATCCTCCGGTGCAAACCTCTGTAGGGCTGGCTGAAAATTCAGCTGTTAATGCCGGAGGTGAGAACTGGAAAACACCTACATAATTTTTTCTACCACCAAAAAACACTTCTCCAATCGACCAAAATGTAACATCATCTGCCGGGTCAATGGTCATTTGAGAATAATCACCATAACGAGATGACGGGTCACTGGAAGTTCCATTTGCTATAACTTCCTCTCCAATGGTCATAACCCCAAGTGGATCAGAAGCAAAACGTCCGGTATACCTGAGTGCAGGATACAAACTTGTACTTACAGAAGTGTAAGCCAATGCAATATTTCCATTGGCATCCATACACATGTTTCCACCAAAAGCACTATGCCCACCTGGCTGTGAATAAGTTCCTTCCTGGTAAATTGTCCAGGGATCACCGTCATTAGTTTGACGCAATTCGTACCAGCGAATACCGGAATAATCATCACCACCATCCAGATCTACAACAAAGTTAAATACCACAGAATTATGACCACTGAACCGGCGATATTGTGCCATATACATGATTGTTGCCTGCAAAGCATCAATATCACTTCCTGAAGGTTGCGGCAGGTTTGAAAAAGAACCACCATCAAATAATCCATCAAATGCGGTTACATTGATTTGCTGGGGAGCTGAAATAGTTGAGCTTCCGGGACTGGTCCAATTAACGTTAATATTCCATATTTTTAGATGATCTGTTGAAACACCACTCCACACATCATCCTGCATATAAACAATCGGTGCATTACCTGTAGGGGGTAAAGTAGGGCCATTACAATTGAAACCCAGCGGACTGTAAAATCCACTTGTAACTATGTTTGTTAATGGGAAGCCTACCATCTGAGCAGATGAAGCACCTGAAAGCATAGCATCTCTCTCAAGAGCGAATACTACCTCGCTTGACCCGGCTGAACCCTGATCTTTGTTTGAGGTAATATAATATCCATCTGACCAAATTGAATATTTAGGATAATCAGGAAAACTGGATGTTGCCCATTGATATACATACCATCCATCGTTTACAGGATCGGGACCTTGAGTTACAGCAACAGTAAACCCATTACTATAAAACTCACTGATAAAAAAGCGATCTGCATAGCGGTCGTACATTACAATTGGATCTCCTAAAGTTCCATTTAAAACTGTTCCCAGGGAAGCAGAAGGCGTTAATGCATTTCCTGCCTTATCCCAAATTCTGAATGAACTATTCCAGGCATTTAAAAAATGATTCGGACCTACAGCTCCTGTGGGGTCCGTGGGAGTTACGGAAGCACTGGCAGCTTCAAAAACCAAACTGGGTGCTTTACCGGGTGTTTTATTAACTGCCATTTGTTGCTCCCATAATGGATCATTTCCTTTGGGAAAGCCTTTTCCGGGCACAGCAATATTTTTTCCCCATTTTTTGGGATTCACCTCAAATGGCTTTTCCTCAGCCTCCAGGAATGTACCATTGCTTATTTGCGAAGCAATTGAAGGAACTTCATACATGGATTGGGATTCTAAAATCAAGGTGGCTTTCTGTTCGCCATTTAAGTTTTGGGCATTATTAGTTGTGGTGGCAAATACTGCAGCAAATGCCAGTAAAAGGTAAAAAACGTTTTTCATGATAATTTTTTTTTGAACAACCTGAAAAAATTTACATAACAATTTTCTAAGTACTCTTCAGCAGCACATATGAGGGTAAATAAAAATAAGCGTGTAATGGTTGATTTGTAGTCAGAACAAATGCGGGCGCTAAGGTAATAAGATTTTATTTATAAAAAAACCTATGCTCATAAGGCAATAAAAATATTGTCGTAGTCCAAAAATCGAATAATAAAAAAGCCTTCCAAATATGAAAGGCTTTACGGAATTAAGTAATAAATATTCTTTTCTATTCAACAAACACCTTTTGTGTAATTATCAAGTCATCAAATTGTGCTTTTACTACATAGTAGCCTGGTTCCGTACTTAACTGGATCCTGGTTTGAGATTGGTTGATATTTTCCTTGCTGTAAACCTCGTGTCCGAGAATATCATAAATTACAACCTGTCGGATTATGCTCTTTTCGGTAAGAACGTAAACATAGTCCTTCCATGAATAGATAGATTGACTGGCCAACTCATTAGGTTCAAATCCGGTCATCATATCCTGGAAATGTAGATTAAACCGATGTGCATCATCTTCAGGAGATGCAATAAATTCATAGGTTGTTTCATCATCCAGTTCTGTAAAAGTACCGGTTGCCAAATCTTCAAGGATCACTGTAACTCCATAATCAGTCATACCTCTGAATTCGCTTGTTGAAATGGAATATGCTCCTTCGGCACCAACTTGAAGGCCTAATGGCACAACCAATCCATTTTTAACCATGGGTAATGTTGACACTGAATACAGGTCGCCATCCTGACCATATGCATATATTTGCGGACTTTCAGCATATCCCCAGCGTTTTTGGAGATCAAATTTTGGATCAAGTCCTTCTGTTGCCTCGGGTGTAAAGTCAATCCAAACATAATCCTTATCATTGTTGCCTTCCACTTTTAGTCGAACAGCCTGGTGAATGATTGTTTGCGTTGATTTATAGATGGTTTGATTATCATGTACCCTTTCGGCCTGAGGAATGGTGAGTGAAGCAGATCCGGTGGATGCCCGCACCCAAAATCCCTGACCAACAGGAATATTTCCATTGGTTAACGGACTTCCTTCAGTAGGCCATACTTCGCTTGTTGCTGCATTAAAGCATCCATCATTTCCATCCTGGTGAACACAAGCCCATTCAAACATGTCTGTTTTGCTCCAACTGTTGTTCCATACAAGCATTGATGGATAAGGATTTCCTACCAGGTTCCAGCCAACTTTCGGACTTGCCGGGGTATAGCTGAATGAGGATAAATTGAAGTCGCCGGTATTTAATGCCCCGGTATAGGTAACTGTTTTGGGTCCTGTTAAAGCATCGGAAGCCCATGCAGCATAACCCTGGTTTGCAATCATCGGTGTTGTTAAGGGTTCGATGAGGTAAGTCCAGGTATCCGTAGGTTCATTATATTCTTTTAAATACACACTCAAAAAGGTATTGATCGTGGCACCATCCACAGGAGGGCTAACGAGGTGCCACATTTCACTTTCGATATATTGTTCAACACTTGATGAGCCACTAACAGAGGTATTTCCATTATCGAGGAAAGAACCTGCATTATTATGATCAGCTTCAAATAAGGTATTTCCTGAAACGGTAAAGGAAGAAGTTACATATGCAGTAGCTTTTCCGCGTACACCAATATTAAAATCTCCGCCAACAGATACATCATCGCTTTGTGAACCTGCTGATTCAGTTGTGAACAAGCCGGTATTAACATTTAAATCATTACTCACTATTAAGCCTGTAACATCTCCTTCAGGATTTGTCCGGAATTCAGCATCATCAGGTCCGTTTATTGAAAGGTTATAAGCTGATGCATAATTCCCTGCACCCCATGTCGAAGCCATGATATAAAAAGGACCGGTTCCATCTGTTCCGAGCATATTGATAGTGCCATCTGTCATTGTCCAGTCATCGCTGCTATTGCGATAAGTATCTCCGATATTAATTTCAACCGGACCATCCATGATTCCAACAATGTCAAAATTCGACCAAATAATTGAGCCATTGGCATTAATGGTTCCTCCGGACAACTGGATCGTTCCTTTTGACCAAACCGTTGATGAATTTCGGTACCAGTTATAAAAAGTCCAGGTACCGCTATTGATATCGGTTAAAGAACCTATTTCAGAATAATAATCACCTGATAGATTACAATTACCACCATTGAGTGTAAATGAGCCACTTGCTCCCTGTCCATTCTCCATAAACCCAAGGACGTTGAGGTCACCGGTTGCATCCACTGTTATTGCACCACCATCTTCTATAGATAATGATTTACAGGTTGCAAATCCATCAATTACAGGATAATTAGGCGCTCCCGCAGGTATCACTACAGAAGTTGCAATTCCGGGAACGAGTCCATCACTCCAGTTTCCTGTATTATCCCAGTCCGAATCAACAATTCCTGTCCATGAACCGGTTGCAATTGCAGCATTAGTAATTACTATATCGTCAATTGCCCAAAACCATGACCAGTCACCGGTCCAGGTCCAACGAAAATATACCTGTGATTGACCAGCAACATAGGCGGATACATCATAGGTTTCAATTTGTGCATTGGCAGTAGTTGCCGTCCAGTTGTCGATCGTTGTCCATGAGCCACCGCCATTGGTACTTAAAGAAAATTCAGCAGCGCCACCAAAACCACTCAGGAAATAATGCTCAAACTGAATATATACGGTTGATTCAGCCGAAAAATCAAACAAAGGAGTGATCAGGTCAGCATCTTCCGCCATTCCGTTATTGGTATAATTATCACTGTCAAATATGGCAAACCCATTGGCTGCTGAAGAAGTTCCGATACTTCTTAAACCAGGATTATCAAATTCCCAAACTTCACCATTTCCCATGTTGTCGATATTTTGCCAGCACGATGGTATTACACCTCCGGTATTGAAATCTTCATTCCAGGGAAGCGTAGAAACGGTACAATCTATAACCTCAATGTAATCTGTTTTGATTTCGTCATCCGCGCCTCCGGAATTAGACGCAGTAAGTGTAACCGTGTACAGACCTGTTGCCGTAAATTGCACCTGTGGATTTTGTGAAGATGAATTTGTCCCACCGGTATAGGTTACCGTTGCCGGACTGATTGACCAGTTCCAGGCGGTTGGAATATTTGTTGAAAGATCAGTGAATGATACTGTTTGATTAACTCCTGCGCTGGTTAAATCTGCTGTAAAGTCAGCAACCGGTGCCACCGGTGGTATACATGAAATAGTTGCCTCCCAGCCGGCCTGGTTATTCCAATTGTTCGAATGGAAATAAAAAGTAAGTGCACCCGCAGAATTTGTGGAATTTACCGTCCCGGGTGAATTTGAACCATAGTATTGGCCGATCAAGGTTGCTGAAGTATTTTCCCCATCATATATCTCTAAGTAGTCGGTCAAATTACCATTAAAAAGATTTTGTACTACAAAAGAGCTAAACGCCGCCTGAACCTGGTAACCTGAGCCTGAAGCATAAATGGTATAAGTATAATTTTCACCGTTTGAATAGTTGCTTCCCGATCCACCGGAATCATAAAAGGTTCCTTCGCACGCGGTTATGCTTCCATTTGAAATGATAATATCAGGGGGTAAAACATCAATATAATCAACTTTAACTTCTGAATCCTCACCGATGCTGTTGGTGGCTGATAAGGTAACAGTATATAATCCGCTGGCATCGAACTGCACTTGTGGATTTTGCGAATTTTGATCGGTTCCACTAAGATAAGTGACCGAAGGAGGGCTGAATGACCAGTTCCATGAATCAGGATAATTGGATGAAAGATCTGTAAAATTTACAGCATCGCCAATAAACGGATTGGTATTATCAGCGCTAAATTCAGCAACAGGTGGACTCGAAATAATGGTTCCCTGGACCACAACATTGTCAAACCGGTGGTATTCACTGTTTGAATTGTTATTCATGCGAACCCTGAGTACCAGGTATGTTCCCGCTAATCCTGATTGCGAGGCTGTAGCACTCGTAAAATCGTTAGTCAGGTATCCATTGGTTGCAAAGTCAGTTTCCGAACCCCCATCCACCTGGTAGGTGGTTTGAATGTAATCCGAGTTCTCCATGCTTCCTGCTTCAGATAGATCAACGGTAATTGTTACGTTTACATAACCACTGATGTTAATCGATTCGGAAGTCCATACTGCTTCGCTATCCACTTCTTTTCCTTCCATTCTATTGGATCTTACTTCAAACCAGTCAGGACTGGGAGGAATTGCCAAAGTCCATTTTGCAGGTGAACCCGGTCCAACGGTTGTACCGTCAGCATAGGTGAAATCTTCTGACCAAATGGTTGTTTGAGAAAATGTTTGTAAGCTAAAAATCGATAATAACCCGAAAATTATCAAGGGTAAAAATACTCTTTTCATAATATTCCCTAATTAGTTGCAATTTATAATGACCTGAATTTGAAAGGTTATTCCCTAAACCTTTAAAATGATTCATGGATACGCACATAAGAGTGCAATGTTTCCTTTTTAAAAAATTGATTTCGAAATTAGTTGTTTGAAATTGTTTAAACTTAGACTAAATAGGAACTTTTCAACCATTTGAAGTGAAAAAAAAAGCCTTTTGAAATTGATTCAAAAGGCTCTAATAATATTGTATCTGCTTATTATTTTATGATCAGTTTTTTCTCCAATTGCTTATCGCCAAATAATCCTTTAAGAATATAAACACCTGCAGGAAGGTTATGAATAATTGTCAGTTTTTGCTGATTCTCCATTTGCCTGTCAGTAACAGGTTGCCCCAGCATGTTATAAACCGAAACAACCCCTGAAACGGGTTTATTAAATTCAATGTGAATTTGCTGACTACCGGCATACACACTGTAAACAAGGTCATCAGCAACATCAATGCTGGTTGTAATCTCATCAAAATATAAATTAAACCGATGTTCAATATCTCCCGGACTGGCCGAAAACTGATAGGTATTATTTTCCAGTAAATTTGAAGCCGTTCCTGTAACTAAATCTTCCAGAATAATATAAGCAATATCATCTAACCCCTGGACCTCCGATAAACTCAAAGCGTGAATTCCAGCTGTTCCGGCCTTATATCCCAGCTCAATTTGAGTTTCTGAAGTTATCTGTGAAATAAGATTTATGCTTAATTTTTCATCCTCCGTCAATTGAAAAATTTGAGGTGCTTCTTCAATACCATCCAGTTGATATGCATCAAATTGTCCATCATAACCGGGCAATGCATTTTCGATCTGTCCAAAGATAAACCCATCATTAAAATTATTAATGTGGGCGTTGAGCTTGATTGATGGAATGTCGGATTTATTTTTATAATTACCAAGCGTGGAATGTGTTCGGGCACTTACAGGAAATTGAAGCACAGGATTCAGGGCATTGGCTTTAACAAAAAATCCCTGCATAGCCGGAACATACCTTGATCCATTATTGGCGATTCCCGTAACCGGATTATAAGTTGCATAGCCTACACCATTCCATGTGTAAACGGTGTAATCAAGATTAGTCCATGTGTAGCCAGGAAGTACATTTCCGGGGGCTCCCAAATCAATAGCAGATGCAAATGGATTTCCAACCATATTCCATCCCTCTGTAGCTCCTAACCCGTCGGCTCCCGGGTCGGTGGCGTATAAGGCAGGGGTTACCGCTCCTGTATTAAGGCCACCGAGCGAGTAGCCAATCGTAGGATTTCCAAGTGTGGACCACATTTCATAGCCTGTACCTACGCGCATCAATGAATCAAGGGCTATAATATATTCCCAGGAATAGGTTGATTCTTTCCAGTATTTTAGATAAATACCTGTGAAAAGCGCTGAGACTTCCGAAGCAACAGGCGATGAAATAAAGTGCCATCTGTTGTCGATGTAGTTATTCTCCACCGTTGTGGTGCCTGAAACACTGAGTGTGCCGTTATCAATAAAAGATCCCGTTCGGCCGGAGGAAGTGGAAAGCGTAAGATCATTCCCAATATTTAGGGTTTTTCCAGTTCCGTTAGTTAGAAATGAATGTGAATTAACTGTGAGATCATTAGAAACTGCAACATCACAATCTGTTATAACTTCGGCATCGGTTTTATCAATCTGCAAATTATAAAATGATAAACTAACGTTGGCTCCAGTAGTGTAGTATAAGGTTCCGTTCCAGGAATAATTTGAAAAAATGGTGCCGGTACCAGGTTGATTACCTGTTGAAGCCACACCGCAATTGATTGTAATATTTGGATCAAAAAACGAGTTGGATCCGGTAGTGAATAAAATCAACCCACCAGTAGTGTATGCTGAAATGAAAATTCCATATGTTGAACCTGCCAGAATTGTAAGAGGGACATCAGGTATTACATGGGTAGCTGCGTTACCCCCTGATCCAGTAACTACTTTAGTAGATCCGAGCTTTATCCATCCTGTTGAAGAACTTGTATGACCAACATAAGTATCAGTTCGATACCAAATTTCAATATTTACCGAGCCGGTAGTATAGCAGTTTAAGTCAAAGGCATCAATAGTAATATCATTGCTGTTTGTAACGATATCAAAATAATTTGAATTTGAATAACTCGTTGCCTGGTATAAAGTTGCTCTCTCCCAAGCTGTGAGTGGAGCAGATGAAATCATACCGGCAGAATTCCCATTCATTACCACTGTACCTGTTCCCGGTGAAAATTGTCCGTCAACAGTCCAATCTCCACCCACATAGATATTACTGGCTCCGGTAGAATTAAGGGCGGTACCTTCAGAAACTTCAACATCACCTGTTACGGTGAGCATAGCATTACCATTAACCGTGAGATTATTAACAGTTAATCCGGTAATTAAATCTCCAATCACAACTGGCCAGTTTGAAGGTGTTGGGGAACTGTTAATTATAACATCGTCGCTTCGGTAGGGTACTGAACCGTCGCTCCAGTTATTGGGATCAAGCCATATAGTTGACCCGGTTCCGGTCCACACATCAGCAACTGGGGCAGTCCCAAATTGCAAACTGGCTATTCTTGTTTTCCAGGCGTAACTTCCACCAGGGTTAACATATTCCTGTGTGTACCAAAAAGTGTAATCATCTTCCGGATCAACTGACATCATGCTGTAATCGCCCCATCGGTAAGTTCCGGTTTGATTACCTGACCCGGTTACAATAGTGGTTTCGGGTTGTCCCATTGAGCCCGGGGTATCCCCCGACAATCGGCCGGTGTAGCGAATAGATGGAGATAATGAACTACTCGAAACAGAATATCCGAGGGCAATATCACCATTCCGATTCATGGCTATACTTGCCAGCCATCTACTGTGGCTATCACTGGGAGCATAAGTGCCTTGCTGGAAAAGGGTCCATCCTCCGCCATAATTGCGCAATTCATACCATCTGATTCCAGCCCGGTTCGACCCAACATTTACAGTATGGTTGGTAAGCATCACCTTGTACGTTCCAAAATCTCGGAACTGCAAACGATACATCAACCGATCTTCAAGCGGATCAAGGGTTTGAGATGTACCGGGTTGTACAATATCTGTTGAAAAACTATTATTAATAGAAGCAACATTGATATTGGTAGGGCCACTAAATGTGGAGGAGGCAGGTGTTATCCAGTTCGCAGAAAACTGATACATCCTCAACCTGTCGGTGCCGCTCCAGTAATCCACGTAGGTAAAATAATTGGGGAGCGAAATTGCCGGTGCCGGACCATCAAGGTCGGATGGAAGAAAACTCCAAGGATCAGTGGTAGGACCAAAGGTAAAATATATCATTTGAGCCGGCATTCCCTGTAACATCTGTAATTTCTCGAAAGCAACTGCACCTGTGCCAGCATAATTGCCGGTCCCCGAAGCAAACCGGTTAATTGACATGTATAACCCATCAGGCCAAACTCCAAATTTTGGATAATCAGGCATATCACTGAATGAAAATGCATACAAATGCCAGGAGCCAAGCGGATCACTGGTGGCCGAAACCGCAATTAATTCATAGAAAGTGGCATAAGGATAATTCGGCAATGAAAACTGAGTCATAATCCATCGATTTTCAGTTTCATCATATAATACCACCGGATCACCGTCGTTTGTACCATTCCACGGACCAGGCAAATTATTCCATAATGTACTTAAGCTGGTGGCTGAGGTTATTGCATTGCCAGATTTATCAAAAATCTGAAAACCGTTATTTACCATCTGAATATAATGGTTTAAACCAACATCACCATGTGTATCTGGAGGTGCCACATTATAGGTATTCGAAATTCCTTCAAAATTTTGAACGAGGGCCTCGGGAACGGAGGGTTCCAGGTTGTAAGCTTTTTGAATAACAGGATCTTCCGTGTAAACTTTATTTTGCAAAAGCGTTTTCAAATGTTCAGGCAGGCCTCCATTGGGGACTATCCCATTTTTAAAGTTGGATTTCCCTTTGGATGGAATAAATTCCATATCGCGCAAAGGAATTGTGGTAGTGTAAGCATCCTGGAATTTAACTTCGGTGGGATGGAGAATAGTTGTTTCCTGGGCACTAACCCGCAAAATGAAAAAAAATAAAAAAACTACGGGTAAATGGAAAAAAAGCCTCGTTTTTGTCATGATAACTATTTTTTGGTGGGTAATTTCAGGTTAAACTAACAACACATGCAAATATACAAAATAACATTAAAAAAGCCATCCTCAGAAAAAAGATGGCTTGATTGTTTTTGATCGTTAATGATTAATGTATATGGATCTTTTTAACAAAGCTTTCTGAATCTGTTAAAAGCTTTACCAGGTAATTTCCTGGCTGAACCGAGAGGTTGATTTTAAAAATCCCTTCGCTGATGTAATTCCACTCATATACCGGCTTACCCAATAAATCATAAACCACCAGTTCATTATATTCACCAGCCGGAGAAAAAACAGATAATTTATTGTCAAAAGCAAAGATTTTAATGGCTTTTTCTTTTGTTAAATCAGGAATGGCTTTTTCTCCAAAACACAAACTGAATCTTGTAAATTCATCTCCCAGATCGTAAACGAAATTAATGGCTGATGATTTTTGCAAATCATATACATGGCGTGTTTTATGATCAACCAGGTAAATATTAATGGAGGGATCAAATTGATCTTTTCCGTGAAAATTTAAAGTGTACGTCGTTGAATTATTTATTTGGAATCCAAGCGGCACCATTGTACCTTCAATTTTCAAGTCCAATACATTGATGGATAATTTTTCGGAGCCACTAATTGAATATAATTGCGGAGCACTTTCCAGCCCGAACAGTTTTTTCACGTCTCTTTCAGGTTCAAAACTTTCAGAAGCCTGTTCGTTAAAAGCCACAATAATTTCATCCTGGTAAGCATTGGCTTCTGCGGTAATCTTTATCGCATTTGGGATTTGATTTTCCGATTTATAAAAGACCTGCTCCGAATGAACCCTTGCAGTTTGCGGGATGGTCATAATCGGGTTGTCACCGGTAGCCTGAACAAAAAATCCCTGCATGGCAGGCAAAATACCACCTTCGAGGGTTCCCCAGCCTTCTGTATTAAATCCATTATCTCCGTTCCAATAAAGATAATTTCCATATTCCTCATCCCAGGTCCAAACCGTAGCAGCAACATTTTTTCTTGCCCAGATATCAATATCAGCCGTTATAGCACAAGGATATGGATTGGAAATTAAATTCAATCCATTACCATTCTGATATTCCAGCCGAACAAAATTATCAGTCCCTGTGGTAAAATCTCCACTATTAAGCAAACCCCCGAAAACCACGGTTTCATCCCTGTTTACATCATCATCAACAAAACACTCATATCCTTTACCAAGCAGCAATGGTTCAGTAGTACTGGCAATCCATGGTCCCCAATTATTTTCACCAACAATAAATGCATTTAAATAAATGGAAGAACCACCGGGTATATCAAACACTCCACTTTCGGCATTCTCAACAGGACTTCCTATAAAGTGCCATTGCATTTGCGAAAGATACCGCTCTACTGACGCTTCCACTCCGCTGTTAAAATGCTTTAACGATCCGGTGCTCCCTGATTGATTTGCTTGCAATACCAATCCCTGGCTGCCGGCATAATTATTCAAATTTCCTGAAACAGTTAAGGCAGCATCAGCGGGTATATATAAATGCGCCCCCAATGAAATATTGAGATTATTGCAGGCGGCAAAAAGATTTGAATTGGTTTCAGGATAAAAGTTTCCTTCGGGATTAGCAGGAATTGTCACATTGATCATTTCATCAGGAAGGGTATTTCCGCTCCAGTTGCCCGGATCATTCCAGTCATTGGAATTAATACCAAGCCAGGTGCCTGCTTCCACTGCCGACTCCAATTTAAAATCATCAAACTCCCAGTACCAGTCGTTATTATGCGTTACCACCCATTTAAAAGCTATTCCTTCATGTCCGTCAGCCCAGGTTGAAATATCATAATTTTTTTCTGCTTCTTCCCAGGAAGGATCATCATGATGCCATTCATCTATCAGGTATGGCCAGGTATTTCCACCATCCACACTTCCATAAAAATAGGCATCCTGTGTGTATCCGGGGTAATCGGCCTGCCAGTAATGGTAAAAGCTCACTTGCAAATTTGTTTGATCTGTTCCGTCAAAAACAGGTGAAAAAACCGTACCTGTTTCCGATGGCGAATAATCGGAATATACATGATATCCACCGGGATCACTGGCTCCATGCCAATTGGTTCGCATATCCCAAACTGAAGAATTATTTGTTTCCCAACCGGAAGGCCAGGCACCTCCTTCTTCAAAATCCTGCTCATAGGGTATTGTGATGATGGGTGGAAAGGATGTAAAATAGGATATATCGCCATAACCTATTCCAAAACCATTCGCTGCAAAAGCACAATAAAAATAAATCTGATCCGGGTCCAATGAACTAATTTCGGTTTCAAAGGCACCTGTTGTAACCAATGGATCGGTGAGTGAAGTAAATACCCCGGGTTGACCATATTCAAGGTTTGTACTTGTGCCGTAAAGGGTTCCACTCATGGTTACGGTTGAACCAAAATCATTATCGATGCTTCCACCTATGGTGGCTGATCCTGCTGATTGGTTTATTACAAGACCTGTAGTTACCCCAGGAGGATAGTCACAGGTTCCTGAAATCTGTAAATTGGCCTCATAGGTAAGGTGATTATGTTTCGAAATCGTGAGGATTACATCCTCTCCCGGAATTGTAATTTCATACCCAAGCAATCCATTGCCAGATTCATCAAGTTCCTGTACGGCAATTAAAGTTTCATCCATAAGCAGGGTTGCCAGGGCCCCCGGTTCTGAATTTTGAATTGTAAATACGTTTTGATCACAATAAATTTCATCATTATGTGTGGCTTCAATGGGTTGATCATTTGGATTAGAAGTCCAAAGTTTCATGGAAGGATCACCAAACCAATGGAAAAGGTTGAAGGTATATTTATTGGAAGTTGAACTTCCGCTCCAGTTGGTTTCCATGGCATAAAGGCCCTGATTGAGTACCTCACCCATGGTTAAAAAATGATCCGTTGTTCCAAGGGTATAAGTGTTACCTGTACCCCCTGATCCGAAATTAGCATACAGGCCGGGATTTGGCCAAATGGCATCAATCATTCCAATCGAAAATGCGTCGTTGTACCCACTGAAACTGTAGTAGGCTGCTGCCACAACCCCAACTGCCCCCTTGTTTTCCATCCTCAATAGCTTCTCAGCAAAACAGTTGCTCAGTTGAAACTCGCCGGTATGGCAGTTTATACTGAATACTACAGGTAACAAAATGCCATTGGCCAAATTCTCCATCGAACCCGTCGTATAAAACGGATGTGCCCAGCCCGATCCACCAACATAACCGTGATCACGGTGAAATACAATTAATTTTCCATCATTGATAGAGGAAGTAATATCATATGAACCTCCTGACCAGTTAAAACCGGCTGTCCTTATTTCCGCAGGTAATAATTCACCCATTGAATAATAACCGGCATTATAATGCAGGTTCGTTTTGTTTGCTGCTGTACTTGTGTAATAAATTCTTTCGGCTGTATACCCCTGCACCGCAGATAAATAACTGTTTATATCTTCACTGGTATGAGTAAACCTGCGGTCAGCATAGCCATTGTTATCGTCATCCTGGTATTGAGCACAGGTTAATACATTTGCATAAAACGAAGGGTCGTCAGGTGGCTCTTGTTCATAATTTACAATTTTATCAATAATTATTTCAGCTTCTAAAGCCGAAGAAACAGAAATACGACCATGTGCGATATCCGGATGCCAGTCATCATTTCCATCCATGCAGGCATAATCAAGGTCACTGGCGTAATTATCCCCATAAAAAGGATCTTGTTTTATGTTTCCGGGAACAGCATAAGCACCGGTATGATCACCGATGATGAGGAAAAAGTCGGGATGAGGATCCCACATGTTATACCGCGTTTGAATTTCACTTTTCACTTCGGCAGAAGTCCAGCTTGACTTGCTCACGATTTCCACAGTATAACCCAGTTGTCGTTTCCATTCAGCAAGTTGTTCGGCCTCGGCAAAAAATTCATCGTGGGTAATTATAATGTAATTGCATGCTCCGTTTTCTCTGTTTGCATTCATAGCCGGCATACCATCCGGAATATTTTTACCATTCAAAACCAATCTTTGAAGTTGTCGGGTAAAAACATGTGTATTTTTCTCAGCGATTTCACTGAAGGTTGCCGCATTAGAATTGTAAATAAGCTTGTATCTTAGTTTAGTATAAACCCTAATAGTTCCTGTTACAGGGTTAAACTGAACCGGTGCAATTTGCATTTTCACCACCGGAACGCCTCTGAGTAAAAAAGTTTCGGATAATAAAACCGGAACTTCCGGGAAAAAGGCATTTTTGCTGTAAACCTCCTCATCTCTAAAAAATTCGGGTTCGGGAGCACCTTCTGTGTCTCTTGCCGGTTCAAGCGCCGGATGAATATTATAACCTGAATATTCAAAATATTCAACTTCACTGATTATCACTTCAGGGACCGACCCCGCCGGCATGGCTATCAAATCGTAATGAATGGGGATGGCAGGCGATCCGGGGATTTGAAAATTCGAAAACCCTTCAATATTCAAAAACTGGTAAGTTTCATCATTTACTTTTTGGGTATTGATAATGGCAGATTGAAATGTCCAAGAAACTTCAAATGATTGAATTGAATTATCCACTGTATTGCGGGTAGGGAGGGTCGTTGCTTCTTCCGGACTGACAGTACCGGTGGTGAAGGATAGATTTTGAGCAAAAATTGGCGTACCGATAAGCACAGCCAACACGAGTTGCACTATTCGTTGTTTCATATTCGATTCTTTAAGTTTGTTCGAAAGTGCTTTTGCTGAGTTGCCGGGTTATGCTGGTTCAGGAGAAGCTCTTACGAAACCAATGCTGGTGGCATTTTTATTAAAATTCGGATTTGGTTTGGTCAAAAAAAAATTCGATCTGTTGATTCTTTGTTGGGTTAGGGGATTATACGCCTGCACGATGAATTAAGTTTGGATTAAGGGCCATAATTTTACGTTGATTTTTGCACATTAAAAGGTCAGCAAATCACAATGAGATCATTATTAGATACTTGAATTAAGGTAAAATTTAAATGGCATTGTTTGCAATTCTATATCTTTGCCGCTTATTAATTTAAGGCTGTTCAAATTGAATTTATAGCTATAAATCAATTCAAATAATTAGTAGAAAATGAAAAAATCAATCACCATACTCGCCGGTGGTGGCCCGGCTCCCGGAATAAATACAGTTATTGCCTCAGTGGCCAAAGTTTTTTTAAAAGAAGGATTCAGAGTAATTGGAATGCATCAGGGTTATAAAGGTTTATTTTCGCACAAACCGGATACTATTGAGTTTGACTTTGCATTTTGTGATAAAATCATGAACGTAGGCGGATCAGCTTTGCAAATGAGCCGTCATAAACCAAAAAATGAGGAATTCAAAACTGATTTTTTTGTGAATAATAATGTGAAATTGCTGGTTACCATTGGTGGTGATGATACCGCATCCACTGCAAATCGGATTTCAAAATTCCTTGCCGAAAATCACGTAAGTATACAAAACATTCATGTTCCCAAAACCATCGACAATGATCTTCCATTGCCCGAAGGAACACCCACTTTTGGATACCAAACCGCCAAGGAAACGGGAGCAAGCATTGCTGCAACTGTGTATGAAGATGCCCGTACCTCCGGGAACTGGTTTGTGGTTTCAGCCATGGGCCGTGAAGCCGGTCACCTTGCTTTCGGGATTGGAGCATCCTGCCATTACCCCATGATCATTATTCCGGAAATGTTTAACGAAACACGCATCTCCATTGAGAAGATCATAAAATTGATGATCTCCTCCATTATCAAAAGGAAAATCCTCGGAATAGATTATGGTGCTGTTATTATCAGTGAAGGTGTTTTTCATTTTTTGACCAATACTGAAATTGAAGCTACTGAAATTAACTTCACCTACGATGATCATGGCCACCCCGAATTGGGCAACGTGAGCAAAGCACATATTTTTAACATGCTTTTGCAAAAGAAACTGAAAGAATTAAAGGTTAGTGTTAAAAGCCGGCCGGTTGAAATCGGTTACGAATTAAGATGTGTTACGCCTTCGGCTTTTGATCTGCTTTATTGTTCTTTGCTCGGAATTGGGGTTCATACTTTGTTCAATGAAGGCAAAACCGGCTGCATGGTAACCAGTAATCCGGGTGGAGATATCATTCCGCTTTACCTCAAAGATGTGGAAGATGAAAATGGAAAGGTAAAACCAAGGCTGGTAAATATCCAAAGCCAGAAAACACAATTGGTTTTCAGAAACAACCTGCATTTCATTCATGAAAATGATTACGAAGCTGCAAAACAATATCTTGAAAATCCGGAAGATTATGATTTCCTGAAAATACTGAATTGGGATTAATCCTGGATTTGTGTTTTCCAGAAGTCAACCGAAATTATATTAATGCAAATTACAGATGATTTGATTTTAAGCATATTTCACCTGTTTTGCTTTTCTTTCTCTGCCGAAAGTATTATTTTCGTTGCCTTTTAAAAATTCCTGTTTCAGGTATCAGGACCCTATAAAACTATGTGGATTTACCTTGTACGTCATATTTTACGTTACCGGCTCATTAACTTGATTGTCATCATCGTATTGACAGGCTTTATGGGGTACCATGCCTTAAAAGTTCAGATGTCGTATGAGTTTTCCAGCCTGTTGCCTGCCTCAGATACCGCTTATATCGCTTATGAAAATTTTAAAGAGCGATTTGGTAAGGACGGTTCCGTGCTGTTTATTGGGATCAAAGATGATCAGATATTTTCACTGAATAAGTTTGACGGGCTTTATGATCTTTCCTACGACCTTAAAAAAATTGACGGCGTGGAAGAATGCCTGTCGCTGGCAAGAATATTTAACCTTACCAAAAATGATTCGCTGAAAAAATTTGAGTTCAGCCCGGTTTTAAGTAAACGGCCGGAATCGCAGGAGGAAGTCGACAGTATTAAAAATATCGTTTATTCCCTCCCTTTTTATGAGGGCCGAATGTTTAACTCCAAAACCAATGTAAGTTTACTGGCGCTTACACTGGATGATAAAAAACTAAATACCAAAAAAAGGATTGACCTGGTGAGCAGTATTAAAGATCGGGTTGATCAATTTTCTGAAGATTATAACATCGAAGTTCATTATTCCGGGTTGCCTTATATCCGTACGATTACTTCAAAGAAACTGGAGGATGAATCCAAGTTTTTTGTAGTGCTTGCCATGGTGATCGCCTCCATAATTCTTTTTATTTTCTTCAGATCATTTATGGCGGTCTTATTTCCAATGCTCATTGTAGTTATCAGCCTTGTTTGGGTGTTTGGGACCATGTCGTTACTCGATTTTAAGGTAACCATGCTAACCGCTGTATTTCCGCCTTTGCTTATTGTAATTGTAGTTGAGAACTGTATATTTCTGCTTAATAAATATTACAATGAATACCGGAGCCATGGGAACAAGATACGCTCTTTGTCACGCGTGGTGCAAAGGATAGGAAATGCCAACCTGCTTACCAACGCCACCACTGCAGCCGGTTTTGCAGCTTTTTTGATTACCGGTAATAAGTTATTGGTTGAGTTTGGAGTAATAGCATCCATTAATATTATGGTTGCCTACATTTTATCCCTTTTCCTCATCCCAATTTTTTACAGCTTCCTTCCGTCACCGCGCGAAAGGCATGTTAAGCACCTCGAGAAAAGTGTTGTTGCCAGGATCATTCCTGTTGTTGTTCGAACTGTTACCACCAAAAGAACTTATGTTTATTCCATAACGGTAGTTATTTTGGTCATTGCATTTTTTGGAATGACCCGCCTGCAAACCACCGGAAAAATTGTGGATGATATTCCACGAAAGGATGAACTTTATAAGGATCTGCTATTTATTGAAAAGCATTTTAAAGGGGTGATGCCACTTGAATTCAGCATTGATTCAAAAAAACCAAAAGGCATTCAAAAACTGAGCACCATTCAAAAAATAGATGATTTTGAAAATGTGCTGGCCACCTACCCTGAATTATCTTCTTCTCTTTCCATCGCCGAAGTTCTGAAATTTGCCAAGCAGGCATTTTACAATGGAAACGAAAAGATGTACAGCCTTCCGAACAACAATGAGAAGAACTTTATATTAAGATACATGCCGCAGGGAGGCTCAGGACAAAGAACAATTCTTAACTCGTTTATCGATACAAGTTTGCGATATGCCAGGATTAGTACCCAAATGGCAAACATCGGCACCTATGATATTGAGCGTATTCAAAACGAGTTGAGGCCGCAGATCGATTCCATCTTCCCAACGGATAAATTTGACGTTGCCATGACGGGCACCAGTGTGGTTTTCCTGAAAGGGTCGCAATACCTGGTCAAAAACCTTTTTACCAGTTTATTACTGGCCCTGGTCATCATCACCATTTTAATGGCGCTGCTGTTCACCTCCATCAGGATGATCATCATTTCACTTATCCCCAATATCATCCCGCTTTTGATGACGGCAGCCATGATGGGTTATATCGGAATTCCTATCAAACCTTCCACGGTGCTTATCTTTAGCATTGCACTCGGTATATCGGTTGACAATGCCATCCACTTCCTGTCGAGGTATCGTTTGCAATTGAAAATCAATGACTGGAAAATCCGGGAATCGGCAATTTCGGCATTGAAAGAAACGGGTTTCAGTATGATCTATTCATCGGTGGTATTGTTTTTCGGGTTTATCATTTTTGTATTGTCATCCTTTGGCGGAACGGAATCATTGGGGTACCTGATCGCTTTTACGCTGGTGGTGGCCCTGCTTTCAAATCTGTTCATCCTGCCCTCTCTTATCCTTTCACTCGATAAGTGGATCACGACCAAAACCTTTAAAGAACCGTTGCTTGAAATCTTTGATGAAGAAGAGGATATCGAACTTGGTGACCTTGAGATTGAACAAATTGACACTCGTGGTTCGGCGTGAAACAATTTCCGGCTAACTTTGTATGATGGATGAAATAACCCAATTAATCTGTAATTTGAAAAAATAAGAAATTATGAAAGGTATCATTCTGGCCGGAGGTGCCGGCACCCGTCTTCACCCCATCACTTTAGGAATCAGTAAACAGATCATGCCCATTTACGACAAACCGATGATCTATTATCCGCTTTCGATCCTGATGATGGCAGGTATTAAAGATATTCTGATCATTTCCACACCGCACGATCTTCCTAATTTTGAAAAACTGCTTGGCAATGGCCACGAGCTTGGCTGTAGCTTCAATTATAAGGTGCAGGAGGTACCTAACGGACTGGCACAGGCTTTTGTGCTTGGCGAGGAATTTATCGGTGATGATAAGGTTGCCCTCATCCTTGGGGACAATATTTTCTACGGTCGCGGACTGGAACAATTACTCATGGAAAGCAATGACCCCGAAGGAGGAATAGTGTTTGCATATCATGTTTCTGATCCGCAACGATATGGTGTGGTTGAATTTGATGATGATCAAAAAGCCATCTCTATCGAGGAGAAACCCTTAAAACCAAAATCTAATTTCGCAGTCCCGGGATTGTATTTTTACGATAATACTGTTGTGGAAGTGGCTAAAAATCTTCAGCCCAGCGCCCGCGGTGAATACGAAATTACCGATGTAAATAAATATTACCTCCGGAATAACAAATTGAAAGTTGGTGTGTTAGAAAGAGGTACTGCCTGGCTCGATACCGGCACTTTTGAATCATTGCTGGAAGCAAGCCTTTTTGTTCAGGTGATTGAAAAACGACAGGGACTCAAAGTGGGCTGTATTGAAGAAATTGCTTATCGTAAAAAATTCATTGATAAAACCCAGCTCAGGGTGCTGGCCGAACCCCTGCTGAAAAGCGGTTACGGGCAATACCTGCTCTCAGTGCTGGAACAAAGATAATAGATGGAAAAACTCGAAGCGCTGCAAAAGAAGATCAGGGAACGAATTGCCGGGCTTGAATATTCACGTCAACCTGAGAATCTTTATAAACCCATTGATTATACCCTTAATCTGGGTGGTAAGCGCTTGCGGCCTGCGCTCTGTCTGCTGGCTTGTGATATGTTTTCCGATTCGAATGATAAAGCGCTGGAAACAGCCATTGGCATTGAGATTTTCCACAACTTTACCCTGCTTCACGACGATATCATGGACGAGGCCCCTATCCGGCGCGGAAAAGAGACCGTTTATAAAAAGTGGAACTCCAATGTTGCCATTCTTTCTGGCGATACCATGATGGCCCTCTCCTATGAGTTTGTGATGCGGGCACCTGAAAATGTGCGATACGAGGTGTTTAAAATTTTTAACCAAACGGCCATCGAAGTGTGCGAAGGGCAACAGTACGACATGGATTTTGAAACACAGGAGCAGGTTACCCTGGAAGCTTATATTGAAATGATCCGGTTGAAAACGGCGGTTTTGCTGGCCGGTAGTCTTCAAATTGGAGCCCTGATTGGCGGAGCTGATAAAACTTCAGCAGAAATCCTTTACAAATTCGGGGAACAGATCGGCATCGCTTTTCAACTAAAGGACGACCTGCTGGATGCCTACAGCGATGTGGAAAAATTTGGCAAAACAACCGGTGGCGATATCCTGGAGAATAAAAAGACCTTTCTGTTCCTGAAAACCCTGGAATTGGCCAATTCTGAAGACCGGAAAACATTGCTGGAGCTTTATCAAAGTGTGGATGTTGATCCGAAAGATAAAGTGAGCAGAGTCAAAGCCATATTCAACAGCTACGAAATTCAAAAACACACCGAAAACGAGATTGAAAAATACTACCGCCTGGCGCTGGATTCACTGGAAAGTTTGAAAGTGGCTGAAGATCGCAAAACAGAATTATTGCGCTTCGCAAATCAATTGAAGCGGAGAGAGTTTTAACCTGAAGTTTTAATTTTCGGATAGCTCCGCCTGCAAATACTCCAGCTTTTGATGCGCCTCTTCCCACGCTAACATTTCTGCTTCCAGCTTTTTATTAAGCGCATTTATCTCTTTGGAAATCTGGTTGAAATCGATATCCTTTCCTGCGGGGTCGCTTAATATTTTCTGTTTTGCTTCAATCTCCTGTTCCAGTTTTTCGATGGCCTCCTCGTGTTTACCCACCTGGTTGGAGGTTTTTCGGATATCCCTCTCCAACTGCTTCCTGCGTTCATAGTTGAGCTTGTTTTCCGAAACATTTGAAGCCGAACCACCTGCAACCTGTTTGGCCTGTTCCAGCTCTTTGAGGGTTTTCATTTTTCGGTATTCCAGGAAATCGTAAATATCGCCCAGGTGCTCCCTGATTTTCCGGTCTTTGAACTCAAATACCTTGTTGGTCAATCCTTGCAGAAAATCACGGTCGTGGGAAACGATGATCAGCGTACCATCAAATTGCAACAGCGCGTTTTTCAGAATGTCCTTCGATTGCATATCGAGGTGGTTGGTGGGCTCGTCGAGCACGAGCAGGTTTGAAGGGGTCAACAGCAGTTTGGCCAGCGACAGCCGTGATTTCTCCCCGCCAGATAGCACTTTCACCTTTTTATCGATGGTATCGCCACTGAAAAGGAATGAACCGAGGATGCTCCTCACCTGCTTGCGGATATCGCCGGTGGCAATGTCGTCGATGGTTTCAAAAACCGTTTTCTCAGGGTCAAGATAATCTCCCTGGTTCTGGGCAAAGTAGCCGATCTGCACATTGTGGCCGTATTTAAGCGTGCCTGTGTGTTCCAATTCTCCGATGATCACCCGTGAAAGCGTAGTTTTTCCTTCGCCGTTTTTACCCACAAAAGCCACCTTGTCGCTGTTGATGATGGCAAAATCGATGTTATGCAAAACATCCGGGCCGCCATAACTTTTACTCAGGCCGAGGCCTTCAAGCACCACCTTTCCAGCCCGGGGTGCCGGCGGAAAACTGAAACGGATCGATGACTGGTCTTTGTCTTCAATCTCAATCTCATCCATCCTTTCCAGCATCTTCACCCTTGACTGCACCTGTTTTGCTTTGGTGTTTTTATACCGGAAACGTTCGATAAACCGCTCGATTTGCCGGATTTGCTTTTGCTGATTGCTGTATGCTGCCGCCTGCCTGGCAACCCGTTCCTCACGCATGGTAACGTAATCGGAATAGCTCGCTTTGTAATCGTAGATCTTAGCAAATTCGATTTCGATGGTGCGGTTGGTGACAGCATCAAGAAAAGCGCGGTCGTGACTCACCAGCAGCACCGAGCCGAAATAATCCGATAAAAATTCTTCGAGCCATTGGATCGATTCAATGTCTAGGTGATTGGTGGGCTCATCAAGGAGAATGATATCAGGCTTTTGCAACAAAATTTTCGCGAGTTCCACCCGCATTTGCCAGCCACTGCTGAATTCTTTTACCGGCCGGGTAAAATCACTCCTTTTGAAACCCAGCCCCATCAGCACTTTTTCGGTAGTGCCTTCCATGGTCTGACCGCCGATCAACTGAAACCGGTCGTTGGCTTCGGTGAGTTGCTGGATCAAACGATGGTAATCTTTCGATTCGTAATCAGTGCGGTTGCCAATTTCGGTATTGAGTTTTTGGATGTGCTTTTCCAGCTTGCGGGTCTCGTCAAAAGCAGTGAGGGCTTCTTCAATTATGGTTTTGTGACTGCCCGTTTCCATCTCCTGCCGCAGGTATCCGAGCGTGGC
Source organism: Bacteroidales bacterium (assembly GCA_020438105.1). Lineage (GTDB taxonomy): Bacteria > Bacteroidota > Bacteroidia > Bacteroidales > JAADJA01 > JAADJA01. The sequence continues at coordinate 61,093 of JAGQVE010000022.1, forward strand.
TCCGCTTGGTAATACAACATCACCCTGTTGGGGAGTGAGCAAACCGGAAATGATATTGAGCAGGGTACTTTTTCCCGATCCGTTTTTACCCACCAAACCCACGCGGTCGCGGTCGTTCACCTGGAAGGATACGTTGCTGAACAGGTCGGTGCCCGTAAAATGGATGGATAAGTTATTGATCGAGATCATTTGAATTTCCGGTAAAAGGTGCAAAAATAGGAAAAGAAAACAGTTAAATGGAAACGACTCCCAGCCTAAGCGAAATAATAAACTTTATAATAAGGCCTTTTGCATCTATTATAAATTATTACATTTACACATTCAACAAAAAGCTACAATCCATGAAAAATATAAACCTGATATTTTACTGTGTTCTATTTCTTTTTTCCACCCTTACAACTCATTGCCAAACATTTGAAAAATATTATCATACAAGTTTAGATGATCGATCAAGCGACGCGATTGAGCTTAACAACGGTAGTTATTTAATTGTAATAAATCGAGGAGATTATTTTACACAGTTCGGAGATTTTTTACTACTTAATGTTGACTCAACTGGTCAATTTATAGATTCACTTGTGTACAATAGTAGTGATAACTATAATTATTTTGGCGTAGCAATTCTTTATTCGATTAATGATTCCGTTTATATCTGCACCAGAGTTTGCGAAGATGAAAATGAGTTTCATTACTTCAATATAATAAAATTTGATAATAATTTTAATACAATTCTTGATACTATCGTTGGAAGCCCTATTGCCGATCAATACATATTTTATTACTTGTTAACCTTCGATAATAAGATAGTCATAAATGTATCAGAAACAGTCAATAACTCATTCTATTTATATGAATATGATTTATTTATTGATTCCTTAAGTTATCATCCAATTATTGATACTGGTGGTTTAATTTATCAATGGCCAGTAATAACTCACGATATACCTGATATTAATAGATATCAGGTTTATATGTTTGATGCTTATAAAACTATTTTTGGAGTTAACAGGATTAACTACACAATAGAAGAAACTTATTCATACTTTCCAGATAATTTTTTACCAAAAACTTCAGTAAATGGATTTAATGATAGCACCTATTTGGTTGCAGGCCAGCTTACTGATTATTCATCTGGTGATGTCAGATTCATACCAGCTTTTTTTGAAATTGATTTTCAAGGTAATTTATTAAGCTATAATGAAATTGATCTGCAGAATGATACTAGTACTTATTTGACTGGAAAATGCTTTGTAACATCCAGTGATCGAATATATATTGCTGAAACTTATAATTACACAAATATTCCTCCATTTACCATTATCCCCGAACAACGCTGGATCTGGCTTATGTGCCTGTACCCGGATGGTACGCTCGACTGGCAGCGGTTTTATAAGGGAGAAGTAAATTATATGCCGTATAAATTATTACCAACAAACGATGGAGGTTTATTGATCGTTTCCAATAAATACGACTGGAACGATCCTGTTCCATACCAGCGCGATGTTCACATCTTAAAGGTGGATAGCACCGGCTGGTACCAGGGTTTGACAACCGGATTACCGGAGCAAACGAAAGAAAACCAAATTCTGGTTTATCCAAACCCTGCATCTGATTATGTTCATTTTGCATTTGGCTATTATAGCAATTTGCAAATTGCTATTTACTCAAGTCAGGGACAACAAGTTTTTACCGGACAATTTGCTAAAAAAGCTACCATTGACATTTCTTTGCTGCCTGCCGGAATATACACCTACACGATAAACAATGACAATGGTTTTTTTGAACGGGGGAAGATCATTAAACAGTAAAATTAATCCAACATAAATTTGAAGCCCCCGGTTTTTGGATCGGGGGTTTTTTGTTAAATATTTCAAGATTTTTCATAATGACACAATTTTGAATAATCTCTATATTTGAAAAGTTATTTACCAGTTTTTGATCTTATGAAAAAAGTCATAGTTACTACGTGCTTCTTGTTGTTAATATCTATAACAATTTTTTCCCAAACATTTGAAAAATATTATCATACAAGTTTAGATGATCATTCAAGTGACGCAATTCAATTATCAAATGGAAACTATGTGATTGTAATTAATCGAGGTGATTTTTTCACACAGTTTGGAGATTTTAACCTTTTAATTATCGATCCTGAGGGCAACATAGCAGATTCAATAATATATTCTGGATCTGAAAATTTTAATTATTACGGGTTGAGTCAATTACATAATTATAACGATTCGATTATTGCAGGATTTCGTGTGTGCGCTGATGAACAATCAAATTCGTTTCTAAACATAATCAAATTTGATATGGAATTTAACGTTCTGCTTGATACAATCGTTGGCTATGAAATACCAGAGTTATATTTATTTTACGACCTTTTTACAATTGATTATAAATTAATTGTAACAGCCACTGAAACGGTGACAAATGAAGTATTTCTTTATGAATACGAGCTAGATAATAATATTTTAAACTACCATTCTATTATTGATACAGGTGGCCTGATAAATCAATGGCCGATGATCATAGCAGATTTACCTGATAAAAATGCCTTTCATCTATATTTATTTGATGTTTATAAGACAATATATGAAATTAATAAAACTGATTTTTCAATAAATACAACTTTTAATTATTACCCATTTAATTTTCAACCACGTAAAGCAATTTCAAGCTTTAATAATAGCACTTATTTTGTTGCTGGGCGTGAATCTGACCTGTCAAATCCTGATGTCAGGTTCATTCCTTCGTATTTTGAAATTAGTCAGAATGGGAATATACTGAACTATCAAATTTATGACCTTCAAAATGATACGAGTTCTTATTTTGTGTCTGATTGTTTTGTGAGAACAGAAAACCGTATTTACTTCGCATTGACCTATAACTATACCAGTAATCCTCCATTTACCATTATCCCCGAGCAACGTTGGATCTGGCTTATGTGCCTGTACCCGGATGGTGCGCTCGACTGGCAGCGGTTTTATAAGGGAGAAGTAAATTATATGCCGTATAAATTATTACCAACAAACGATGGAGGTTTATTGATCGTTTCCAATAAATACGACTGGAACGATCCTGTTCCATACCAGCGCGATGTTCACATCTTAAAGGTGGATAGCACCGGCTGGTACCAGGGTTTGACAACCGGATTACCGGAGCAAACGAAAGAAAACCAAATTCTGGTTTATCCAAACCCCGCTTCTGATTATGTTCATTTTGCATTTGGCTATTATAGCAATTTGCAAATTGCTATTTACTCAAGTCAGGGACAACAAGTTTTTACCGGTCAATTTGATAAAAAAGCTACCTTTGACATTTCTTTGTTGCCTGCCGGAATGTACACCTACACGATAAACAATGACAATGGTTTTTTTGAACGGGGGAAGATCATTAAACAATAAGTTACCAGATCAATCCACCACCATCTTTTTCGTCACCTTTTCAGCTCCGGCTTTCACCGTATAAAAATATACCCCTTTGGTAAATCCGGTGGCATCAAGCTCAAAGAGGTGCTTACCGGCGTTGAGCCTCTTTTCAGGAATGGTATATACAATGCGTCCCGACAGATCACTAACCTCCACCAGTAACTCAGTATTTTGCTGCAATTCAACTGTAAAATGGGTAATCCCCGAAACCGGGTTGGGAAAGTTCTGGCTCACCTCAAAGTTATGGCGTTGGTTTTCGAAAATATCGGTATATAAGCTAATCTCCATATGCCCTATTGAATTATCCAGGTAATCATGCTGAGCTCCCCAAACGGCAGTACCGGGTTCGATATCATATTGATATATGAGATGGATAAATTCATCGGAATTTGAAGCACAGGCAGGATAAACACATTCATCAAAAATATGTACCAGATCGTTGGTTAAATCTATAAATGTTCCCCACCATTGGCCTTCCACCATACCGGCACGAATCCAGAGGTGCCTGAAGTTTTTCAAACCATTGTCATAACCTTCCGTAACGGAAGAATAAACAAGGTATAACTGTCCCCAATCATTTACAACCAATTGCGGCATACTGGATAGACCCAGCCAGTAAAGTCCTATCTCATCGGTAAAATCAAGGGTTCCGTTATTATCAATATCCTGCGACCAACCAATGAGGTTATAATTTTCCTCCAATTCTGAGTCGGTGTGATCGTAAGGATTTAAAGCATTGAGGTTATTGGAAAATGCAGGCATATCTTCGTTCCAATAGGCGATTCCATCTACCCAGGGGAACCAGTAAGTTGAACTGGCATCCGAAGCCACCCTGTTAATTCCAAAAGCCACATGCACTTTGCCTGAATTATCAATCACCGCACTCTGGGCGCCATCAGCACAATAAAAGGTATCGGTCACCGTCCCGAAAGTCCACATGGGATACGGATGTTCCCAAATAACCGTTTTTGTAAAGTTTTCACCGCCATCGGTTGATTTCATCAGGAAGAGTCCCGTCCATGGATCACCAACAACAAAAGCCACGATATTGTCTTTGGGCTCAGCAAATGCATAGGTATCACCTGCAAAACCAACATATTCATCCGATGCCATACCATCCAGGATGATATTGTCATGAATCCAGCTATCACCACCATCATCCGAATAGGAATAGAGCAATGCACCGTCCAATCCCTGGTAGGGCTGGCCGCCATGTGATTCGGGTAAGGTTAGCGCCAGCAAATGAACGTGGGTGTTATCCGGGCCGCTGGTTACCAGGCGGTTCCATACCAGGTAATCCTCACCCGGAGGACCTGAGAATTCATTGAAGTC
>JAGQVE010000023.1 GCA_020438105.1 Bacteroidales bacterium
TGTTGATAGGCGATTCGGTATTTGAGTCACGGCCATTCCACCTGTAAAAGGCGGTGAGGTACATGTTTTTCTTTAACCGGTACCTGTATTTAATAGCATATGAAAGCATGTTATCGACACGGCCCGCATGCTCCGGATCAAGTTCCACATAATTATCGGTAGTGTAATATCGCACTGCATAGTCCACATCAATGCTCAAGTCATTGTCATGCTTTTTTATGTCGGGAAATTTATATGAAAGCCCCAGGCCAAACTCATCACCCTCGTGAGAAGCGTCGGCATCATCGGAGGTTTCTTTGGTTTCGCCGGGCTGATCATACCCTTTGGCATCTGAAATTAAAAACTCATAACTAAAATCAAACCGGAAATTTTTAGTCACCTTTTGATTGAGCTGAAGCCTGTAGGAATAATTTTTACAATCATATTCAGTAAAATGGGAGTTATGGAAATACTCGGCATAGTATAAATACAGACGGATTCGTGTTGATTTGAAAAAGGTATTTTGAATCCAAAAACCATAATTGTCTTTTGAAAAAGAAAAGGGTACAAAAGTTTGTGGGGTATATCCGTAAATGGGCACCCAGTCTTTGTCTCTGAAATGGCGAACATAAAATTCAGGAATATAGGAGTAAAAAAACTTGAAACTGGCCCGTTTTGATAAATTTTGCTCCACGCCCAGGTAAAACATGCTCCAGCTTTTTATGTTGTTTACCACAAAGGCATTGTAACTGAATTTCAGGGTAAATTCGGTTTTCTGTTTTTTGAAGATATTAACATACGAACCTAATTCAAGTGCAGGATTTATGACAAGGTCGTCGTAGGTTTCAATGTTGAAGCGGCCTTCATCTTCGTTGTTCATAAACCGGTCGAGGTACTTTTGCGAATATTTCAGGATATTGTCATCATAAGCGGTTTCAAAGCTGAAAGTTCCGTTAAAATATTTCTTTTTCTTTTTGGTTTTACTATCCTGACCTGCTGTCTGTCCTACGGCAATTACAAGCAGCATTATCACCAATAATAAAAATCGCATGTTGACGAAACCAGTATGGCCACTGGTTTTTGTCATAATTTTTACCTTAAATAAAATATTCCTTTCTGCTGTTGTCATTGGTTATTGTTCAAGTTTAACATCCTTTTTAGGCAAAAGTATCCTTCCCAAAACAGTGTCTTTATCTTCGTCCAAAAGCACAAACTCATAGGTATGTCTTCCCTTGGGTACATTCACAACAAATTCGCAGGCCTTACCGGGCACAAGCTTTGAATTTTCCTTATAAACAGTAACATCCGACCTGGTACTACTGAGCTGATAGGTATTGATTACATTGTTGTTTTCGAGCACCTGAACGCGATAATTAATTCGTCCCCGCATTTGATAGTGATTTTCAATCCGGGTAAGCACCCTCAATTGTGTGGGTCCGTTCACCTCCACTTTCATGGGTTTTTCATTTGAAAAACGGTAATAGGTAATTGTCTCTTCCCTGGTTTCGAGTTCCACTGGCTCAGCCGGCCTGGAGGGAGAATAAGCAATCCAATCTATTTTTTTGGCTTTTACCGGAACAAAGCTATAACGGCAGGCAACGGAAATTTTGGGGTTCAGTTTTTTAAATTCAATGCTGTGGTCACCCCTGCCAACTTCAATTTCAAAAGTTGTGGAGTTGCCTGGTTTCCCTAAAGCTTCATCGCGGTAACTATTTTTTTTGGAGGGCTCAATTCCGGTGGCGGAAAGGGTTTTTTCTTCACCTCCATCAATTTGATAAACAATGGTGTAATCCAGCGATTCCGTTTCATCCGAAGTAAATGCAGGCCTCGAGATCACTTTAAGAATACCTGGCCCGCTAAAAGAAACAACAGATGATTCTGTGGAACTTAAGGCATAATAGTATCTTGTTTTCCCCTCAATGATGGTTATTACACGCTTCACATGATTCGCTGGTTTGATCAGCCTGTTTTTTTGGGCTGTCTGGGCGAAGCTCATGAAATTGGGTGATAGCAGGATCACCAGGATAATTAATAACGCTTTAATATGTCTCATTTTTGTTTGGCTGATCATTAATAACCTCATGTTTTTACAATACAGGACCTTCATCGGCTGTGCGATCTTTCGACGCCTGAGCATCTGGTTTATGAACCACATCGGTACCCAGCCGGTGATATTTCCGCTCACTCATATACATCAACACAATGATAACTATCATTATCAATGTGGCCACCGCAGTAACTATTAAATTATATTTCTTTTGCACGAAAATGCCTCCTTCGCCGGGTTCAGGCAGCGGAACGATCCTGCTTTGCAAATTATACTTTTGAATTAGCTGATTGATATTGAGTAAGTGAATGATTGGCATACCGCGCTGTCCCATTTGAACAATTACACCACTTACCGGGTAATTTTTCACCGGCAGGTTTTGTGTAAGACCAACAGGTATCAGCTTTCCGTTAATGGTATTGCCAAGGCTTGCGATACCTCCCCCAACATTTATATAAGCTTTGTAAGGCAATCCGTTTCTGTTTTCATCATAAATCTCAAGGCGGCGGGCAATACTGTTATCGAGGTGTTTTTCATGAATAAAATCCACATTGTTCCTGTTAATTGCATTTTCAATTAAGTTCCGTCCTTCAGGACTCAGGCCCCTTCCGAGATCAAATCCTCCTCCGATACTTGCAGCCACTGATTTATTATGAAAAACACCTGCATCATACAGGTAGGATTCCATATCGAGCCAGGTGAAATACGGATCGTTTGCGCCAAAATTTGATGCACCCACTGAAGTAATAATAACCGGCTTTATCTGTAAAGTTTCGAGGGCTGCCATCACCGAAATATTAAGGGCAGGGAATGATCCGGTAAAAGCCACAGCCACCTGGTCTCCTTTTTCAACTCCGGCCTCTTTGAGTAACTGTACGATCATGGCGGCAAAATTAGGATTGGTGGTTGCCAGCTTTGAATCAATGTAACCCCTGTCGGTGGTTATGAGTGTATATTCCTGCCCGATTAAAGCAGTTTGATTGGGATCATTCACTTCATCTACAAAAATGCCCTTATTTAACCGGTATTGTTTAATGCTGTTGGCAGCTTCGGCTGAAAGCGTTGCAGCTTCCAGTTTTTCGCGGTACCACTTTTGCCTTACATCCACTTTGCTATTTTCAACAGCCAGAAATGCCAGCAGCGCAAGCACTGAAAGCGCCCCGATAATCTTATTTGATTTTGCTCTGAATGTGATCATTTCTGTTCAATTATTCCGGTAATAAGCTTCCTGCAAAAAATAGAATAACAAATAGCCTTACCATCACCGCCGAAATAAACAACACTCCGATGGTTTTAAAAATACCCTGTTTGCCAAACCAGTGAGCAATCAGCCCCGGGATGACCCACCCGACAGCCTCAAGCTGCAAGGTAGCATGGGTAAGATTAAACACCAGGAAATGGCGGCTAAAATTTGCCAGTAAACATCCGATCAGCAAACTCAGAACCATTTGCCGGCGACCATATAAAAAAGTGTACTTACCGAGCACCTGAATGATCAGGTAAGTAAGTAAACTCACTGCCACAATTCCCGCAAGCCGGTCGGGGTGGGTGAGCTGAAGGGCGATGTAACCGGGCACCACAATTCCGCCGGCAGCCAGCCCAAACACTTCGTAGGAAAGCAGGCTAAAAATCAAACCTAATGTTATTGCCAGTTCAACCATATCATTGATAACTTCTGTTTTCGAAAAATTCTGCAGTAATGGCTCCTATTCCTCCCATATTACCAATAGCCACCGTTGTGGATGATTTGTCGGTAAGCGATAATACCGTTTCAAAAACCCGTGCCGGGGTAGTCCAGCCGAGGTTAATAATTTTACCAGGCTCAAAGCCAAAATTAACCGATAAATGTTCAATTACCTCCGTGGATTGACCGATCTGAATCAGGTAATCGGCTTGATCCGATAAATGTTTTCCACACATTTCAGCCAGTTGCTTTGCCCTGTCGAGCCTATCCTGTCGGGTGTTAAGCAGGATTATCCGGATTCCGTTAAATCCAATTTCATCCCGTATCATATTCCATATCATCAGGGTAGAATCAGGATCGTTGGCAGCAAAGGCATTATAAAAAAACATTGATTTTTCAAATGCTTTGATTTTATGGACCCGAAGCGCACCAGCATCAGGTATTGCCTGGTACATGCCGGAGAGCGCTGTTTTACGATCAATTTTTAAATGCTCACAAACCGCCAGTGCAAGGGCTACGTTTTCACGGTGTTCGATATAACTGAAACCACTCATTTCTTGATCTGTAACCGTTCCGGCTTCCGTAAAATGCGAAATGCTTTTTTGCTTATCGGCGATCCGTTTTAATTCATCGGGAATAATATTTTCTGCTGAAAAAAAATGCTCATTTTTTGGAATTGTCCGGCCAAGCGTTTTAGCGATTTCAGAAAGTGTGTATCCCATTACATCAATATGGTCGAGACGTACATTTGTCATTACACCAATATTGGAATGGATCATTTTATGCTCGGTTATGGTTTGATATTGTGGCTGAAGCGCCATACATTCCATGACCAATGCCTGAACTTTCCTGGAGGCCGCAAACTTCACGATGGCCAGTTGTTCAATAATATTAGCCGACGATTTACGGTGAATATAGGTTTCGGTGCCATCCTCAAGTATCAACCTTGGAAAGGTACCTGTAACTTTGGTGATGTTATTAATACCCCCTGCCTTTAATCCGGCCCCTATCAGTCTAGTAACACTCGACTTTCCGCGCGTGCCATTGATATGAATTCGGATTGGGATAGAATATATTCGCTTTTGATGCCGGTAATACTCAATGGCGCCGGCAATAGCCGCAAGAATTACCAATAAAAGCAACAGATAGAAACTAGGCATACGGTTCTTTCTTTGATGATTTAACAGTTAAAGAAAGCTGCCTTTGTAACCCCGGATGAATGACGACCATAATCATTTGATCAAGAACCGTATCTAACACATTAATTCACTTTGAGCATCTTCATTGTTTTGGTATATCCATCGGTTTGTAAACGGTAAAGGTACACTCCCAATCCGGCTTCATTTCCCTGCATATCCGTTCCGTTCCAGGGGATTGTGTGGGTACCCGAACTCATGAAACCCTCAAACAGCGTTTTAACCAACGATCCGTCAAGCCGATACACCTGTAGGGAAATATTTGCCTTTTCAGGCAGATATAAATCTATTTGGGTTGCCCCGGTGAATGGATTTGGATTGTTCTGGCTTAGTCGTATTGCAGACGTTTGCCCATCCACAATGCCGGGGTCATCAATCCCTGTGATCACCGAAGAAACAGTTGGTGGTTTCGTTGTAAATTTAATGGCAACTCCGTCTGTCAGTTGTTTTGCAGTAGCAATGTAGTCATCATTAAAAACATAGTTCAATCCCACATCCTGACTCGCATTTTCAATACCAACAGTGCAGCTTTCGGTTTTTTCGAGGTGCTTGTACTGACAAATAATTTGCCCGTCGCCGGTAGGTGTGGGATAATATGAAGGATTCAGCAATACCACCTGGAAGCTCTCACGATGAGGTTCGGCGACTGTATCATTATGGGTGATGCTATCCCATTCAATAATAAATTTATGATTTGCCTGATCATGGTAATAATAGATCCCGTTTTCAGGCATTACATAATTATAAAGGTCATCCCAAAATACACCAACCATATTGTTAACATCATCATTATGCGGCAGTTCAGCATTGGCCGGAGCTACCTGATCACCACCGTCGAAAGCTATCCAACCGTCGGTACTCACCCGTAAAACAGAATGATTGGTTCCGTAATATTTAAAATTAAAAGGCAGGGATACATTTACTGTGTAATCGCTGGTGTTGGGTGGAATTGTTATAAAACTACCAACACCATTCAACTCTATCCAGTTATAAACCGGAGTTTGGTCAAAAAATGCATCATTATTTCCATAAGCATAATATCCATATGCATCCGGTCCGGTGTAGTCATTTGGCAATTCTTTCGAAACGGGCAATTGAATGTTTTTATAAACATGGTAAGGATAATTACCGGTTTCGGTATACAGTTCAAGCGTGTAGTCAATTAACGTATTGGTGGGGCATGTCGGACTTACACTCACCTCAAAAATATCGAAGTTGCTATAAACTGTGGCTCCAATCTGAATTGTACCAAAAGTTGCTATGGAGTCGATGATGGTGATATTCGGGTCATCGCATGATAGTATACCTGTAACGTAGGGTGCCGTATCTTCGCCTGCATTTTTTAAGGAAACAGTAACCGAAACTGTTTCGCCGGGATCCATCCGGTAGTTCGAATTTCCGGCAGATTTATCAATTACAATGAAGTTTTTAACATTGAGCCTGCAACCAAGCACTTCATAGGTAAGCTGATAATCCCATGAAAAAGAAGTGCTTGTAACATGAAGATTAAAAGTGATTTCTTCTCCTACCGGGCAATCGGGTTTTACAAAAAACTCAAATGGGCTGCCTGTGTAGGTGCTTCCATTGGGCAGGTTGCCAAATGACACCGGACTGGAAGTGATCACTTCCACCAAATCGGGTTCCAGCGAAGTTAGCGTTGCCTGAACATTGTTTGCCGTTTGCCATCCCCAGTTTTTAAGGGCAAAGGTAAGATCAAAATGTTCGTTTGGATTAATCATGCCATCCTGGTTTCCATCCAGTTCATCCAGCACCGGTTCGCCGTCGGGTTCAACCAATTGCACTTCCTGCGTAACATCCATACTTCCCTGGTAGGGAATTACATTTCCACCCCGCACAGTTACATAAATGGTTTCCTGTAGTAACGGTGTTACCTCCAAGTGCACTTTCCCCACTGAATCGGTAACCGCTACCATATAAATATCTTCGCCGGCAAGGCAAAGCTCTGCATTGGGAATCGGATCACCTGAAGCCTGGGAGGTTACAACAAAGTCAAGTTGATTTACCCCTACACCAATGGCATCGGGATGACTAACATTTATGGCTTGCGGTATTTCTTTCCAAACATGAATACTTGGATCACCCAGAACACAATAAATCCTGAAATGATACTCAACCCAATAGTCAGCCCCGTATACATTGTATAAATACATTTTACCTCTCAGAAGCGCCTGTCCGGGAGTATCCATTCCTTCCTGGAACATCCCCACGTAAATGCCCATGTCAATTTTATTATTGTAGGTGGTATGGGTATTGGAAGTGGGCCCAACAAAAGCACACGCTCCTTTGGGATTGGTCATTGTTCCTGATTCAACCCATTCTTCGCCAAAACAATTACCACCATAAGTATCAAACATGGCAACACCACAGCCGATACTGGTAACAAATGTAAATTGCTGGCCATTGTTGAGCGTGCTTACATCGTATGTGGAAAAATTATAACAACTGGCACTCCATCCGGTTGACCAGCCTTCACCCCGGTAATTGAGATAACTGCGTCCATCATTAATGGCAGCTTTTACATCATTTAAACTAACGGTACAACCCCCACCCCAATACGAGCCATCGCTCATAAGGGTATCTACTGAAATAAAATCACCGTCCTCCATCATTCGCTCGTAAGCGAAACGTTTGGTATATACCTGCGAGGCATATGCATTATTGGAACAAACCGTTCCTTTTTTAAACCAGTTGGGATTTCCCATATATGGGTTTTGCTCATAAAGCAGAAACTTGTTAATCATAATCTGCATACCAAAGTCGCTCTCATTGGTAAACCGGCCAATCATCAATTCAGGAAAATAATCGTTGCCATCAATTTCAACAAAAAAGTCCTCGTTCGGGAAGGAGTAATCGTAGGTTACTATTTTTTTCGGACAAATACCATCATCACCAACCAGTAAAACATAGGTAGGCGGCACTTCCCAGTTATGGTAAGCATCGGCCACATGATCCTTAATTATTTGAGGATTACTGGCATTTGCACCAATGTCGCTGAATTTTGTAAGATGTACATCCGTACCGCTTTTTCTTTTCCACTCGGCATAAGTGAGGAAGCTATTGTAAAATGCATCGGGGATGACGCATAAAATGAGATCCTGTCCATCTTCTTTGCCATCGTAAATATTATCCAAAACACTTTGATAGTTGAGAATCAAACTGCTGTAGATATCAGCAAAAGAAGGGGCAATTCCTTTTGATGGGTTTGTTTTAGGGTTAATTACTTCGCCTTTACCATAATTTACTTTAATGGTCATGGATGATGCCACCTGAATTTCATGTTTTTGTGCATTGTATTTCACCGGAAACATCTCCACCCTGGCAATTCTGAAATCCCTGAAAATACCAGGTTGGCCTACATTTGCTGAAACCAGCGGGTAATTACTTCCCGATTGGTATACATCCGAATTCTCAAGGTATGGTGTTTCAGCATCACCTTCAAACCAGCTTTGGCGGGCTGGAGGCAGATAAATATTATTGAACGTAAAAACTTCACCAGTTTCGAGCACCTCTATGGTAACTCCGGCCATATCCGGAATAGCCAGGATACTTGATAAATATGGAACTTCGGGCTCACCGGCCGCATTCGTAAAAATATCCGTCAACAGATCAACACGTTGGTAGGTTTTATCACCAGTTGTAAAACTGTTCAGGTCAAAACCTGCAATTTCAATTTTGATTACTGTGCTGGTTTGGTCATCACTCAGCAGTGTTACCTGCGGTGGAGCCTGAGCTGATTTGTTATTCAATGTAACCCACTCTGCCTTCAGAGTAGCAGGCAGCAGGGAAATAGCCATCAAGAAATAAGTGTAAAATTTATACATTTTTACCTCCTCTATTTTCAGGTAGTTCATAATTTGGACCGGTTAACGCCCATGGAATTCAATAAAATAACTTTGGAATTTAATTATGCCTTCAAGACACATCTCTATTTCATTTGGTTGCCTGAGCGTTTTAAACAGTTGGCCGTGCTTAGTTTCTAAATATTATTAAGAATGTAATCGCTGCATCACTTAAGTTTTCCAACCATTGGATTAGTTAGATCGACTTAATATCCATTCAATTGATAAAAAACAAATATAGGTTGTTTTTAGCAATCTGAATTTATAGGAAAATACAAATTCAAATTAATAGCTTGTTTCGTCCAGTTTTACCTTTCCCCAAAAAGTTTTATAAACAAACCAGGTGTAAATAAGCACCAGCGGGCCGCCAATAGCTGTAATGGTGAGCATGATGCCCAGGGCTTTTTCGGAAGAAGCAGCATTATAGATCGTAATATTATAAGCCGGATCAATGGTAGATATTACCAAAACCGGATAAAGTTCGATGGCAACCAAAATCAGTAAAAAACTAACCGAAATACTTGAGAATATAAAAGCCTGCAGGTATTTCCCTTTAGTAGCCAACCTGGGTATATTTGCTATGCTCAGAAATGCCAGCATGGGCACAATAAATAATTCGGGGCTGCTTCTGAAACGATCAGAAAGATGGGGAATAAAAATTAAGGTATACATGGTTACCATGATATAACTCACGATGAAAAAAATGATGGAGCTGCGTAAAAGTCCTCTCAATCGCTCATAAAGTTTACCTTCGGTTTTCATCACCAGGTAAATGGCACCATGCATCATAAACAAAGCCAGCGTGGTTATTCCCACCATTACTGAATAGGGATTAATAAACTCAAGCCAATGACCAGTAAATTCATAACCCGGTCCTATTCCGATTCCTTGCAGCACATTACCCATAACAACGCCCAGTAAAATAGCTAACATGGCACTCGAAATACTATAGGAAACATCCCACAGATTGCGCCACCACTTCATCTGCTCCTTACCCCGAAACTCAATGGAGACGGCCCGGAAGATGAGGAAAGCCAAAAACAACATAAACGGTATATACATAGCTGAAAACATGGAGGCATACACCACCGGGAATCCGGCAAACAATGCACCTCCTCCGATTACCAGCCACACTTCATTGCCATCCCAAACAGGCCCAACGGCATTTAGGGCGATCCTGCGGTTTTTATCTTTTTTAAAAAACAAGTGCCAGGCTCCGGCCCCCAGATCAAAGCCATCAAGAATGGCATAACCTGAAAACAATCCTCCAACCACTAAAAACCAAAGGGTCGGGTAATCCATTCCTAAAATTGTAAGGGTATATAATGACTCTTTCATTTTTCTATTCTTTTGATTCAACCATTTCAACCATGCCTTCCTGTAACGGCCTGTTATCGTCAAGTTCATCATGATAAGGGCCAGCTTTTATTTTTCGGTCAAGAAGATAAAGAAATAAAATAAAAAGCAACAGGTATATGAATGAAAACATGATCAGTGAAAATATAACCTGGTTGGCAGTAACCACTGCCGACAAAGCATCTGAGGTGCGTAACAATCCCCAAACCACCCATGGCTGACGGCCCATTTCAGCAGCGAACCAGCCAAACTGATTGGCCAGTTGAGGCAGAATGACTGCGATCACAAATACCCATAAAAGCCATCGATGTGTAAACAATTTACCTCGCCACCACTTAAAAACACCAAATAGCGAAATTGCAATGAAAAACAAACCAAGGGTAACCATGACGTGGTAAAACTGAAAAACAGCATTCACAGCCGATGGCCGATCCTCTGCCGGGAAATCATTCAACCCCTTAACCGGCTCCTCAAAATCCCAATGGACCAGGTAACTCAGTCCGCCAGGAATTTTAGGTCCGTAAACTTTTTGATTTTCGTTATCCACCCAGCCAAACAAATACATATCGGCCGGTTGCTCACTGTTATAATGCCCTTCGAAAGCAGCCAGTTTTGGAGGTTGATTTTCAGCTACACCATCCGCCGACATGTGGCCGGTTGCCAGTTGTAATACCGAAAATATTGCAGCCACTGTCAGGGCAATTTTAAATGCTCTTTCCGACAGTTCAACATGACGTTTTTTAAGAATATAATAAGCATGAACACTCATTACCAGAAAAGCACCGGCCAGAAATGCGCCTATCCACACGTGAAGCAAACGATCAACAGAAGACGGATTAAACACCATGGCCCAAAAATCAGTGATTTCAGCACGTGCTTCCATTCCATCACCCACAATGTGGAATCCGGCCGGAGTTTGCTGCCAGCTATTGGCCACAACAATCCAGATTGCCGAAAACATTGAACCCAGCCAAACACCCAGCGTTGCGATAAAATGGACTTTGGGCTTAACCCGGTTCCAGCCAAATAACAAAATACCCAGGAACCCGCTTTCAAGGGCAAATGCAAAAATGCCTTCTGCCGCAAGAGCCGATCCAAAAACATCCCCCACATATTTGGAGTAGGTGGCCCAGTTAGTTCCAAATTCAAATTCCATAACGATACCCGTTGCCACACCAATCCCAAATATCAATGCAAAAATTTTGATCCAGAAGCGGGTCATGTGTTCGTAAACTTTTAATCCTGTTTTCAGGTACATCCCTTCCATGATCACCAGGATCAGCCCCACACCAATGCTCAGCGGAGGATAAATGTAATGAAAGGCAACTGTGAAAGCAAATTGTATTCGAGATAATATTTCAACGTCCATAATCCCGGGGTTTTATTGATTAACCTTGTTTTATCCATTCAAAGTTAATTGAAATCAATACATGTTTGACAAAACAATATGTTTTAAGATCGCTGATTTGCCTGTATTTAGAATGGTAATGCTTTGATATATAGATTATATGGATACGTATTTATACAAGGTTCTAAATTACAGGAGCAGCCATTATGAGGATTGATAAAAAAGGAAATCAAAGCGTTTTAACTAAAAGTGCTAATTTTGCAGCCATTTTTAAAAGCTCAGGCAACATTTGTTTTTGAGAACTGTTATCAACTCTAAATAATTTTATCAAGTAATGAAGCAAGCACTAATTCTGATTTTTTCTCTGTTGACAGGCCTTTCATTTGCCCAGGATACAGAAAATATTGAAAACAAATTTTTACACAATACCCGCCAACTGATCCTTGATGGAAACCGCTCGGGCGAAGGATATTTCTCTGATGATGGGCGTTACCTCATTTTCCAGAGCGAACGCGAAGCTGATAATCCATTTTATCAAATCTATATTCTCGATTTCGAAACAGGTGACATCCACCGTGTTTCTCCCGGAACGGGTAAAACTACCTGCTCTTTTTTCCAGTGGAATGGAGACCGCGTAATGTTCGCATCCAGCCACCTCGATCCTGATGCCATTAAAAAACAAAAGGACGAGCTTGAATTCAGGGCAAGTGGTCAAAAGCGACGCTACTCATGGGATTATGAAACAACCATGGACATTTTTTCAGCTAACAGGGATGGATCTGATATCAAACAACTGACTAATGAAGAAGGATATGATGCCGAAGGTTCCTATTCACCCGATGGAAAACTGATTGCTTATAGCACCAACAAAGATGCCTATGGCCGCAAACTTTCAAAAGAAGAACAGGAAAGAATGGATGTGGATCCCTCCTTCTTTTGTGAACTATACATTATGAATGCGGATGGTTCCGGTAAAAAACGATTAACAAATACTCCCGGCTACGATGGTGGCCCCTTCTTTTCACCCGATGGTAAAAGAATCATTTGGCGACGCTTTAGTGAGGATGGCCATACAGCCGATGTTTTTACGATGAACATTGATGGAACTGATGAAAAACGACTCACCGATTTTGGTTGTTTAAGCTGGGCTCCATACTACCATCCCTCGCAGGATTATATTGTTTGGGCTGCCAATAAAGAGGGGTATGCCAATTTTGAAATTTACATGACCGATGCGGATGGTTTAAAAGAGCCGGTTCGTGTTACTTTCACCGATGGCTTTGATGGATTGCCCGTATTTTCACCGGATGGCAAAAAGCTCGTCTGGACTTCGAGCCGCACTGCGGATGGCAAAGCTCAACTTTTCATAGCCGACTGGGACGATGAGTTTGCCCGCGAAATGCTGGCTAAGGCTCCATACCGTAAAACAAATACCGGTATGTTAAATTTTCATTTCGATCCGGAAATTTCGGTTCCGGAAATGACAGAAAAACTGGCATACATTGCTTCTGATGAACTGCAGGGTAGAATGACTGGTTCAGAAGGCATTCAGAAAGCTGCTGAATATGCTACCAATATTTTTGCAGACCAGGGATTGGTGCCGCTTACCAGTAAAGGAAATTATAAATATCCTTTCGATTTTGTTGCTGAGGTTATGATGAAACCAGGCGAAAATCAAATGCAGATTGATGGCAATTCCCTTGAACTGGAAACCGATTTTAAACCCATGCCTTCCACCGAAAGTGGCGATGTAAAAGCCGAAGTGGTTTTTGCAGGTTATGGTTTGAAAATTTCAAATGGTGGCGATTATAACTATGATTCGTACATCAATATTGATGTGAAAGATAAAATCGTGATGGTTTTGGATGGATATCCTGATAACCTGGATGCAGAAAAAACGAAACTATTTGAGCGGAATATTGCCAGTGGATATAAGCAAATGATCGCCCGGCAAAACGGAGCCAAAGGAATTTTAGTGGTAAAAAGCTACCTTGGACATGAAAATGATCGTGAAGTAGTTGGAACATCAGGAATCATTTCTTCATTTATTTCAGCAGATGTGGCCGACAGAATCATTGCCGGTTCCAGCGAAACCATTGAAAAACTTAAGGAAATGCTTGCCGATGGTGACCCCAAAGGAAACGATCACATGTTTGCAACCGGGCGCACCGTTGAAATTAAAACCAAAGTGGAACGTGTGATTAAACAGGATTATAATCTTGTTGGTATGATCCCCTCCAATAACCCCGACGCTGATTACATCTTTATTGGCGCACATTATGATCACCTTGGATTGGGCGAAACAAACTCGCGCTCACCTGCAGAACACCGTCATGATATTCATAATGGCGCTGATGACAATGGTTCGGGTACCGTTACTGTTTTAGAACTTGCCGAATACTTTGCCGGTTTGAAAAAATCAAATCCTGATCAAATCACTTATAACCTGGTATTTTGCCTTTGGTCAGGTGAAGAACTTGGATTACTGGGATCAAACAGTTTTACATCTAAACTTCCTGTACCGGCTGAAAAAGTTAAAGCCTACATCAACTTTGATATGGTTGGTCGCGTGAACGACAACAAACTCGACATTCAGGGACTGGGCTCGGCTGATGAGTGGAAACGCATTATAGAAAAGAAAAACATTGTTGCCGGATTTAACCTTACACTTTCAACGGATCCTTATCTGCCTACCGATGCAACTTCATTTTACCTGCTACGAATTCCCGTGATCAGCTTTTTCAGCGGAGTACACCCTGATTATCACACTTACAAAGATGATGTTGAATTCATCAATTTTGAAGACATGAAACGCGTTGCCAATTTTGCATCCCTGATCATTCGTGAGATAATGAAACCTGAGCAAACACTGACTTACCAGGAAGTTCAGGTAAAGTCGAAAAAAGGAAGCCGGGGCGCATCTTCAGTTTCATTGGGCACTATTCCTGCTTATGCAGGAAGCGATGAGCCGGGGGTTCAGATTCAGGGAACCCGGCCGGGCGGACCGGCAGATAAAGCCGGGCTTATGGCAGATGATTTTATAATTGGCCTGAACGGCAAAGAAGTAAACAACATCTATGATTTCATGAACATTATGGGCGAACTCAAACCCGATGTTGAAACGGAGATCATTGTAAGGAGAGGTACTGAAGAAGTAAAACTAACCATTGTGCCTGAAGAGAAAAAGTAAATCAATGATCTATCTTTTTTAAAATCTCCAGTGCTGTTTGATATACATCAGGCAGCACTTTTTGTATTTCATCGGAGAGATTGAGCTCCATGGGTTGAAAATCAGGAATGGTGATTACGATGAGGTGCAAAGGTGGCAGCTTGCCCATAATACTTGCTGATTCGATCAGATCTTTTAATCCGATGTCGTGCGTACTCATGGCCCTTGGAAAATCGGCTGCAAACCTGGGCTGGATCACCCTGATGGTTCCCGGTGGGAGATCATCAAGTGTTGCATCTATCAAAATCACTTCATCATATTTCATGATTTCGGGTAACAGGGTAAAGCCACCGGTACCTCCATCCAGGAGGTCTACATTTACGGGTAATTCCCGGTTTTGCATATATTCAACCGAACGGACTCCAACTCCCTCATCGCTTAGCAGGATATTGCCCATTCCCATGATCAGTATTTTTTTTGTATTCACACCACAAACATTAGTTATAAAAAAGCGCCTGGTCTATTTCAAAAAGTTATGAATTAAACCAGACGCAAATATAGAAGGAATCAGATTAGTTTTCTTTTTCCATAAATTTCCAACCACCGATCATCGACGAAGTAACCCCGTTTCGTTCGATGTAGTCGTGATAAAATACCAGGTACACATGGATCATTGCAAACACGATGAAAAACCACATCAGGGCATGATGTATCATCCTTGCAGCCAAATCACCACCCATCAGGGGTACGATCCATGCAAACAATTCAGGAAACCAACTGGTACTCATGGCAGCATATAATCCAAAACCTGTAAGGCATTGCAACAGAAATGCGATAAAGGTGAGGAAATAGGTAAATGCAGCCAACGAATTGTGCCCCATTTGATGAGATGGTTTACACTTTACCTGGAAAATATCAACGCGCAACACTTCCCAGATCTCTTTCCAGTGTTTTTTGGTATAGGGAATAAAGTTTTTCCAACTTGCATATTTGTTCCCCACAAAGCCCCAATAGGTGCGGAAAACAAAGTTGAAGAAAAACAAAAATGCCGTTACAAAATGGATGAATCGGACGGTTCCAAACCAATAGCTGAAGGAGGCTTCCGATCCATTTTGAATGGCAGGAGGATTTCCAATAATATAGCCGGTAATCACCAATATCACAATGCATAAGGCATTGATCCAATGGTAAAACCGGACCGGCAGTTGCCAAACGTACTCCTGCCGCATGCTTATTTTATTGTTTTTTAGAATAGCCATATCGTCAGATATTAAAAGGTTTGAATTTGATGTACATACTTACCTTTTTCATCATAAACGTGAACGGCACAAGCCAAACAAGGATCAAAGGAATGGATGGTCCGCAGGATCTCCAAAGGTTGATCCGGGTTGGCAATGGGTGTTCCAATCAGCGATTCTTCATACGCTGATCGCTGACCTTTACCGTCTCTCGGAGAAGCATTCCAGGTACTTGGCACCACCAATTGGTAATTGTCGATCTTCTTGTCTTTGATCACAATCCAGTGAGCAAGAGCACCACGCGGAGCTTCAGTCATGCCAACTCCTTTTGCTTCGGTTGGCCAGGTTGCCGGTTCCCATTTTTCATTATTGGCCATACGTGTATCGCCATTCCTGATATTGGCAAGCAACTGATTGTAAAATTCTTTTGCCCAGTCAGCAACCAGGATAGATTCGAGGCCACGGGCAGCAGTTCTTCCTAACGTGGAAAACAATGCAGTAACCGGAACATCAAGTTTATTAAGTGCATAATGAATCACCTCTTTATATTCATCCCGTCCGGAAGCATAACCTACCAGCATCCTCGACAATGGACCCACTTCCATGGGATTGCCTTTCCAGCGGGGCGTTTTAAGCCAACTGTACTTATCTTCAACATTCAGATAATCATAAGGAGGTTTAGGACCGGTGTAATTCAGGTTGGTTTCACCTTCCCAGGGATGTAAACCTTGTTCCACACCGCTTGAATAATCGTAATAACTGTGATTGATAAACTCTTTGATTTGGTCCGGGTCTTTGCCGTCAACGGGTATTACTTCATTCAGATTTCTACCCATAATAATACCACGCGGGAATTTGAATCTTTCCACATCGGAGTAACCATTTGTAGGCAAATCACCATAAGCGAGATAATTGGTGAGTCCTCCACCAATTGCTCCCCAGTCGTTTTTATAAAAAGAAGCCACCGCCAGTAAATCAGGAATATAAACCTGGTTAATAAAGGTGTGAGCTTCATCCAGCAACCGACCTACATAAGCCAGGCGCTCCGCATTGATGGCATTGTTTTCATCAATATTGATTGAGCATGCAGCTCCACCAACGAGGTAATTTGGATGAGGATTTTTACCACCAAAAATGGTATGGATCTTAATGATCTCTTTCTGCCATTCTAAAGCTTCTAAATAGTGGGCCACTCCTATAAGATTAACTTCGGCAGGTAATTTATAGGCAGGATGTCCCCAGTAACCGTTGGCAAAAATACCAAGCTGACCGCTCTGGACAAATTTAGTTAGGCGTTTCTGTAAATCAGAAAAATATCCGGGTGAGGATTTTGGCCAGTTTGAAATACTTTGTGCAAGCTGCGATGTAGCAACGGGATCAGCACTTAATGCAGAAACCACATCTACCCAATCAAGGGCATGCAAATGATAAAAATGAACCACATGATCCTGCATATACTGTGCACAGAACATCAGGTTCCTTACCATTTCCGCATTGGGAGGAACGGCAATACCAAGTGCATCTTCCACTGTTCTTACGGAGGCTAAAGCATGCACGGTTGTACAAACACCACATACCCTTTCGGTAAAGGCCCAGGCATCACGAGGATCGCGCCCTTTGAGGATTAGCTCCAATCCACGAACCATTGTTCCCGAACTGAATGCATCAACGATTTTACCATCTTTAACTTCCACTTCTACGCGGAGATGGCCTTCGATTCTGGTAACCGGATCAACAACTATTCTTTTTTCCATATTTATGTCCTCCTTAATTAAGTGTTAGATTCTTCAGGTTCACAATGCCCTCTTTCGATGAGCTTTTTCTTCCTGATATTGGTAGTAATAGCATGAGCTGCAATACCAACGGCAGTTCCAACTCCAAGTGCAACACCTACTTTATCGGCAGTTGATTCAATACCAAATCCGGGGAATTCAGGTAAGCGGCGATAGAATGGTCCGTTGTCCCAGAAATTAGCCTCCGAACAACCTATACAAGGATGGCCGGACTGGATTGGAAAACTAACTCCATTGTTCCATTTAATTACACCACAGGAATTATAAGTACTTGGTCCTTTACAACCCATTTTATAAAGGCAATATCCCCGGCGGGCATTTTCATCATCGAAAGATTCAACAAATAATCCTGCGTCGAAATTCGGACGGCGATAGCAGGTATCATGCACACGGCGCGAATAAAATGCTTTTGGCCGGCCAAGTCCATCCAGTTGAGGAATTCTTTCGAATGCGAGCAGGTGTACAACCACACCGGCCATTACTTCTGCGATCGGAGGACATCCCTGAACATTGATGATTGGTTTTCCGTGGATCACTTTATGAATTGGCGTAGCCCCGGTTGGATTGGGTGACGCAGCCTGTACACAGCCGGATGAGGCACAGTTGCCCCAGGCGATTACAGCCTTAGCTCCGTCGGCAGCTTCCTGTATAATATCATTATAGCTTCTACCTCCAATGCAGCAATAAACACCATCAGCAGTGAGTGGAATAGAGCCTTCACATAATAAAAGGTATTCACCTTTGTATTTTTCCATGGTGTTATGCATGGCCTCTTCGGCCTGGTGACCAGCAGCTGCCATCAGGGTTTCAGTGTAATCAAGCGAAACTTTATCAAGTAAAATATCGGCCACAATCGGGTGCGATGACCGGATAAAAGATTCGCTGCAACAAGTGCACTCCTGACCGTGCAGCCAGATTAAAGGAAGTCGCGGTTTTGTTTCTAAAGCCTTGGCAATCTGGCCGGCCGCGCTGTGTTCAAGGCCCAGCATAGCCGCCATCATTCCACAGAACTTAATGAAATCACGCCGGGAATGGCCCTTTTCGCGAATTTCATCGTAAATGGTGGTTTGTTTTGTCATGTTGAAAGTATTTAGGGTTACGACTAATCACTTCAAAGGAATACACATGTAAATTACATGCATACAAACACATACATTGGATTTAGAATCCGGTTAACCTCTTGAATAAGAATAATTGGCAGGACGAAAGCAAAATGACTCAAGTTGAAATACTACAGAATTTCTAACTCATCCTCTTCAGCCATTAATTTTTCAATTTCATCAAATGCATCCAGCGAAGCTTTCGCACTTTCTTCGTCAATCATGCTCAAAGCAGTTCCCACATGAGCCAGCACATAATCCCCGATACCGGCCTCCGGCAGCCATTCAATACAAATATCCCGGGTAACTCCGCCAAAATCAACTGCGGCCATTCTTAATTCGCCCGAGTCATCAATTTTGAGTATTTTTCCAGGAACTGCAAGACACATATCTACTTTTTATTATATAGTTAAAACTACATATATCTATAGCTAAGGTAATACAAAAATCAATCGCTGCTTTGTTATTTAATTAACAGACTAATATTCAAGCAATTAAATACCCATAAATAAAAGTGTAAGAATTTGATTTTCAAAGATGAGGATAGCTTATTTAAATTAATTTCAAATTACATTGGACATGTTATTTAAAAAAATTACAAATAAAAAAGCCGGATTATGATGATCCGGCTTCGTATTTTGAAATGATGGTATTAGTTTTTATGTTTTTCAGGATTGCAGCAACATGTATCAGGCGAACAGGTGCTTGGTTTTTCACCGATCAGCGTCACGTTGAAGATACCTTTTTCAGAACTTACATCTTTATACTCCAGCATCTCCTCTTCTGAAAGGTGATTTCTGAATACATCATCGGGTAAGTGAACCTTTTTCATCTCCACTATTTCAACGTGCTCAAATCCTGTACGACGGAAATAATCCATAAAATCATTAATTTTTTCGGCTCCACCAATACAACCTGCAAGCTGAGCTCCTTCAAGACGAAGCCCATCAGGAATATCGTGCATGATAACAAAATCAGTAACACAGGCCAATCCATTATGATGGCACAAACGATACATTTCATCGGCCATTTTTTGTTTGTCTTTCTGCAAATTGAAAACACAATTTGTGAAAACAATATCTGCGTATTCTTTAGGAAGCGGAACATCTTCCACGTTTCCATGCCGAAATTCAACATTATTGAGTCGCAATTGGTCGGAATAATTTCTGGCTGTTTGAATATTCTTTTCCGAAATATCAATCCCTACCACTTTACCTGTTTCACCTACTACCTGGGCAGCAGCCAAAGTATCATTTCCGGTTCCTGATCCCAATTCAACCACACGGTCGCCATTGCGTAAAATCTGAAACCGAACGGGTAAATTGGCTTGGGAATGTGAATGAGAGTGGCTCCCGCAACCTCCTGATCCGCAACCGCAGGAATGAGCTTCCTCGTGCCCGTGTTCATGATGGTGTGCATGACCCTCATCATGGCAACCACATCCCCCGGAACCACAACCACAGGCACTATCTTCCACCTGTTCCCTTTGTTCTATTGTTTTTACGTTTTCTTCCATTATTAATCGTTATTATTTATTTTAATCTTTATCTTAAATCAACTAAGCTCTGAACTCAAAACCCGGAACTCCGAACGCTAAACTATTTCCTGCACCCACAAGTCAACTCATGCAACCCAATATTAAAAAATGTATCCATCATTTGTTTGTACTGCAAAAGCATATCGGTATCCACCTCATAACAAACAGAAACCCCTTTTACCTCATATTTCACCAGGCCCAGGTTTTTCAATTCCTGAAGATGCTGTGAAACGGTGGTCCGGCTGAGTGGTAACTCATCGGCAATGTCACCTGATTTGCAGGAGCAACATTTGGCAAGATGTTGTAAAATAGCCAGGCGCGCCGGATGCGACAGCACTTTGGCAAATTTTGCCACATCCTGAAGCTGGGTTTCAAATATTTGTGATTTAGCGTAAGTCATAACCCTTGAAATATGACGCAAACATACGACATGATTTTCATAAAACACAAATATTCAGGTTTTGTTTTTCAATATTTTAATTGAAATTTTCGTAAATTTGAAATTCAAACATTAATACCCTTGTCATGAAACATCACACTTTATTAATTACCTTCTCATTTTTAGTTATTACTTGCTATTCACAGCAAAGAGTGGAAATTCCTTCCGAACTAAAAAACAGGACCATATGCATAGATGAGCGGACAGAATCTGTTATACTCTCAGCAGAAATTCCAGGTGAAAAAAGGTCCCTCATGTTTTCACCTCAAAATATTAACTGGGAACTCGTTGAAGCAGAAGTTGGGTCCTCTAAATTTGATCTTCAGACCAATGGTTTGACCCAAAAACGTATCTTCAAATTTGATGACGGAACCATAGGTACCGTTTGGACGATGGGATTTGAAGATGCCTCATTTCCCGACCGCGGAACCGGATATAACTATTTTGATGGCTTTCAATGGGGATCTCAACCCACTTCTATAATAGAATCGGAGCGAAGCGGCTGGCCATCCTACGCACCCTGGGGCGAAAATGGGGAGATCGTCTGTTCGCACAATACCAATGACACCCTTCAGGGTTTACTGATCAACCGTCGGGAAGAAAAGGGGACAGGAGATTGGATTGAAGTGCTTTACCAGGGTCCTGTAAATCCGTATAACCCAACTGAAAAATTACCAATTTACTGGCCTTCGATGTTTACTGGCGGGATTGATCACCAGACCATCCATTTACTTGTTAGAACAGCACCTGCAGCTAATGGTGGAGTTCCTTATTTCGGGCAGGATGGGGCATTGCTTTATTCACGGTCCAACGATGGAGGTGATTCCTGGAATATAGAACATCATCTATTTCCAGAACTGGATTCAAGTCAATACAGTTCTCTCCAACCCGATAGTTATGTTTGGGCTGAACCCAAAGGAGAAACCATCGCATTCCTGGTTTCTTCCAGGTGGATGGATGCTGTATTAATGAAATCGGATGATAACGGTGATAGCTGGACTAAAACCATTATCTGGCAACACCCCTATCCCATGTGGGAAGCTGGCGGCGGAATAGTGACCGATACATTTTATTGCCCCGATAATTCAGGAAGCATTTCACTGGATAATGCTGGAAAAGCCCATGTGGTATTTGGGATAACCAGGTTGCAACACAACGGATCCGTCTTTACCTATTTCCCATTTACCGATGGAATTGTATACTGGAACGAAGATATGCCATCGTTTTCCAATAACCCCAACGCATTAAATCCAACAGCTCACCCCGATTCAGAACTTGAGGTTGACTATAACCTGATCGGTTGGACGCAAGATGTGAATAATAATGGTGAAATTAACCTGCTTTGGGATGTAATCACCTATAAACAGCTCGGTATATCAACAATGCCGCAGATTGTTTGCAGTGAAAACCAAATCTATGTTCTATACTCATCAACTACTGAAACCTATGATAACGGAATCTGGAATTATAAACATTTATGGGTGCGAATCTCCCCAAACAATGGTGAATTCTGGGGTTCATTTCTGGATTTAACGCAATCAGGCATTCATGTTTTTGATGAATGTATTTACCCGGTACTTTCAAGTTATATTGGCGGTTTCCAGGAATTGATCACGTTCCAGTACAACCTGGATTCAGAGCCGGGACTGGCTGTTTCAGGTGATCATAATTATTTTGATAATTCAATTCAGGTAGCATATTATGACAAAGGTGTGGGGATTGCGACTAAAAATACAAATCCTGTAAAAATTTCCGATTGTTTCCCCAATCCGGCTGTTGATTATACGTCGATTAAAATTGAATCGGAATGGTTTTTAACGATCCAAATGAATATTTCATCGATATCAGGTAAACTTGTGGAGCAAATAACAATTACAATTCCACCTGGTACAAACCGCATCAATTGCCCATTGTCGAATTACCAACCGGGAATTTATTTGATCGAACTGATTTGTAATGGTTATTATGAATACAGAAAGCTGATCATTAAATAACGCTTTCATTAATTCAGTTAGAATATACTGTACGTCAAGGATATATTGAAATAATGATAGATTGATTTGTCATTATTTTCTCCCTCCAGAATACTTAGTTCCGGTAGATAATAACTACCATACCAGACCTGATTGCCATATTTCCCCTGTATCGAATTGGTCCCAATCAAATGACTGAACATATAATTATATCTTACATTCAGCCTAAGTTTTGGCGATATGTAATAATATCCAGTTAAATTCAGACTTGCTTCATAATAATTATTCTTTGAGTCCTGACCGGTTTCATTAACATAATATTTGCCCTTATCATAATTATAGTATCCTGAAGCAGATAATGCTAGATAGGTTCTTGTGTTGGGAAATAACCCGAATCCAGTTTCAACCGTGGTAATAAAGTCTGTCATTTTCAGACTGGTTTCAATCGTTGTATCATTCCAGACAACATCATTAAGTTTATTGTTAATTTTAGAAGGGCCAGCCTGCACACCTGCATCTAACCAATATTGCCATTTTTGCTTAACCGGTTTTTGATACTCAAATCCAACGGTAAATAAAATCCTATTAACTGCATTGGTTTGTGTTTGATCAATGGTCACCTCCTGGCTTGTATTATTTGATTCACTATGAAATTCGGAGAATGTATATGTTTTAATATTTAAATAATCGGGAACAGCACCCACGTAAAACCTGTATCCTGACAATCGAACAAATTGATCGCCATAATTCCACATATCATTCAGCGAAGTATAATAGGTTATATCATCATCGGTTATTAAGCCCAATTCTTTAAGTTTGGCATCCATGGCTTTAAGTTCTTCAATCTTCCGGATCCTGGAATCGAAAAACCGTTTGTTTTTGATTATTGATGCAGTTTCGGATAGTGCTATGATATCTTCGCCTGTTGGCACCTTTTTCAACCGGCCATTTTTTTGTAAATCCTGCAACAAAAAAACCATCTGACGGGCATCCTCAACCCTCTCAATTCTTCCGTAACCGTAAAAGAGTGGGAGTTGAAATTGATAACGGTCAATATTATTTTTCATTTTTCTATAATCCTCATTTGTATATGCTGTTTTATCCCTTGACCTTCGGAATTCAAAATCTATTTCTGGGCCTACTTCAATAAAATTCAACCCCTGAAAATAAAACCTGTTTGAACTGAAAAAATCCAGATTATGATTTAAACTGTTACTTTTACTGCTTGCTTGTGATTGAATGTATTGAACCGGATAATAATATGTATATTTATTATTACCGTAACTTCCATAATAATTTAAACCCAGATCGGCCTGGTATTTTTTTGAGTTTCGATAAAACCAGTAATCCAGATTAATATTACCATTTAGGTTAAGACGGTTTTCCCTTTGGTTTGCATTATGATCATCCTGAATACGATAATTTGAACCAAAAGCAGTACCAACATCCAATTGATGTCGGATTAAATCCGGCAGTTTATATCGCGACAAATCGAATGTTTTAAGTGAATCCTGGGCTTTTGAGTAATTTATACCAAGTGCGAAGCAAATTACGAAAAGAACAAATAATGATTTTTTCATGGTGGTTAATTTTAAATTTCACAGGTAAAAACTTATCAATTAACGCACCAATTATTAAATTCTTTTAAGGAAGCACTAATTTATAATTGGTATAAATTAAATAACAAACTCCAAAATATCACCGGATTCTTGCAAATCGTTTAAGGCATTAATAATCCTTGCCCTGGGATATTTTGATAATTCTTCAATTCTGATTTCGCCTTTTAAAATCACTTTTTGATCGAGTAGCCTTGCCCTTGCAGTTCCTTCCAAAAGTGGGTTTTCAGGCGTGATCCATTGGCTTTCGTTCCAAAAAACAATATTTGAAAACGAGGTATCCGTAACAAACCCATCCTTTATAATAAGCACTTCGTCGCAATCTTCTCTTTTTTCATAAAGGTCCCTCAGTTGTTCCCGGTTACTATATTTGAGATGATAATCAATTTCATTGCAGTGGATAACCTTGAGAGAATTTATAACCCTGTGCTTATGTTTTTCAAACTCAATTTTAATGATTTTACGATCATAAGTCACCCTGCATTTAAATATTTCATTGGAAAGATCATCCGGAATTTGAATAAAATCCTCCAGGTTTATTTCAGCAATGTTTCCAAAAACCTCCTTCCGTGCACGGTTAAGCCTTGCATTGTGATATACGATATGCTTTAATTGCCGCTTTTCAACCTTTATTGTTTCGTACAATCGGCACATACACTTTTTCAATTAGTTCCTGATATTCCTTTTTGCACTGGCTGAAACTTGTGATACCTCCCCCACTTTTAAACCAAAGCTCCTCTCCCTGTTTTTCAATGAACCGGATCATAACGGCACTCTCAAGATTTTGACCATCAAAGTAGCCAAACACCCCTGTAAAATAACCACGATCATATCCTTCTGCTTCCTCAATAATTTCCACAGTTTTTTGCTTTGGAGCACCACTGATTGACCCAGCCGGCAACATCCTGAATAAAATATCGCCGATTTGCCCTTTCCAATCGGCAGGTAGTTCACCGGTAATTTCAGTGCTGGTTTGCAGAAGCTCACGCTCGTGGGTTTGAATTCGGTCGATATACCTGAAATTTTTCACCCTCACTTTTTTTGCCACCATGCTCAGGTCATTGCGTATCAAATCAACGATGGTATTGTGTTCGGCAATCTCTTTAGGATCGTTCATCAGAATATTTTCCGAATCAGGCAGGGCTGCATCCATGGTACCTTTCATCGGAAATCCGGATATGATATTATCCTTAATTATCACAAATCCTTCGGGCGAAAAAACAACAAAATCTTCTTTAAACTTTAGCCTGAATGGTGCCCGGCTTCGTTCAAATATTTCTGACAATGAAAGATTGGTTTTAATACGTGTGGGAAAGGTAAGGTTCAATAAAAACGTATCGCCCCGGTGAATGGCTTCCTGCACCCGGTTGAATGCCCCGGAGTAATATTGAAAACTTATGGGTTCTTTCTGAAACTCAAATTTGGCTTCTTCGATCTGCGCCGGATTTTGCGGCAGCGAAGGCAAATGAATCCGAATACCGCTGTCAGCCAGTTCATCAGGCATAAAAAGCATTGGTTTCTCTGCAGCAAAATCAATGATAAATACAAAAGGTTGCCGTTTAGCTCCCAGGGTATTCATCCTGTTTATTATATCTTTGCGCATTGCATTCATCAAGCTGCAAAAGTAAAAATTTAGCATCATTGCTTCGCATACTATGGTAAACATCCTCTTGATAGATAATTTTGATTCATTCACTTACAACCTGGTTCAGTTGCTGGAGGAAACCATGCTTTGCAACCTCACGGTTATCCGGTATGATAAAGTTACCGAAGCCGACATTGAAGCCGCCGATGGATTTGTAATATCGCCCGGACCGGGCACTCCGGCAGATTTCCCAATGCTTGAAAAATGGGTTGCAAAATATTATAAATCCAAGTCAATCCTGGGGGTGTGTATGGGGTACGAAGCGATTGGGTTGGCATTTGGTGCCAAACTTTACAATCTGGGAACCGTGTTCCATGGGATTACAAAAACAAGTTATATTATAAAACCCAATCATTATTTCGTAAAAGACATTCCTTCTCCATTTCAGGCTGGTCTTTACCATTCATGGACCCTGGCTGACAAGGATTTCCCGCAGGAACTCAGCATACTCTCAAAATCGGATGATAATGTAATTATGATGGTGGCTCATCAAAACCATAATGTTGTGGGGGTCCAGTTTCACCCGGAATCGATCATGACTCCGGATGGAGGGCAGATGGTTAAAAATTGGCTTGAAAGAATCTCAATTTAACCTGTCAACATATTCCTGTTTAATCACAAGTGCATAATACTCCTCCTCTACTGGCAAATAACCTTGTTCATAACAAAAGAAATAGGTATTTCCGGTTTTGGTAGTGTAAATGTTGGTGTAATAATCAAAGTTAAATCCTTTGTCGAGCATTTTGTTTTTATGCGCTTTTGATTTGCCGTTGGGGTTTAATTCGGCCAGTATCCTTCTGTTTTTGCGCAGGATATTATTAATCCGTCTTACATAATTATTTGAATCACGCTTTAATCGGTTATTATGGGTGTTCCGGCATTGATCGGAGCAAAAAACCTTGTCGGACCGGCCAATGATATCAAACCCACATTCAGGGCATTTTTTCTTTGTCATAGCTTATTCTGTTAGTAGTTTTTTTTTCGTGTCCGATAAAGCTAAACTCCTCACCGGACAAATTATTTTCTATAAAAGCAAAACCATATTTTCAAACTTATTTAATGATCAAACCAATTCACATGACAACGCCTTTATTGCCGACTTTTTCAAATCCAATTCCATAGTGGGTTGAAGCTTTACATGCATGCTGAGAGAAATAGTTGTATAGAGTTAAAGTTTAGTTTTGGCAGGTTTTCAATTTTGTCTATTGACTGTGGTATCCGAACAAATGCAAGTACATCCATTTCAGCTTTGGTTTGCGTTTTTCAAAAGTATTAATTTTTTTTAAAAAAACCATGTTTTATATTAATCTTCTGCTCTTTACGGTTCATCTTTTTAAAAACACAATTCATCAATGGCATATAACGATAGGGTAATGCGCATTTTCTGTAATTCCGTTTCCAGAATATATTTGCATAAACTTCAAAAACAATTCGCATGAAACACATCACTTTAACACTCGCAATTGCCGTCATTTGTTCAACTTTTATTAATGCCCAGGATACTATTCCAAATGGTGGATTTGAATACTGGTCGGGATTAAACACACCCACCTTCTGGGAATCAACCAACCAGTTTTTACCTCCGGGGATATTCACCATTAAAAAGGTGGATTCGGAAATTGACACCGGTTTTGCAATGCAGTTGCAAACCTTGTTATTAGACGCAACCATAATTCCGGGAGTGGCCACGCTGGGCGATCTTGACATTGGAAGTGCTTCAGGTGGTGTTTCATTTACAGGCCGGCCTTCATCACTTTCGGCTTATGTTAAACATCCCTCATATGGTGATGAAGTAGCCATGTTTATCGAATTTTTTAAAGCCGGAGAAACCATTGGATATGGCATTTGGTCATCTACTGATTCAATAGGGGAATACACATCCATCAATGTTCCGATTACTTTTATGTCGGCGGCTGACCCCGACACACTCAATATTACGGTTATGTCGGACCCCTGGAGCCCCGAAAGTACACTCACTCTCGACAATTTAGTTTTCAATTTCCCGATGACGGAAGTAAGCCTCAGACAGGAAAAAGATTTGAAAATTTATCCGAATCCCTGCAAAGATGTTTTACGAATAGCCGGTTTACCTCAAAAAGTAACAAGCATTCAAATCGTTGACATGAGCGGATCAACCATCAGCAGTTTTGAAAGCCAAAATACTTCGTTTGCACAGGATATCAATATTGCCGATATTAAACCAGGAATATACTTCATTATCATTAATTCTGAGGGTTTTATCCAAAGCGAAAAAATTATCAAAAACTAAAACGGTTAATTATTCCTGATAAAATCATTTCCAGTCATCATAATCTTTTCCTAATTTCATAGCTTTAAAGGAAAAGATTATATGCTTTCACAAAAATATAAACAGGTATTTATTCTCGGTTCAGGGTTCTCCAAGTCGGTTAGTTCAATTATGCCCACACTCAAGGAGCTAACCGAAGATTTGAAGCAATTAAAAGATAAAACTAACTTTAATGAATTGTCGGGGTTTATTTCGGAAACATTAAGTGTGACCAACAACCTTGATGAGGTAAACACCATTGAAAACATATCCTCAGTAATATTATCCAAAGGCTTGTTTTACAATAATGAAGAAAAGATATACTACGATATTTTACGCCATCAGTTGATGCGATGGATCTTTGAACGAATTGAAGCAACTTTTCCGGAAGTGGATGATGGCAAAAAAGAACAATTGATCAGGTTTTTTAAACAACACTCATTTACCGCCGGGGAAAAACCTCCCGAAGAGCCTGCACTTTTTATCACTTTTAATTATGATCTCCTGCTCGAAAGGTTGTTACAATCCGACAACATTAACAACTGGTATTTTGATTATATTATAAGGCTAAACCATTATGGAACCAAAAAACAAAAGAAGATTCAGGAACAAAACCAGGTTTTTGAATACCTGAAGTTACACGGTTCGTTGAATTGGTTTACAGCTCCGGGTGCCGACCGCAACGACCTGAGTAATGTTTACCTGATTGAGGATCAGGACCCCTCCAAGCAACTGATCCATCTGAAAGACATCCCTGTTTATATCCCCATGGCTTTTGCCAAATCCGAATTTTTTATCGGTTCGCTTTACAATGTATTGTGGAACATTGCCCGCAGGTGCCTGGAAGAAGCTGAAGAAATCAATTTTATCGGGTATGGTTTCCCTCAAACCGATATGGATAATTTGTTTTTTTTCCTGAGGTATAAATCCAAAATTAAAAACATAGTAATTCAGGAGCCTGACGAAAGTTATAAGATAAAAAGACTTAAAAAATTATTTCCCGCCAGCAATATTATTAACCGGGATGCATTTGAGTTTATCTCAAAACAATACCTTTAATTTAGAAACATTCTTTGAATCTTTTCAATCAAGAGCCCGTTTAAAAAAAGCTCTTAAACCCTTCGAATTATGCAAACATCTTTAAGACTGTTGTCTGCAGGTCTGATATTATTGTTTATTAACGCATGCATCAAAGACCTGGAAGTAGACTCAAACTCCAATAATCAGGTTAACAATCCATCCATGTCGGAACTGAAAGTCCCTGCCGATTTTAAATGGGAAACCACAGTTAGTTTTAATTTAACTGTAAATGTTACCTCCTTCAAGGCGTATCAGCCTAAAAGTAAATTAAGTGTATATAACGGACCACCTGAGAGCGGCGGTGAAATAATTGCATCAGGGTCGGCAGATTCTGAATCTCCATATCAAACACAAATAGTTGTTCCGGCGAGTACAGAAATTATATATCTGAAAAAAGAAAGTCCGTTCGGAGGCATTTCCGGAATTGAACTTGAAGTTACCGGCAATGACATCAATTACACCTTTAACGACGGAACATTTAATTATCATGGATCAGGTATCCAGGAATTTAAATCCATATTAAATGGCCCCGACTGTGAAACAGGTTGTGATATTACGGTAACCGGAAACAGCAATATTAACATTTCAGGAGGCCAAACCTATTGTATTAACAGTAGTTTTACAGGTAAAGTTACTTTTCAAACCTGGAATGGAGGGGGCACACTTCGAATATGTGGAACGGCAAACCTTACGAATAACACCATCGGAATGTATTCAAATTGTAATATCATTGTTGCCGAAGGTGGAAGCCTTTCCACAAACACCATTGAAATGGGAAACAACTCCACAATTACCATTTACAATGATGCAACAGCAAATATCGGGAAATTCAATTGTTGGTCGGAAATGGCCTCCATAACTAATTATGGTCAATTAAATGTTACTCAAAACAGCTATTATAAAACCTCATTAGAAAACTATGGAACCATTGAATTTGCCGGGGACGTGGATATTGACCAATCACCCGTGTTAAATTCCGGGGAAATACTGATAGGAAACAATCTGGAAATATACGGCTCATTGCTCAATTTAACAAATAGCGGGATAATGACCATTTCGGGTGATTTTGATATTTCAAATGATGCCAAGTTAACAAATGCAGGATCAATTTATGTTGGCGACGATCTTGCAATAAGCACACAAATTATATTTGTAAACCAGGGTGAAATTAAAGTAAACGGCAAATCTGAATTTAACGGAACATCCGTATTCACTAATTATTGCAAGTTTGAGAGTGAAGATAATATTTCCCTCAATGCAAGTTCCTCAGTAGTTTTACACAACGGCTTTTTTAAAACCAATGAAAAACTCTATGTGTGGACATCGGGTACCATATCAATGGCAGATGGCTCAATGATCAGTTGCGGCTATACGGAAATAAATAAAAATATCCTTGGAACAGGCGAACTGAACTCCATGGTGGTTTACGGAGATGCCAAGATCTGGAATAACAATAAAATTGATGGAGCCATCGAAATGGTGCTGGAAAGTGGAGAACTGGCTTACGGAAACAGCTCAAACTTCATAAATGGTGCAACTTTTACGAACCTGGACGACGTCATCAATTATCTTCCCATAACCGCTTGTAATCCCGATGGACTCGGAACCCCATCAATAGTGGATATGGACAATGATGGAATTCCGGATGAATTGGATGAATATCCTGATGATCCGTTGCGTGCATTTAACAATTATTTCCCTGAAGCAAACAGCCACGGAACCATTGCTTTTGAAGACCTCTGGCCTGCAACGGGCGATTATGATTTCAACGACCTTGTTGTGGCATTTTATGGCAATGAAATTTCCAATGCCGAAAATGATTTGGTAGATATCTATCTATACTTCATCGTTGAAGCCGCCGGTGCATCACTTCAAAATGGATTTGGATTCCAAATGAATAACATAACCCCCGACATGATCAGTGAAGTTTCGGGTATGGTGCTTGAAAGGGGCTACGTATCCCAGCTTGAAAATGGCACCGAAGCCAACCAGGAAAAGGCTGTAATAGTGGTAACCGAAAACGTTGAAGATGTAAATACAAGAAACGGGGAATCGATGTTCAATACAATACCTGGTAATCCTTTGGGTTCATCGGATACTATTGAAATTGTAATTCATTTCAATGTACCGGTTGATCCTGACCTGGTAACTTTTGAATCCTATAACCCTTTCCTTATCAAAGATCAGCAGCGTAGCAATGAAATTCATTTGCCCTACTTTGCCCCAACTTCATTAATGAATACAGCCCTGTTTGGAACCGGGCAGGATGCATCCAATGCAGAAACCGGAAATTATTTTATAACAAAAGATAATCTTCCGTGGGGTATTATGATGCTTGAGCCATTTGATTATCCCATTGAAAAAGCGGAGATCACCGATTCATACAATTTCTTTGCAACCTGGGCCGAATCAGGAGGGGCTTTATATACCGACTGGTACAACAGTGGCAACGGTTATCGAAACGATGCAAATATTTATTCTCCATAAATTCTTCACAAACCCAGAAGAAGAGAAGCTGCTTATGGTGAATCCATAAGCAGTTTTTTTATGAAAGATTAAGGAAGTATTAAGAACTAAGATACATTGCAAATTTATTTTTGGAGCTTTAATTAATCAATAGATTTATGTCTGTCGGAAATACTTATTTTGAAAATTACCTTGTTCAATCCGGATTTGTAAAATGCCATATATCAAATGATTTACCTATTGTTTATAAATTTAATCACGGGGTTTATATTTTCAGGATATTGGATAAAGAAACGGGGAAAATGATGCTACTCTCCAAAAGCATACTCTAATTTCACAAAAAACAAATATAATTTTCTTCGATATGTAATTAATTCCTGATACTTTTGCGTCAGAATTAAATTACTATTAAAACAAGAGAAATGAAAATAGCAGTAGCTTCCGACGACGGTAAAATGATAGCACAACATTTTGGCAGAACCAAAGGGTTTTTAATTTATGATATTGAACAAAATGCTATCAAATCATCACAATACATTGCCAATACCTTCACCCATCATCATCACGGTGATCATCATGAGCAAAAGCATAACCATGAGCATGAGCATGCGCACAGTCATGCAGGCATTTTAGAGGCGTTACAAAGTTGTGGCACTATAATTTCGAGAGGTATGGGCCGGCGACTGCTGGATGACTTTCAAAACAACAACAAACAAGTTTACATCACCGACGAAGCCGATGCAGCATCAGCTGTTCAGTTGTTTTTGAAAGGAGAATTAACCCATCTGCCTGGTAAAAGTTGCAGTCACTAACATCTTGATTTTAATTGAAAGAGCTTCTGATTCGATAAATTTCCGGTGAAATTATATCGGGTTGACAATTATAATTACCATCCTTTCTTGAAGGGCTTATTATTTTCATTAACTTTAACCGATTAAAATACTTGTATTTGCTTTGCCTGGGTTAACTTAGCTTTGGTTATAAGTTGGTTTAAATGCAAATCAAATGCAATGAAGACATTCTGAAGTTGTTGTAATTACCTGTTGACAGACCCATTGCGTTTGATTTATGTACATCTTTTCAATATTTGCAGATATTCACATTATAGCTGCTTCCATGTTTTAACTGGTTAAAGCTACTTCAATAACCAATCGTAAATTAATTCGCAAAGATTCAATCAAACCTGTTTTGAATGTTATCGTTATGAAAAAAAACAAATCCCAAATACCTCCTTTGGGGAATGAACCCAACCTTAATGAGATAAGTTCATTTATCAGGAAACTTGGCGAAAACTATTTCCAAATTCCCCTGGATGAACTTTCCGAAAATGCCAGCGTGGATCAAATTCTTGATAGCCTTTCAATACTGGCCAAAAATTTTAAAAACAATGGAAAAAATGTCACTTCCGTTGCGGAAAAAGAACTAACTAAGGTGAGGTCAACTTTTAAAATTTCAGATGAACATAAAATTTCACAAAACTTCCTCAGGCTTGTAAATGAGAGCAAAAACCTGGAGAACCTGATAAAACAAACAACTGATTACTTTCATCAATTGTCCGGTTGTTCTTCGGTAGGAATCCGGCTGCAAAACGGAGACTATTTTCCGTTTTGGCAAACCAGGGGGTTTAGCCAGCAATTTTTAATGGATGAAAACAGGCTTTGCTCTGTTAAGGTAATTAACCCGGATAAAGAAATTCCAAATAATCAAATAGGGGACCATTGTTTGTGCGGTAGTGTTATCAATCAACTTACTGATAACAGTAAAACTTATTTTACAAAAAAAGGGAGTTTTTGGGTAAATAACTTCCACGATTTTTTGGATACTCCTGATGGTAAAAATAGCATTAACAGAAATAAATCCATTTGCTCAGCTCATGGGTTTAAATCAATTGCCCTCATTGCTATTAGTGCAGGTCATCATAATCTTGGCACCATTCATTTGGCCGATAAAGCCCCCGGGCGATTTAATAAAAACTTAGTTGAGTTTTGGGAAAGACTGGCTGATAAATTTGGGATTGCTATTACCAAATTTAAAGCACAAGAAGCGCTGCAGGAAAGTGAAGAACGATACAGAACAACATTGGATAATATGATGGAAGGTTGCCAAATAATCACTCCTGACTTCAGATATCAATATGTAAACAAAGCAGTAGCTGAACATGCAAAACTTCCTGTATCAAAATTGCTCGGCAAAAAAATGGTTGAATGTTTTCCGGGGATTGATAAAACAGAGGTATATAAAAAAATAACGGAATGCATGAAAGATGGCAAGGCCAGGCGATTTGATAATAAATTCATTTTCCCGGACGGAAAAACAGGTTGGTTCGAATTGAGTATGAAAAGGGTTCCTGAAGGAGTTTTTATGCTTTCCATCGACATTACTTCCCGAAAGCTGGCAGAAGAGGCCTTATCGTTGAGTGAAGACAAATTCAGGTATGTATTTGATAATTCACCCATCGGAAAATCACTTACCAGACCCGACGGCACCCTGGAGGTTAATAATACCTTCTGTGAAATGCTTGGATATTCAGCCAGCGAAATGAAAAAATTAACATGGCAAGATATTACACATCCTGATGACCTTGAAGAATCAGAAAAACAAGTCAAACTTGTTAAAAACGGACAAGCAAGGACCCTTAAACTAACCAAAAGATATTTGCACAAAAATGGCTCAATTGTCTGGACTTCCGTATCTTCTGCGCTTCGAAAAGATGAAATGGGTAATCCGCTGTATTTTATGACTTCGGTTAATGACATTACTGAACAAACGTTATCAAAGGCCAGAATAGAAAATTATTACCGTCAGCTCGAAGTTTTGCACAACATCGACAAAGCCCTTCTGGAAGCCATGTCAGCCGGTGAAATTGCGAATTTCGTACTTCATGATTTACGTGAATTAATACCGGCCTTCGATCGCATCAGCGTAACAGAATGTGATCCATTGACGCAAAAATTAACCATTTTGGCAGTTCAACCTCCTGATAAATCTAAAAACGTAGTTACCACTTATCCTTTACACGTTTTACCCGAATATGAAAAGCTGAAACAAGGAGAAACAGTACTGGTTAAAAAAATACAGGACAATCACTCCAACAATATCATAATTCAAAAACTTCTGGAACAAGGCATTAGCAGTTATTGCGTGTTTCCATTAATGGCTGAGAAAAATCTTATCGGTACTTTAAATTTTGTAAATTCCAGTCCCATTATTCTTGATGATGAATTAACAACCCTGGTAGAAATCATAACCAAACAAATGGCGATAGTATTGCGCCAAAACCAACTCATGAAACAGATCCGGCAAAACAATGAGGATCTTGAAAGCAGGGTTAAAGAAAGGACAAAGGCACTTAAACAATCAGAAAATAAATACAGGTTTTTGTATGATCAGGCACCCGATTCAATTCTGGTGATAGATGCTGAAACCAAAAGATTTGACAGCTTTAATCAAAGAGCTTATAAAGACCTTGGATACACAAAGGAAGAATTTAAAAAGCTCCATATTCATGATATAGAATGTATCGAATCAGAAGATGAAATTCAGCGGCGGATGAAGCGGATTCTTAAATCCGGGACCGATTCATTTGAAACCCTTCACAAACATAAATCCGGAAGAAAATTAAACGTAAATGTAAAAATATCGCTGATCGAAATTGACGGCAAAAAGTATTTCCAAACTATTTGGACCAATATTACAAAACTTAAAAAAACAGAAGAAGATATCAGACAATTAAACAAGGAATTACGACTACAACAGGAAGCGCTTAAAGAATCAAATGCTGAACTTGAATCTTTCGCATATTCTGTTAGCCACGATCTCAGGGCTCCGCTTCGAGCCATTGACGGCTATACCAAAATTTTGCTGGAGGATTATGGCCCAAACCTGGATGAAGAAGCGCATCGCTTTAGTTCAATTATCAGGAAAAACTCTGTAAAAATGGGGCAGCTTATTGACGACTTGCTTTCATTCTCGCGCATGGGAAGGAAAGAAATGAGCTCTCAGAAAATTAATATGGCCTCAATGGTAAGAAGTGTTTTCAGGGAGTTAAGCACAACCATGGATAAAAAAAGGATCCGTTTTAATATTTCCAGGCTCCCAAATGTAAGCGGAGATAAAAACATGATCCGGCAGGTATGGGTAAATCTCATATCCAATGCACTCAAATTTTCATCGCATCGCGAACTTGCGGATATTCATGTTAGCTGCAAAGAAGACGATGATATTTTTACTTTTTCAATTAAAGATAATGGAGCCGGATTTAATATGAAATTTATGGATAATTTATTTGGGGTATTTCAACGGCTTCACAGCCAAAAAGAATTTGAAGGAACCGGTGTAGGCCTCGCGCTGGTCAGGAGGATCATCCACAGGCATAAAGGAATGGTGTATGCTAAGGCTGAGGTTGACAAAGGCGCAACTTTTTATTTTACATTGCCAAAGTAGAAACACATAATTAATTTAATACACACAAAAATGGATTACAGAGAATACGAAATTTTAATCGTGGAAGACAGCCCTGAAGATGCTGAGTTAATGATCATTTCATTAACTAAAAATAAGGTTGCCAATCCTATAACTGTACTGGAGGATGGGCAGGAAGCCCTCGATTTTATATTTTGTACCGGCCCCTATTCGGAGCGCAATTTTAATGATAAACCAAAGGTGATCTTTCTTGATTTAAAACTACCCAAGGTGCATGGCCTTGAAGTGCTTAAAGCCATAAAATCCAATTCTAAAACTTCTGAAATACCTGTAGTGATTGTAACTTCATCCAAAGAGGATCCGGATGTAAAAACTGCCTATCACTATGGGGCAAATAGTTATGTGGTTAAACCTGTCAATTTTGATGAATTTATGGAAACCATGAAGCAGATAGGTTCATATTGGCTGTTTATAAATGAAAGACCCGCCTGATTCCAATCAAAAAGGTTTAAAAAATTACTAGTAAATATTCAACCGTTTAATTTACCTTTGCAGCGCTTCCCTGAAAAATTTAAAAAAAAGGAGGAGAAAATGCTTTTTATATCTCATCATATCGCCTTTCGATCCGGGAAAAGTTAACAGCTTCAGTCTTGTTTCTTTATCCCCGGTCTGTTACCGGGTTTTTTTATGCCCTGAATACAGACATCAAACCTTTACATTTTAAACTTTTGATTGGATCCTGATTTTATTCAAATTAAATAAATTCTTTCAATCATTTGTTAAGGCAAAATTCAACAAATCATCCATTTTAATATTAAAGTCATGTCTTTAAATTTAGCTGATCAGTATTATCTGAAGGCGCTTGACGGTTATCCTTACAACCTGGAAGAATCCATCGAGAACCTGAATTATGCCCTGAGTTACGACCCGGAGCATGCTGGGGCCAATTGCCTAATGGCAAAATTCCAGATGGAATATCTGAGAGATTATGATATGGCCGAATATTTCTATAAACTGGCCATCAGCAGTAATCCTGAGAACATTCAGGTATATGAGGAATACACTGCACTTGCAATCAGGCAAAATGATTTCGGCAAAGCTGCAAAACTGATCAGGTTCACCCATCAATTAAAAGGTGCCGACCGCGGTAAATTATTTGCCCTGGAAGCACTCATGTGTGAATATCAGAAAAATTACAGGAAGTCGGAAATGCTGCTATTGCAAGCTCTTGAAAATTCCTATACCCATCATCAAACACAATTCCTGGAAAAGGAGCTTGAAAGGGTTAGGCATAAAATCATCATGCGCCATCCATATAAATACGAATATGAAGAGTAATTTACCGCACCGGTCAATCCTTTTGTTGGCCGGTGTTTTTTTAAATGAAAATTAATGCACTCTATTCATGCCTGGCTTTTGAAGTAAAAACACATCCAAATAACAAATGCACTTTATTCATTTAAAATACGTTAACTTTGCACGGCATATTCCATCGCGTTCATAAAATTTCAATTGGTATAATTTTCCCTGTCTCAATGGTTTTGCAAAAATTTAGCATATTCTGTAAGAATATCATAAACATTAAAGCATCAGCACAATTTTAAACTTAAAAAAATCAAGGTATCTGACTGATCTGAGGCAAGATCGGTTTAATTCCATGGGTTAATATTCATATGGCACATATTTCAAATCACACACCAATAAGCTGGCAATCAATTATTACGAAATATAACAAACCCCGGCTTTCAAGAAGTGTATGGCAATTGATCAATTCCATCGGCCCTTACCTCATCCTTTGGGTTATTGCCGTTTATGCGATCCAATATTCATTTTGGCTTGCACTGCCGGCCATTCTGCTTGCATCAGGTTTCCTGGTTCGTATTTTTATCATTTTTCATGATTGCGGTCACGGCTCCTTTTTCAAAACAAAAAAAATGAATGAAATTGTAGGGAAAGTTTGTGGTATAATGGCCTTTACACCCTATGACAAATGGACCGACAGTCACCGGTATCACCATCAAACGGTTGGCAATCTGGATAAACGTGGTGATGGTGATGTTTGGACCCTTACAGTTGATGAGTACCAAAACCTCTCACCACGCATGAAGTTCTTTTATCGCATTTTCCGGCAGCCGCTCTTACTGATTTTTGTGATAGGCCCACTGAGCTTTTTGCTTTACAGTCGTTTTACGCGCCGTACCATGACTAAAAAACAAAAGAAAAATATTTATTTTACCAACGTTGTATTACTGGCCATCGCCATCGGCATGAGCCTGTTGATCGGTTGGCAAACCTATTTACTCATTCAGATACCGATCATGGCATTTGCTTCCATGGGCGGCATTTACCTGTTTTATTTTCAGCATCAGTATGAGGATGTTATCTGGAGCAGGAATGAGGAGTGGGATTATAAAAAGATGGCCCTTGAAGGTTCCAGTTTTTTTAAGTTACCTCTTATTTTACGCTGGTTTACAGGCAATATTGGATTTCACCATGTACACCACCTCGGCCCTACCATTCCCAATTACAATTTGGTAAAATGCCACAAAGAAAACCCCATGTTTCATGAGGTTAAATCATTTACATTATTGCAAAGCATGAAGTCGTTAAAGCTTCGGTTGTGGGATGAGAAAAATGACCGGATCGTTTCGTTCAGGGAGTTGCGCAGAAGTATGGCATAAACTTGCTTAATTTATCTTCTCAACCCTGAACTCTGAAACCCTAAACCCTGAACTCTGAACCCCCGTTCGAATCCGCCAACCGGCGGAGGCGGGCTGAACTCTGAATCCTTAGGAGCCCGACCATAAAGTTGTTGCTAGAATCAAAACTTCGCTTCGGCTCCGCTCAGCGAACTCTGAAAGATGAACTCTGAACGCTGAACTCAGAACCCAGAACTCTTCACCGGCCTAAACCTCACTCCCCCGCCATTTCCCTGATTTCAGGTAAAGGAATGACAAGCTACCCAACAATCCCGCATATACCCACTCCGAAGTCCACACCAGCGAAATGCTGCCCTGGTAAACCATGATGGTGTACCAAATATAGGATAGATAGATAGTGAGGGTAACTACCTCAAGCAGAAATGAAACATTGGTTTTGCCGGTTCCGGAAACG
Organism: Bacteroidales bacterium; assembly: GCA_020438105.1. GTDB lineage: Bacteria > Bacteroidota > Bacteroidia > Bacteroidales > JAADJA01 > JAADJA01. The sequence goes on from JAGQVE010000023.1 coordinate 39,350, forward strand.
GCATTAAAAAAAATAAAGTTGGCCGACAACATCAGCGCTGCCACGTTTACAATGTAAACCACCGGCAGGGTCGCTTCCACCAGCGAAAGATCATTGGTATAAATTCTGACAGCTATATGCGGAAAGATGCTCCCGAATAAAACCATAAAACCCACACCCGACAGGCAAAGCACCATCACTTTGTACACCAGCGACAATACTTCGTTTTCGCGTTTGGCGCCAATGAGGAAGCTAACAAGTGTATTGGTAGCCGAAGCAAAGCCCCACATAGGCATCATGAGCACAAAATAAAAACTGCGAACAATATTGGAAATGGCCAGTTCGCGCTCACCCATTTTTTCAACCAAAATGAAAAATACCATCCACGTTGCCAGCGACAGGAAGTTTTGTCCCATCATCGGCAGCGACACTTTGATAATACGCGTATAAAGCTGCTTGTCAAAATGATTGAACCGAAACAGCTGGTATGGTTTGGTTGGGAAAACAAAGCGGGTGTAAACAATAAAAAAGATAAGTGCAGATGCCTCTGCAATTACGGATGCCAGGGCAGCACCGGCAATCCCCATTTTGGGCAATCCAAAATTTCCGAAGATGAGTCCGTAGTCCAAAATACCATTAATAACGGCAAGCAGTGTTGTGGAATAAGTGATCACCCGAGTTTTACCCAATCCCACATAAAAAGCCCGGAAAAGGAAATTAATATAAGCAAAAAACAACCCGAAAACCCGGTAATCAATATAACTTCGTGTGGCATTACCCACCTCCTGCGACTCCACGATCATCCCCAGCATATCGTGCGAAAAGAATCGCATGAAACCGAATAAAAGGACTGCCAAAGGCACCAGGAAATACAATCCATGATCGATGGTTTTACCGATGGATGTAAAGTCTTCTTCACCATTCCGGCGGGCAACGATGATCTGCGTTCCAATCCCGAATCCCCAGCCCAGCATGATGATGGCAAAATAGTATATCCCGCCAATGGCGCCGGCGCCCAGCTCCACCTCACCTACCCTTCCCAGGAAGGCGGTATCGGTAATGTTGAGCAGGTTTTGCGCAATGCTCCCCAGGATGATCGGGTAGGCGATCTTCCAGATATCACGGTATTTTATATCAGTTTTAAACATAAAAAAGATGGGACAAAGGTAGGCAGGATGTGCGGCTTAAAACAGAAAATAGTTCAGAAACTTAAGTTATAAAAAAACGGTGCAAGAGAAAAGCATGCACCGTTTTATATCATCAACAATTTAAAATTATTTCTTCAAAACCTTTCGGATCATCCGGTAATTCTCACTTTCGATTACAAGCATGTACATTCCAACAGGTAAGCTGGTCAATTCGATGCTTATGTTTGACGCTTTGGCGTATTGATAAGTTTTAATTGCCCTGCCCATCAGGTCACGGATTTGAATATTCAGATCGTACTCCTTTTCAAATTGCAAACTAAGCTGGTCAACCGCAGGATTTGGATAGGCACTGACTTTTCCCGGAAAATCATTTTTCACAATACTGCTTGTCCCTGATTTATAAAAATAGGCTGCACCCGCATCCATAATGGTATTTTGCTCATTCTGATCTTCGTCCTCACGCATGGCGCCTATGATTCCAGTTCCTTCTGAATTTATGAAAACATCAATTCCAAAATTATCAGCTTCGGCTCTTACAGGAGCCACAATCTTATCCACCTGCGACCAGCTACCTTTGCTGTTCTGAAAATAATAGGCGGCGCCAGCATTAAATATTTCCTGTGTTCCCTGACCATAATCATCACTCGAATAAGCACCCACAAGTAAGTGATTCCCGTTTAAAGATACGCTGTATCCAAACTCATCAAAGTAATAAGCATCCTCCGAATAAAGCTGATCGACCTGCTCCCAAATACTACCATTCAGTTCATACATATATACCGATCCGGCATCAATGATATTCACGGCTCCGGGCTTATCTTTAAAATTTGCACCTATCGCAATCTGCTCATCCCAGATGGATACAGAAAAACCAAACTGATCCCATTTTTCACGGTCTTCCAAAACGATCTTCTGATATTCCACCCAAACGTCATCCGTATTAAAACTAAAAACATAAGCTGATCCCGAGCGGTCAAGTGTATTTCCGCCCGATGCATCTTCATCTTCCCACGGAACACCAATTACAATTGTATTTCCATAAATTGCCAGATCCTCTCCAAACCAATCCTGTTCGGCACGATCAGAAGCAACTATCTTTTGATTGATTACCCAAAGGTCACCATCCCTTATCAGCGTATAGGCAGCACCAGCCTCGGTTATGGGATTTAATCCGTTTTCATCCTTTTTCTCACTTCTGGCACTCACTACCATGTGTTCGCCATGCAAGGCAACTGAATATCCAAACTGGGCTAAATAATCACGATCAGCAGGGACAATTTTTTGCCAAAACGACCACTCCTCGCCATCACCACGGGTAAAAATATAAATAGCACCGGCTTCGGTCATATAGTTGGTTCCGGTGGCATCGTATGCTTCAAGCGGCGCACCAACTACCGCCGTTTTATTATAAATAGCCACTGAATGCCCGAAATATGATCCGGCATATGGATCGGGAGCTTCAAGGATGGCCGTTTGCTCAAAGACACCTTCATCATTTACTTTAAAAATATAAGCAGCCCCTTCGTCGGAATCCTGGTATTTCGATCCCACAATGGCATAATCACCATCAATGGCAACAGCTTCTCCAAAAAAATCAAGCTGATCCCGGTCGCTTGCAACCACTTTTTGTATCTGGTAATTTTGAGCCGAAAGGCCCAACATCAGGCAAACAAGGATAAAAACAATGGTAAATTTATACATGACAATAAATTTTTAATTTTAAAAAAGATTGGCTGAAAAAGTTCCATCAGTCACGGCAACACTTGCCCCGCTTGAGACATCCATACAGGTTGCAGTAAAGGTTCCTTCGGTTGTTCCGTCAAGTTTGTCGATGGTTATGGAACCGCTGGTTGCTGTTAAACTCCGACCATCTTCGAGCACCAGGAACAGAACACTTTGTGTTCCCTGTCCGCCAATATTCAACTGATGTGTTCCGACAGTAGCCGGAGTATATTGCAACTGCGCATTGTTTTCCAGAAAATTTCCAAGATTGAGTGTTTCGTCGGCGAGGGTACAATACTCAAGGTTAGCTGAAAAAGCAACACCATCAACTTTGCAGGTTAATTTTCCGTTTCCGGCATCAAATTGCTGGCTGTTGTTATTATTGGCATCGTCATCGCTATCTTTTTTACACGAAATTGTAATTAAACCAATAAGCAAAATCATCATGCTGAAAGCAAAAGTTCTTTTCATTTCTATAAAATTTAAGGTGAATTCAGTTAAAGAATTAAAGGCAAAATTAGGTAGATGGGCTACTCGGGGAAATACAGCATTTGTGGTATTTTAACAATATGGGCTATACAAGCTTGTTTTTAAAAGCTTTCTGAACGGCTTCGGCGCGGCTGTTGACCTGGAGTTTCTCGTAAATATTTTTAATGTGTGTTCTCACGGTGTGTGAGCTAATAAAGAGCTGATCGGCAATAACGCGGTAGTTTTTACCATCGCACAAAAGCTTCAAAATTTCTGTTTCACGGTCAGAAAGCGGTGATGGATCATTGTTATGGAAAGAGGAAATTACCTTGCGGGCAATGGCAGAACTCATTGGTGAACCACCGGCGTACACTTCACGAATAGAGTTCAGCAATTCTGTTGGGGGAATATCCTTGATCAGGTAACCCGAAGCGCCGGCCACCAGCGATTCAAATATTGATTCATCATCCTGCTGAATAGTAAGCATGATAAAATCGGTTCCGGGCATTTTGGGTTTTAACTTTTTTATGCCTTCAATACCGGTAATTCCCGGCAGGTGGATGTCCATCAATACAACATCAGGAAAAGTTTCTGGCAGTAATTTCAAGGCCTCTTCACAAGAGTTGTAAATATGTTTACAGGCGAAACCCTTAGTTCCATCAATGATCAAGCCCAGGGTGCGGCTGATCTCCTCATCATCTTCAACGATAGCAACATGTATGATCTCATCCGTAATTTTCATTGACGCAAAAGTAAAGTTTAAACCGTCATGGCTTCATACCGCAAACGTGGTATTCTGAATTAAACCGTTTTGATGTAAAGTTTGATTTTTGTTCCTGAATTATAATTCGAAATAAAATCAATCCGGCTTCCGGTTTTTTCAGCCCTTCTTTTCATATTTTTAAGGCCATTGCCCGCTTTTATTGTACCAGGATCGAATCCGACTCCATCATCCTCCAGGCAAACACAAATTTCGTTCTCCTCCATTTCGGCGGATAATTCTATTGTTTTACAAGCGGCATATTTTAAACTGTTGTTCATCGCTTCCTTAAATATCAGCAGAAAATGTCTTCGGCTATCGGCCTCCAGATGCATGTCATTAAATTTCTCCGAAAAGCCTTTTGTTTCGAATTTTATGGAAGTAAATTCAAACAATTTATCACCAAATTCCTGCAACCGGAGCAACATTTCATATACCGAATCTTTGTCGGGATCAAGTGCCCAAATAAAATCCCGGATACCCCCCGAAAGTGCCTTCACATTTTCATTTACCTTATTTAGATATTGTGACAAAGCCTCCGGAGATTTTTGTTCCCGTTTTGCCAATTCGGCAAACAGCGAAATCCGGGTAATGCTGTGGCCGAGCTCATCATGGAAATCAGCAGCATTTTTCCGTCGGATATCCTCCCGTTCGTCGAGCCTTGCCCGTTCAATTTTAAGTTTTGTTTCAATTTCTTTTCTGTGAACATTAACGCGGTAACGGTTATAAAAATAAACCAGCAAAATACCTATCAATCCGTATGTGAGGTAAGCATACCAGGTTCGCCAGGGTGGCGGCTTAACAAGTATTTCAAGGATGGCTGCATCTTCATTCCACAGGCCGTCGTTGTTTGCTGCTTCCACTAAAAAGGTATATTTGCCCGGGTTCAAATTGGTATAAGTTGCCATATTGTTGTTGCCGGCATACACCCATTCAGGGTCAAATCCCTCCAACTGATATCGGTATTTATTTTTGGTGGAAAGGGTAAAGTTAAGGGCAGCAAACTCGATAGAAAAAATATTTTGCCAGTATTTTAATGTTATACTTTGGGTGTGTGAAATTGTATTTTTAAGTGGGGAATCAGCACTATAGTCAGGGCTTCCCGGATTTACCGACTTATAAAACAGCCAAAAATCGGTAAACACAACAGGGGGCTTATTGGGATTGCTAATGAATTGATTTGGATCAAAAAAATTAAATCCATTTTTACCACCGAAGTAAATTTCATCCTTTTCCGAAACAAAGCATGACCTGGTTATAAATTCGCGCCCCTGCAGTCCGTCACGGGTGTCATAAACTTTAAAAAAGGCTTCATTTTCGTTCTCTAAAACCGCTTCCATTTCCGGATTAAAAACGGTTAATCCATTATTGCCACTTATCCAGAGATTTCCCGAATTATCTTCCACAATTCCATACACTGCACCATTTATCGGGCCACCGGTCCCTGAAAAATGTTTGAATTTAATTTCCCCTTCTGCATCAATGCTGATGCGGGTTAAGCCATCAATGGTTCCGGCCCAGAGCTGATCCTTTTTATTGCGATACAATACAAATACCTCATCCGACGACAAACTTTTAGGGATATCCTCCCTCCCTAGAAAATTTATAAAATTTCGTTCCTCGCCATTCCAGCGAAAGACACACAATCCCATAAAGGTACCAACCCATAGGTTATCATTCCGGTCAAGACAAACTGTGTACGAGTCGCTATTGATAATGGAGACGGGGTCATTAATGTCACTTTCATAAAAGGTAGAAACAAATGACCCATCCTGATCTTCAACCAAGCGGGTGAGTCCGCCATAAGTAGCTATCCAAAAAGTGCCTTGAGCATCTTCAGTAATATCAAAAACATAATTATGGGTAAGTGCCTGTTTAACATGGTTGTGATTTTTAATTTGCTCAAAATCAAAAGCCTTTATTTGGTCGGTAAGCTGGATAATGCTGATACCTCCGTAGGTACCAATCCACAGTCGATTTTTACTGTCTTCAAAAAAACAATATACATCATTGTGGGTCAAACCGCGAGCATTCCCAGTTTCAGTGATATGCTGATAACCTGTGTATTTATTACCGGAAAGGTTTTTGGCTAAAAAATTTATTCCGCCACCCCGTGTTCCCACCCAGAAATTACCATAGGAGTCTTCATAAATGGCCTGTATGTAATTGCTGTTCAAGCTTTGTGGATCTTTTTTTGAAGATTGAACGAGAATAAAATCATTTTTATTCGGATCTATTTTATCCAATCCGCCGGAAGTTCCTATCCACAATATTCCGGATTGATCCATGTAAAACGACTTAACATCGTTACTGATAATGCTCTCCGGCTTTTCCGGTTGATGGGTATACCGTTCAAATTCAGGATTAATTGTTGATTCCGTTAGCTCAGCAACATTCACTCCGCCATTATAGGTTCCAATCCAGAGCCTGTTGTGTTGGTCCACAAGCATACCAAAAATGTAGTTATGCGAAATTGACCCCGGATTGGCCGGATCATGAATATTTCTGTAAAATGTTTCCGATTCAGGATCAAATTTATTGACTCCATTGCGTGTACCTATCCACAAATTCCCCCATTTATCTTCGCATATTTCCCACACCTGATCCGAGGATATGGAATGAATATTTTGTGGATCAGGCAAAAAGTGCCGGAATTGGATTTGTATATTTGATTTTGGGTCAACTAATTTATCCAATCCATGTGTGGTACCTAACCAAATATCGCCACGGCTATCCTCAAAAACGGCCCAGATTACATCTGAGGCAATGCTTTTTGCATCATTGGGATCATGATGAAACGATTGGATTATAAGGTCCTCATTATTTTCGATAATTTTAAAAAGACCATGATATGATCCGCACCAAATATTCCCCTCATCATCCGAATTAATACAAAGGATATAGTTGTAACCTTGGATCACCGAATTATATTCGTGAAGGTAGCTTTCAAACTTTCCGGTTTGAGGATTAAACTTATTAACCCCACGAGGGGTAGCTATCCAGATGTTGCCATGAACATCCTCATGGAGCGCCAAAACATTGCTATGATTGATACTATTGGTATTACCCGGCTCGTGCCTGAATATCTTAAAATTTATTCCATCAAATCGGTTCAGGCCATCTGTTGTTGCAACCCACAAAAAACCCTGCCGATCCTGTAATACCCAATTTACTGCATTTTTTGAAAGACCATTTTCAGAAGAGTAATGCGTAAAGGTATAGTCCTGGGGAAAAACACTTAGCATTCCGCCTGACAAAAAAATTAAAATACTTAATATGCGTATAAGGTCTTTCATACGAATGGCACTTCAGTAGAATAAAATATAAATTTATAACGATGGTTAAAGCGTATTAACGGATATTTAACACCAATAACATCAATTGGTTGAAATTCAATCGGAAATAACCGGGTGGAAATTCATTTTATGCCTGAATGGAAGAATAACCACCCTATTCTTCAGGAAGCTTGAAGACAGGATTGTAAATCAACCCGATCACATTGCCCCAGGGATCTTTCACCGAAGCAACAATTAGCGGTCCACCCACCGAATGCGGCTCTTCATGCGCAGTGGCCCCGATTGCCAAAAGACGGTCATACACTGGTTGAACTTCTTCCACTCCCCAGTACATCACAACGTTGTCGGTCCGCTCCTTATATTCTTTCTCCTCGGGCAATAGTCCGAGCTCGTAGCCCCCAATATTAAAGCCCACATAAAAAGGCTCATCAAAATAGGGTTCGGTTTCAAATGCTTTGGTGTACCAGGTTTTGGCTTCACTTAAATCAGGTACAACATAGAGACAGGTACGCAGACCTAAAATTTGCTTTTTCATCGTTGTGTCGGTTTTTTGATTGTTTTGCTGCGAAAATATGCTGAGGCTCAGAAATAACAGTGCAATTATTGGGATGATTTTTTTCATGGGATAAAATTACAATTTAATTGCTGTATTGTCTCACGCAGATTTCACAGATTCCGCAGAGGAATGCATCAATAAAATCTGCGACATCAGCGAAATCTGCGAGAACCTCATTTAATCTCCTCCCGGCCATCAGTGTATTTCGCAAAACGTCCTTTCGAACGATCAAAGACCTGATCCGATCTTTCCCAGGGCCACCTGCCGAACTGTGTTTGCTGATAATCCAGGAAAGCCTGCTGGATTTCTGCCTGCGAATTCATTACAAATGGTCCATATTGAACCACCGGCTCCTGAATTGGTTTTCCCTGCAAAAGCAATAAGTGACTTTCTTCATTTCCATTTTCAATTTCCACAGCCTGATTTGGATAAAGCGAAACTGAATGATAAGATGTTATAGTTTCTCCATCAAGGCTGATTGATTCGCCCTTAAAGAAAAACAATGTTCGGTTAATTCCTTCGGAAGCTTTAGGTAAAGTCCATCTTGCGCCTGCCTCCATTTTGATACGCCAGATAGCTATTTCGTTTTCGGGATCAGCAGCCCAGGAATCAGGGGCGGGAGCGGGCGGTTTTACGCCATTCAGTTCTCCGGCTACCACGATCACATCGGTGGTTTTACCGTTTTCATCTTTTGTGTTGTAATGTGGAATATCTTCTGCCCAAAGCATTTTATAATGCCCTTCCACAAACTTATTTTTTTTGGGCAGGTTGAGCCAAATCTGAAAAAGCTCCAGCGGGTTGGGTTTGTCTTTATTTAGCAATGGAAACATCTCGCTATGCTGCAATCCTTTGCCTGCTGTCATCCATTGTACATCGCCATTGCCATACCGACCGGCACCTCCGGCAGAATCGGCATGATCGATGAATCCTTTTAAAACAACGGTGACCGTTTCAAACCCACGATGCGGGTGTTGCGGAAAGCCGGGAATGGTATCGCCGTGGTACATGCGCCAGCCATCCTTGGGTGCAAAGTCGTTGCCGATGTTTCTTCCGGCCAGGGAAGTTGCAGGGCCCATGTTATCGTTGCCCTCGGGGAATTTATCATCGTGATGTACACAAAACAGAAAGGGATTTTGGGTATCCCAGGTAAAGCCAAGTTTTTTGACTTCTATGATGGATTTTCCTTGCATTTCGAATTGTTTTTTAAAATAACAAATCAGATGCAGGGCTGTTTAGCGGGATCACTTTTTCTTTTTCGATTTGCTCGATCTAGCTCTTGGATTGAACTCCAGTGCGAGATCGATCCAATAGGCCAGGTCTTTATCCATATCAATGCCTTCAGGATCAACCATAACAAAACCTTTTAAAACACGTCCAGTGAAATCCATTTGCCGGCATCCCGGTTTTAGCAAAGCCGCATCGTAATCTTCGGGAGCAATGCGCACCATGAGGCTATCTTTAATGATCCCGACACACATTTTATCATCCACCATGTAGGCCAATCCACCCATCATCATTTTGGGTTCATTGGGGACTTTCTTTTGTTGCAGGTAGGCTTCGATGCGGTCGGATAAATGTTGGTTATAGGGCATGGTAGTATTCGCAGTGTTAAAATAAACTATATCTTTTTTCAATCAGAATCAGAATTAATTTTCCGATTTATATGTTCGAACCATTCTTTAAGTTCATCCAGGTTGTTCTTTACAATATCCCAAACAATTTCATAATCAATTCCAAAATAATCATGAACAATCCTGTTTCTAAATCCTTTTATCCTTTTCCAATCGATTTCAGGATAAGCAGTCTTAAAATCTGGATCCAACCTATTGGCAGCTTCACCTATTATTTCAAAGTTCCTAACTACAGCATCAATGGTTTTATCGTCTTCTACAAATGATTCAAAATCCATTTCATCCGTATATTTTTGGATTTTGGAAATGGATTCAAGAATATCCCCTAAAAGTAATATGGAATCGCGCTTAGACATATATCAAATCATTGATGATTGATTGAAAATACTTTTCCTTTATTCCATTGCGCGAGACGAGGTCGATTTTACGACCCAGGATTTTCTCCAGGTCATCTGCAAGATCAATAAACCGGATTCCAATTTTTCCGTTAAATTCAACAATGATATCCACATCACTCTTATCCTGGTTATCATTGCGGGCAAAAGACCCAAATATCGCTAATGATTTTATGGGATAATCTGCTAGCAGCCTTTGCTTATTCCTGATAATGGCAGTTCTTATGTCGTTCAAAGTGTCCATAACTCAAAAATACAATATTTAAGGAAAATGGTTTTCAATAATTTGAAAGAAATTTCCAAAACTCGTGTCAGGCTCACCGTTTAGGTAATAATTAAGAATCAGTTTATCATTCAAAATTTGAAGTGTATCGGGAACGAAATCATTATCATATGGACGATCAAGAAAAATGATTTTATCATCCTCCAGTTTATAGTTTCCTGAATATGATTCTTCGTGTCCCATAAAAGTCGATGAAATCATTTCAAAAGTTTCATCACTTCTAAATTTTAAGGTTAATCCATTAATATCTCCATCCAGATGAGCCTTAAACAGCACTTTCGATTTAAAAACTTCAGAATCCCGGACAAGTACTATTCCCAAACCGATGATCGTAGAAATTACAGTAATTACAAAGGAATGTTTGTTTCTTTTAAAATTTAAAAAAATGAGGACAATTTGAATCAGAATTACGGGAAGTAAAATCCCATATCCAAAAATCCAATAAGAATTATATAGCTCCTTGTGGTAAAAAATGCTAATTATGAATAAAATGGCCCAAATTAGGGCGAATACAATCCGGTAGATATTTGAGTTATTATTTGCCAAACTCTTAAAATTTAGATTGCCATTCCTGAAAAGGAATATATTATCAATTCAGCGACAAATAAAACAATAATAGATAATAGAACCGTGTAAATTAGTCGCTTATTATAAAAATATGAAAACCCAATACCTATCAGGGAACCAAAATAAAATAAAGTAATAATATTTAACACAAGAACGGAATGGCCTGTGGTTAGCAATCCAATAGCAGGAATGGTATAAACCAGTGAAGACAAAGACAATATTGCAAAATTTTGCTTCAGATTCACTTGGTGATAAATTTTTGCTGTAAGACTTGAGACTAATGCAGACAACAAGAAGATTTTGATTCCAAACCCTAAAGTAAAGGCTATTAATTCATATAAAATAATCTGAACCTCACTGTGTCTCAATTTAAAGTAATGTACACATGTAATAATAATTGTTGTGATTAACAACGCAAATAATCCTACAACACCTTTATGTGTAGTTTGATTAAGTTTAATAAAACTTAGTTTTGGAGCGAAAGGGGTTACGAAAACTAAAAAACTATTCTTGAGTTCCTTCATATTTGCGCCAATATTCAACATATTTATTAGTTAACTTAAAATTCGAATACCTTCAATAACTCGAACTGCCTCATAGTATTCAAGATCTTTCTCCTTTTCTGATAAATCAATTGAATGAATATAAGTAATAAAAACCTTGGTTCTGGCATTTCCTGAAATCCAATGATATTCAATTAATTTGTTTTCGACAGGGTTTAAAGCATAATGAATTGCCTGATGATTTTCATAGTTAACAATTGTTGCTGTAATATGAGTTTTCTTAATCTCTATCAATTCTTCACGAGGATCAAATCCATCAAAATTTTTCAAATTGTTTACGTAAACAGAAATCTGCAGAACTCCTTGTAATTTGTTAAAAGCACAAAAATTATAAGTTATTTTAGATTTTTTGTAAAACCAGCCTTCTGGAAAATCAATCACCACTAATTTCTGCTCTGACTGCCCATGTTTAACAGGTTTGAATTCCCGTTTATGCAGATATTCTTGAATAAGGTTTATCATTTTGACATGCCTGTTTTGTTAAAGGTCAAATGACATAACAAACCCTATCGCCACTTTCACCCCATCGGCAGCGCTTGAAACTATACCGCCGGCATAACCGCTTCCCTCGCCGATTAAAAATAAATTATTAAATCCGGTACACGCGCCATTTTGCTCCCGAAGCACCTGTATGGACGACGAAGTTTTACTTTCGAGTCCGATGAGGTTGCCCTGCTCGAAACCAGCGATCTTTCTGGAAAAATCCTTCAATCCCTCACGCATCGAATCGCTCACCTGCCGGGGAAGCAAATTCCACAATTCCGCAGATTCTAATCCCAGAGGATAGCTCGTTTCGCGGGGCTGACCGGTAACTTTTTTATTTAAGAATGAGGCAATTGTACATGCTGGTGCCGAATAGTTTTTCGCCAAATCAAAAAACGTTCTCTCCAGGCTTTCAACAAAATCGAGGGCTTCCAGCGGAGTAACTTGTCTTTTAGCCAATTCATCAGGATGAATTCCAGCCACACACGCAGCGTTGGCATAACGGCCGTCGCGCAGATAATAACTCATACCATTTACAATGTTGGTATCGGCATAAGCAGCAGCGGGCACCACCATACCACCCGGGCACATACAAAACGAATAAACGGAATGTTTGCCATTGGCCTGGGAGGTAAGACGATATTCTGCGGCTTTAACTCCTGCAAGTTTTGAGGTACCCCATTGCGCGCGATTAATGAGCTCCTGCGGGTGTTCCATCCGGGCTCCGATGGCAAAGTTTTTCGTACGAAATTGTACGCCACGTTTCATCAGCATCCGGTATGTTTCAAAAGCAGAATGTCCGGGAGCGATAAAGAGGGCATCGGTTTCATAATCGCCATTACTGGTTTTTACGCCGACAATTTTACCCTTCTCAATGGAAATATCCTGCAAAGTTGTATCAAACATAAATCGGCCGCCACTCTCAACCAGGCTATTTCGCATATTCACCACGATCTTTTTCAGGTTGTCGGTGCCGAGGTGAGGATGGGTCATATAAGCTATTTCGGGCGGAGCGCCTGCTTCGATGTATTGATCGAGGATAAATTGCCTTTCCAGCGAAATATGTTTTGAACGTGAAGTGAGTTTGCCATCCGAAAATGTACCTGCCCCGCCTTCACCAAAGGCATAATTGTTTTGCGTTGGGAATGTTCCACCCGACTCAAAATCACGGATGCTCTTTTCACGAATGCTAACATCAGAACCCCTTTCGATGAGTGTGGTTTCAAAACCTGCTTTTTGCAAAACAATAGCGGCAAAAATCCCGGCCGGGCCGCTACCCACGATCATAACCTTTTTGTTTCTCTTTTTATAAGGAATTTCGAGTTGTTGTTTTTGCACCTCATCGGTCCCTTTCAGTTCTTCAGAATGAACCGCCACATTGAGTACCCAGTGGATCTTTCTTTTGTTGCGGGCATCCAGACTTTTGGATTCAATCCGGAAAGTGAAATTCACGATGCGGAGCTTCTTCATGATCACCTTGCGAAGCGTTTGCTCGGAGTAGTCGGTAGGTATTTGTAAAGTTAGTTTAGTAAATCCCATAAAAGAGTTGTAATAATCCGTTTAAAGTTATATCGAATTTGACTTTTCAGTGCAATTTCAAAAGTAGTTACTTTCCAAATGATTTCCTGTTTTCATTAAAACATTCAAAAAAACGGTTTTTTTCTCACTTTTTTCATACTATAAATCCAGAACCTCTTCACTCTAAAACAAAAACACTTATCCATTTTCACTCGGGTACACATGACTACAAACGAATGTTACACAAATACAACTGCTTATTAACCGAATCGGGAAATGGCGGGGTGGTAGTTTTGCAACGAACACTTTAGTTCAGAGTTCAGGGTTCTGGGTTCTGAGTTAAAACAAAATTTACAATTATGGCAAAATTTGAAAAATTTGAAGAGATTGAGGCCTGGAAAAAAGCCCGCAAATTAAGTAAGAACATTTATTTACAAACTAGAAAAGAATCATTCCAAAATGACTTTGCATTAACAAATCAAATTAGGAAATCATCCGGTTCAATTATGGACAATATTGCTGAAGGATTCGACCGGGGTGGCAATAAAGAATTTATCCAATTCCTTTACATTGCCAAAGGCTCCGCATCTGAAACAAAATCTCAGCTATATCGCGCATTAGATCAAAGTTATATTCAAAATGAGGAGTTTGAAGTACTATACACACTCGTGAATGAAATAACCTTAATGCTTGGAAAACTAATTTCTTATCTGAGAAATTCAGGCTATAAAGGATCAAAATATAAATAAAACCCTAAACCCCGAACTCAGAACTCAGAACACAGAACACAGAACCCTGAACTCAGAACTCAGAACTCAGAACCCTGAACTTAAAAAACATTTATTAACTCTAAAAAACAAACATCATGAACGCACTAAAAAACAAAGTACAACTCATCGGACATTTAGGAAATGATCCTGAAATCAAAACTTTTGACGGTGGTAAAACCAAAGCCCGGTTCAGTATGGCAACTTCGGAAGTTTACAAAAACGATAAAGGAGAAAAAGTAACCGAAACTCAGTGGCATAATATCGTTGCCTGGAACGGCACAGCCAAGATCGTTGAAAAACTCCTGAAAAAAGGGAATGAAGTGGTTGTGGAAGGCAAACTGACTTCGCGCTCCTGGGACGATAAAGACGGTGTAAAACATTATATCACCGAGGTGGTTGCCAACGAAATTCTGCTGTTGAAAACGAAGGAGTAGAATAACCTCCAAAACCAAATCAGGAAACGCTATCCATTACCCGGATGGCGTTTTTTATTATTGAAAACCCCCGGCAAAAATGCCAGGGGTTTTCTAAAAACAACCAGTAGGGGTTTTTAAATTTTTAAGTTAAATAAATATTACCGGATAATCATTTTCCTGGTTTGAACAAGATTTCCATTCAATTCCAATGAGTAAAAATAAATTCCGGGATCAAGATCGCTTACGGATAATTCTGTCCTGTGAGTCCCTACGGCCTGGTAACCAATCTCTGATTTTTTAACCAATTTACCAGTCACATCAAATACATTCATCATTACACGGCCCTCCTGATTTATGGAATAGGCAATTGCCGTTTGGTTACTGCAGGGATTAGGGATATTTTGTTCAACAGCACCGTTTTGAATTTTTGCAGAATATGCGGGTACTCCTGTAATCAACTGTTCAATAGGTTTGCGAAATAATCCTCCTGACATATCAGTACCTTTTCCTGAAATGGCGGTACCCAAAAAGACATGGGTCGAATTTTGAGCAACACAGGTTACTTCACCCTGAAGTCCGACTAAATTTATTTGGTAGAAATTTTGAAGATCATAGGTGTAGTAAACATTTTCACCAACAAGGAAAATCGCAATACCGGTGCTTGTTGGCTGAACCAACATGCTGTTAAACTTTTCATCAGGGATAACAACCAGCCAGGTTTCGCCAAGATCAATGCTATAATAAAATCCATTGTCAGTTAAAGCAAGGATTAAAGATCCCAATACACCTACCCTGTTGACTTGCAGTGCAGCCCCGCTGAGTCCGTTATTTTTGGCAGTCCAGGTTACCAATGTGTCGGTGGATACAAAAATCCCAGCTTCCGTGGCTACTACCGCAACATTAACTTCATCATCGGTATATCCTGAGATGTCATTGATTTTTAAAGCATCACCCGCTAGTCCGTTATTGGAAGCTGTCCAGGGGCCACTCAATTCAGAAGACACAAACACACCTCCCCCATTGGTTCCAATAGCCCACTCTGCAAAGCTGGAATTGCTATCACCAAACCAGAAATAGTTAATATCATTATTTGACAGGGGAGGATTCGTACATGCCTGGTAGTTGGTATGATCTACCGTGTAATATGCACCATCCTGGGTAGCAGCCCAAATCACTGTGGGGGCACCACCTCCACGGATATCATTGACAAACGAATTCCCTATATCACCGCTAATATCGGTCCAGGAACCACCATTATCAACAGATTTAAAAATACCATCTCCCATGGTTCCTACCATCAGGTCGTCGCCATAATTAAACATAGAAGTAATTTCAGCATTGCTTCCGGCAATAGGAACCGGTTGCCATTGCGCCATCATCCCAACGGACAATAACATTAAAATCAGGTAAATAGTAATTTTTTTCATTTTACTTAGGTATTAAGGTTTTCAACAAAGGATTTCCTGCGTAGAGGAATTTTTTAATTTTCACGCTGTAAAATTACTTTGACTGCTATTGGAAATAAATAAGGTAAGAATCCTAATTAACTAAGGTAAATCCCTCATTTTATCAGAACATGAGATTTTTAAATAATGGATAATGAATAAAAAATGACCAGTTATTTAATCTGCAATTCCGTTGCGGATGCAAAAACGAATAAGTTCAACTACATTGTGAACCTCCAGTTTTCGCATGATATTGGTGCGGTGATTATCTATCGTTTTGTGGCTGAGGAAAAGTTGATCACCAATTTGTTTATTGGTCAATCCTTCACAAACCAATTGAACGATCTCCCGTTCGCGGTCGCTGAGCGATCCTATTTTACTTAAATCATCCTGGTTAGCATTTGGATTATCATCTTTTGCAACCGCTTCAAGTATCTTATTTGAAAAATAAGATTTCCCTTTTAAAATTTGCCGGATAGCAAAAATGAACTCATCGCGGTCGGTAGTTTTGGTAAGATAGCCGCTAATTCCAAGCTTCACCATATTTTTGATCAAACTGGTTTCGCTGTGCATGCTCAGGATCATGATCTTAATATCAGGATATTCGGCCAATAATTTCTCTGAAGCCACCATGCCGTTCATTCCGGGCATATCCATATCAACGATACAAAGGTCGGGCACTGAAATATTTACCCGTTCAATCAGCTCGAGCCCTGAATTTACCTTACCGATAATTTCAAGATCGTCTTCCTTCGAAAGCAATCCTTCCAAACTATCGAGCAGAATCTCATGATCGTCGGCAAGTATTATTTTCAATTTTTCCTTTTCCATGATGATCAGGTTAATGCAACACGAATGGTGGCGGTGGTTCCGGCTCCGGTATCCGATTCCATGTTCAGTTCTCCTTTCAGGGTTCTGAGCCTGTTGCTGATATTCATCATTCCAATACCGTCGGATTTATCTTTATCACCAAGGCCTTTACCGTCATCCTGAACGATGAGTATACAATGTGATTTGGTTTTCATCAACTGCACATCCACCTTAGAGGCTCCTGCATGTTTTAAAATATTATTGATCAATTCCTGGGCGATCCGGTAAAGACCGATTTCAACATGATCCGGCAGCCGGTTTTCAAGCCCGTGATTCTCAAATGAGTATTCAATGTTATGATATTTAAAGCTTTTTTCGAGCATATCCTCCAGGGCGGCTACCAGTCCAAGTTCGGTAAGTGCCCTGGGCATCATCTGGTGCGAAATATTACGGATATCATTGCCCGTTTCCGAAATCATTTCAACAATGTTATCGATCTCTGAATTTCCGTCGGGGAATTTAGCCGCAGTTTCTTTTTTAAACCCCTGCAAATGAATTTTCACTGCACTGATCTGCTGACCAACGCCATCGTGAAGGTCTTTGGCAATTCGCTGCCGTTCCTCTTCCTGTGCATCAAAAACCGCTTTGATCCCTTTTTCACGTTCTTCGATAATCGCCGCATCCTTTTCCGCCTGCATTTTTCTGCGTTTTCGCTGACCCAGTGCCAGGGCAGATAAAATAACAATCAAGCTCAAACCGGATATGCCAACAATCCATTTATTCCGGTTGTAAACTCGGATTTCCGCCAGCGCCTTCTCTTTGGCAAGCCTTTCATTGTCGGCCCGCTCTTTTAAAAGCTCTTTTTCCTTTTTCTCCGTTTCGTATTCTACCTCAAGTTTACTTATGGCCCGTGCATTGGCTTCTGAAAAGGTGGAGTCGGAAAGCTCTTCCCAGCGGGCATGATATTTAAGCGAAAGCTCATTATTACCTGTGGCGGCATAGTTCAGCGCCAGAAATTTATAGGTATTTAATCCCAGTCCAAAGTTTTTATCTCTTTCAAGTAATTCTTTGGCAATCAATCCCTGTTTGATCCCCTGCTGGTATTCTTTTAGCGCAAAGTAAACACCCGATAAATTGAGGTGATTGACCATTACCGCTTTTTGCTCACTTTTGTCAATCTCCAGAGCTTCAAGCAAATAATTTTTCGCGACCAGATAATCCCCCTTTTCAAAATACAAAACTCCCAGGTTTGAATAGGCTGTGCTTTCCTGTGATTTATTGCTGGAAATTTTCGCATAATCAGCCGCTAAATTGTAGCAAATTATTGCCGAATCAATATTTTGAAGGTTCTTATAACAAATTCCAAGATTATTGTACGAAGTCGGGAGTTCATCAACCAGGTCCAGTTCCTTTCTCAAGTTAATCGCCTTTTTATGGTATTCAAAAGCTTTACCGAATTGCTTCATCTCCTGGTAAATCAAGCCGATATTGCTGAGCACAACAGACTTAAATGCCTGCTTATTGAACTTATCAGAATACTTTAAAGCTTTAAAAAAGAATTCAAGCGCCTGGTTAAAGTCGCCACGCCGCCAATACATCATCCCCAGGTTATTGATCGAAAATCTTTCGTAGGTAAATATTTCTTTTTCAATGCTTAAATGATATGTTTTAAGAAAATAAAACTCCGCTGAGTCTGTTTCTCCCTGAATGTCGTAAAGGATGCCTTTGATGTTCAATCCCTCCAATCCCAGCGAATCGTAATTGTACTCTCGGGAAAGTTTTAACGACCATTCAACATATTTTAAAGCCGAATCGAATTGGTTAAAAGCATATCTCCAGGCGAGCCGGTTAAGGGTTTTCACTTTTTCCTGCCCTTTAGCAGTATCGATAACGGATTTTAAGCTATCGAGCTTATACAACTGGGCAAAGCTGCTACACGTTAAGGTAACGAATGATATTGCAATAATAAATTTTCTGAAGTACACCTGAACACTGATAATATTTGTAAAAATAGCAAATTTTATTTTTTACTGATTTTCAATTTTCTAAATAAAATTTGCCATCAATATCACGGGTGTACATTCCGTTCGCAAAATTGTTCCGAATTGTAAAATAAATGCTCCTCTTATTTATTTAAATAACCTGAAATTGCATCCACGTATTTCTCAAATGCATCCACCCCTTTGGCAGTTATTTTACAGGTAGTTAGCGGGTAGTTATTCCGGAAGGTCTTTTTTACGTCCACATATCCGGCATCTTTGAGTTTGGTTATCTGCACACTCAAATTCCCGCGGGTTGCTTCAGTTTTATCAAGCAAATACTTAAATTCAGCCGACTCCACACCGATCAGCAGGCTGATGATCGACAACCTGAGCTGATTGTGCAACAACGGATCGAGGTCTTTAAAAGCCATGATTACCCCCTGCTTTTAAGCATGTAACCCGGAACAAGATACGAAACAACAACCGATAATGCCGTTAAAAGCAAGATATTGATGGGTGCCACAAAAAATGCCACGACGGAAATCACCCAGCAAGCAATCCCACCATAAACCAGGGGTTTGAATTTTAGTATCCCACCCGAAACGAAGGTTCCCAGTCCGTACATGGCAATGATGAGCGGATAGGCCGAAGTCCAGTCGATTTTCTGGTAGCTGGTCATGAAGAGGATGATCAGCAAAACCACCATAAACCCCCACCAAAGATGCATGATGGCTTTATCGATAACAGTAACCACGGTGGAACGTTTGCCCAGCCTGATCCCCTGAATTACGGAAACTATTCCTCCAAGCGACATTAAAATGGGCCAGGGCAGGTAGGCGTGTTCATATTCAATCCTGATTAAAAAGTAGTGTGATAAACTGGCCACCAAAACCAGCCATCCCCAGAGCAGGTAAAAAAAGCTGTTCTCTTTCAGGTTGCCTTTTGAAGTGGCAATCATTTCGCGGATGATCCGCATACTGTCTTGTTCTGTCATTGTACTCATGGTAAAAAATGTTTTTTAATTTAGTTATTTGAAATACCTCCGCCACCAATCGTAAGCCGGATATAAGGTCCGCTCATTCCCGAGCCGGGTGACCCGCTCAGGGTTTGCTCATCCAGATACCAGTTATAGCCGCTCAACTGTAAATTATAACCGGCACGAATTCCAACAAAAAAGCCTCCCGACACCTGATCGGAGCGCTGACCCATCACAAAAAAGTCGGACGACAATGAAAAATTCATGGTAAATCCGCCGGTGTAAATATGCGATTGCCGCGCAGGGGAAGTTAAAATTTCATCGAAGGAATCGGGAATTTGCTCCCGGTCGGTGATGGAAACCGTGATGCTTCCCCCTCCCAATCCTACCATTGGATAGAGTTTAGTGGTTGGTGTATTCATTACCAGGTACCCGAGATTAAAAAACCCATAACCACCGCCATGACTCACTTTATAATGCTCATTTTGGGTAATGGCCCCGAAATACCCGTGTCCTTCGCCACCCACTATGAAGTTGGCAATTACGGCATGACCTCCCCCGCCCATACTGATGGAGGGTGTTGTCAATTCCGGGAAATCCGCATTTTTAAATGCTTTGTTGATGTCGTTGAAATTAAAAAATACAAGCCCCGACTCAAAATACCCAACGCCTCCCCAGGCTTTTTTAGCTGCAGAAGTATTTTGGGCATTCGTTTGAAAGGCAGTTGCCATGATGATCAGCATTATTGCTGTTTTTAAGTAAATAGTTTTCATGATTGATCTGATTTTTGGTTATAAACTTTATGATTGTAAACACTGCGTGCAATAAACCCTACCCCCATGCCTATGAGGACGCCGGCCGTGACGGCATTAAAAATAAAGCCAAGTCCCAGTCCGATAAACATACAACCGATAAAGAGAGTGCTGTTGTTGATGAGTGTGTTTCGTTTTTCAGTTTCCATAGTTTTATGATTGTAAATTTGTCGCAAATATAAATTAGTTTATTCTATAAACCTAATTATTTTTGAATTATTTTGAAATGGATTTAAAATTCAAAGGTTATAAAATGGATTTGATCTCAAGCAGATCTTTGATGCGGTGAGTGCAATCGGGGTTTTCGACGGAGCCATTGGGAGCAAACAGGATTTGATCCAGCCCCACCTCTTTGGCACCCAGGATATCCACTTCATAATCATCCCCGATCATGATACTTTCTGCCGCCGTAGCTCCGGCCTTTTTCAGGGCATAATTAAAAATTTTCGGGTTTGGTTTTTTGGCACCGGCTTCTTCGGAGGTGGTAACGGTTTTAAAATAGTCATCCAGGTTATTCGATTTCATCTTCACCCCCTGCACCTCTTCAAAACCATTGGTGATGATATGCAGGGTATATTTCCCCCGGAGGTAGCTGAGCACCTCATGCACATTGGGATAAAGCGCCTCGTTTTGCGGACTCAGCCGGATATAATCGGCTGCAAAGCGGCCTGCAAAAGCACGGTCGTTGATGCGGTATTGCAGCAGTGTAACAAAAAAACGTTCGACGTTCAGGAACTTTTTGGTGATCTCCCCGTTCCGGTAACGCTCCCACATGGCCACATTGTTTTTTTTATAAAGTTCCAAAAAATCTTCAAAGGAGTCTACCCCGTTTTCTTTCAGCCTGAATTTTTTATACAACTCCTGAAAAGTGATGCGGGTACTTTTGTCGAAATCATAAAGCGTGCGGTCAAGGTCGAAAAAAACGTGTTTATAGCTCATGTTTGTAAAGCGTGTGGCACAAAGATATAAAAAGTCGAAATCCGGCTGGGAATGACTTTTTAACAAGCTGGAGCAAACAAAGACTTATTCCTGTATGAAGATATCCGATAGGGAGTTGTTTTTTGCTCAAAAAATAACCGGAAGCACACTTTCAACACGATAGGGCTAATTTTAATTAATAAGGAGTTAACCTGGGATGCTCAAGCTTTTCCCAATGGGATTTATTTATACAGAACTGAGTTGAATGGAGAGCTTGTTTCGGGGAAGGTCATTATTTCCAAATAGAATTCTTCACTTCCAATGACTGGGCTGCAATTAATTGACAATTTTTTAATACTTAATTAAAGGGGTCCTGAATATTCATCTAACAATATACTTCGTCCTGCCAACAACTTTTTTATGAGCATATACCAGGGCCAGGTATATCCCTGGTTTCCACTTTATCGTGCTAACTTTGCATTCAACCTGGCAGGCATTTATTTGTTCGGAATGCACCAGTTCACCGAAAATATTGAAACACCTCAACTCAATATCTGAGTGATACCGGGTGTTCTGGAACTCGAAAGTAATGCTGCCCTTACTGGCAGGATTGGGAAACACTTTTACGGGTATACCTTGTAACCCGGCAAAATATTCATCGGGCGTTGGAACCTCACCCACATCAGTAATGATGATACAGTCCGAAATATCTACCTCACCCGATTGAATGGGATAAGAACATAAACTGTCGTAGGTGTAATTACCGGGATAAAGCGTATCTTGTTCCAAATTAGCATTGATCTTATACAGGTAAATGTCATTTTTTGCATTTCCTTCTTTCCATCCACAACCAATGGTGTATTTGTCGTCAAACGTGTGCACCATTGTAGTCCAATCTGTAGTATTATTTGACCGAATTTCATATTTGAAAATGTTACCTGAAGTATCTATCAGCATTTCACCCCAGGGGTAATTGGTTGTGTTTATGTATCCGAAATTTGTGGAGGCAAGAAATAACGTGTCGTTGATACGAGCAATGTCACTAATAGCATTTGAAATTAACCCCGTGGTAATGCTTTCATTTGGTATCTGGACATAATTAATTTCCTCCCCTGATTCGTTAAAATACATCATAAGTGAATTTCGCAACATTCCTCCCAATCTTCTCATTCCAACGCCCATGTATATTGAATCATTGATCTTAATGGTATGATAACCCCAACCCACAATCGAATCATTCACACCAAAGGGTAAAACCCACTCTTCATTAAAAGAGCTATCCAGCATAATAAATAATGGTCGAAGGAAAAAGTGAGTGGTATCCGTTGGGTAAGGATAATAACAGTGTCCATTGATTAAATATTTATCGCCGTATTTTATTATCTCATCCCCGTTACTATCCCTAATATGTGGGTAATTATTTTGTGAAGCATAACCCTGCCGCCAGAGAAGATTACCATCTGGATCAATATAATAAATGAAGACCAATTCGATCTCTTCATCCGAATCAAGATAACCCAGGCCGATAATATCACCGTTATCCAGCACCATCACATCATTAAACCATCCATAGTTAAAATCATCGTCCTGGAATACCCTGCACCAGACTTTTTCTCCACATGCATCCAATTTCATCATCATTGGCCAGTAACCTGAAGGTTCTCCTGCAACTACTGTAGCAATAATTATATTTCCTTCCAAATCCTGGTATAACTTCCCTCCAAAGATGGATACATCAGGCCACGAAATGATTTTCTCCCACAATGTATTTCCGTTAATATCCGTCTTTATTAACCAACAACCTGTATTCAATTCATAGTAAGAAGCCAGTAGGTATCCATGATCATAGTATTCTATGGCATCATCAAAGGATTCGTCTGTTCCAGGGTTCCCGTAAATGTTCTCCCATTTCTGGCCATAGGAATAACTGATGTTAAGAATAACAAGAAATATTAAAAAGTTTGTTTTCATAGCATTTATGAATGGTCCAGGGATTAAAATTCCCCGGACCATTAAATTTGTTACAGGATTGTAAATTTAATACTTTCTACCGGTTTTCTAAATAGATTTTAAGGCTAAACTTGCGCTACCCCAAGTCTCCTTTGCAGCCCTCTGCGTAGCAAAATTGCATATCCGAAAGCAAAAAATTACGCAAAGCTGCGCTGGGTTTTCGCTGACCTGCCTACCGCAGGGGTTCGCAGAGGAATAAACGTTAGTTAAAAAGAAATACAATAATCCAATTCCTTTCGTACATTTGTTTGGCCATGAAACGCAAACTAATCATCGTTTTCCTTTTGCTCTTTCCATTCTTGGTTTATTCCCAGGAACTGGTTTATTTTAATAATATTTATACATATAACGGGAATTATACTATTGGAATGTCAGTTATTGACAATGGGGAAGCTTATTTTGGTTATGGGGCTACTGATGATATTGGAATTTATCAGGAGCTTTTTTTGTTTAAATTGAGTTATACAGGGGAAATGCAACTATTGAAAACATATTATGAACCCAATTACACGTTTTATCCGGGAATAATTGGTGGGGCAATGATAGAAAGCTGGGACAACAAATTTATACTTGCATATCACTATAGTCAAAATGGTGTAAGCTATGGAGCTCTTATGAAACTGGACAATAATCTTGATACTATCTGGAAAAGAAGTTATACTCCATCATATAAAACTGCTTCTTTAAATTGTGTAGAACTATCAGATAATGGATACTTGATAACCGGTTGGGTATTCCAATCAGAAGAAGATTTTTCAGATGCACTTTTATTAAAAA
>JAGQVE010000024.1 GCA_020438105.1 Bacteroidales bacterium
CGGGAAACTTCCAATATTTATGACGGGTCACAATTCACAGCCGATATGGCGATTCAAAATGTGATCGGCGATTCATTCCGGGGAGCAACCTGGGTTTCGATCCACAATGGTGGCGGCGTTGGTTGGGGCGAGGTGATCAATGGCGGATTCGGGATGATGCTGGATGGTTCTGCCGATGCCGATCGCCGACTCGAAATGATGCTCCACTGGGATGTGAATAATGGGATCGCCCGCCGTAGTTGGGCAAGAAATGACGGGGCTATTTTCGCTATCAAAAGGGCAATGGAGATGGAACCTAAACTCACTGTTACTGTCCCAAATATTGCGGATGACCAATTGATAGAAAGCTTGTTTTAAATTTCCGATAATGACAAATATCCTGGATCGAAAACACATCGACTTTTTAAAGGAAGTCAGCATCTTCAGTAAGTTAAGTGATGACGAGATCAAAAGCATCGCTCCCCTTTTATTCATTAAAGAAATTGAGGAAGGTCAGAATGTGTTTGCCCGTTTCGAAAATGAGCAGGTGCTGTATATCGTTAGGTATGGCAAGCTGGTGCTGGAAACCAGTCTGGACAGTGAAAGTATTTTGAAGAAAGGAGATGTGTTTGGTGAAATAGCTGTGATCAACAATCATTACCGTACCGGGACGATCAAGGCGACCGAACCAACCTTACTTTTTGGTTTGCATGGAAATGATCTGTTTCAAAAGATTCAGGCCGAAACAGCTATCAAGGTTGTAGTTGAAATGGCCAAACTGATCAGTTCCTATCTCACCACAGCGCAAAACACCTCCACTGCCACCTTGATCGAAAATGGAGAAAGTGAATTTGTGGAATTTAAGTCAACTTTGCGATATAACCTGCATACCAACAAGTTTGATAAAAACATCGAACATGCAGCCTTAAAGACCATCGCTGCATTTTTAAATTCAGCAGGGGGAACACTTTTGGTGGGTGTGGATGATCATAAAAATTTGCTGGGCCTTGAAAAGGATAATTTCAAAGATGATGATCATATGTTGTTGCATTTCACCAAAATGATTCAGGAACGTATCGGGATCAAACAAACACAATATGTGAGGGCCATTATAGAGACCAAGGAGAGTCTGAAAATTTTAAGGATTGATGTGCGGCCCTCAACCTCGCCTGCATATCTGGAACACAATGGTGAAGAATATTTGTACGTACGAACCGGACCAGCCACCACCCGCATGAATGTGAGTGAAGTTTATACGTATATTAAATCCAGGTTTTTTTCGAAGGGATAAAAAAACTGTCTCATTGTTATAATTCTTGCCACAAATACACGAAAGCACTAAAATTCACAAAATTGAAGTTGACACCTAAATGGTATCGTGTTCTTTCGTGTTTTAGTGCTTTTGTGGCATATTAAGAATTTCCAATCAATGAGACAGTCAATTATATTTTGCTATCGTTAGATTATTTTAATACAATCTTCTTCGTAAACTGCTCCTCACCTACTTTCACCTGCACGAAATAAATTCCAGTATCAAGGTCATTCCGTTCAAATGTAAAGTATTTCTTTCCACTGTTCGTAACCTGGTTTGAAGACCGATAAACCTGCTTTCCAATGGTATTGAAAACCGAAACCTGCACGGATGCCGGATCAGTTACCATCACCTCAATTACAGCCTGCTTTTCAACCGGGTTGGGGTAAACGGCAAAGCCATTTTCGAAAGACTGATCTTCCACTCCGGTCAACCCAATTCCAAATTGAATCTGATCTTCATATCCAAAATCTTTCCCTTCAGCAAAGATCATCGATCCCTGGTAAGCAAGTTTGTATGAGCCGTTTCCGGTAATACCATCTCCACCTTCATCATAAATCTTGAAAGCATAACAATCCATATTATCCAGGTTAAATTGCTGAATTACAAATTGCCCTGAAGTAGTGTATGGACCTCCGCTGTATAGTACATCACCAGCTGAATTCACCACTTCCCAGGTAACTTCCTCAGGGTGATCATCCAGTTTGAGCGCCAGCGAAACCGGCGATGTTACATTGGGAGCTTCCTCCAGACTTAACATTTGCGTGTTATTGGCCGGAAATTCATCCGTCTGCCCATTGGGATTTTCCAATGTTACATTAAAAGTATTTACAGTTTGAATGGTAAAACTGATCGGATCCAGCTCAACTATTTCGGATTCATAAGTAGCGAGGTTGCCACTCCACGAATAAGTCATCAGGTTCCCACCTGTCATATCATAAAGGATGTCAACGCTGGTGAGGTTATCCAGTCCGTAGTTTGCAATTTTAACTTTTGGCTGAAACACATCATTACACACCGTTTGAGGTGCCGCAACATTCAACAGTGCAGCATCATTCATGTTGGTAGTACCAAATTCTGTAAGATCCCTTTTAATACCTTGCTGAACCTCTTTTGTGCTCATATTTTGTACAAAGATCACCACTTCACAATTCTCAGTCACCCAGGATGGATCCATATTAAAGCTAACCGTTTTCTCAAGAATGTCACTCCCTGAAAAATCAAGAGGAGTACCATTTTGATTGGGTGCCATCAGCCGTTCAACATGGTGAAGTTCGGTTTGCCCCTGCCAGGTTTGCTGAATATCCGATTCAGTAACCACCACATGCAGGGCAAGATTGGTTGCTGTAGTTGTGGCAACTTTCTCGATGGTTATGTTCAATTCGTAGTTTATCAAACCCGAGTTTGAACCCTCTACATCAATCGTAAATGATGATTGAATTGCTTTACGAGCATTGTACTTGGGCAGATAATTGCCGTACATGCTGGTAGTATGGTTACCACCTACCACTGGAATTCCACCATCAAACCATGCAGTTGGTGTACCTGTCAATCCATAATAGGAAAGACGTGACAATCCGTAAGAATTGTCATATACATCGCCTGTATGATAATCAATTACGGCAACATCTTTACCGTTTGCGATCAGGTCGGCTGCTCCCATTGCAGCGCCCGGACAGTAATATCACCATGTACCTGTGCCGATCTCAACAACCACCTGTTCACGAGCAACCTGCTGTGCCAAGGTCATCCCGGTAATAAACAAAAATGAGATGAGTAATTTCAGAGTTTTCATAGATCTTAATTATGTTGTTATTTCGTAATAACAATTTTTTCAGTTGATTGGTTCGAGCCAATGGTAACAACAACATAATAAACTCCGGAACTCAAATCAGTAACATCTAAACTTTCGTTTCTTTCACCTGCTGATAAAACACCCAGTGAATTTTCTTTAACTATCCTTCCTGAAGGATCTGTTAATTTATAAGAAACAGTTTCTTGCTGAACTAAATTAAATTTAATGTTTAAATTATCAGATGCCGGATTAGGGAATATTGAATAATCATTTGCCAGTGTATTGGGGGTAATACCGGTGTACATGATATTAAACTGACCGAATGCTTTTTCACCAAAAGTATTACCCTGGGCAATAATTGAAGTACCGAACCCAACGGCAAAACTACCACCTCCTGTTAGTCCATCACCACCTGCATCATACATAGTGAAGGTATAACAATCAGTTGCATCAAACTGGAACTGCTGTACGATGTTTTGATTAGGTGTTGAGTAAGGACCACCTTCATAAAGTACGTCACCGTTATTGTTAGTAAACTCCCATGTGGTTTCCTCGGGATGAGAATCCAATTTAAGGATCAGGGTTATTGGAGAAGTAGCTTCAAATGCTTTTGGAACTTCAAGCAGTTTGATATTATTTGCTGCATAATCATCATCCGTTCCATTGGGATTGGAAAGCACAACTTCAATTTCATTCATTTCTTCAACTGAAAATGATGCTTCATCCAATGTAACAACATCGGTCTCCAGAAAACCCAATGAACCTGTCCACGACATGGTATTAGATGTTCCACCATTGATGCTGTAGGAGACATCTAAAGAAGTCAGTTGATCCGAACCGTTATTACGAATAGTAATTATCGGTTGTACCATACCGTTACAATAGCTTTGCGCTACATTGTCCACCCTGGTTACATCTGCGTCAGTTGAAAATAAAGGATCAAATAATACATCACTGCTATTGGCTGCCTGATATACTTCTTTTGTATCATTGTTTTGAATAAATCCAACAGCTGCCAGTTCGTCAACATTATAAACATTTTGATGTTCCCATGAATATTGCAATATCATATACTCGCCAGCCTGCATTGCCGGTAAAATTGTTCCGGATTGATTAGGTAGCATTTTTTTCATCACATTATAAAAATCGATTTCACCATTTGAACCCGGAGGGCTGTTGAAATGAATATGTTTTTCAATCACTGCCATATGTGCTTTCATTCCAGCGGCAATATCTTCAGTTGCATAGATCATCATTGTAACTGTAAGCGTTGACTGATCAGCTGATAGCTCATGGTACATGCTTAATTCAACGGGTGAGGTAACCGCATAACGGGCATTAACTGTTCCAATATTCCATCCGTTTGGATGGCCATTGTAAACATTACCATCAAGGACTGAATTAGGTACACTGTTTACACCATAATATCCGGTTCTTGCTCCATTTTCAACAGTATTGTGGTTGTACATCGGATCATATCCGGGCCAGCTTGTGTGATACATGATCGAAGTAATCATATCAGGATTGGCTGTAAGCAAGGTATGGATTGATGGATTGTAAGTGGCGCATGGTCCACATGATGCCTGAGTGAAGTGCTCGAGTAATACAAGCCTTTGAGATTGTGCATTGGCAAAAGCCGACATGCCGATAGCTAAAATAATTGTGTAAATAATCTTTCTCATGATTGAATGTATTTTGGAATTTAATTTCTGAATTATTGAATGCAAATTTAATGAAACATTTATTGAAATAAATATTAATGTATGTATCTGACACGAATAGTTTAGGGGTAGTTGTATGAAAATTATTATTTAACATCCTCTTTAACATTTTTTAGCACAGTTTTTGGAATAAAAACAACATTGGTTTTCGTTAACCAGACAACTATTTAAAATAAACTCATGTCTCAATAAACATATAGGAGGAAATAAATATGAAAAAAATTACACTCATCCTCTTGTTAGGTTCTTTAACTTACTGGCTCAATGCACAGGATCTCGAATTGTATAATGGTGAAGTGTTATTAGACAGCACTTCCGTGATCAATTTATCAGCTCACCCCGACTCAGGAACTATTGTCCTGAATGAAATTGGTGTGAAGAATATTTCCAACGACCCACTGATGGTAGTGTGTGCCCGCGAAATAATTGATCTTGTGCCTGGTTCATTGAATTCATTTTGCTGGGGTTTATGTTATCCTCCCAACATTGATACTGCTTCGGTGAATGTAAAAATTGAATCGGGTGAAATGACAATGGAATTTCAGGGTGATCACGATCCCATGGGATATGAAGGTGTATCAATTGTTAAATATACCTTTTATGAATTGGGAAACCCCGACAACAAGGCAAGTTTTACTGTTAATTATAATGCCGAGGACGAACTATCAGTAAATGGTCGGAGTGCATTTGAAATTTCAAATGCTTATCCAAACCCTGCAAATACAGAGGCAAACTTTGATTTTGCATATAATTATTCTGATGACCTCAGATTGGTAATATATAATTTGCTTGGTAAAGTTGTAAAAGATATTGCGATTACTGATAATGAAGGGTCGCTAACAGTAAATACCTCTACACTTAAAGAAGGTATTTATTTCTATTCTCTCCTGGTCAATAATGAGTCGATGACTACTCATAAATTGATCATCAAACACTAAACAACAACCTGAGATGAAAAAACCCCGTCACAAGCGGGGTTTTTTCTTTATTGTATGTTTGAATATAAATTATAATCCAAACTCCGTTTTGATCTTATCTACAAAATCAAGCTTTTCCCAGGTAAATAACTCCACCTCTTTTACAATTTTACCGCTATAAGGAGATTGAAACTCTTTGGTAACTTTTCTGGGGCTGCGGCCCATATGACCATATGAAGCCGACTCAAAATAGATAGGATTACGCAACTTGAGCCTGTCTTCAATAGCAGCCGGTCGTAAATCAAACAGTTTTTTGATCTTTACTGCAATTTCTCCATCTTGCATATTTACTTTAGCACTGTCGTAAGTATTTACAAACACACCAACAGGCTCAGCCACACCGATTGCGTATGACAACTGCACCAGCACTTCGTCAGCCAAACCGGCAGCCACCATATTTTTAGCGATATGACGGGCGGCATAAGCAGCCGAACGGTCCACTTTAGAAGGATCTTTCCCTGAAAAAGCTCCGCCTCCATGGGCGCCTTTACCACCATAAGTGTCAACAATAATTTTACGTCCGGTTAGCCCTGTATCACCATGCGGACCGCCAATTACAAATTTGCCGGTTGGGTTAACATGTAAAATGTAATTATCATCAAAAAGTTTTTGCACCCTGTTTGGTAATAATGTTTTAGTGCGAGGAATGAGGATTTTTTGTACATCATCTCTGATCTGCGCCAGCATTTTCACATCATCTTTATCAAATTCATCATGTTGTGTGGAAACAACAATCGTATGCACTCTTTTTGGCTGATTGTCATCACCATACTCAATGGTAACCTGTGATTTGGAATCAGGACGAAGGTAGGTCATTTCTTTTCCTTCGCGGCGAATGGCAGCAAGCTCTTGCAACAGAATGTGTGAAATATCCAGTGCTAAAGGCATATAATCATCGGTTTCGCGGCAGGCATAACCAAACATCATTCCCTGGTCGCCGGCACCCTGATCATATTTATCACCCCTATCAACACCCCGGTTAATATCAGGTGATTGCTCATGGATGGCGTTTAAAACACCGCATGAATCACCTTCAAAGCGGTATTCACCTTTGGTATATCCAATGTGATTGATCACCCTGCGAGCTATTTCGGGCACATCAATGTAGGCTTTTGATTTCACCTCGCCGGCTACAACAACCTGTCCTGTAGTAACTAAGGTTTCACAAGCAACTTTTGAATCCGGGTCAAAAGCCAGAAACTCATCAACCATAGCATCTGAAATCTGATCGGCAACCTTGTCGGGATGACCTTCAGAAACCGATTCAGAAGTGAATAAATATCCCATAATTATTATGTTTTAGATTTTTAAAACTAGCGTAAATTAACGTGGAAATTTTTGATTGGGAGGCTACGGCTGTTGCTTTAGCATTTTTTTCCGTGGTTGCAATCAATCAAATCTGTCCACAAAACAGGCGTAAAATTATAAATTAAATATGCCTAAACAAATTATTTAGGCCATAATTAACAAAATTTATTAGGTTGTTTATTGGTTGTCGCCTGTTAGCTGCTGGAACACTTCTTCGATGCCTTTTCCGGCCTGCTGCATCGACAGTACCACCAAATTATTTTTTACAGCAAACTGGAAAATTTGCTCCCGAACATCCTGCTGGGCCGAATTGATCTCATATACCAAATCACTAATAGCAGCAATATCTTTAACTCCATCAACAGCTTTCAAAAGTGCAAGATCAGGTTTTTTATTAAACTCAACCCGCAACCGGTGCTGGCCAGCCGCTCTTGCTGATAATCCCTCAGTGGAATCATCCGCAACAATTTTCCCTTTATTGATTATGATGGCCCGGTCGCAAACTGCTTCTACCTCCTGCATAATATGGGTGGAAAGCATCACTGTTTTTTCTTTGCCAATCTTTTTGATCAGGTTTCGTATGCCGACGAGTTGATTGGGATCAAGTCCAGAGGTGGGTTCATCAAGAATCAAAACCTCCGGGTCGTGAATCAAAGCCTGGGCTAACCCAACTCTCTGACGATATCCTTTTGAAAGGGCCCCGATTTTTTTCTTTTGTTCGACTCCTAAACCGGTTATCTCAATCATTTCATTGATGCGTCTTTGAAGATTCCCGATCCGGTAAATTCCTCCAACAAACTCCAGGTACTCTTTAACATACAGGTCGAGATATAAAGGATTATTCTCAGGCAGATATCCAACTTTCTTCCTCACTTCCAGCGATTCTTCAAAAATATCATGACCGTAAACATAAGCTTTCCCAGACGAAGGAGGAATAAAACAGGTAAGAATTTTCATCATGGTAGATTTCCCGGCGCCATTAGGCCCAAGCAATCCCACTACTTCGCCACCTGAGATTTTAAAAGATACATCGTCAAGCGCCCTCTGCTGTCCGTAAAGTTTGGTTATGTTTTCAACGGTTATCGACATTTTATTAATATTCTGATTTAATGATTATGCGCCCTTTCCATGACATTGTTTATATTTTTTACCGCTACCGCAAGGACAGGGGTCATTCCTGCCGACTTTCTTCTCACGAACTACCGGTTGTGTTTTTTGCTCCGCTTGTGTGTTGCTATGCGATTGCGACAGCAAGTCATTTCGCGACTCTTTATACCGCGACATATCAGTCCGACGCTGTTGCTGAGCTTGTTTCACATCAGCTTGCTGACCCGGCAAATTGCATTTTAAAAGAAATGAATCAATCTCTTTATTGGTGCGCTGAACCATGCTTTTAAACAGTTCGAAGGATTCAAATTTGTAGATCAAAAGCGGGTCTTTCTGCTCGTAAGTAGCTGTTTGTACGGATTGTTTCAAATCATCCAATTCCCTTAAGTGCTCCTTCCATGCATTATCTATGTGGCGTAGGGTAACTCCTTTTTCAATGGCAAGTATCACTTCCTGACCACCATCTTCCACTGATTTTTTTAGATTGGCTACCACCTGCATTTCCTTGGAACCATCGGTTACAGGAATTGCTATATTCTCATACTGCGAGTTATTTTCATAAACATCCTTGATAACAGGAAGTGCCGATTCACGGATGCGTTCGTTTTTCTTTTTATAGTTTTCCCGAACTTGTTTAAAAATGGTTTCTGTGATTTCGTGATTATTTTTCGACTGAAACTCTTTTTCATTAAAGGGAGAATCCACAGCAAAAATTTTCAGCAGCTCCAGCTCAAAACCCTCATGATCACCGGACTCTTTAAAATCAGAAACCACCTGTTCAACTGCATCATACATCATGTTTGCAATATCCATTGCCAAACGTTCACCAAACAAGGCATGACGCCGTTTTTTATAGATCACCTCGCGCTGGGCATTCATAACATCATCATATTCCAGAAGCTTTTTACGTATGCCGAAGTTATTCTCTTCCACTTTTTTCTGCGCCCTTTCAATCGATTTGGTGATCATTGAGTGCTGGATTACCTCCCCTTCTTTAATCCCCATTCGGTCCATAATACGTGCAATCCGTTCAGAACCAAACATCCGCATCAGATCATCTTCAAGCGAAACAAAAAACTGGGAACTACCCGGATCACCCTGACGACCGGAACGTCCACGCAACTGCCTGTCGACCCGCCGCGACTCATGACGTTCGGTTCCGATGATTGCCAGACCTCCGGCTTCTTTTACACCGGGTCCGAGTTTTATGTCGGTACCACGACCAGCCATGTTGGTGGCGATGGTTACGTTACCGGGCTGACCGGCTTCTTTTACAACCTGGGCTTCACGCTGGTGCAGCTTTGCATTTAAAACATTGTGTTTGATATTTTTCCGGGTCAACATGCGGCTCAGCAGTTCGGAGGTTTCCACCGATGTGGTACCAACCAGTACAGGCCGTTTTTCCTGAACAAGATGGTCAATTTCATCAATTACGGCATTGTACTTTTCGCGTTTGGTTTTAAAAACCATGTCATCGCGGTCGTCGCGGGCAATGCGCCTGTTTGTGGGGATAACCACCACATCCAGTTTATAGATATCCCAAAGCTCACCGGCCTCGGTTTCGGCGGTACCGGTCATACCTGCCAGCTTTTGGTACATCCTGAAATAATTTTGCAGGGTGATGGTGGCATAGGTTTGTGTTGCGGCTTCCACTTTCACACTTTCCTTGGCTTCGATGGCCTGATGCAATCCATCCGAATAACGCCGGCCTTCCATGATACGACCCGTTTGCTCATCCACGATCTTGATCTTGTTTTCCATGATCACATATTCCACATCTTTCTCAAACATGGTATAAGCCTTCAGCAATTGGTTAACCGTATGAACACGTTCCGATTTCAATGAGAAATCACGCAAAACATCTGCTTTTTTCTCCTGCTTTTTCTTTTCCGAAAGATCGGATTTTTCAAGTTCGGCAATTTCGGCACCCACATCAGGAAGTACATAAAAATTATCATCACCTGCTTCCTGGTTGATCACCGCAATACCTTTCTCGGTTAAATCTACTGAATTGTGTTTCTCCTCAATCACAAAATAAAGTTCATCTGTGATGAGATGCATATTTTTGGCCTGTTCCTGCAGATAGAAATTTTCTGTTTTCTGCATGAGGGTTCGGTTGCCTTCTTCACTCAAAAACTTGATCAGCGCTTTGTTTTTTGGCAAACCTTTGTAGGCTCTGAGCAAAAGCTCGCCTCCTTTTTTCTCATTATCTCCGGTTGCCCGGTCGGATAACAGTTTTTTGGCTTCGGCCAATATGGTGGTAACAAGGTTTTTCTGAACATTGTAAAGTTTCTGAACCGATGGCTTGAATTGCTCAAATTCCTGTGTATCTCCTTTAGGAGTTGGTCCTGAAATAATCAAAGGAGTACGTGCATCGTCAATCAGTACCGAGTCAACCTCATCCACAATGGCATAGTTATGCGGCCTTTGCACAAGCTCATCCGGAAAAGCCGTCATATTATCACGCAGGTAATCAAAACCAAATTCATTATTGGTACCAAAGGTAATATCCGCAAGATAAGCATTGCGTCGGTCCTGAGAGTTGGGTTGGTGTTTGTCAATACAATCCACCTTTAATCCATGAAACTCATACAAAACTCCCATCCACTCGGAGTCACGTTTTGCCAGGTAATCATTAACGGTAACCACATGAACACCTTTGCCCGGGAGTGCATTCAGGTAAACAGGCAGGGTGGCGACAAGTGTTTTCCCTTCACCGGTTGCCATCTCAGCAATTTTACCCTGGTGAAGCACGATACCACCCACCAATTGCACATCGTAGTGCACCATATCCCAGGAAATGAGGTTGCCACCAGCCATCCATTGATTTTTAAAATGCGCTTTCCCGCCTACAATATTTACATTGTCCTTTTTTGATGCAAGCTCACGATCAAAGTCGTTTGCAGTAACCTCTACAGTTTCATTTTCCTTGAACCTCCGGGCTGTTTCCTTCATAACCGCAAAAGCCTCTGGCAATATGTTATTTAACACATCCTGTGTGTTATCATAAGCCTGCTTTTCGAGATCATCCACCTTTTTCCACAATTTCTCCTTTTCATCATCATCCATATCAGGATTGTGGTTAATTTGATTTTTGATCTCTTTTATTTCATTTTGCTGGGCAGCGATAGCATCACCAATGCGTGATTTGAATTCACCGGTTTTTGCACGCAACTCGTCATTTGAAAGGTTCTGAATAGTTTCGTATGCTTCAAATATTTGTTTCTGAATTGGGGTAATCGATTTAATATCCCTGTCGGATTTAGATCCGAGTAAACGCTCAAGAAATTTTGCCATTGTTTTATCGACTTTTCTGAATCAACTCTTTTTCACGGCGCTGAGGCAGCAATAATTATTCCTACTATAATCAGGTTAATTTGCATGCCATTAAGTCAGCACAAGAACACAAAATTAACCTGAATTATTCTAATGGAGTAAAAAATATATTCGGAGGCTGCAAAAGGATTAATAATTTTACTGTTCCTTGTTCTTTAAAACTGCACGAAACCGGTCGGCTATTATCTCGCTCGGCTTATATGCTGGATAATCTGCAATGCGGCCGTCCGGGGCAAGAAATATAAAAAACGGGAAAGTTTTAATCCGGTAATCATGGATCAGATCATATCCTGATCCATTGAAAAGAAATGTCCATTCGTAGTGCTTTTCATTCCTGAAACGATCAACCACTTCGGTAGATTTATCTAATGAAATGGTAATAAAATCTATTTGACTGCCAAACTGATGATACAGGCTATCCATCAGTTCAAACTCGGCCAAACACGCGTAACTCCAGGTGGTGAAAAAAGAGAGATAGATGGGTTTATCTCTGAAATCGGTAATGCTCAAGGTATCTCCATCCAGAGAAGGCAATTCAAAATAAGGGGCATATGATCCGGGTGTTAAGGTGGTTAACTCTTTTCGCAGATTAGCAGCGATTTTTCTGTGAATTTCAAATTTTGTTCTGTCGATCATCTGATCCAAAATGGAGATCAAATTCGATTGATTAAAAGATTGATCTAAGTAAAATTGTTTAATCGTGTGTAAAAGCACCAGTTCACGAACTACTTCATTCCTAAGCAAAGTATCTTTTCCAAGCGTATCAACCAGCGCCGCATAGTTACCGAGGTTATTGATGGTAAATTGCAGATCGCGACGCGATACAAATTTCGAATCCTGAAGCAGGTAGTTATCAAAAAACGAACTGAAAAAAGCCATGTATTCAGGATTTTCGTAAAGCACCGGTTGCTTATCTATGTATTCTTTGAAAAATTGTATCCTTTTAGCGGGGGCTAAAATGAATTTTAAATCAGCCATCCTGTACCTGATGAAACTTTTTACAAATTCACTTTTTTCATTTTCCAGCAGTACGTCCAATTCCGATTCAAATTCTGTAAGAAACGACAAATTACGTTTGTGATAAAGTCCACTCATTTCTTTTTCCACAAAGTCAGCATAGCGGTTTTCAAAAGTATCTATCTGTTTATTTACAAATGGCTCAGGCTCATCGGGGAGTTTGTAAATAATCCGGTCTTTTTTATAATAAGGGCGGTACTGACCAGCAATATCAACAGGTTCGCACTCAAGGAAATATTCCGCACCGGGAACAACATATAATATTGCCGAATAATAATCAATATCAATAATGACCATAATGGTTTGATCAATATCGCAATTCAATGAAAAAGTAGCTGAATCAGAAATGATCACCCGGTCGAGCATTTCTGTTCGAAAGCTGATCCTGTCGGCAAATTTCAACAAACGGATTTCACAATTTTCAGCCCCTGGTAAAACACCTTTAATCTCAACCGGTCCGGCCAGAAGCTGTGAAGAAAGGAAAAAAAATAAAAATAAAGGAGTCAATCTCATGTTTCGGAATATCATCACGGAGCAATAACGCTTTGTAAGATTTTTTATTTAATGGAAATGTTCTTCAGATCAATTTGTT
The DNA here is from genome assembly GCA_020438105.1 of Bacteroidales bacterium. GTDB lineage: Bacteria > Bacteroidota > Bacteroidia > Bacteroidales > JAADJA01 > JAADJA01. Next base: position 13,145 of record JAGQVE010000024.1, read on the forward strand.
CGGGAACAAACATGCTTGCATCACCACCATGACGTAAAATATCCCGAACAATGCTTGAGTTCAGAAAGGTGTATCCCGGAGCAGTAAGCAAAAACACGGTTTCGATTTCAGGATAAAGCTTTTTATTTACCTGACCGATACTGCGCTCAAACTCAAAATCGGCTGAAGTTCGCAAACCCCTTAAAATATACCTTACATTATTTTGCTTACAAAAATCTACAGTAAGCCCCTCGTAGCTGGTTACCACAATCGAAGATTCATTATCAAATACCTGCCTGATCCAGTTCATTCGCTGCTCAACATCGAAGAACCCCCGTTTTTCGGCATTTACACCGATGGCAACATACAGTTTATCAAACAGCGGTATAGCCCTGCGGATAATGGATTCGTGACCACGTGTTATGGGATCGAAGGAACCCGGAAAAACAGCAATTTTTTGAGGCATCACTTTAAAATTTAAGCAAATGTAAACATTTTAAATTTCCATAATTACCGGCTCGCACACATATTGGCAAAGAAATTTATTGAGCATGAATATTAAATTTTTGTATCTTGCGTTACCCTTTACGTTAACTATAAAATTACCGAGCCTTTAAATTTTTACATCATTTTTTTTGATTTTATTTCAATCAATTTCGCATAATTTTGCCGCATGATTTTAAACAAAGAGACAGCAATTACAATTTCGGAATATCTTTTACAGATAAAGGCCATTAAGTTAAACGTAAGTGAACCGTTTACCTGGGCCTCGGGGTTAAAATCACCGATTTACTGCGATAATCGCAAAACCCTTTCATTCCCGAAAATCAGAACATTTATCCGTCAGCAATTTGTTGAAGTTATAAATGAAGAATTTGGATCCGTCGACCTGATAGCAGGCGTGGCAACCGGAGCCATTGCACATGGAGTGCTGGTAGCACAGGAACTGGGGCTGCCGTTTGTTTATGTCCGGTCTTCAGAAAAAAAACATGGTCTTGAAAACCAGATTGAGGGTTATTTTGAATCCGGCCAGTCAGTGGTAGTAATCGAAGACCTGGTATCAACAGGTAAAAGCAGTTTAAATGCAGTAAATGCGTTGCGTGCAGCCGGGTGTGATGTAAAAGGTATGCTGGCTATTTTCAGTTACAGTCTGCAAACAGCTATTAAAAACTTTGAAAAGGAAAAGTGTCCGCTCTTTACCCTTTCCAATTATGATGAGTTACTCAAACAAGCCATTGAAAGCAATTACATTTCGGAAAATGATCTGAAATCGCTGATCCTGTGGCGCAAAGATCCCGAGAAATGGGGTTAATCTCCAACCCGGCTTATAATACTACAAATCAATGACAGAATTTAAAAGCAGCCCGGTAGAAATCAGGCAATCCGCTGACTATATTTACAAGTATCTGAGTGATTTTAATAATTTTGAGCATCTGCTTCCTGAACAGGTAATCAACTGGGCAGCTTCAGCAGAAAAATGCACATTCACGATCAAAGGAATGGCTGACCTTTCATTGGTAATGGGTGACAATGTTCCTGCACAAAAAATAATTTACAACTCAACCGATCCTTCACCCTTTGATTTCAGTCTGATTTTCAGCCTGGAAGAGCGCCAGCTAAGTACTTCCGTGCAAACAACACTATCGGCTAAACTTAATCCTATGCTGAAAATGATGGCCGCACGACCGCTGCAAAATTTTGTAAATATTCTCACCGAAAAGTTAAAGGAACTGATGGAGGCAGAAGCCTAAAAAACAAATTTTATTTCCTTCAGGTCACACTCCAGCGCCTCTCCGTTTGCAACTTCCAACTGAAGTGAGCCAAACTCGGAAACCCCCGTAATTTTGGCGTTTATCAGCTTGTTTTCATAAAGGTACCTTCTGTAATTTTTGAAGGCAAATAAATTTTTCAGGTAGTCGGATTTCAATAAATTCAGGTAGCCGGCCTCCAGCTGGTTGAGGCGCTTATCAATAGATTTTAGCAAGAGATCAAGAACTTCATCCCTGTTTTGGTTAGTTTTTAAATAATGAATAAGAGAAACCGGGTTGGGAGCATTGCTGTTAAATACTTGCTGGTTAACATTTAGTCCTATTCCCAAAATTGAATTTATCAGATACTTTCCACTCACCGAATGTTTGATCAGCATCCCCCCGATTTTCATTTTATCAACGTAAATATCGTTGGGCCATTTAATGCTCACTTCTTCCTCATCCAGAATATCAGTGATACACTCCATCACTCCAAGCGAAACGGCCATATTCAAGTAAAACTGCTGAGCAGCCTTTAATTTTATGGGTTCATAAAAAATGGAAATGAGGAGGTTTTTGCCGGCTTCACTTTCCCAGGTGTTATTGCCGTTTCCCCTTCCTGCAGTTTGAAAATCAGAAATGATTACACTTCGGCTCTTATAAGCCCGCCCCTCATTTATTCCAGCCTCCAGGTAAGCGTTTGTTGAATCAACCTGGGGTAACTTTAATACTGTTTTGCAGGCAATATTTTCCGGCATTTTTAAACGGATAACTTTAGGGCTTAAAGTTAATGATTAACTTCAAACAAAGCTTATTATATTTCGTTTAAAGGTTTAGCAGCGCTAAATGACAACATTGATAAGGTAAAATCATTACTTTTGTCCATCAATTTAAAGCATTTATATGCCAAGAAAAAAACAGTCAGAATCAGAAAAATTATCAGAAGTTATTATTGAAGGTATTTTAAGCAAAAAAGGACATGATGTGGTCCGCTTAAATTTAAAAGAATTGCCCAATGCTGTTTCCAATTATTTTATCCTCTGTCATGGAACTAGTGATGTTCAGGTAAAAGCGATTGCTGATGCAATTATTGATGAAACCCTAAAAGATTCTGGGAGCAAGCCCTGGCACAAGGAGGGGTTTGACAATGCGGAATGGATTTTGTTAGATTACGTCGACGTGGTTGTTCACATCTTCAAAGAAGAAGCCCGGGTTTTTTATAATCTTGAGAAATTGTGGGCTGACGCGGAAATTAAAACGTTTAAGGATAGATGAGATCCTCTTGCTGTTAGCAGAGTGACAGATTAAAATTCAGGACATAATGACAGAAGAAACTAAAAAAAATAAAAACACAGGCAGTTCAAATGCTCCAAAAAATAAACTTCCAAAAGGAAAATTCAACTTTTATTGGGTATATGGTATTATTGCAGTGATCTTTATTGGGCTCACCTTTACAAACTGGGGAGCCGGGGTAAAAGAAACCGAATGGGGAGATCTCAAGAAAATGCTGGCGGATAAAGACATCGACAAAATTGTGGTGGTTAACCAGGAGGAAGCAGAAATTTATCTCACCAAAGAAGCGCTGGAAAAGCCGGAATTTAAAGACCTTAAGGATGAAGGTTATCAGGCACAAGGCCCACAGTACAAGTATACAATTGGATCATATGATGCTTTTAAAGAAGACGTTGAAAAAGCACAGGAAGGTATCGAAAATCCCATTTACCTCCGTAATGTAACCCGTCATAATTGGGGTGGTGAGGTAATTAGCTGGATTCTTCCATTGGTAATTCTTATCGTTGTTTGGATTGTGATCATGCGTATGATGAGTCGTGGAGGTGCTGGTGGCGGACAAATTTTTAATATTGGAAAATCAAAGGCTCAGCTTTACGATAAAGAAACTGCAGTAAATGTAAACTTTACCGATGTAGCCGGTTTGGAGGAGGCCAAAATAGAGGTAATGGAAATTGTGGATTTCCTAAAAAACCCCATGAAGTATACCAACCTGGGTGGTAAAATTCCAAAAGGAGCTTTGCTTGTAGGCCCTCCGGGAACAGGTAAAACCTTGCTGGCCAAAGCAGTTGCCGGTGAAGCGCAGGTGCCATTTTTCTCAATCAGCGGGTCTGATTTTGTTGAAATGTTCGTTGGGGTAGGTGCAAGCCGTGTTCGTGATCTTTTCAAGCAAGCTAAAGAAAAAGCACCTTGTATTATTTTCATTGATGAGATTGATGCCATTGGAAGGGCAAGGGGTAAAAATCCATTGACCGGCGCCAATGATGAACGTGAAAATACGCTTAACCAGTTGCTTACTGAAATGGACGGGTTTCAGAGTAATACCGGAGTGATTATTTTAGCCGCAACAAACCGTGCCGATATTCTCGATCGTGCATTATTAAGGGCCGGTCGTTTCGACAGGCAAATACACGTAGAATTGCCGGATCTTGAAGAACGCAAAGCTATTTTCAGGGTACACACAAAACCGCTCAAACTCGATAACCGCGTAGATTTGGATTTTCTGGCAAAACAAACTCCCGGATTTTCAGGAGCTGATATTGCTAATGTTTGTAATGAATCAGCACTGATCGCTGCCCGCCGGGATAAAAAACAAATCGACAAACAAGATTTTCTTGATGCCGTTGACCGGATCATTGGGGGTTTGGAGAAAAAGAATAAAATCATCTCTGCATCCGAAAAGAAAGTTATTGCATATCACGAAGCCGGACATGCAGCTGTTAGCTGGCTTACTGACCACGCACATCCATTGGTTAAGGTAACCATTGTTCCCCGGGGAAAATCGCTTGGTGCGGCGTGGTACCTCCCCGAAGAAAGACAAATTACCACCTTTGATCAGATGTTCGATGAACTAACGGCAACACTTGGTGGGCGTGCATCGGAGGAAGTGAATTTTGGAAAAATTTCCACCGGAGCCCTGAACGATCTTGAAAAAGTTACCAAACAGGCTTTTAATATGGTAGTGTTTTTTGGATTGAATGATAAAATCGGAAACCTCTCCTACTATGATTCTACAGGTCAATCGGAGTACTCATTCCAAAAGCCTTACAGCGAAAAAACTGCCGAACTCATTGATGAAGAGGTAAGCAAACTGGTGGAGAAAGCCTATAAAAGAGCTGTTCAGATTATCAGTGAAAATAAAGAAGAGGTAGAACAACTGGCAATGAAGTTACTTGAAAAAGAAGTTATCTTCAGAGAAGATGTTGAACGTATTTTTGGTGAAAGGCCCTATGATAAAGAGCGGAAGCGCATTGAGAAAGAAGCTGAAGATGAAGTAAAACAACTCAGGGCCAATGGTACAAAACCAGCATTACCCGGACTGGATGCAATTTCCGGGAAAAATGATGTTTTATCAAATGAGGATAAACCAAAAGATGAAAAAGAATCTGGAAGTGATTCCGTCAAGTCTGACGTTTACTCTTCATTTGAAGACAATAAATAGCACCTAAATGGAAGAAACAACTTCCAGGGAAAAGATTTTAAAAAAAATCAGAAATGCCCTGATCAGTAAAACTGAAAATCCTTACCCATCGCTCGACACGGAATCATCTGTTTATCCAAAATTGAACGATTCCATCGACATTGCATTTGCCCAGGAATTCACCCGGATTGCTGGAAAGTTTGTGTATTGCGAAAATGAAGTTGATTTATCAAAGAATCTGGCCTCACTGGTTTTAGAGAAAAAGTGGAAATCCGTTTATTGCATTGATAAAGATATTCAGCCGGTACTTGATAAAGCTAAAATCAATTACACAGATGACCCGGAAACCTTTGTTGAATTGCAAGCCGGTATCACACAATGTGAATTTTTAATTGCCAGGCTGGGCAGTGTCATGATCTCAAGTAGACAAATTTCAGGGCGTCGGCTGAATGTTTTCCCCGAAACTCACATAGTTATTGCCCGGAGCAAACAAATCGTACCTGAACTAAAAGATGCCATTGAGGGCATTCGCAAAAAGTACAATAGCAAACTGCCTTCACTTGTAACGGTTATAAGCGGACCGAGCAGAACTGCAGATATTGAAAAAACACTTGTTATGGGGGCTCATGGTCCAAAGGAATTATATGTATTTTTGCTGGATGATGAATCTTAACGATTAAACTATGGAAAAAAATCTTCGAGAAGTCTTTTCAGCAGATGATGATTATAAAATCAATCTGATACAGGAAGTGCTCACTGAGCATGGAATTGACAGCGTTACGCTTGACCAGAAAGGATCTGCATTACTGGTGGGTGAAATTAAATTGTACGTTGACCAGCGTGATGAGAAAAAAGCCAGGGAAATAATTGCCACGCACAATATTTGATCAATAACACCATCATTAAACTGATATTATGGATGGGAACTGGGTATTGATCTATTCTACTTCACAATTTTATAAGGCAGAAATTATCAAAGGAATGCTTGAAGAGCAGGAAATTGCTGCAGTAGTTGTTAATAAGCAGGATTCGGCATACTTCTTTGGAGAAGTGGAAGTGTTTGTGCCTGCTGACTGTGCAATTAAAGCCAAACGATTGGTAAACGAACAAAAAGAAATTTGACAACTTTTACCACAAGAACTATTTCCGGCGCAGTATACGCCATCCTCGTAATCGGTGCCATATTAGGTGGTACCATTAGCACCAGTTTCTTATCGGTCATTTTTCTGTTTTTAAGCCTTAGCGAATATCGCGACCTGGTTCGTAAAGATAACAGTATTTTACCTGAATTACCCTTGTATGGTCTTAATGTTTTGATAATGGTACTGGCCTTAATGGCCGTTTATGGAATAATAATCTATGATTATTTACTACTGTTAATTATTCCCATCTTAATTGTTTTTCTAATCCCTGTTATTTCCCGTCAGATCAATTCGCTGGATCACCTGGGTGATTACCTGATCAGCATTTTTTATATTTCCATACCACTCAGCCTTATTAATTTTATTGATCGTTTTAACGGTAATGCCAAATTTAATGTAATACTCCTTGGTATTTTTGTCATCATTTGGCTGAATGATACGTTTGCCTATTTTTCAGGCTCCCTTTTCGGAAAACATAAACTCAATAAGGAGATTTCACCCAAAAAAACCTGGGAAGGTAGTTTGGGTGGTTTTGTATTTAGCATCGGAGGTGCCATCGTTTTAGAAATGCTGTTTGGTGTGATGAGTTTATGGCAATGGATCGGATTTGCCATCATTCTGGTAATTACAGGTACATTTGGCGATTTGTTTGAATCCACCCTAAAAAGGCGGGCAGGAGTGAAAGAATCAGGCAATCTGATCCCCGGTCATGGTGGCATTCTTGATAGAATTGACAGCATTTTACTGGCAATTCCTGTAGTTTTTATTTATCTCATCCTCGTTTTATAATTAATGGCAGTAAGGTTACATAAAGAAGGTTTTCCGGTGATGATTCTGGTGTTGTTTTTATTGATCACCATTGCACTCATCATAAACCTCATTGAACCCACACAAACAATTATTCATGTAATCCTGTATGCAGCCGCTTTAATTTTTTACTTCTATGTTGTCCGTTTTTTCCGAAATCCTATTCGGGAAGTGGTTCCTGATGATAATATCATTCTTAGCGGAGCTGATGGAACTGTAGTAGTTATTGAGGATGTGGTGGAAACAGAATATTTCAAAGATAAACGAAAGCAGGTCTCTGTATTTATGTCGCCCACGAATGTGCATGTAAACTGGTATCCGATCAGTGGAAAAATTGTATATTTTCGTCACAATCAGGGGTCATACTTTATTGCATCCAAACCGAAATCATCAAATGAAAACGAACGAACTTCCATCGTAATTCAAACCGAAAGCGGCCATGAGATCATGTTTCGCCAAATTGCCGGAACGGTTGCACGCCGGATTGTTTGTTATGCCAAAGAAGGAAAACAAGTAAAACAAGGCGATCAATTGGGAATCATAAAATTCGGGTCGCGATTTGATTTTTTCCTGCCTGTTGACATGCCAGTCAGTGTAACAATTGGCGATAAAGTTTCAGGCAACATATCCACTATTGCTAAAATCATTTAAATATTTAAAACTAACTTGCAATTGTTAATTATTTAGGAAGCCACATGTGAGGCATGCACAATAATATGTCTATTTTTGCGGCAACTAAGCAGAAACTAATTCCTTTTCAATGGACGATCACTTTCGCAATTTACTGAAAAAAATCAGGGTGGAGGCTAAAACAACTAAACTCGAGGGATTTTCATTTGAAGAAATCGAGAATAAAACCGGCATTCAAAGGTCTGATATCAGTAAATATGTGAAAAATGAAGAAGAGCTCGTTCAAAAGTTACTTGAACTTGAACGACAAAAATTTGAAGAGATATTTCTGATTCATGATTTTGAAGGTGTAAATGCCATTGATATTTTGCTCACCGTGAGCAAAGAAGTTGCCAATAATTTTATTTTGGTAAGCCCTGCTATAACAGTGCATTTAAAAAGCAAGTATCCCCAAATTTACCAGGATCATTTTGAGAAACGCCTCCAGTTTATTTTTGATAAAATCCAGATCAATATTACCAAAGGGATACAACAGGGTTTGTACCGCGAAGATTTAAGCATCGAACTACTGGCCCGTTTATACCTGAGCCGGCTTATAGATATTCACAACCCTGATTTATTTCCACCTGATAAATTCTCGTTTGAAACCCTTTTTGCCGTTATGTTCGAAGATCTTGTACGAAGTATTGGCAAACCTGAAGCAATTGCTTATTTTGAAAAAAAGATCAAGTCAGTTCGTTTCAAAATAAATAGTTAACCTCACTTCCGGTATTAATTCATAAAGCAAATTAAGAAAAATTAACTTTAAATTAATGGAAACGAAATAACATTTATTTGTTTCCGTTGTTTCTTATCTTTACTTTTGCCCCCCTTTATTAAAAGGTTTGGTTAATTGATTTATATAATTAATGATAGACGAAAGACAAAATAAGATCATCGAAGGTGCTTATAATATTTTCATCAAACATGGCATTCGCAATGTTTCGATGGATGATATAAGCAGAATGATGGGTATTTCCAAAAAGACCCTTTATCAGGTTGTAAGCAATAAAGCTGATCTTCTGGAACAAATTGGTGCACATATTCAGCAAACCATTTTGCTGAAGGTGGATGAGGTTTTGGATAAAAATTTAAATGCCATTGATTGTTTGCTTGAAATGAGCAAAATCTCCGGTGAAAACCATTTCCGGATCAATCCGATCCTAACATTTGAAATACGCAAATATTACCCTCAGGTGTATGAAAAATACCTTTCGCATAAAAAGGACATTATCGTTGGTAAGATAATTTCCAATATTGATAAGGGAATAAAAGAAGGGTTTTATCGTCAGGATTTAAATAAAGAAATAGTAGCCCATTTATATTTTCAGAAAATTGAGGATTTTCAGAATATGAGCCAGGAGGAAATTCAGAATTTTTCATTTACAAAGGTTTTTGAGGTGATGTTTGAAAATCATATCAGAGGCATCTCAAACCAAAAAGGAATTGAATATTTCGAAAAACAAAAAGCAAAGTTGAACTTCAACATATAATTTAAACCATGAAATTGAAATTGAGAATAATTGGAGCAATAGTAATGTTAATGGCCATGACGCCAATGGTGAATGCTCAGGAAACATATTCCTTTTCGTTGAAAGAAGCACAGATTTTTGCGCTGGAACATAATTACGATATAAGGAATGCCATAACAGATATTGAAATTGCCCGTGAAAAAGTAAAAGAAACAGTTGCCACCGGATTACCACAAATCAGTGGTTCTGTAGGATATACTGACTATCTGGAAATTCCAACCCAGCTTATTCCTGGCGAGTTTTTCGGATTGCCAGCTGGCGAATTTGCTGAAGTACAATTTGGGACTCAGCATAATGCTACCTGGAGCGCCGATGTAAACCAAATGATCTTCAATGGCCAGTACATAGTAGGACTGCAAGCTTCGAGAGCATACCTGAGTCTTTCGGAAACCAGCTATGAAAAAAGCGAAATTGAAATTAAAGATATGATTGCCAAAGCATATTACCCGGTGATTATTTTACGCGAAAACCGCATGGTATTCGATAGTACTTTACAAAGCCTGGATAAAATGCTTTATGAAACAACGGAATATTATAAAGCCGGTTTTGTGGAAGAAACGGACGTTGACCAGCTTCAACTGCTTAAGTCGGACATGGAGGTAACGCTTACCAATATTGAAAATCAACTGGAGATTGCTCAAAATACATTTAAGTACCTCATGGGCATCAATGCAGATGCTGAAGTTATTTTAACGGATAAAATAGAAGATTTAATGAGCAACCTCGAAAGAGAGGCACTCATTCAAAAACCCTTTGACTACAACAATCACATTGATTTTAAAATGCTTGAAAATCAACGGGCACTGGCCGAATTACAACTAAAACTTGACCGATCAGAGTATTACCCTAATCTGAATGCATTTTACAGCTATTCACAAAATGCCATGCGCAATGAGTTCAATTTCTTTTCATCCAGCGAAAAATGGTATCCCACTCAAATTTTAGGTTTGCAAATGAATGTGCCCATTTTTAGCAGTGGTTACCGAAGGCATAAAGCTCAACAGTCGAAACTTGCTATTGAAAAAATCAAAGTTCAGGAAGATCAGCTTGCACAAGGACTTTCACTTCGTGTTAAAACGGCAAGGGTTGAATTTAACAATGCATTTTTGATATTCAAAAACAAGGAGCGGGCACTATCGAACTCCGATAAGATATACAAAAAAACAGAAACCAAATACCGCGAAGGATTGTCGACGAGCCTTGAGCTTCAGCAAACCTATAACCAGTATTTATCAAGCCAGATTGATTATCTCACATCGATGCTTGACCTGTTAACCAAAAGGGCCGAACTCGAAAAAGAACTTACACCTGTTGAGTATTAGAAAAATGAAATTGCGCTTTGCTTACATATTGATTTTATCACTGCTAATCATTGTTTTTGCCTGCAATCAAAAACAATTGGATACCGATTCCATTGTGCTTAAAACCCGCATGGACACCATTAGTTATATCATCGGTCTTGATTACGGGGATGGCATCCGGCAGGAGGGCATTAAAGCAAACAGGCTGGCCATTTATAAAGGATTGGCCGATGGACTTGACAGCACTTCTGTTCTTTCCGACTCCGTTAAAGAAGCGCTAATTGCCTCTTTTGACGAAGAATTAAAGAAGAAGCTAGCGGATGAACAGCAGCATGTTCTGGAACAAAATAAGATTGAAGGAGCCAAATTTATGGAGGAAAATCTTTCGGATGAGGGGGTAATGGAAACCGGCAGCGGGTTGCAATATAAAATTCTCAAAGAAGGAACCGGCAGCAAGCCGGCCGCCGGTGATTCCGTTTTGGTACACTACAGGGCTATGTTTATCAATCGGGATGTTTTTGATATGTCCTATGACCGGGGTCCGGCAGGTATCAGGCTGAACAAGATCATTCCCGGGCTTTCGGAGGGAATAAGGCTGATGCACGAAGGCAGTATTTACGAATTATACATCCCTCCGGAACTTGCTTATGGCGATAAACCATTTGCCAATGTGATTCCGCCGGGATCAACTTTAATATATTCCATTGAATTAATAAAAATTGTAAAATAAGATACCAAACTAACACAAATGAAAAAACTGATTTATATCGTAATGGTCCTTTCCATGGCTGCATGCAGCAGCGGAAGCGTTGATAATCCGCAAACGGATGAGGAAATCCTTGCTAAAATTTCAGAATATAAAAAGGAAATGGCTGACTTGAATTCAAAGATCAATGAGTTGGAAGAACAGCTAACCGTTAAAGCAAGTGATAACGGAATTCCTGTTAAAGTGCAGCAATTGAAATACGAGATATTCAAACATTTCATAGAAGTAAACGGCACTGTTGAGGCCGTTAACGAAGCCTATATTAGCCCTGAAATCAATGGGCAGGTGCAGGAAATTTATGTAAAGGAAGGTCAGTATGTTGAAAAAGGAACTTTGCTTTTAAAAATAAACAGCAGCATCACACGAAGTTCGATCAACGAAGTGGAAACCAGTCTTGACCTGGCCCGCACTGTTTTCAATAAACAAAAAGAACTATGGGATAAAAATATCGGATCAGAAATGGATTATCTGCAAGCCAAAAACAATGTTGAAGCACTGGAAAGCAGGCTCGAAACATTACAATCGCAACTGGATATGGCTGAAATCAAAGCACCAATTTCGGGCATTGTGGATGAAGTGCATGTAAAAGAAGGAGAACTCGCAATTCCCGGGATGCAGGTGATTGAACTTGTAAATCTTACCAACCTTTACGTAAATGCAGATGTTTCTGAAGCTTATATTACCAGTATTCATGCCGGTGAAGAAGTTGTACTCGATTTCCCATCCTACCCGGATATTTCAATGGATGTACCCGTTTATCGCACAGGCAATATCATTAACGAGGCAAACAGGACTTTCAAAGTACAGTTGAAGGTAACCAACCGCGACAACATGATCAAACCGAACGTTATTGCACGGATCCGCATTAATGATTACACGCTTGATGAGGCATTGCTGGTGCCATCTATTATTATTAAAAAAGATATGCAGGGAGCCTACCTGTATGTAGTCAATAACGAAGATGAATCTGCCAGAAAAGTGTATGTAGAATCAGGGCGCTCCTATAAAGATCAAACGGTTATTACAAGTGGATTAAATGCGGGCGACAGGGTAATTGTGGAAGGTTATAACCAGGTTTCGAATGGCAGTAAAATAAGGGTGCAGGGATAATTCATTCCCCTTTGAATTTACCATAAACCAATGTATATCGAAAGAAAATTAAAATGGCACAAGAACAAAATAGAGATGAAAATGTAAGTCGGGAGTTTAAACTTACCACGGCTGCATTAAAAAATAAAAACACCGTTTTCCTGCTCCTGCTCGTATTGATTGGGTTTGGGTTGTACAGCTACCGGTCGCTCCCAAAGGAACTCTTTCCTGATATTTACATTCCAACGGTGATGGTTCAAACTTTTTATTTTGGAAACCCGCCGGTGGACATTGAAAACCTGATCACTCGTCCCATCGAAAAAGAGCTTGAATCGATCCGTGGAGTGAAAAAGATCACCTCCAACTCGCTTCAGGATGTTTCCGTAATTTTTGTGGAGTTTAATACCGGGGTTGACATAAACCAGGCTTTGCAGGAAGTGCGGGATGCGGTTGACAAATCAAAAAGTGATTTGCCCAATGATATGCTTGATGATCCGATGATCACCGATATTGACTTTTCTGAATTCCCTATTATCAACATTAACCTCTCGGGAGATTACAGCATTAATGAGCTAAAATATTATGCGGAGTACCTCCAGGATGAAATCGAATCGGTATCCGAAGTTTCAAAAGTGGATATTCAGGGTATCACCGACAGGGAGGTAAAAATCAATGTGGATCCATTGAAGCTTGCTTCCTACGAACTCAATTTTGGAGATATTGAAAACGCAATCAGCTCCGAAAACATCTCTATGTCGGGGGGCGAAATCAGGCAGGGAGGAACCAGGAGAACGCTCCGTGTGGTCGGTGAATTTGAAAACATTGATCAAATGCGAAACATCATCATCAAGCATGAAAACCAGGACATTGTTTACCTGAAAGATGTGGCAGATGTTGTTTACAGTTTTGAAGATGCCGAGAGTTATGCAAGGCTTAATAAAGAAAATGTTGTTACGCTTCAGGTGGTGAAAAAAGGTGGTGAAAACCTGCTGAATGCAACCAGTAAAATATTTGACATACTGGATGAAGCCCGCGAAAATGAAGTGATACCCGCCAACCTTAACATCACCATTACCAACGACCAGTCGGATATGATCAAAAAGCAGCTAAGCAACCTCGAAAACAGCATCATCATGGGTGTTATTTTCGTGCTGCTGGTGCTTTATTTTTTCCTGGGAATACGCAATGCATTATTCGTGGGTCTTGCCATTCCAACTTCCATGTTCATGTCGTTCATGATCCTGGGACTAATGGATTATCGAATCAACATGATCGTTTTATTCTCATTGATCCTTGCGTTGGGTATGTTGGTTGACAATGCCATTGTTGTGGTGGAAAATATATATCGTTTTGTCGACCGGGGATACTCCAGGTTTGAAGCTGCTAAACGCGCTGTTGGCGAAATTGCCATGCCCATCATTTCATCCACGGCAACCACATTAGCGGCATTTTTTCCCTTGTTATTCTGGGATAGCCTTATGGGTGAATTTATGAAATACCTGCCGGTAACACTTATTATTGTGCTTACTTCATCCTTGTTTGTGGCGTTGGTTATCGTACCGGTAATTTCAAGTTCATATATCCGTTATGGTAACCAAAATCCTCCTCCAAATAAAAAACGGAGTATTACGGTTTCAACTGTAATGATAGCATTTGCCGGACTTTTCTATCTGGTTGGGGTTTATTGGCTGGCAAACTTATTAATGGCTTTTGCACTGATTGGCTTATTGAACCTCGCATTTCTTTACCGGCTGTCGACATGGTTTCAGGAGAGCTTTTTGGTTTGGCTGGAACGCACTTATCTGAATATTCTCAAATTTGTTCTTAGAAAACGTAATCCTCAATTTGTAATTTTAGGAACCTTTGTCTTATTGATAGCCACCATTGTATTTTACATTGCCCGCAATCCAAAATTTGAGTTATTCCCTGTGGCTGATCCCGATTATATTAATATTATTGCGGAATTGCCTATCGGGACTGATATTGATGTAACCAACGATATGATGAAGAAAATGGAGGATGATGTGTACAATATAATCGGTGCCGATTCAACCATACTTAAATCACTTGTTACTATTGTTGGGAATGGAGCTGTTGGTGAAAATGAAGGGTTTACAGGCAAATCAGGCGGTCCAAACCGTGGATTAATGACTGTTTCATTCATTGATTATGAGGATCGTGGTGGCATTAGCACCGCAAAATTCCTAAAATCCTTTAATGACGGATTGGTTAAAAAATACCCGGGAGTGGATGTTTCCGTTGAAAGGCAGTCGGGAGGGCCACCAACCGGTAAACCTATCAATCTGGAAATTTCAGGTAAAGATTTTGATAAATTGATTGAATTAAGTGATACGATCAGGGCATTTATTAACCAGAGTCATGTGGAAGGAATTGAAGGTTTAAAAATCGACCTCGATGTAGGAAAGCCCGAGATCATTGTTAAAATCGACAGGGATAAAGCGCGTATGTTCGGTTTATCAACTTACCAGATTGCCTCAACACTCAGGACCTCCATCTTTGGTAAAGAGATATCGGATTATAAAATCGGTGAAGATGAATATCCCATCCAATTGCGTTTGCAGGAAAATTACAGGTATAATGTTGCTTCATTGATGAACCAGGATATTACCTTCAGGAGTCAAACCAGCGGTAAGATCATCCAGGTGCCGATTTCGGCGGTTGCATCGGTTGAGTACAGCACTACCTATGGCTCTGTAATGAGGAAAGACCTGAACAGGGTGGTTACTATCTGGTCGAACGTGGTGGAAGGTTATAATGCCACTGAAATCAATAACCAGTTGCGCGACCTGATGAAACAATTTGAAATGCCGGCAGGCTATAAATATGAATTTACCGGTGAGCAACAGGAACAAGAAGAATCAACGGCATTTTTGGCAAGGGCGATGTTAATTGCTGTTTCACTTATTATGATTATCCTGGTGAGTCAGTTTAACTCTGTTGTAAAACCAGCCATCATTATGTCGTCGGTTGTGTTAAGTACCATTGGTGTATTTGGCGGACTCGGAACCTTTAAAATGGATTTTGTGGTGATCATGACCGGAATCGGGATCGTGTCGCTGGCAGGAGTTGTGGTGAATAATGCCATTGTGCTTATTGATTATATCAACCTGTTAAAAATGCGAAAACGCAAGGAAATGGGACTCGAACCAACCGCAAACCTGCCTATTAAGGAGTCGGTGGAATGTATCATCGAAGCCGGAAATACCAGGTTGAGGCCGGTATTGCTTACCGCCATCACAACCATTTTAGGGTTGATCCCACTGGCATCCGGATTGAATTTCAACTTTGAAACTTTACTCTCAGAATTTGACCCGCAAATTTATTTTGGCGGAACAAATGCCGCATTCTGGGGGCCGATGTCGTGGACCATTATCTTTGGTTTGACCTTTGCCACCTTCCTTACTTTGCTGGTTGTTCCGGCAATGTATCATGTTCTTTACAAAGTAAAACTCTGGGGAATCAGCGTATTTAGCAAAGAGAATAGTTAAATTATGATGTATTCCTTCGCCGAAACAGTATAACATAAATTGTCAAACTGTTTCGGCGATTTTTTTTGAATATATCCAAATGGACTTTGTTTTCCTTTAATCTCTACCTTTACATTTCAAATTTTAATATGCTGCAAAAACAAGCAACCCATGGTTATATCTGGGCATTCGTGGCTGTGCTGGCCATGTCGAATGTTTACATTTTCAGTAAGGCTGCCCTCAACGAAGTTCACCTTGTCCAATTTGGGTTTTACTGGTTTTTGTTTGGATTAACCTGGAACCTGGTATTTGCACTCAAAACTTGTAAGTTATCCACCTTCCGGAATCTCCGAAAAAAACAACTGATCATTTTGATGCTCATCGGGATCCTTGAAATTTCAGGGACCACCTTATTTTTTACCGGTATCAGTACCATCGAAAACCCATCGGTTGCTTCATTCCTCGCAAATATGACACCCGTTTTTGTTACTATACTGGGTGTATTTGTTTTATCAGAACGGTTTAACAGGATTGAAGTATTGGGAATGATCCTGACCGTTGGTGGCGCATTTATAATCAGCTATCGCGGATCACAATCCATGCAGCAATTGTTTTTACCGGGCTCAGAGTTTATCGTTGCTTCTTCCCTGATTTTTGCATTTTCTACCATTGTAGTCAAAAAGAATGTTCTTAAGCTCCCTCCGGCATTGCTCTCGTTAAACCGGGTGATTTTCCTTTTTATATTTTCCCTGGCCATGTTGCCTGTTTTTAATCAAAGTTTGCACGTGAGCACATCGGCACTTATTAATATGGGCATAGGTTCTGTTTTGGGCCCATTCCTCGCTGTGCTGGCATCTTACAATGCACTTCGCTATATTGAAGCTGCACGTGCTTCCATCCTGGGCAGTTCAAAGGGTTTGTTTGTACTTGTTGGAGCATATTTATATTTCAACAATATTCCGGAAAAAATCCAGATCATAGGAGGTATTATTACCATTGCAGGAGTTTTAATGGTAACATTTGGCAAGATGAAACTTAACCGAAAAAAGGTGGGCAAATAATTTACAATCTATGAAATAAGTCCATCCTGCCCATCCCTGAATTTCATCATCTATAAATTTATACTTTTGTGATAATAAATTACTGAACAATGAAAATCCGAATATTCATACCCTTGATCAGCATTTTAATTGCAATAAGCACCTCTGCCCAGGATCATTTTGATTGTTTTTCGATTGTCGTTGGGAGTGCAGCTTCATCCGATGGCTCCATCATGCTTGCACACAATGAAGATGATTGGGGCGACAGGATTGTGAACTGGTACAAGGTTCCTGACGGGCAAAATAAAGCTGGCGAAACCATCACCCTGAAAAATGGTGCAGAAATGGAAAGGCCGCTTAAAACCTGGAGCTATATCTGGCTCGAAATGCCTGAAATGGAATTTTCGGATTCATATATGAACGAATGGGGAGTTACCATCGTTAGCGATGCTTGTTTATCTCGCGAAGACGAGCCGGACTTAACAGATGGAGGAATCGGGTACTGGTTACGAAGGGCCATGGCTGAACAGGCCAAATCGGCCAGACAGGCGGTAAAAATTGGTGGGGCTCTCGTGGAAAAATACGGATACTCCTCATCAGGCAGAACCTATGTGATTGCTGACAGCAAAGAAGGGTGGATGTTATCGGTGGTGAATGGCAAACACTGGGTAGCTCAAAGAATTCCTGACCATCAAGTTGCTATTATTCCAAATTACTATACCATTACAAGGGTCAATTTGGGAGATACCATGAATTTTTACGGATCAAAAGATATTGTGGATTATGCGATTAAAAGAAAATGGTATGATCCGAAAAATGATGGCGTTTTTAACTTTCGCAAAGTATATAGCGATCCCGGAAACCTGTCGAACATGGGCAATATTGTGCGTCATTTGAGTGCGCTCAATACCATATCCGAAAAGCAATATTACATGGACGATGAATTGCCATTTTCTTTTGAGCCAAAAGACCAGGTTGATTTAAGGATACTCTTCAAAATCTTAAGAAATCATAATGAGGGAACTCCATTCGACCAGTGGCAACGGGATACATTAAGCAGTCCGCACGAGCATGGCCGGGCCATTTGTTCAAGTACCACACAATATGGTTTTGTGGCCCAACTGCGGAACAACATGCCCCGGGAGATCGCTTATGTGATGTGGCTGGCTCCTTTCCGTCCATGCGTGCACCCTTTTACACAATGGTATTTTGGAATGGATGAAATGCCGGATGGCTTCGCCGAAGACACTTACCGCGACGCCCTGGAACATCATTGGGAAACCATCGATAATGTTTTTGAATATGCTCCTCGCAACAAATTTTTAAAGTTTGTAAAACATGCCAAAACTTTTGATGAAAATTATGCGAATCAGATTGTTGCCTGGGATAAACAAATCCGTGATTACGAGAATAATTACATTAAAAAACAAGAGACTTTTGAAAACTCAATGACTGCTTTGATTAAAGGTAAACCCGATAAAATTGGAAAATCGCTTTCAGATTATTGCAGGAAACAACTGGAAGGAGCGCTGGAGATGATTGAGTAATTGAGGTATTTAATATTAATATTAACCGCATCATAAAATCTACTAAACTCAGATTATATAAATTAATATTTGTATTTCTTTTTCTTTCCAAATTATTTCAAAAAATCAAACCGAATTATTATTTCTCATTTGGTTTGGTTGGTTGTTTTGAACAATTCATTAGCTAATGTGGTTTTTATTTTACATTACAACTAGCCTTTCAGTACTAACATTTTACTATCAAGCATGGAAGCCATAACACCACAAAATGTAACGATGTTGCTTGAAAATTCTGTCCGGGGCGACAAAAGCCACATGGATGAACTGATGCCATATGTGTATTGGGAATTAAAAAAAATATCATCGCGTTACCTTGCTGCCGAATACCGCAATCATACATTCCAAACAACAGAGCTTGTTCATGAGGCTTATGTGAAAATGGTTGGCAATGAAAATATGAATGTGGAAAACCGGGCACATTTCTTTGGAATGGCAGCGCAGGCCATGCGCCAAATTTTAGTAGATCATGCACGCCGGAAAAAAGCTTCCAAACGAGGAAATGGAGCCGAAAAACTGGAGCTTGATAAGGCGATTGAAATTTCCATTCAAAACGAAGATACCATCCTGGATCTGGATGATGCCTTAAAAAAGCTGGAAGTCGTTGATGCGCGGCCCAGCAAGGTCATTGAGCTGCGTTTTTTTTCAGGACTGACCATCGACGAAACCGCTCAATTTCTTAAAATATCACGCGAAACAGCAAAACGTGACTGGACCTTTGCAAAAGCGTGGCTTTTCCGCGAGCTTCAAAGCGCATAGAATTTTACATCATTGAATACCAACCAACTTGAACATATCAGAGAACTTTTTGAAAAAGCCCTCGAACAAGCGGCTGATCAACGAACATCCTGGTTGCAAAAGGCAACAGATAACCCCTCCGTTATAAAGGAAGTACTTTCTCTTTTAGCTGCACATGAATCGGCCGGCGAATTTCTGGAAGAACCCCTCACCATTGAGGCCGGACTCATTGATGAACTTGAGGATCCGATGATCGGGAATGATATCGGAAGTTATACTATTGAATCACTCGCTGGAATGGGAGGAAGCGGAGCTGTGTATGCAGGCCACAGGAACGATAATCTATTTGTAAAAAAAGTGGCGATTAAAATTCTTAAATATGGGATTTCGTCTGATTACCTGCTAAAACGTTTTCAGATCGAACGTCAAACACTGGCCAATCTGCAGCATAATAATATCACCCGGCTTATTGACGGCGGCAGAACCGAAACCGGTCTGCCTTACCTTATCATGGAGTTTGTTGACGGTACGCCTATAACAAAATATTGCCAGACTAACAATCTATCTGTTCCCGAAAAAATCAAGCTGTTCAGACAGGTCTGCGATGCGGTGCAGTATGCACATCAATCACTGATCGTTCATCGGGATATCAAACCCGGAAATATTCTTGTAACAAAAGAAGGAGTTCCGAAACTCATGGATTTCGGCATTGCTAAAATCATCGATGATGAATTGTCGGACACTGCTGCCGGCCTCACCATGACCGGCATGTGGCACCTCACACCGGAATATGCCAGTCCGGAACAGGTAAATGGCGAACCCATTACTACCGCTTCAGATATTTTTTCCCTTGGCGTTTTATTTTACGAAATATTAACCGGCGGGCAACCCATTAAAATCGAAAGTTATTCTCCTTCTGCCATAAGCA
Source organism: Bacteroidales bacterium (assembly GCA_020438105.1). Classification (GTDB taxonomy): domain Bacteria; phylum Bacteroidota; class Bacteroidia; order Bacteroidales; family JAADJA01; genus JAADJA01. Next base: position 33,385 of record JAGQVE010000024.1, read on the forward strand.
AAGCTATTGCTGAATTTAACGTAAAAAAGCCCAGCGAAAAAATACTTGAATCTGAAACATCACGAAAGACTGCCAAAACACTTCAGGGCGACCTGGATAATATTGTTTTGAAGGCTATGCACAAGGATCCGGGTCAACGATACACATCGGTACAGGAATTTAATGATGATCTGCACCGGTACCTCGAAGGGCTGCCGGTAATTGCCAGGCAGGACTCATTTGGCTATAAAACAGCTAAATTTATCAAAAGGCATAAAGTTGGGGTAGCATTTTTCATAGCCATTCAATTACTGATCATCTCCTCAATTATTCTGATCTCCAGGCAAAGAAACATAGCTCAGCATGAACGTGATAAGGTAAAAGTGGAGGCAGCCAAATCAGCAGCCGTAAACAACTTTCTGCTCGACATGCTATCTTCGGCCGACCCAACCATCAACAGCCGTGAAGTGAAAGTGTACGATCTTCTTGAAAAAGCTGCCACAGATGTTGATTTAAACTTTAACGATCAACCCAAAATTAGTGCCGCAGTTAAATACACACTCGGTTCCACTTTAACCGGTTTGGGTGAATTTATCAAGGCTGTACCTCTTTTACTTGAAGCCAATGAAACCAATAAAAAGCTTTTTGGAATAAACAGTTTTGAAGCTGCCGAATCAGCTCACCAACTCGGTTTGTGTTATGATTACAAAGGCGATTATAATCTTGCCGACTCATTTTACCTGGCCAGTATCGGCATATTGGAAAATTTGCCCGGAAAACCATCGATAAAATTAGCTGATGTTTACAATGATTATGGAAGTATGCTTACAAATCTCGGTTACCTGGATAGCTCTGTGATTTTCATTAATAAATCACTGGATATTTATTTGAAAAACGGCCAGAATAAAAGTGTTAAATATGCCACAACTTTGAATAACCTCGCGGTAAGTTATCACCATCAATTTAAGGTAGATGAAGCTGAAAATTACTACCGGTACGCAATTGCTTTACTCGATTCTCTGCCGGGTCGTCATCAATCGCAGATTGGAAGCATGCGTAACAACCTTGCTTTTATTTATCTGGATAATGGAGATTATGAAAAATCTGAAAGAGAATTTATTGAAGCCAACAAAATAAAAGAAACTGTTTTCGGACCTGATCATCCCAAACTCGCGCTCGGATTTTCCAACCTTGGAATGCTTTATTTTATAATGAAAGCTTACGATAAAGCCGATTCTGTTTTGATGGAAGCAATCGACATCTTTGATCGAAAACAAATCACCGTTGATCCGGAGCTTTCGCTTGCCTATTATTGGCGGGGCAGGTTAAAGCTTGAAACCGAACAATTTGTTGAAGCTGAAGATGCATTTACTAAGTCGCTGGCCATCAGGGAGGCAACATTGCCTGAAGGCAACCATAAAATTTGGTCAGTTAAAGGAGAATTGGGAGTTTGTTATGTTATGCTGAAACAATTTCAAAAAGCCAAAATTTTCCTTCTGGATGCGCTTGAGTACTATAAATCAGATGAACACTACAATGAAAAAAAAGTGGAGCGATATATGGAATACGCCGCAATTCTTAAAGAAAATACTTCAAATTAATCACATCCATGATAATCATCCACAGAACCAATTCCGAAAATCAGGATTTCATTGAACTTGTTAAACAACTTGATAAAGAGCTTGCCAGCAGGGATGGCGAACTTCACTCCTTTTATGACCATTACAATAAAATTACCGGTATTAAAAATGTGGTAGTTGCCTATCGTGGCAACATTGCTGCGGGATGCGGAGCCATTAAGCAATTTGAGGAGGGGGTTTTTGAAGTGAAAAGAATGTTTGTAAAATTAGATTTCAGGAATCAAGGAATCGCTTCATTTATTTTGACCGAACTGGAGAAATGGTGCCTTGATTTGGGCAATGAAAAGCTGATTCTTGAAACCGGTATTGGTCAGCCCGAGGCGATCCGTTTTTATAAAAAACATGGTTTTAAGTCAATCCCTAATTTTGGACAATACGCGGAAATTCAGAACAGTGTTTGTTTTGAAAAATATTTAAATTCTTAACCACCATACTTTCTTAAATCAGCTTAACAGGCAGTTTAAAAAAAATTCTGTTTTCATGAGCCTTTTTCATGATTGATTGCGCATGTACTAGCGAAGCCAATCATTTACGTCATATCCACAATTTATTAAAGCTGGATTTGATATATGCGATAAAAGATCAGATCAATCAACAAAATTTTACTAATCAATTAAAAATAGGCTATAATGAAAACACGAATTACTACCTCGTTTCTTCTGGGATTATTTTTCTTATTATGTAGTCCCAATTTAACGCTAGCAGCTATTATTGAATCTCAACCCGGCGGTTCGGGCAACTGGAGCGATGGATCTACATGGGTAGGCGGGTTTGCACCCAATCCGGGCGACGATATAATCATCAATGGAACGGTTTACTTAAACTTAAGTACCACGATGAATGATATTACCGTAAATGCCAGTGGTGCACTTATTTCATTGGGAGGTACAAGAACGTTGTCAATTACTGGTAACATTACAAATCATGGAACTTTGCAAAGCAGCGGTTATGCCCTCAATTTAAACATTAATGGAAACATCTACCACGATGGCATTTTATGGGCTAATGGCATTACATCCTTAACCGGCACAACTGACCAGGAGATTTGGTCATCAAGCACGTTTTCAGGAAGCAGTTTTAACAGTGTTGTTTCTGCAAAAAATATAATTATCACATCCGATAACATCTCTTTCGAAGGGTGTAACATCGACATAAACGACGTTAATGTGGTATTTGCAAACGGACAATTGTCAGTAACCGGCGGGTATATAACGGATATGGTGGTTACTGCCAATGAGCTTGACATCACTATGAATGATGGAGCTTATCTTGATGATTTTAGTTGTTTTGCAAATTATGTACGACTTCATGATTTGGTGAATATTCATACTGACGTGGTTTTTGATGACAATGACTATGAAGTTACTGTAGAGGTTGTTGATACCTTGCAAAACACAACTGGCGGCAATCGTTTGCTAACGGTTAACGGAAACTTACACAACAATGGGTATATCAGGAATAATATTTACGCCCTTAATATTGACGTTGCTGGATCAGTTGTTAATTCAGGATCGTGGACCAACTACATTACAAATCTTATTGGCGACGGAAATCAGTTTTTAACATTTAATGCAGAGTTTGCCGGTGCTAATTTTACCAGTAACATGGTAGAAGGCGGAATTGCAACAGCAACCAATGCACTGCGATTTACCGGTACCCAAATAAACTTCAATGGAGATTCATTGTACATGAATGCCGGTAACGATTCAATTTTTATGGATGGTGGCTATATGTACGATATCACGATTATTGCGGGAGCATCTCCCTGGCAGATATATTGCTATCAATCAAATAGTGCCTATTACGACAATGCAGACATTGAAGGAGATGATGTTGTATTTGACGGGACTTTTGATATCCTGAGCTATTTTAATGTAAAAGGGAATGCCCGTGTTGAAGGTGTTTTTCAAAACAGGTCCTCCGGAAGCCAGGTTGCTAGTATAAATGGCAATTTAACCAACAATGGCACCATTCAGGACAATGTATATAATCTCACCTTAAATGTTGCTGGGGACATCAATCAAAATGGAATTTGGACAAACAACAGTACTTTTCTCACTGGAGTAAATGATCAAAATTTCACATTCACCTCTGTTTTTGAGGGTGCTAACTTCACAAGTTCAAAACCAAACGGTAAAGTAATCAGCCACTCAACATTATCATTTAATGGCACAACAATCTACTTCAACTACGACACTTTGATGTTCGCCGCAGGAGCCGATTCACTGATATTTGCAGGAAGCAATGAGTATTTCCAGGAAGCAGTGATTACCAAAGCAGCATCAGCAAAAACAGCTGGCTTTTTGAACATAACACAAAATGATAATGCCTATTTCCATGATATAATTATTGAAAGCAATACCATCGATTTGAATGGAACTTTTCAGTTTACATCTCCATTGGCATTCATTGGGCATGTGTTTGTAGAAGGAATATTACAAAACAGACCCACAAGTAGTAATTCAGCCACCATAACAGGTGATCTCACCAACAACGGGGAAATAAAAGATGATGTATATAATTGCTATTTGTATGTTTCAGGAAATATAAATCAATATGGCACATGGACAAATAACCATGTTTATCTAAATGGTAATTCAAACCAGGAATTTGCATTTACAAAAACATTTGAAGCCACAAACCTCACCAATATTAAAACAGGAGGCAATGTGATTGCAAACACAACCCTTTCATTTAACAACTCTAATATCAATTTCAACTTCGATACATTAATATTCAATACCAATGCTGATTCACTTATTTTCAAGGGCAATAATAATTATCTGCAAGAAGCATTGATAACAAAGGCAGCTGCTAAAACTCCTGGATTTTTAAATATTACCATGGACGACAATGCATACTTTCATGATGTAATCGTTGAAAGTAACACCATTGATTTAAATGGCGCCTTTCAATACACTACACCCATGGAATTTATCGGTGACGTAACGGTGGAAGGGTTTTTGCAAAACAGGCCCACCGGAAACTACGCGGCAACCATAACCGGTAACGTAACTAACAACGGGACGATTCAAAACTTAGTTTATTCCAACACATTATATATTATCGGAAACATAGCCCAAAACGGGGTTTGGTCAAATCATTACAACTACTTAACCGGCACATCAACACAAAGCATTAGTTCAACAAACCCATTTACATGTTACAGAATTGTTGATAATAATCCGGCGAGTAGTCTTGAGGCAATTTCTGACCTAAGCTTTGTAAATACAGATGTTGATTTGGGCGGATCAGCTTTAACTATCACAGGCGATTTTATGGTTTCTGTAACAGATGCGTGGTTTATAAATACTAATATTTCAAGCAGTAAATGCGGATTGACAATGCATGGAGATAGTTACCTTCAAAACATCAGTTTAGAAAATGCTACGCTTTATGACTGGGTAAAAGTTAGATCAGGATGCTCATTTTCAGGAAAGACCGTGGTGTTGGATACATTGAGTCCGTACCCCAATATCACACCAACAGTTATAATTGATGGAGATATTACAAACAATGGATCCATTCAAAATAATAGTTACAGTTTATATCTCGAAATATACGGTAATATCATCAACAATGGATTATGGACCAATACACGAACTACCTTAAATGGAACCACCGATCAATCTATTTATTTACTCAACGACCAGGAAATTACCGGTCAGGTTTATTTAGATGCTTTGAGCGCGGGAGCTCCCTATCAATGGTATTTTGATGGATTGATTTTAGATTCACCGGATTTTACAGGAGAAACCTCAAGCAACCTTGTATGGCAAGTCCCTGTAAATCAATCGTGGTACGGCGACTTTTACTGCCAAACCGGGGCAGGTCAATCAAGGAGTATTTCGGTTGATGGTGGGCTTATCGTTGATTTTGCTGTATTCCTTGAAGGCCCATTTAATGGCAGTACAATGAGTATTGATTTAAATACAAACGGGCTGGTTCCTTTGTCGCAACCTTACAATGTTGCCCCCTGGAATTATTCCGGAACCGAATCAGTTGTATCAATTCCAGCCGATGTTGTTGATTGGGTATTGGTTGAATTTCGTGAAACATCAGGTGGTCCTGAAACAGCTACATCAGGAACGATGGTCAAACAGCAGGCACTTTTTTTAAGAAACGATGGAAAAATTGTACAATTAGATGGTTCAACCGAATTTAAAGTAAATGCACCAACCATTACAAATGACCTCTATGTAGTTGTTTATCATAGAAATCACCTTGCGGTAATGTCGGCAAATCCAATTTCATTTGATGTTGCCCCGCTAGCCTACGATTTTTCAACAGGTATGAATCAGGCTTATGGTTCAAGTGGACAAAAAGATATTGGTGGTGGAAGCTATGGGATGTTTGCTGGCGACGGTGATGCCAACAACCTGGTTCAAAATACCGACGAAACCAATGTTTGGCAACCACAACTCAACCAGTTTGGATACCTCAATGGTGATTTTAATATGAATGGTATTGTACAAAATAACGATGAAACAAGCTACTGGCGTGTGAACCTGAATTTTGCCAGCCAGGTACCTTGATTTTAAGAAATTACACTGAGTAGGATTTTACACATTTTACCAAAACCGTTAAGGTGACACTGACCAAATAGTCGTTTTTGATTGATCGTCAGGTAAGGCACCCACTCATTTGAGTAGGGTGCTTTTTTAACTTTTATACTTTACAGTTGTTAACAAGGCATGAAAAAGTTCGTCTCCTTACTCCGCGGAATCAATGTTGGTGGAAACAAGAAGGTGCCTATGTCCGATTTGATTAATCATTATGGAAAAATGGGATTCCAAAATGTTAAAACAATTCTGAATTCCGGGAATGTGGTCTTTGAAGGAAATGATAAAAGCCCGGATCAAATTCCAGCACATCTCGAAAAAGCCTTTGGTTTTGAAATTCCGGTGATCACTGTTCCCTTTGAACAAATCCTTCAGATCATTCAAATGGATCCTTTTAAAAACATTGAGGTTACACCCAAAACACGACTTTACATAACCTTTCTTCCAGAGCCTCACAATAACCCCCTCGAAATTCCATATTCATCTGAAGATAATTCCTTTCAAATCATTCATCAAACTGCTACCATGCTGTTCAGCGTTCTTGATCTCAACAAAACTGGAACTGTTGATGCTATGAAAATCCTTGAAAAAGCATATGGCAAAAACATCACCACCCGAAATTTAAATACGGTTCAGAAAATTGGGAAACTGTGATTTGGTTGAACTGGTTGAATTGGGTAAATTGGTTGAATTAGTGAATATCAGAATCTAACAAACCAACTGCAAACTGCAAACTATCTACTGCCAGCTAACACTTCTATCTATCTCTTCAGGCCTCTCAACCTGCCCATTCTTCAAACTTCACCAATCACCATTCTCTCCTAACCTTCTGTTTAACATTATTTAACAAGGCTTTAACCCTTTTCGAGTAATTGAATCCATAATTTTGCGTTTCGAAATAAAATTAAAGAAAAATGGAGCAGACTGATATTAAAGAACTCAACGAACGCATTCAAAAGGAGAGCGCTTTTGTTGATGTTATAAACCTGGAGATGCACAAAGTGATCGTGGGTCAAAAGCACATGGTGGAGCGATTGCTGATCGGATTGCTGGCCAATGGTCATATACTTTTGGAGGGCGTTCCGGGTTTGGCAAAAACGCTGGCTATCACTTCGCTGGCTCAGGTGATTGATGCCAAATTCTCGCGTATTCAATTCACCCCCGATTTGCTACCTGCCGACCTGTTGGGTACCATGATATACAGCCAAAAGAAAGAAGAATTTGTTGTCCGTAAAGGACCCATTTTCGCCAATTTCATTCTGGCTGATGAGATCAACCGTTCGCCGGCAAAAGTGCAGAGTGCATTGCTGGAAGCCATGCAGGAACGACAGGTGACCATTGGCGATCATACTTATCCGCTGGAAGAACCGTTTTTAGTTTTGGCAACCCAAAACCCCATTGAACAGGAAGGTACTTATCCGTTGCCTGAAGCACAGGTTGACCGTTTTATGCTGAAAGTGATCATTAATTATCCCCAAAAGGAAGAAGAAAAGTTGATCCTCAGGCAAAACATCACCCGAACTTTTGCAAAAGTGAACACGACCCTTAAAACGGAAGATATAATAAAAGCAAGAAATGTAGTTCGGGAGGTTTACCTGGATGAAAAAATTGAGAATTACATAACAGATATTGTATTTTCGTCCCGTTACCCTGCTAAATTCAAGCTCAGCAAATTTGAGGGGCTGATCAATTATGGAGCTTCGCCGCGTGCTTCCATCAACATGGCACTGGCAGCCAAAGCTTTTGCATTTATCAAACGCCGGGGTTATGTAATTCCGGAGGATGTGCGTGCAGTAGCGCATGACGTGATGCGCCACAGGATCGGGCTTACTTACGAAGCTGAAGCAGAAAACATCACTACCGAAGATATCATCAATGAAATTTTGAACACGGTTGAGGTTCCGTAATAAAGTTTTGGGTTCAGAGTTCAGGATTCAGTGTCTACTATCAACCCTCAACTCAGAACCCAGAACCCTGAACTCTGAACCCGGAACCCGGAACCCTGAACTCAGAACCCTGAACTCAGAACCCAGAACCCTGAACTAACATTTGAGTTGTGGAAACAAAAGAGATATTCAAAAAAGTACGGAAGATAGAGATCAAAACTCGCGGGCTGTCGAACCAGATCTTTTCGGGGCACTACCACAGTAGCTTCAAGGGGAAAGGTATGGCATTCAGCGAGGTACGCGAATACCAGTATGGTGATGATATCCGTAATATCGACTGGAATGTAACTGCGCGGTTCAATCATCCTTTTGTTAAAATTTTCGAGGAGGAACGCGAACTTACGGTGATGCTACTGATTGATGTGAGTGGGTCCAACGAGTTCGGAACGGTTAATCAGTTGAAGGAGGAACAAATGACTGAGATTGCTGCTGTGCTTGCCTTTTCTGCAATTCACAACAACGATAAGGTGGGCGTGATCTTTTTTAGTGATAAAATTGAAAAATTCATTCCGCCCAAAAAAGGAACCTCCCATATTCTAAGGATCATTCGCGAATTGATCGATTTCCACCCCGAAAGTCAGAAAACAAATGTTGCTGAAGGATTGCGTTATTTGACCAATGCTATTAAAAAACGTTGCACAGCTTTCATCATTTCCGATTTTATGGATAAAGGGTTTGACAATGCACTTAAAATTGCCGGAAGCAAACACGACCTGGTAGCATTAAGAGTTTATGATGAACGGGAAAAAGAGCTGCCAAACATCGGACTGACAAAGGTTTATAATAAAGAATCAGACAATACGATGTGGGTGGATACCTCTTCAAACAAAACCAGGGAGGCATATAATAAATGGTGGAAAGAACACGACGAATATTTAACCCGACTGTTTTTGAGAAGTGGCGTGGACGCAGCACATTTCAGCACAGCCGAAGATTATGTACGACCATTGGTAAACCTTTTTAAAAGACGAGAAGCAAGATATTAGCATGAAGATTTTATTTAAAATAGCGTTTACGTTGTTGTTGGCTTTCTGGAATTTGATCTCGCTGGCACAAACCGAGGCCAATATTAAGCTTGACACCAATGCTATTCTGGTGGGTGATCAAACAGGGCTCGAAATTGAATTTAACTGTCCGGCAACCTATGAGGTAAAATGGCCGGTTTTTGCCGATACCCTCAGCAGGGAGATCGAGATCATTAAAAAATCGGCCAAAGAAACCATCCCTTCAGCAGATAAATCACAAAACAAATACATCCAAAAACTGACAATTACCAGTTTTGATTCAGGCTATTATGCCATTCCTCCTGTAGTCATTCAATATCGCAAACCCGATGATTCCACCTGGTTTACCATGGAAACTGAGCCTTTATTACTTGGTGTGAATTCGGTTCCGGTAAACCTGCAGGGTGAAATAAAAGACATCAAACCACCTGAGCATGCGCCATTCACTTTCCGTGAGGCGCTACCTTATATTTTGATTTTTCTCGGTGTTGCATTGGCAACTTTCCTGCTAATTTGGTATTTTAAAAAACGGAAGAAGGCGGAACCAATTTTCAGAGTTGCTCCCAAACCCCAGCTCCCGGCCCATCAGATTGCGATGGATGCATTGGAAACTTTGCGGTTTAAAAAACTGTGGCAAAATGGCCAAATCAAAGAATATCACACTGAACTGACGGATATTGTTCGTGATTATCTCCATGGCAAATTCAATATTCAGGCGCAGGAATATACCTCGGAAGAAATTATGGAGGCTGTGAATAAAACTCAGGCCAATCCTCAAGCCAAAGACAAACTGCGGCAAACCCTTGCACTGGCTGATATGGTGAAATTTGCCAAAATGCAACCCCTGCCCTTAGAACATGATGCCAGCCTGAACAATGCCATCGACTTTGTGAAAGAAACCATGCACCTTGGGATAAACGGAACAAATTCAAACACCGCATTGGAAATGGCTAACAGCGACGAAAGAAAGGAGGTGCAGGATGTTCAATAACCTTGAATTCAACAACCCGGATTATTTATACCTGCTTATCGTTTTGCCTTTGCTGGGGCTATATTACTGGTACAAGCATCGCCGCGACCATGCAGAAATCCAGGTATCATCGACAGAAGTTTTTGCAGCAAGAAAAGGGAGCATAAAACAATATCTGTATTACAGTTTGTATGTTTTTCGTGTGCTGGCCATTGGATTGCTCATTGTGGCGCTGGCAAGGCCTCAAACGACTTCGAGCAGGCAGGATGTTACCATTGAAGGGATTGATATTGTGATGGCACTGGATGTTTCCGGTTCAATGCTCGCAATGGACCTTAAGCCCGACAGGCTGGAAGCGGCCAAAGAAGTGGCTTCGGAGTTTATTGCCGGAAGGCCCAATGATCGTTTCGGACTGGTCATCTTTAGCGGGGAAACATTCACACAAGCGCCGCTCACAACGGACCACTCGGTAGTTATTAACCTGTTTAAGGATATCAAGAGTGGAATGATAGAAGACGGAACGGCTATAGGCGACGGACTGGCTACTTCGGTGAACAGGCTGAAAGACAGCAAGGCTGTGAGCAAGGTGATTATCCTGCTTACAGATGGAGTAAATAATATGGGTTCGGTGGACCCGTTATCAGCGGCAGAAATTGCCAAGCTTTATGGTATTCGTGTTTATACGATTGGTGTAGGTTCTGAAGGGCAGGCTCCGGTTCCGGTTCAGGGCATGTTTGGAACCCAGATCAAATACATGGATGTTAACATTGATGAAGAGATGTTGCAAAAGGTTGCAGAACTTACGGATGGTCGTTATTTCAGGGCAACCAGCAACAATAAACTAAGAGAGATTTACAGCGAGATCGACAAACTTGAAAAATCGAAAATAGATGTGACAGAGTTTAAGAAAAAGAAGGAAGAATTTTTCATGTTTGCCCTGATCGCTTTGATTTTATTGAGTGCAGAGTTTTTACTTCGAAATACGGTATTCCGCTCAGCACCCTAACTAAAAACTAATCAACTAGAAACTGATAATTAAAAAATGTTTCGTTTCGAACACCCCGACATATTATACGTTTTGTTCGCCCTTCCGGCGCTGGTAGCCTTGTTCGTGTGGATGCTCCTATGGCAAAAAAAGGCATTGCGCAGGTATGGTGAATGGAAAGTGATCAACAGGCTGGTGCCTGCCATGTCGAAATCACGCCTGATCTTCCGATTCGTAGTTTTAATGTTTGCATTTGTATTCCTGATCCTGGGGTTGGCAAATCCACAAATCGGGTCAAAACTGGTAGAAGGCGAGCGTAAAGGAATTGACCTGATGGTTTGCCTGGATGTATCGAACAGCATGCTGGCCCAGGATATTAAACCTAACCGGTTAGAACGGGCGAAGCAGGCCATTTCGAAAATGATCGATAAACTCGGTAACGACCGGATTGGAATGATCGTTTTTGCAGGAAATGCTTACGTGCAACTTCCTATCACAACGGATCATTCGGCGGCAAAGTTGTTCTTGTCGACCGTAAATACCAAAATAGTTCCTACACAGGGAACTGCCATTGGTGAAGCACTTGAACTTGCTGCTAAGTCCTTTGATGACGAAACCCACAGCAGGGCAATCATCGTGATTACCGATGGAGAAAACCATGAAGATGATGCCGTTGAAATTGCCAAAACAATTGCTGATCAGGGGATCAATATTTACACTATCGGAATGGGGTTGCCCGAGGGAACTCCAATTCCTGAGTACGATCAGTATGACCGGCAAATCGGTTATAAAAAAGACCGGCAGGGTAATACAGTTATTACCCGCCTGAATGAAACAGCCCTGCAGCAAATTGCCGCTGAAGGAAAAGGCATTTATGTGAGGGCAAATAATACACAGGCAGGCTTGAGTAAGGTTTTTGATGAAATAAACAAACTTGAAAAAACTGAATTTGAAAGTAAGATGTTTTCGGATTACGAAAGCCGCTTTCAATACTTTATCGCTGCAAGTTTGTTATTATTGATAATTGAATTGTTAATTTTTGAAAGAAAAAGCAAATGGTTAAGCAAAATAAAATTGTTTGGCAATTGATCGGCATTGGCATGCTGAAAAAACTGGTATGGGTGGTGTTGCTTTATGCCGGAGCTACCTTTGCACAAAAGGAAAATAAATATATCCGCTCGGGAAATGATAATTTCTATGAAGATAACTATAAGGAAGCTGAGGTGGATTATATGAAAGCACTGGAGAAAAATCCGGAATCCGTTAAAGGTCAATATAACCTGGGCGGGGCACTGTACAAACAGGAAAATTATGAAGGTGCTTCAAAGATATATGGAAATGTGGCAAGCCGCGCTGAGGATGATGCGTCGAAAGCTGATGCTTTTTTTAACCTGGGAAATTCGTACATGAAAGAGCAAAAGCTGGATGAAGCCATTGAGGCATATAAAAATGCGCTGAGGATTGCTCCCGATGACATGGACACCAAATACAACCTGGAATATGCAAAAAAAATGAAGCAGCAACAACAGCAGCAGCAGCAACAGAACCAGGATCAGCAAAAGGACCAGGATAAACAGGATCAGCAGGATCAGCAGGACAAACAACAACAGCAGAACCAGGATCAACAACAGGATCAGCAAGATCAGCAAAATCAGCAAGATCAGCAACAGCAGAACCAGGATCAGCAGAACCAGCAACAACAGCAACAGCAACAATCGCAACCACAGCAAATTTCAAAACAGGATGCTGAACGTATGCTGGAAGCATTGAAAAATGATGAAAATAAAACACTGGAGAAAGTTCAGCAGATGCAGTTGCAAAAAGTGAAATCAAAAAGTGTGGAAAAAGATTGGTAAATGTGGAAGTAATTGAACGAAACCCTGAATTGATTTAAAAACAAAATGATAATTGAATAATTTTGCCGTTATCAATCAAATGAATAAAATATTAACTGGAATATTAGCATTTTTAATTTTAACCGCTTCGCAAATCACCGGGCAGGACGTTACCTTTACGGGCTCCTCTAAAAATGTGGTTCGTGTTGGCGAGCGTTTCCAGTTAACCTATTCGGTAAATGCCGAAGGCCAGAATTTCAGAGGTCCCGATTTGAATAAATTCAGAGTACTCGGCGGCCCAAGCACCTCTTCAAGCTCCAGGATTGAGATTATAAACGGGAATGTGAGTCAGCGGGTTGACTATTCATTTACCTATGTATTGCAAGCTTCAGAAGAAGGGATTTTTGATCTTAGTCCGGCAAAAATTACCGTAGATGGGAAAACCTATGAATCAAATCCGGTAAAGATCCAGGTTGTTGCAGGTTCATCACAACAAGGAAACCAGCAGCAGGGCAATAGTAACGGTTCACAGCAAGGAGCACAAGAGGATCTTTCGGATGATATTTTCCTGAAAGCAGTTGTGGATAAAACTAATCCCTACCAGGGCGAACAGGTAGTTGTAACTTACAAGCTTTATTTCAGAGTAAATATTTCTAACCTGATTTTCGATAAAGAGCCCTCTTTCAAAGGTTTCTGGGTGGATGATCTGTTAGAAAATCCGCAAAAATTCAAACAATACCAGGAAACCTACAAAGGGCAGGTATACCAGGTGGCAGAAGTCCGGAAATTTGCCCTGTTCCCGCAACAAAACGGGAAGGTGGAAATTCAGCCGGCACAGTTAACCTGTCAGGCACAGGTTCAAAATACGGCAAAGAAAAGTCGTGATCCGTTCGACAGCTTTTTCAACGATCCGTTTTTTAATCGGGTTAAAACCGTTGAAGTTCCGCTTTCGTCAAACAGCGTAAACTTAAACATCAAACCCCTGCCCTCAGCCGGTAAACCCGCTGATTTCGGTGGTGCTGTTGGTGAATTTGATTTCAGCTCAACACTTGATCGAACTTCATTGAAAGCCAATGAAGCCATGAACCTAAAATTTACAGTTACCGGCTCGGGCAATGTGGAGCTAGTTGACAAAGTAAATGTTAAGTTTCCTCCCGACTTTGAAGTGTATGATCCCAAGATTTCCAAAAATATGCGAGATGGTCAGGGTGGAGTTTCGGGTCGCAAAACTTTTGAATACTTGTTAATTCCCCGCACAGAAGGCGACTTCAAAATCGAACCTGTGAAATTTGTGTATTTCGATCTGAAGAAAAAACAATATATCACCCTCGAGACACCTGAATATAATATTTCCGTTGCCAAGGGTGATGGATCATCAGCCGACATAACTTATAGTGGATTAAACCAATCAGATATTCAATACATCGGTAGCGATATCCGTCACATCAGGATAAACAATCCGGAATTACGGCTTATTGGCAGCCTTTTCTTCGGGTCAAACCTGTTTTATATCCTGATCACCGTACCGCTGCTGCTTTTCATTTTGTTTTTGATCATCTGGAAAAATGAATTGAAAAAACGGAGCAATATCGCCCTGATGCGAAACCGTAAAGCTACAAGCATCGCCCGCAAAAGGATGAAAAAGGCGGAAATCTTTATGAAAGAAAATAACCGTGATCCTTTCTATGTGGAAGTATCACAGGCTTTGTGGGGTTATTTGAGTGATAAATTCAGCATACCAATGGCAAACCTTTCGATGGAAACCGTGGAAGAAACATTACAAAGAAAAGAAGTGAAAGAAGAAACCATCAAAAAATTTATCGAAACGCTGAATAATTGTGAATTTGCAAGATTTGCGCCTGGCGACAATCATGCGGCCATGGAGAATATTTATAACGGAGCTGTAAACATTATCACAATGATGGAAAAAGAATTAAAATCATGAAGAAGCTTGTAATAAATATCCTGCTGATTTTAATTTTTGCCGGTTCAGTCTATTCAACCGGCATCGACAGCTTGTATTATAAAGCCAATGCCGCCTACAACAATCAGTATTACGAAGATGCGGTTAAAAACTACCTGAAGATAGTGGATGCAGGGTATGAATCGGCCGATCTTTATTATAACATGGGAAATGCTTATTTTAAAAGTGACGACATTCCTTCGGCAATCTTATATTATGAAAAGGCATTAAAGCTCAGGTCCAATGATGAAGACATTCAATACAACCTGGATGTGGCAAATACAAAAATTGTGGATAAAATTGAGCCGGTTCCTGTTTTGTTTTATAAAAAATGGTGGCGCTCTTTTTACAATATGTTCACTGCAAATATCTGGGCAATGATCAGCGTGGGCGGCCTGATCCTTTTTATTGTTTTACTGGCATTTTACCTGCTATCGCGATCCATACGGGTACGCAAGCTTTCGTTTTTCACAGGTCTTGTTTTCCTTGGGATCACACTTTTTACGTTTACCGTGAGTTTACAAAAATACCGTCATCTGACCAATAAGCGTGAAGCAATTGTGTTTACACCAACCATAACGGTAAAAAGCTCCCCAAATCAAAATAGCGTTGACTTGTTTGTGATCCATGAAGGTTCAAAAGTAGAATTGCGCGACCATGTAGGAAGTTGGTATGAGATCAGAATAGCAAATGGTAGTGTGGGTTGGTTGCCTGAATCAGCCTTGAAACAGATTTGATAAGCAAATTTTTACCTGGCCTTTTTTAAAGTAAATCCGAATGTTGTTCCAAGTCCTTGTGCACTTCTTACATTAACTGTTTGATCATGGGCTTCGATGATATGCTTTACAATGGAAAGTCCCAATCCTGAACCACCCTGTTCACGCGAGCGATCCTTATCCACACGGTAAAAACGTTCAAATATCCTGGGGAGGTGTTTAGGGTCAATGCCAATTCCATTGTCAGAAATTTCCACCAGAATATTATCATTCATGTCATATAGACCCACATGGGTATGGCCATTCTCCTTGCCATACTTAATCGAATTTGTAATCAGGTTATTCATTACCTGCTGAATTAACTCTCTGTCGGCAATAACCATGAATGAGCGATCACATCCTTCTTTAAATTCCAGGTCAATGTCCTTCTTACGGGCCCTGATTTCAGCCGAATCCATTACATCCGAAGCCAGCCGGTGTATATCAAATTTTTCTTCATTCAGCGAAAAACTACCATCCTCCAAATTGGAGATCATTTGAAGATCATCCACAATTTCGGTCATCCGTTTCACATTTTTCCTCGCCTTTTGAAGGAATTTCATATTGATATTTTCATCTTCTATTCCGCCTTCAATCAGTGTTTCCAAATATCCCTGAATATTAAAAATGGGGGTTTTTAGCTCATGAAAAACATTTCCTAAAAACTCTTTACGGTATTTCTCCAGTTTCTTTTGTTTCCTGATTTCCTTGAGGTTATTTTGTTGCCAGTTGATAACCTCGTTTTCTACATCCTGTATTACATTGGATTTTAAATCCGATTTAACCGGTTTTTCCTGTGCAGAAAGTTTGGTATCGTAAATGGTTTTGTAAACCAGTTTGATTTTCCGGTAAATAAAACGCTCCAATGAATAAACATTAATAATATAGAGTGCCACACCAAGAATTACAGGAACAATAAATACGATGATCCAGGCCAGTTTATCGGGCATTATCAATTTTAAAACCAGCATAATAAAAAGCAGGAAAGCCGCTGCAATGAGTGTTACAAGGCGGGCAACAACAATGGGTGTGGCGTTTTTCATACGATCAAACTCAGGTGGTTTTATTCATTAAAACCGTAACCTACCCCTTTGATGGTTTTGATATGTTGTTTGCCAATCTTTTCGCGCAATTTGCGGATATGCACATCCAGCGTGCGGTCGCTAACAAACACATCATTACCCCAAACCTTTGCATAGATTTCTTCGCGGGAAAATATTTTACCGGGGCTTGATGCCAACAATACAAGCAGGTCGAATTCAATTTTGGGTATGTGCATGGAAGTGCCTTCAACAATTACCTCTCTTTTATCCCGGTCGATGATGATTGAACTGATGTCAATCTTGTTTTCATCCGAAAATGCTTTTGATTTTCGTTTAAGCAACGCTTTGATCCTTGCTATTAAAACCCTTGGACGAACCGGTTTGGTGATGTAATCATCAGCTCCTACTTCAAACCCCGCAATTTGCGAATAGTCTTCACCACGTGCTGTAAGAAAAACGATCAACGTATCTTCAAATTCAGGCATCTCCCTCAGATCCTGGCAAAGTTCAACACCGTCCATTCCCGGCATCATGATGTCCAAAAGGATCAGATCCGGTTTTTCTTTTTGTGCCAGTTTTTTACCCTCGTTGCCATTTTGGGCAGAAAATACTCGGAATCCTTCTTTTTCAAAATTGTATTGCAGAAATTCGATGATATCTTTTTCATCATCAACGATCAAAATTTTGGAATTACTGGTATCCATAATGGAGTTGTTATTTTAAAGGGCCAAAATTAATGGTTAAATATTAATTTATCATTAATCATAGTCTGGGACAATTAACCTAAAGTTAACCTTTCATTAAAATTAACTTTTCAATTAGTCTATTGCTTTGCAGCAAAAGAAATTTGCTAACAAATTTAAGTTAAATAAAATTAATGAATCACATGAAAAATTTTAGATTATTTCACTTCGCTGCTGTGGTTGCAGTGGTTGCAGTACTTTTTAGTGCTTGTAAAAAGGATGAAAACAATGATCCCACTCCCACCCCAGGCGATAATGTAGTAACTGCAAACATTAATGCAAACACTACATGGAAAACAGGTGAAGTATATGAACTTGGTGGACGTATTGCAGTTTTATCCGGTGTTACTTTAACCATTGAAAAAGGAACCATTATTAAAGGTCAGGCCGGTACAGGGTCAAACGCTACCGCCTTACTTGTTGCCCGTGGTGGTAAAATCATGGCTGAAGGAACTGCTGATGAACCTATCATTTTCACCTCTGTAGCTGACGAAATTGAACCCGGAATGGTTGCAAGTCCGAACCTTGATCCCGACTTGAACGGATTATGGGGTGGAGTAATCATTCTCGGCAATGCGCCTATTTCCGCTGATGCTTCTTCAGTTCAAATTGAAGGAATTCCGGCATCAGACCAAAACGGTTTATATGGTGGAAATGATGCAGCTGATAACTCTGGTGTATTTAAATATGTTTCCATTCGTCATGGTGGTGCTAACATAGGTGAAGGTAATGAAATCAACGGGCTTACATTAGGTGGTGTTGGTTCAGGAACTGTTATTGACCATGTGGAGGTGATCGCTAACCAGGATGATGGAATCGAATGTTTTGGTGGAACAGTTAATATTACTAACTTCCTCATCTGGAATCCGGGTGATGACGGTTATGATATGGATCAGGCTTACAAGGGAACAATTTCTAACTTCATTTTAATTGCAGGCCCCGATACTGATCATGGCATGGAACTCGACGGTGGCGAAGGTGCCGGAACCGGCTCATTTACTCTTACTAACGGCTCTTTAAAAGGCTGGAATGAAGACGGAACCGGTGGTGGAGAGTATGCCGACCTCAGGGATGGTGTTACTTGTACAATCAGCAATTGCTACTATTTCAACTTTTCTGACAATTCTGACCTCGAGCTGGATGCCGGAGAGGATAATATGGACGCTACTATCTCAACTGCCTACGCAAATGGTGATGTTGTTTTCAGCAACCTGGAATTCAATGTAAGCCACCTTACATCAGGCAACTTAACTATCGAGGCCATTTTTGCCGACAAAATGGACGGCCAGAATGTTTTCGAAACATATCCACCAGATGCCAGCATCGTTACAACCCGCACAGTTGGAGCTGACAAATCAGCATTTACCGGCTGGACATGGGCTGATGTTCATGGTGAATTGAGTGGTTTTTAAAGAAAAAACAAATTCAATATATATTTCAAAACACGCACGTTTTACAACGTGCGTGTTTTGAAGTTTAAAAAAGAAGTGAGATTAAAATGCAATTAAAGGGACTATTTCTAATTATCAGCCTTTTTGTAATGACCATGATCAGTGCACAAAACGGCTTTATCAGGGGGACAATTTTTGATGCTGCTACCGGTGAATATTTACCCGGTGTTACGGTGTTAATAGAAGGTACCACCACCGGCACCATTACCGACCTCGATGGAAAGTTCAATATTTCAATTGAGCCAGGTATCTATAACTTACAATTTTCATTTATTTCTTACGAAACTCTTCAAATTACAAGTATAGAAGTGAAGGCCGGAGAAGCACATGTGCTTAATGATGTAGGGTTGAGCGAAGCTTCAATAAACCTCGAAGAAGTAACCGTTACGGCCAAAGCAGTTCGAAATACTGAAAACGCTTTGATGACCATCAAACAAAAATCAGCCAATGTGGTTGATGGAATCTCAGCTTCCAATTTCCGTAAAATCGGTGATTCGGATGCTGCAGCCTCTATGGGACGTGTAACCGGAGTTTCCGTTGAAGGTGGAAAATATGTTTACGTTCGTGGCCTTGGCGACAGATATACCAAAACCATCATGAACGGTGTGGATATTCCGGGGCTTGATCCCGACAGGAATACCTTGCAAATGGACTTGTTTCCTACCAATGTTATTGATAATATTTTGGTTCATAAATCATTTACGGCAGAACTTCCGGCCGACTTTACAGGTGGAGTGATAGATATTGAAACAAAAGATTTTCCGGAAGATAAAATCGGGAATTTTTCTATTTCAGCCGGATACAATCCTGACATGCATTTTAATTCGGAATACCTGACTTATGAAGGTGGCAGCCTCGACTGGCTTGGTTTTGACGACGGCACCCGTGATATTCCCGCAACTTCTAACATCCCGTTTTTCTCGGATGTAGTTGGAAATCCCAACGGAGCAGAAGGCCAGCGGTACCAGGAAATACTGGGCAATTTTAATCCAACCCTTTCGGCTAAACCTAAAACCAGCTTTATGGATTTTAGCCTGGGTGCTTCTTTTGGAAATCAAATTCCTAAGGAAAAGATGACACTCGGATACTATTTCTCTATTTCGTACAAAAACGAAACACAGTTTTATAAAGATGCTGAGTTCAGCCGCTATGGACTTTCAAGCGATCCGGATAATTATGAAATGCAAGTACGCGAATACCAGGTAGGTGATTATGGAGTAAACAATGTGCTTTTAAGTGCGCTTGCCGGTTTTGCCATTAAAAAACAAAATTCGAAATACAGGTTTAATTTGATGCACCTCCAAAATGGGGAATCCAAAGCCGGTATTTTTGATTACCGCGGATCCGATCAGGGTTCTATTTTTGATGCATTGCAACACAACCTTGAATACGGACAACGCTCACTTACCAACTTGCTTATTGGCGGGGAACATGTTCTGGGAGACAATGACTGGCATTTGAGTTGGAAAGTAAGTCCTACAAGAGCTTCCATGAAAGATCCGGATGTACGATTTACCCGGTACGAAAAAAGAGATAATGGTTGGGCCATTGGAACTGAGGTAGGATTCCCGGAAAGGATCTGGCGCGACCTTGATGAAACTGACTTTGCAGCTCATGTCGATTTTGAAAAAGGTTTTGAATTTAACGACCGAAAAGCTAAATTAAAATTTGGGGGTGCCGGAACTTATAAGGAAAGAGATTTCGTGATTCAAAGTTTCGCCTTAAATATCAGGAATGTACCTTTAACCGGAGATCCGGATGAATTATTTTACCCCGAAAATCTATGGCCCCTTGATGGTGATGTTTCTTCGGGGACAACCTACGAAGCCCGTTTTGTACCTTACAACCCGAATAAATTCAATGCAAACACGATGAACGGCGCGGGTTATGCTTCGGTTGATTTACCATTAATGGCAAGGTTTAAAGCAGTGGTAGGCGTTAGGATGGAAAACTTTACCCAACGCTATACCGGAACAAACCAAAACAGAACCAAAGTACTTGACAATGATAAGGTATTAGACGAACTCGGCTTTTTCCCATCTGTAAATTTAATATTTAACCTTACCGAAAATCAGAATCTGCGTTTATCCTATGCCAAAACCATTGCAAGACCGTCGTTCAAAGAACTTTCTTTTGCTGAAATTTATGACCCCATCAGCGGACGCACCTTCATCGGAGGGCTCTTCAGAGATGCTGATGACGTTGCCGGGGTGGAATACTGGGATGGAAACCTAGTAAGTACCGATATCCAGAATTTTGATTTACGCTGGGAAACTTTCGGCAAAATGGGGCAGATGTTTTCCATTAGCGGATTTTACAAAACGTTTAAAAATCCCATCGAGATCGTTCAGTATGCCACCCAAACCGGCACATTTCAGCCCCGTAATGTGGGCGATGGTGAAGTTTTTGGCGCCGAAACCGAATTCCGTCTGAATTTGGGAACATTGACCAATTCCCTGAGCCACCTTAACTTCAATGCAAACCTTACGATTACTGAATCAAGGATTGAATTGAGTGCCACCGAATACAGCTCCAGAGTTGAAAATGCAAGAACCGGACAAACTATCGATAAATACAGGGATATGGCCGGTCAGGCTCCTTACCTGGTAAATGTTGGTTTCGCTTATGATGGCGGACAAAAAGGATTTGTTCAGGGTTTGGAGGCCGGAGTTTATTACAATGTTCAGGGCGAAACACTTCAATATGTTGGTATTGTTGACAGACCGGATATATACAGCAAACCGTTTAACAGCTTAAACCTGAATGCCAACAAAAGATTTGGCAGTGACAACCGCATGCAACTCGGACTTAAAATTGAAAATCTGCTCAACTCAAGCAAAGAGTCCATCTTCAAATCATACGAAGCAGCGGATCAATATTTCGAACGTTTGAATCCGGGCATCAAGTTCAGTTTAAGGTTTGCTTATTCGTTATATTAATAACAATGAAACCAATTATAGTTAAATTTGTAGTAAGAATATATAAAGATATACGATGAAGAAATTGATTATTCCGTTGATTGGGCTGTTTTTAATGCTTGCGTTTACAACAAATGCGCAGGAAGTGGAAATGAAAGACGGTCATTTTTATAAAAAAGGGATGTTATATACCGGAAAGCATACCGAATATTATGAAAATGGAAATCCAAAAATTGTGATGAATATTAAAAATGGGGTGGAAGACGGAGAAGTGATCACCTATTTTGAAAATGGCCAGAAGCACGAACTGCGAAATTATACGGAAGGCAAAAAGGATGGTCTCTGGACTAACTGGAATAAAGAAGGAGTTAAAGTAGCCGAAGCCAGATATAAAGATGATAAAAAAGATGGTGACTGGTACATTTGGGACGATGAAGGAAACTTGCTCTATGAAATGCATTATACCGCCGGTGATAAATCCGGGACCTGGAAAATGTACGACAAAGATGGCAACCTGAAAAACGAAAGAAAGTATTAAAAATAGAAATTTGGAATATTTCAAAGCCCTGGCATAAAACGTCAGGGCTTTTGTTTTTTTATTTGCCAATATGATTTTGGTGAAGGCTTAAATGTTTAAACTGCTGCTGGTTCTATAAACATTTGGGCACAAAAAAGGCGCTATAAAATAGCGCCCATTTTTATCATCAGGTAAATTTTTACCTTATTTCTCTTCCTGCAATTTGATATCTAAATTATCTTCTGTTTGTTCAACCCTGTAATTTTCAACAAGTGAGTTTTTATAAGAGATGTAAGAAGCTATCAAATTATAAGTTCCGGGCTTAACAGTAATTTCAAAATTACCATCAAAATCGGTGTATACTGTTAAATCAGTTCCTTCTACTTTTACCTCAACTCCTGTTAAAGCTTCTCCTGATGTAAAATCAACAACGGAGCCTGTTAAAGTAACTGTTGCTGCTGGTTCAGCCGGAGCTTCAGGTGATTTGGTACCTTCGTTGTCAGCCATTAACAGTCCAACAAATGCGAAGAATACGATAGATAAGAATGCTTTTTTCATTTTTGTAATTATTTATGGTACAAAAATAAATCGGCAGTATTAAGTGAATTTTAACCTAATGTTAATTAATCATTAAGTAAGAGGTGGGCATCAGGAATTGGAAATTATCTCTTTTACCTGCTTTTCCTTGCCCATAAATATGGTATCGGAAAAGTCGCGGTGCGATTTAGCCAGGTTTAAAATATGGAGCACAAGATTTTTTCCTTCGTTTAAAATTCCTAAAAATAAAAGGCTATTCCGGGTTCCCGCTTCATTTAACCTGATACGTTTAACCTGCTTTTTTCGGGAAGTATCAATAAATTTGATTAAACGTTGCTGCGCATCCAAAACGTCATTCATTCGGTTATAATCTCTTTCGCTTGCTACTTCATTGATCAAACCAACAAAATCACGCAACATTCTAGCAAGGTCAAAAAGTTCTTCTTCCTGCGTTTCAAGTAATCCTTTGTGATGATTATCAACATGATCCAGACAGGGTTTGTTAAGATAGCTAATACAATGCGATATCTCCCGCATGTAATCCATCATCTGAACATAGTGATAGCCACTCTCAACACTGGTTTCCTCCAGATGGCTTATGGTAAGATTTAAATTATCCTTGAGGTCTTTAGTTTTGGTATTTAAGTCATTTACCTCCCTTGAGACTTTTCGCAGTTTACGAAGATCGTCATTAGCAAGACCTTCAATAGTGGAAGCAAAAATCTCAGCCGATTTTGACAATACCTGCCTTACGTTTAATGAGCAGCTTTCAGCAATACCTGAATTAGTCAAAACATCTACAACCACAGTTTCACGCGCTTCCATTTCCGCATATCGTTTTTTATGTATCCCATGCGTACGATAAACAAATAATATGGATAAAAAGATAAAGACGAAGATTGCAACAAGTCCTCCAAATTTAATGGCTCCGGCAATAATAAAGGCTGCGGCAAATGCACTAAATGCCGTAAAAAACCAGCCACCTATTACGCTGAAAACACCAGTAATCCGGTAAACCGCACTCTCACGACCCCAGGCTTTATCCGTAAGTGATGTGCCCATTGCAACCATAAATGTAACATAGGTAGTTGATAAAGGTAGTTTAAGCGAGGTAGCAAAAGAGATGAGGATACTGGCTACCACAAGGTTTACCGAGGCTCTTACCAAATCAAAATAAGGAGCATCCTTGCCAAGCCTGGCTTGTTGTTTTTTGTACTCTGTTTGATCAAATTGCTTTTCGACTTTTTGAAGTATGGTTTCCGGCATAACTTGCCTGATCCTTAAAGCCATATTATCCACATGACGAACGAGACTGCGTGCAAATACAGAGGATCCAAAACGCTCATATCCCGCATTCTGCCGGGCCAGGTTTATCTCTGTTTGGGTCACAGAACGGGCCTTTTTACTGAACCAAAGTGTAAGTACCATTACCAATCCGGCAATGAGTAAAAAGAAGGTTGGGGTTTTAACTTTTTCGGTGAGGCTGGTCATCAAAAAAACATCCGGTTCAGCCCCGGGGTTGGCAATAAAGGAATTAAAGGATTCATATCCTGCAAGTGGAACGCCAATGAAATTAACCAGGTCATTACCGGCAAAGGCCATCGCAAGTGCAAACGTACCCACCAATACAATGAACTTCAAAATATTCAGTTTGGTTAGCCAGGATATCAGTTGTAATATAATCGTCCATCCAAAGAAGCTGGCAAGCATGATCTGTAATGAATGCTCATTGATAAATTCAACTGTTTCGGGGGTCATAAATGAAGCTCCGTTTGCACCCTTGATCAAAATAAAATAAGTGATAGCGGTAATGGCAATACCTCCCCAGATAGCACCAAAATAGGTAAGTGTTTTTTTATAATTAAAGGAAAATATAAGCCGCGCGATGTATTGCACAAATGCCCCAATTGTGAATGCAATCACCACCGAAAGCAAAATCCCGGAAATAATTCCCAAAGCCTTGGCTGAATTTATATACTGACTTATTTCAAGGGCATTGGGATCGTTGTATATTTTAATTAAGGAAATGGCTACCGAAGCTCCCAGCAACTCAAAAACAATGGAAACAGTTGTAGAAGTGGGCATTCCAAAAGTATTAAACGCATCCAGCAAAATCACATCGGTGATCATAACGGCTAAAAAGATGATCATGATTTCTGAGAAATAGAAATTTTGCGGATGGAAAATCCCTTTCCTGGCCACCTCCATCATACCACTCGAAAAAGTAGCTCCTACCAGTATACCGATGGCCGCTACAACTAAAATAACTTTTAGTGATGCAACTTTAGACCCGATAGCTGAATTCAAAAAGTTTACAGCATCATTACTTACACCTACCACCAGATCAGAGATGGCAAGGGCAAATAGAACAATAACGAATATCAGATAAATAGTATCCATTTTATTCAGCAAGTTAACCTGAAAAAGTTTGCTAAATTACAAATAAGCTGATCAGTGTAATGCAACGCCAATATAAGTTAAAGTTAAGTCAATATTAATTTAGTGTTAATAA
>JAGQVE010000025.1 GCA_020438105.1 Bacteroidales bacterium
CATTAAAAAGCTTTCGCCATCCAGTGCTGATCCGGGTTGTGACACCTTAATGCCCGGAGCAGATTTCAGCACGTCAGTTAAAGTTGTAAAACCGCCTTCAAGGATCTCTTTTCGCGAAATAATAAAAACTGTTACCGGTAAATCTTCAAGGTATTTTTTACTTCGGCTTGCTGTTGTTATCTGGGTTTTGAGTGTGTCGGGGTTCAGGTTTATATCTTTGTCATTTAATTGGAGCCGGTCGGAAATGACCTGCCCGGTCAACAGCATTGGCAAACAAACGAATGTTATATAAATCAGCCATTTTTTCACAAATGCAAATGTAACGATTATGGTTAATTTTATCTGAAGTTATTGTTATTTGCCTTTCTCCATAGTTTCTGTTAAGTGTTTGTTGTATTTTTGCAAATTCAAATCAATTTAACTTTTCATATTGTTTATTGTTATTTCAAGATATATGCTTAACCACTCCTAAAACATAAATTTATGAAAGCAATTTTAACTTCAATTATTTTAACAGTACTGCTCGCAGGATCAGTCTTTAGCCAAACAAAATATTACACTACCTCAGGGGGTGAAATGATATTTTCATTTGCATCCATTGACGACAACGGCAGATCAGAAAGTGCAGTGCTGCGTTGGTCGCCCTGGTTTAATCTCCAGAGCATGTTTAATGCTGATTTTAATGAGCACGTCGGAATGTTTGTGGGTTTTTCAATAAAGAACATCGGATTTATTTATGATCAGTACCGCGTTTACAGCGATCCGGAAGACCTCGGAAGTTACACTACTGTGAAGAAAAAATTCAGATCGTACAATGCCGGTATTCCTGTTGGGTTTAAAATTGGTAAACTTGATAAGCTGTTTGTTTACGGGGGTTATGAGGTGGAGCTCCCTTTCAATTATAAAGAAAAAACTTTCGTTGGTGATAAAAAAGAGGAAAAATTCAACGTATGGTTCAGTAAGCGTCAGGAGCAATTCCAGCATGGTTTCCTTTTAGGAATTCAGTTTCCATATGGTGCAAATCTCAAATTCAAATATTACCTGAGCAATTTCCACAATATGGACTATGTGGATGGAAATGGCCTTAAACCTTATGCCGGCCTCAAATCAAACGTATTTTATATATCCTTTAATGCTGATTTATTTAAGCCGGATAATAAAAACTCAGACAAGGGAAAATATTATTAATAACATATGACATATTTAAAAAAACTTATTATCGCCGGAGCATTTTTTATGATCCTTGCTTCCGGCGATTTATTTGCGCAAACAAAACCTTTCGGATTAGGTATTGTAGTTGGTGAACCCACCGGTATCAGCGGGAAATACTGGACCGGACAAACTACTGCCCTTGATGGGGCGGTTGCCTGGTCATTCAATCATGAAGGTTCATTTTATATTCATGCCGATTTCTTAAAACACCATTTTGATATTATCGATGTATCAGAAGGTAAAATGCCTTTGTATTACGGTATTGGTGGTAAAATGGTGCTGGCCGATAAAGGGATACTTGGTGCACATGTGCCCCTTGGAATCGCATATATGTTTGAAACCGCACCCCTCGACATTTTTCTGGAAATACGGCCGGGCCTGAATTTACTACCTGCCACTGAGTTCGATATGAGTGGAGGAATTGGTGTTAGGTTTTATTTTGATTGACCCTAAACCTATCTTATTATGACTTCTGAAGGATTCCTTTTAACTAAAATCATAGCTACTCTCGGACCCGCTTCATCTTCGGTAGAGGTGATCTCTCAATTGATAGGGGAGGGCGTTAGGGTATTCCGTATCAATTTTTCACATGGAAGTCTCGACCAGCATGCACAAACCTTGAGTAATATTCGGCGGGCCGAAAAAGAAACCGGTAAATATATCGGGGTACTTGGTGACCTTTCGGGGCCGAAAATACGCATTGGCGAAGTTGTGGAAGGTGGTATTCAAGTGGCAAAAGGAGAGCGGATCACCTTTATTAAAAACCCTGTTTTAGCTGGCAGCAAAGGAAATTTAACTACTTTTTCATCTACGCTTCCCCAGTTTATAAATGAGGTTAAGGAAAATGAGCGAATACTGATTGACGATGGAAATATCGAGCTGAAGTGTGTAACTTGTGCCGGATCGGGAAAAAAAGACGAAATCACTTGCGAAGTGGTTGTTGGAGGTTTGATAAGCACCCACAAAGGAATTAACCTGCCCGAAACGGAACTTTCTGTAGATGCGCTTACCGAAAAGGACCTTGAATGTGTTGATTTTGCTGTGGAACATCATTTTGATTTCCTGGCACTTAGTTTTGTGAGAAGGGCTGAAGACATACGTATGCTCAAGAAAATTTTGATTGAGAAAGATGCACGTCCCAATGTGTTTTATACCTCTGCCCGGGATATTGGTTTTAAGGATAAGGCAAGTGAAGATCAGCATTTTATTCCCATTATTACTAAAATTGAAAAACCCCAGGCCATTGATAACCTGGAGGCAGTAATTCGTGAAACGGATGCGGTGATGGTGGCCCGTGGTGACCTGGGGGTGGAAATGGATATATCAGAAGTTTCCATTTTGCAAAAACAGATCATCAATATGTGCCAGGCTTACGGGCGGCCTGTGATCGTTGCTACGCAGATGTTGCAAAGCATGATCGAGGTTCCGGTGCCTACCCGCGCTGAAGTATCGGATGTGGCCAACGCCATATTTGATGGTGCGGATGCGGTGATGCTTTCCGGAGAAACGGCAGTAGGGAAATATCCTGTGGAAACGGTGAGGATGATGAATAAGATCGCTCAAAGGACCAATAGCTACATTAAAACCAATGCCATTCATCCGGGTTCCGACCTGCAAAAACCGGATCTTTCATTCAGGGCTGCCGCCATTGCCAAAGGCGTTCAAACGATTGTGGATACCATCGAAACGAAGTATTTGATCGTATGGACCAATATGGGCGGAAGTGCTGTCTACCTGTCACAATATCGCATCCCGGTGCCCATTCTGGCCTTTAACTCAGTAGAGTCGCGTTTGCGGCAGCTCACACTGATGTATGGTATCAGGCCATTTATGATGGATCAGCCCAAATCGGGAAGTGATTTTATACGTAAAATTGACCGATTGCTGCTGAAAGAAAAATGGGCTCAAAAAGGTGATGCCGTCATTATCGTTTCCGGTGATCCGATCAACCGGAAAGGTTTTGCCAATCGGATCGTCATCCATTATGTGGGGGAGACGGTGGATTGAAATTAAATGCGGTATCCCAAATTAATCCCAAATTGATGGGTTAATCGCTCAAAGTATTCTCGATTTTCCAGAAAATATTTAAGTCCAATGTGTATATCATAATAAATATGTTCACTTATTAATCGTTGCCAACCAGCCTTAATAAATATAAATGGTCTGTCGTAGGCTGGAGAATGTTGAATATCCGGATTGTAAATATACCATGAGTCTCCTGTTCCAATGGCTATATAATCAGCAGATAAGCTATTTCCACATTTGCCCTTTAGTATCCTGGATTTCAAATTGTAGTAATATCGTGTTTCAATGGTGAATCCAATTATTCCATCAGATGTATTCCTAACTTTTGATGTATTATAGATCGTGTCATCATTTAAATGAGTTTTAGTTTGGATATACCTGTAAAAACTAAATCTGCTATTCAACTCAGCATTAATTGAAAATGGCGTATTTCCAAATTTATATTCAACTGCCAAATGAGGCTGAATATAAACAGCAATGTTTTCACCACTGTTAGCTGCAAATACTAACTGACTCAGGTTGCTTTTATATAATAGGTTTAGATTTTCATAACACCTGATTACCGGACATAATTTGTTTTTATCCAACTGATACTGATCTTTGGTCAGGCCAAGACCAAGGTAGACGAAGGTATTAAAAGTAAATCTAATTTTCTGGTCACTTTGAAAAATATTCGTCAATCCAGCCTTTAGGCCAAAATCAGCAAGCCCATATTTTATGAATCTTCGTTGTAATCCCCATTTTAAATACAATGTGTTTTCTGTGATGTAGGTATAATCTGAAGAACCCAAATCCCTTTCGAAGGTATGGAATCGATATTGCATCCCCAGAGCAAGATAGTTATCAGAAAGGCTATTTGCAGGTTTATCATTCTTGATTTTTTCTTTAATTCTATAGTACCATCGGCCTTCAAAATATGTATTGAGATATTCTGAAATTTTCAATTCTGATTCTTCAAACGATGCATATTGAGAAACATAGGTATTTAAACTTAGTGTGTTTGTTAACTTTAATTCTGCTCCAAGATTTATAGTTGAGCCAAAGAAATAGGGATCAGAGTGGTCTTCAAAATATAGTTTAACCAACCACTTCGTATCCTCATGCATCATAAAAGCGTACTCCATCGGGGTGATGTATTGCAGGATGCTGTCAGGTAACTGAGCTGATGTATCATTTTGTGAGGCAGCCTGCTTCGTCAATAACATTAGTAAAGAAACAGCTACAAGGAAGCCAATCTTTTGAATGTAAATATTGCAAGTTATTTTGTTTTGTTCTTTCATGCTCATAAGTTTTAGGCCTTTTAAAATCTAAGCCCCATGGCCATTTTAAAGAATGGATTGAATCCCCCAGACGCTGTGGTTTTATAAGTATAACCCATTCCCCATTGAATGTCATAATATAAATGTTCAGCAAATACCCGTTGCCATCCTGCAGTTATGTAAACCGTATTCCAGCTATCGTTGAATTTATAGTTATACCTTCTCTCTAAATATACATTACCTGCGGCTATATAACTTGCAGATAAACCATTGCCCGATTTTCCTTTTAATATTCTTTTGTTAAGGTTATAATACCATCTTGCCTCCAAAGTAGCATAATAGTCCTCTCGATCTAACTTAAATCTCTTTGAATATTGATCTAGGTTTTTTCCGCTAAATCTTAATACAGCAATAAGTTCTGCATTGATGGAAAATGGGCTGTTTCCAATCTTTTTCTCAAAAGCCAATGTCGGAGCTAATTCCAATTTTTTATAACGACTGTGATATTGGAAATTAAAAAGACTGATAAGATTTGTTTTTATTAAATAAGATTGAGCTTCATAACACTTAAGAACCGGACACAACTTTTCATTGTCTAACCGGTATTTGTCATGGGTTATTCCGAGCCCAAAATCGAAATAGGTGTTTAGGGAAAGTGAAGGTTCATAAATGGCTGCATCGCCAGTCATGATGCCTGCTTTAATTCCAACATCAGCCAATCCATGTTTAAATAACCTTCGTTGTAAACCCCACTTAAGGTAATATTTGTAGAAATTCGTACTATAAACAGCGGGATACTCAAGCCCATCTAAAGGCTTCAAATGAATCCTTTCAACTCCAATTGCGAAATAATTATCAGACATGTTAAAGTTCAGACTTTTTTGTTGTCTGCGTTTCAATAAACGATAATACCAGCGAGTCTCAAGTTCCAAAACATTTGTATTAAAATTCCAACCGTTTTCAAAACTTGTAATTGTATAACTTGGATTGTAACTTAAATTTATGGTTAAAGGTCTAAATACCCTTTTTTCAATCCCAAATTTAACATAGGTTCTTCCGAAGTACCAATCTTCATATATCAAATTAGCCTTTACAAGCCATGACGTATTTTCATGCATCATCAATGCATAATCAATCGGGGCAATATATTGAACAATGCTGTCGGGAAGCTGTAAAGTTGAATCCTTATCGCTGTTATTTTGCGCAAGTGTGTTTGAATACTGTATCAACATTGTCGCGAGCAGAGCGATTTGCATCAAAATAAATTTATGGGATTGATTTTTTTTCATGTCAGGGATTTATGGCCAATGAGCCGTAGGTTAGTGAAATTGAAACAAGTGGTTTATTTTGATTTGCCTGGTATTCCAGAACGATTTTGTTTGCTTTTTCTGCGGGTAATTCCAGGAGCATATTTTCAGGTTTTGAAAATTCGCAATCCGAAAGATCGAGGGAATAAGCAAAATGGTCAAAGAGGGGTATAATAAGGTCAATCACCGACTTTTCAGCTTTGATGTTTAATTGTTTAACATCTTTAAAATCCCGAAGCCTGATCTCTGCAATGGATGCATTCAGTTCAACATTTCCGCTGAGCCCCGAAAGGTTGATATCCGAACGATTGCTGTTAACTGAAGCCTCACCACTGAGCCCATTCCAGGTTACATCGCCAAACAAGGTTTCAATGTCGGTTTTGCCACCCACGTTTTCAAGCGTGATCTTTGAATATTCGCTGTTGATCTTCAGGCCGGCCTTAACATTTTTCACATTTATGCTCCCAAAACTATTTCGGATGTTAAGCGCACAACCTTCGGGTACCTTGAGGTTGTAGGTGACTTTAATGGATGATTCAGGCCTGGACTCACCTCTTGAAAGTTCAACATAATTCCTCAGGAAAATTTTATTTCCCTTCGTCTCCGAAAGCCATTTCATTTTATACAGGTCTTCTTCAGCCCGTTCTTTATTTTCGTGTTTTGCAGTGATGGTAAGCTCCAGCACGATGCTGTTTTGGGCATGCGTTGTGCAAATTATATCCGCATGTTCGGCATTGATTATCAAACTTTGGCCATCAGCCCAGACCAGGTTTTTTGTAACCTTTTTACTCAATACCTGCACTTTTACCTGTGCTTTCACTGCTATGCCAAACAGCAGAAGCAGTAAGATGATCCATGGTATTTTTATTGTTCTTTTCATGGCTTAATTCACAAGGGTTATCATTTGAGTGATGATGTCGGTCCGTTCCAGTTCGATTTTTGTAAGCATCACCGCCAGGTCGGGGTCATCATCATAAGGGTTCATGCGCTTTAAAATATCCTCTTTCGACTGCTCCAGGAAATCAAGTTCCTGCTCCATCTTTTTAAACTCAGGGGATTCACAAGCTGCCGGTTTTTCACGACAAATCACAGCCAGGGCTTCTGATACCAATCCATCATCCTGCTGCCACTGATCCAAATCCTGTGTTTCTGTCCATTCTTCCGAATAGGTTATTTGAGCTGTCTTTCGCGAATTGGAAAAATAAACAATCAATCCGATCAATAGAATTGATGCGGCAGCTAAAGATAATCGGGTCCAGAGATGCAAAACCCTGGATTTTGATTTTTGGTTTAGTTGTTTTTCAATGCTGTTCCAAATCCTTTCAGGTGGGTTAAATTCCTGAAGTTTACCGGATGTTTCACTTAGATCTAATTGTTGTTCAATCTGATTCCAGATAAATTCAGGAGGTTCAATTTCACCAAGTTTGCCGGCCAGGACTTTTTTATTCATCGTTTCCTCCAGTTGCTCCCAGCTACTTTCATCCGGTGAATAAATTCTTAAACGCCCCAGTGCTTTTTGCAATATGCCGCGGTTTTTCTCCATTAGCTCTTAATTTTAAGTTTAGCTATAAGCATTCGTTTGGCTTTAAAAAGCTGAGTCTTGGAGGTGTTTACCGAAATATCCAGCATTGTTGCAATTTCATTGTGCTTAAAACCTTCAATTTCATACAAGGTGAAAATGGAGCGGTAACCATCAGGCAGGTTGGAAATGGCGGTTTCCAGCCTTTGTGCGTCTATTTCCGCTCCCCAGTCGATTACCACGGCTTGCTGGGTTTCAGGTATCTCATCAAAGGAAATGCGATTTTTGATCTTTCGTAATGCTGCCCGCGCCATGATGGTATGTACCCAGGTTCCCAGTTTCGATTCGCCGTTAAAGGAGGGGAGGCTTTCAAATACTTGTAAAAAACCTTCCTGCAGCACATCGTTGGCATCTTCAAAATTGTTGGTGATCCGGTAGGCAAGGGTATACATTTTCGTTTTATATTGATCATACAAAGCCTTCTGTGCAATCCTGTCGTTTTTCAAACAGCCATTTATTATTTGTTCTTCGGATAAACTGGGCATCATTTCGGCCTTGTCTTTTTTAGGTTAGTGATCAATCATTGAAATATGGTTGTCCGGACCGTCTGTTTTTTTTGAAATTATTTTAAAATAGAGAATTAGCTAATTTATTAAATTAGCCGTATGCGATCCTAATTATAAATTCTAATTTGCATTTTTTTATCTTTACAAGCTCAGATTTGAAGTTGTGATAAATATGTCATTATGCGCATCCTCCTAACCGGTGGTACCGGGTATATTGCCAAACGACTGTTGCCTGTTTTGTTAAAAGAGGGCCATGAAGTTATTTGTTGCGTGCGCGATAGCCGGCGTTATCACACCAATGGCATATATACTGAAAGTTGCTGCATGATCGAAGTGGATTTTCTGAAGGAAGAGGAGCTTTACAAAATTCCTGAGGACATTGATGTGGCGTATTATTTTATCCATTCGATGACAGGGACTATACGCGATTTTGATGTACTTGAGGAATGGGCTGCAACAAATTTTAAAAACCGGATGGATCAGACCAACGTGAAACAGGTTATTTATTTAAGTGGAATAGCAAACGAAAAAGTATTGTCAAAACATCTCCGGTCGCGATTGCATGTTGAAAATATACTTTCTTTGGGTAAATATCATCTAACAACTTTACGTGCTGGTATTATTGTGGGCTCGGGCAGTGCCTCCTTTGAAATCATCCGCGACCTGGTGGAAAAGTTGCCTTTAATGATTGCACCCCGCTGGCTCGAAACACGATCGCAGCCAATCTCAATAAGAAATGTAATCCAGTTTTTAAATAAGGTTTTGCTCAACCCCAAAACCTTTGATCAAAGTTTTGATATAGGAGGCCCGGAAATACTCACATACAAAGAAATGTTGCTTCAATATGCGAAGGTGAGACGCTTGAAACGGTTTATAATTACCGTTCCGTTACTTCCTCCGAGACTTTCTTCATACTGGCTTTATTTTGTTACTTCAACTTCCTATAAACTTGCCCGAAATCTTGTTGACAGCATGAAAGTGGAGGTAATATGCAAACCTAATAATTTGAATAATTGGCTAAATATTGAGCTATTAACCTATGAGCAATCTATTTTGCTGGCATTTGACACGATCGCCCAGCATCATGTGTTATCCAGTTGGACCGATGCTATGTCGAGCGAAATACTTAAAGAGGGTTTATCCCGCAGAATAGATGTTCCGGTTTATGGTTGTTTGAAAGATGAGCGACAACGGCGGGTAAAAGATGAGCCTGAAACTTTACGGCGGATATGGTCGCTGGGAGGTGAAAAGGGCTGGTTATATGCCAACTGGCTGTGGGAACTCCGCGGAATGATGGATAAAATGGTTGGTGGGGTTGGCCTGCGGCGTGGCCGTCGTGATCCGGATGACCTTGAAGTAGGGGAGTCACTTGATTTTTGGCGGGTTGTTTATGCCAATAAAGAGCGAAAACGATTGCTCCTTTATGCCGAAATGAAGATACCTGGTGAAGCCTGGCTCGAATTTAAGATTGAAGATGGTATTTTGTATCAAACTGCTACGTTGCGGCCATTGGGCATCTGGGGCCGGTTATACTGGTTTATGGTTTTGCCTTTTCATGGAATTGTTTTTAATGGGTTGATCAGGAAATTGACGGAATGATCCAATATGTTGCAGAATTCCTTCGACTGATATTAATGTTGAATTTAAAACCATAATTATTAACAAATAAACTCAAACAAACATGACAAGAGATGATCAACTGGTTTTTTGCCGAAAATGTACCAAACGAAAAATGGATTTGCAAAAAGGATTGCTATGTGGCTTAACAGGTGACTTTGCAAAGTTTGAAAAAGTATGCCCTGACTATGAGCACGACATGACCGTACTTACTAAAAATAATGAAGCAATTAGTGTAGCCGATGCAAATCGAATGCTTAATAGTGAGATGCTGGAAAAATTCCGTCTTGAACAAAACCTACCCTATGCCATATTTGCCGGTTCAATTGCTGCTATTGCAATGGCTGCAATTTGGGCGTTGGTAACTGTGGTTACCAATTTTCAAATTGGTTATATGGCGCTCGCCGTTGGTGCTGCTGTAGGTTTTGCCGTACGGTTTGGGGGCAATGGAATCGACCAGGTTTTTGGTGTGGTTGGAGCAATTATTTCCTTTGTTGGTGTTTTATTGGGTAACTTTCTAAGCATTATCGAATTTATTGCTGAACAGGAAGAACTGGGTTATTTCCAGACACTAACCTTGATCGATTACCATTTTTTGCCGGATATTATGATTGCTACATTTCATCCTATGGATTTGCTTTTTTATGCATTGGCCATATATGAAGGGTACAGGTTTTCGTTCCGCCGGCTTACCGAAGATGATTTTAAAACTATGCAAAGAAAAATCACTGATAACAGGACTTAACTGGAATTAAGAACGGCCTTAATAATGATGACTTCGGGGGTCATTTATTCGTTTCCCCGCCCAGTTCGGTCAGCGCTTCGTCAACCGGTTCCCATAATTCTATCTTGTTCCCGAATGGGTCGAGCAGGTGGACAAATCTGCCGTAATCGTAACTTTCGATGGAATCGAGTTGCACAGCCCCGTTGGCTTTCAGTTTTTGCAGCAGCCCATCCAGGTTTTGATCCCGGTAGTTGATCATGAATTCTTTTTTTGAAGGATCCAGATAGGTTGTGGCCGTGTCGAATACCGACCAGCGGAGATAGTTGATCTCGTCGGGGAGGTTGGCATCCCGCAATTCAAATACCGCACCGTACGGATCCATCGTGAGGCCCATGTTTTTGTTGTACCATTCCTTAGTAGCCCTGGGGTTGTCCGATGTGAAGAAAATACCCCGATGCCGGTTGCACGGGCAGTGGTGTCTGGAGTAGTGGTTGCGTGATCGACGGAAGTTGTTGCTTCATCCTTTTGCGGGCATGAACAACCGACGATGATCAGCATAGATAAAAAGGTAATGAAACAGGAATATTTAGAAACTATGAGATTTAATTTTAATGTGTACTTAATGAACAATCTCAAATTTAACATAAATATTAGCCTCAATGTTTATTTTTTTGAATTGGATGAATTCTTTGGTTATTGTTTTGGCCTGATAATCTTGATAGTAACTCACATCATTAGCTCTTGATCCGCGAACATTTGAATTATAAAGCAAATAACCGGAATCATCAAACACATCAATCGATTTTACAATGAGTGCAGAACCCCGTTCCTGTCCGATGGCAGCCAGGAGGTAATCGGCTTTATCGCGGGCAGCGGAGATGGCATTAACCTCAACCTCCTTTTTGAATTCCTGCATTTTGGAATGACTGACACGGATAATATCGGCATCTTCCACATCGAGGTCGCCCAGTTTTTCAAATACCTTCACTACTTCTTCGGCACTTTTGACTTTCAGTTCGTATTCACCCTGTTTTACCACATCCCTCTTTGTCCATTTTACCCGGATATATTCGGCAGCGGCATCGGCAATATCGAGGTTTTCTAATGGAATGCCCAATGCTGTCAAGGCATTTTTCAGGTCATCCAGTTGCTTTTCTACGGTAATGGTTTCGCGGTTTTCCTGCCGTTCCTTCAGGATGATTTGGATGAAAATTTCATCCGGGACTACCTTTTTTACGGCATAACCGGTTACTTCGATGAAGGGTGTGTCATTTGCGGGTTCATCGGTTT
The DNA here is from genome assembly GCA_020438105.1 of Bacteroidales bacterium. Classification (GTDB taxonomy): domain Bacteria; phylum Bacteroidota; class Bacteroidia; order Bacteroidales; family JAADJA01; genus JAADJA01. The sequence continues at coordinate 11,520 of JAGQVE010000025.1, forward strand.
GTGCAAAAGTGATAAACGGGATAATGAAGGCAATTAAAATAATGCTGTACTTTTTCATGGGTATTGATATTAATTAATGAATTATTGAGAAAGGATAACGAAAGAATGTTAAATTTCTGATTTGATATAAATAAAAAAGTCACTGATGATCCGGAAATAAATAAGGCCGGGCATTCACCCGGCCTTAACTTATAATTTGATTTTTACAATTAAATCCTAGTTATGTCCTGTTCCCCTTGCTACAAACACTGCCAGCAGTGGGATGATCGAAATAAGCAGTAGCTCAATTCTGATAAACATCAATGTTCCTTTTACCATTTTTTCGCTGATTTCGGGTGTTTGGCCATTCTTTACTTGTTTGCGCCACTTTAAAAAACGAATGGTGGGCCAAATTGACAGGATAGCCATGATCGCAAATAAGGTTAGTTTAGTATGGAAAAAAGGATTGCTCAGGTAGTATTCCGATCCTTTTCCGTAAACAAACCATCGCAGCAGTCCGGTTGCCAAAACAAGGATGGCGGCCAGGCCATAGATCATATCAATGGTTGCAAGTTGTTTGATCCGTGAACCATCAATTCCGGGTTTCAGTATTAAATGTTCAGATATGAGTGAGCCCATCAGGGTCATTATTCCAAGGAAATGCAAATAGGGAACTAAAATCTCCATTGTTTTTGTTTTGTCAGAACAACAATTCTATCGGGCCTTTGTTGAAACACCAACCAAATATTTTAAAGTATACCAAAATCACCTGATCATCGTTTGCCTTTTAACTTCCAAAATCATATATATGAAAAAACGAATTTTTTTTCTTGCTGTAATTGTAATTGTTTTTATTGGTTTTTTAATCCCGCAAAAATTTGTGATCCCTGTTAAGGGGGCTACTTCGGGCGACTGGAACCCGCAAAGTTACTGGGCATATCCCTGGGGGAAATCCATTACACACAAGGGTGTTGATATTTTTGCCCCGGAAGGTAAACCGGTTTTGTCAAGCACCAGGGGCCTTGTTGTATTTGCCGGTGAAAATGGGAGAGGTGGCAATTCAATTATGGTTTTAGGTCCCAAATGGCGAATTCATTATTATGCGCATCTTAGCAAATTTCATACGCATGTGGGAAGTATTGTGGCTTCAGGAGATATAATCGGGGAGGTTGGCAAAACCGGGAATGCTGCCAATACCCCGGCACATTTGCATTACTCTATCTTGACCCTGGTGCCTTATCCCTGGCGTGCCGACCGCGACCATCAGGGTTGGCGGAAGATGTTTTATCTGAATCCTATCACCTATTTGGATCAATATGGCTGTGTTGAAGTTGCCGAAGGGGATTAATGAAAAAACCGGTGTTCTGAATTCTCAAAACACCGGTCCTGAATTAAATGATCACCTTATTGTTTGAGGATTTTATGCGTAATAACCGATCCGTTTGAATGGATCCTGGCCATGTAAATCCCTTTATTCAGATTTGACAATTCAATTGTTTGGTTTGCAAGCCCATTCCCCTTAACTTGCAAAATTAGCCTGCCACTCATATCCAATATTTCAATGAATTTAATTGCAGCATTATTTGACGTTTCAATGGTACAATTCTCCAATACCGGATTGGGGTAAATATTTAACTTCTCGGCCCTGTTTGATGCAATTCCGGTATACAAAAATTCCATACATGCTGATGTATCAACGCAAGCGTGCTGTGTAACAACAACTGCATAATTGCCACTTGCAGATGGCGTAAACCAGGAGTTGGTTTCGCCGGTAATGGGCTCAAAATTGTCATCACAATCCACCCATTGGAAGGTCCCGTTTTCAAAATTGCAATACAAGGTACCTTCCACTTCCATTACTTCCATATCCAGTTCACAATCCACAATATAGTGGCAAAGGAATGACTCGTCTCCAAATCCAGGGGCCTGCATGGGGGCACTACCGGTTGTAAAGTCGAAATTGGATTGACCGGCAAAGCTGCCACCCAGGATAATTCCATCATCATTTGCTTCCAGCGCGAGCCCTTCGCTCATGAGACTTCCGGTAAACGACCCGGCCCAGTAATATTCGCCCATCGGGGTGTATTTGGCGATGAACAGGTCGTTGTTCATGGGTGTGGGAAGGTAAGCTGTATCCGGCCCCGGATCCATATCGCATGAATAGGAATTGATGGCTCCGGTTAGGAAAATGTTATTCTCATAATCCACCGCAATTCTTTCTGCTGCTTCAGTCCCTGAACCGCCCATACTGCCAGCAAAAATAAGGTTTCCGGCCGGGTTAAATTTTACCAGGAACATGTCGACATGTTGGCTTACAGGCGCAAGCTGGTGTACCCCTGTTCCCGGATCGAAATCAATGATACCGTTAAAAATTCCGGTTAATATAACATTGCTATCGTGATCAAACTGAACATCCGTCCCTTTTTCACTGGCATTGGCCGAACCAAATCCAAAAGCGTACTGCAGGTTTGCATCGGTATCATAACGTGCCACAAAAATATCGTCATAACCATTGGAAACTAGCGAGGCAAACCCTATACCGGGATCAAAATCGGCAGTATTGCTAAAGTAGCCGGTGATGCAAACATCGCCTGAAACTGGCTCAACCGAAAGCCCAAGTCCTTCATCAGTTATGTCCCCTCCAAAGTTATAGGCCCAAACTATTTCATTATTGGCATTATATTTTGCCATAAATGCATCAATATAGGTTGCTTGCACCAGGTACTCTCCAACCGGATCGGGATCAAAATCGATGATGCCTGCAAAGCGGCCAACCACATAACGATTTCCGGCATTGTCGATGGCCATATCTGTGATCAGGTCGGTACCGGTACTTCCAAATGAAATGGCAGATAAAAAGTTGCCTTGTGTATCGTAATTTGCAATAAAGCAGTCTTCACTACCATTTGAACCCAGGTAAAAACTCCCCGTTCCGGGATCAAAATCAGCGTTGCCGGTGAATACGCCGGCTACACAAATGCTTCCGTTTGGCGCCATTTCGATGGCAGTTCCGTAGTCGATATAGGAGGGGTTTCCGGCTTTGAATGCCCACTGAAGTAATCCGTTGGAAGCATATTTGGCAACATATATATCACCGTAGCTATCCGCCGAAAGATTAAAAACAGCGCCGGTTGGATCAAAGTCGGCCGGGGCAGAGTTAAACTTGCCGGTGGCATAAACAGGGCCATCCGGATCAACAGCGATATCGTTTACATATTCGTATTGGTTACCACCAAAATGCATGGCCCAGTCGAAATGAACCTGCGCGTGCAAAATGTTAATGAGCATGATGAGTGCTAATAAAGTAAAGGTGTTTTTTGTTTTCATAATTATCAGGATTAGTGATTGAATTAAAAATTTTGTTGGTTGTCGAGAAGCAAAATTAAGGGTCGGAACTGGTTCCCTTTTCAGGGGTTTGGGTGATTTTAAGTTCCCTGAAAACAATGATTTTTTATATATTGGATTTGGACGAAAATTCATGGAAAACCATGAAAGAACCTTTTGATTTATCTTTGATCTTTGCAATTGATGAAAAACAAGATCAGTCGAAATACCATTTTCATTTTTCTGTTTAGCCTGCTTAATTCATTTGTCAACGGGCAAACAGGCAGCCAGCGCATTGATAGTATCATGGGTCAAATGGCGGAGATCGAAAACGATAGTATCCGAATCCGAAACCTTTCGGATGTGGCATATTCATTTGAGAGTACTGAGCCCAACATCGCCATGAAACTTTATGATATAGCGATCGATCAAAGTCAAAAAAAGCAATTTGATTTACTTGAAGGCCTGAATTACCGGTATAAGGGTCTGGTATATAAAGATCAATCAAAATACGATTCTGCTATGCTCTATTTTAAATTGGCGGATGAAAAAATGGATCATGGCCCGATAATCAACGAAAAAGCAAAGTTATACTTTGACATGGCGACGGTGTATCAACTTAAAGGAGATTTTGAGCCGGCAGCTTCCTATTATATCCAGTCAATCCGGTTATTTGAAGAAACAGCTGGCCGCTTAGGAGTCTCGCGGGCATCTTCAAACCTGGGAGCTTTGTACCTGGAAATGGGGCTTGTGACCAATGCTATCTATTATGATTCTATTGCGGTTGCAATGGCACAACAAATTCAGGATAGCAGTGGCCTGGCTTCGTCGCTTGTTAACCTTGGTATCGCAAAAGGAGCCGCCGGACAAAACACGCAAGTGTTACCTCAATTTATGGAGGCCATGACCATTGCAGAGTCGCTTAATGATCAGTTCATCCTTTCGTATGTTTATTCAAATCTGGCTGATTATTACGGTAAACAAAAAAACTTCAGCAAGGCCCTTGATTTCTCATCCCTCGCCCTGGAAATTGCAAGAACCCAAAATAACCTTGCCGAAATGAGTACTTTCCGACATTTCAAGGGTTACTACCAAATGAAAACCGGGGATATATATGAAGGTATTGGGAATATGGAAGCAGCGCTGAAATCGAACCGTGAGCTCGGATTGGAAGAGGAGCGAATTGATTTGCTGATACACCTGGCTGAAGCTTATGAGGCTGTTGGAAATATTAAGAAAGCCCTGGACCTTACCCGTTCGGCTCATTTTTTAAACGATAGTATTTATAACCATAAAATGCAACAAACCGTGAATGAGCTGCGATTGAAATATGAAACTGAAAATAAGGAGCGCAGGATCATGCGGTTGGAGTTTAATCAGCAATTGCAGGAGCGAAGGAACAGGAACCTGGTATATTTCCTGGCAGGATTGGGACTTTTATTGATCCTCCTGGGATTCCTGGTTGTTTTTTATCGTCAAAAACTGAGGATAAGCAGGCTTTTAGCCAAACAAAATGAAGAAATAAACCAACGGAAAATTCAGGCATTGGAACAGGAAAAGACGATTCACTCAATGGATGCAATGATCAGAGGGCAGGAAGAGGAAAGAGCCCGAATTGCCAACGACCTGCACGATGGGTTAGGAAGTTTACTATCGACCATTCAAATGCATTTTAATAAAATTCAGGAGGAACTTAACAGCCTGCAAAAACTAAATGCACATTTAAAAGCATTCGAGATGCTGGATGATGCCTGCGTGGAGGTTCGGAAAATTTCGCATGATATGATGCCCGGTGCACTTGAAAAACTGGGACTTATGCCGGCATTGAACGACCTGGTAAACAATTTGAAATCAACCGGGAAAATGAATGTAGTGATGCAGGAATTTGGCGATAAGCAAAAGTTGGATAAAACGCAGGAGATGATGCTCTATCGCATTGTTCAGGAACTGATGAATAATGTTTCAAAGCATGCGCAAGCCAATGAACTGATCGTTCAATTTACCTGGCATGAAAACATGCTCAACCTGATTGTGGAAGATGACGGCAAGGGCTTTGATCAGGATAAAATTGAGGCTGGTCTTGGGTTGGAAAGCATTCAAAGGCGGGTTGATTACCTGAGAGGAAAACTTTATGTTGAGTCGGCTGTTGGAAAAGGAAGTACTTTCACCATGGATATTCCAATCAATAATTAAGAAGAGGTATGATCAGGGTTTATATAGCAGACGACCATCAACTTTTCATCGAAGGTATCAGTTCTATGCTGGATGGGCACCCGGCCGTTAAAATAATTGGTTCGGCTGCTAATGGAGATGAACTGATCCAGTTGGTCGAAAATAAAGCACCTGATGTAGTTTTGCTGGATGTGAACATGCCGGGCCGTGATGGGATTGCTACTTGTAAACACCTTTCAACTAATTTCCCCCACGTCCGCATTTTGGCCCTGAGCATGTATTCCGAAGCGAGTATTATCGCCAGCATGGTTGAGAACGGTGCTTTGGGATATATTCTTAAAAATGCTAAAAAAGATGAACTACTGCATGCCATTCAGGAAGTAAATAATGGAAATACCTATTACAGCACCGAAGCTTCACGCAACCTGATTGCTCATTGGATGAACGACCGAGGAATTGAAAAACCGGCAAAGAAAGAGCCCGATAAACCCAGGCTTACCCGCCGCGAAAAAGATGTACTTTACTGGATCATCCAGGAATTTACCAGCGCCGAAATAGCGGAAAAGCTTTTTGTGAGCCTGGCCACCGTGGAGACCCACCGAAAAAACCTGCTTGAAAAACTGGGTGTAAGGAATTCTGTTGGACTTGTTAAATCAGCCCTCGACCAGGATCTGCTGGAAGGGTATCAGCCGGAATAGATTTTTTAAAAATTCATGCTAATGGTCCTATGTTAAATAGATGAAATAGCTTGGAATCAGAAGCCGGTTGAAAACAAATTTCTCGCTCCTTTTATCCCACACTTTTGATACTTATGATATGCCTGGGCAGCCCGCTCTTTTATCTGTTCCCCTGATTCATTTTCGATCCAGCCATCAATTGCAGCCTTTAAAGTGTAAGCTTCTGGAGCCATAAGGTGTGTTGTCCATAATAGCGGAATTGCTCCGGCTTGTTTTAATTCATTTGAAAAGAATCTTTTACTGAAACAGGCTAAAATTATAACTTCTTTTGGTTGAGAAGGAACTGGTTCATATTTAATATCAACGGGAAAATCCATCAATCCATCGTGGCCCGAATACGCGATAAGATCGGATAGCCCTCCAAATGATAAGCTGAGAGAATCTACTTCAATGATCAGTGGTAATTGTCCGTTACTTGTCTTTAAAAAGTCTTCAGTACATGCTTTTATTTCTTCTCCATCCCAGGCATCAGCCAGTAAATAAACATCTTCGGTGTTATGCTTAAATAACAATCTTTCAAGTATTTTGGGATTATCCGGATCAAGCGTAGAAATTAATTTCCATTCGTCTGTTTTATTGATTAAATAAGTTTTCACACCATAAGCTGCGCCCCAATACAGATTGCTTTTCGTATCTTTTCCGTTTCCAAGTTTTTCCGGAACAGGTACAATGCCCTGATGTTCATTATCACACAGGGCCACAAATACATGGATGGTGCGGGTTTGCGCAAAAATGTTTATTGAAAGAGTTAAACAAAGAAGGAGGTAAAGTAATCTTTCCATAGCGATTAGTTAACGGGGAAATTGCCGGAATCGTATGAGCTATCCATAAAAGAGATATTTGCAAACAGATTGGGAAAAGATCACAAAAAGGATGGAATAAACATACCTAATCCACGATCATCATTTTCCCAGAGTAGTTCTTTGTGCCATCCTTCGATCGAATGATATACATATAAATGCCTGTGGGGTGGGAGAGGTTTTCGAGTTCAAACAATGACTCGCTGCTGCTGATACTCCCCAGGTTGCGGCCTGTGAGGTCGTAAAGGTTTAATGTATGCTCCATCCTGCTTTCATTGCTAAAGTAAATCTTAGCATTGTTTTTAACAGGATTTGGACGAATTTGTATGGCAAAAGCATTTAGGTCAATCAGCTCGGTTATTACAGTGTCGGTAAAAGCTCCCTGGCCCAGCTCCAGCCGGTAATAAAGGGTTGTATTAAGGGGTGGCGTTTCATCAATATAGCTGTATGAAATGGGCTTGGTAATGTCGCCGCATATTCCTCCGATCTTTCCGACCTGTTCAAATGATTTACCATCCTCACTTCGCTGAATTTCCATACCTAAACAGGTGGCGCCTGCATTCAACTGCCAGCTTAAAAATACCTGTTTGCTTCCAGCGGTTATGTTAAAATAAGATAAGGTAGGAACCTCTTGTGAAAACAGGCTTGTCCCTAACATCACGAACCATAGAACGGGTATGTATATATTTGTTTTGAGCATAAAAAACCGGGTTGTAACCAACTCTTGACATGATAACACCTTTATTGGATGTTTTGTTTGAAGAATCCTTACAACCCGGATCTGATCTTTTATTAGAAGGTAGCCCTGACTGAAATAATGAAATTCCGTCCGGGAGCTACAATTCCTGAACTATAGGGCCTGTAGCGCTGATCGGTGATGTTTTCAAGTCCGGCACTCAATGAGATCAGGTCGGTTAGCTGGTACATCGCTTTAAAATTAAGGGTGTACCACGATGGCGACCAGGGATTCCCATTGTCATCAATAGCATACAGATAGTCTTTTCCCTTCTCTTCTTCGGGTAGATCATCATATTTTACCGAAGCGTTGTAAACGGCATAAAACTGCATATTCAGTTTCTGGTAATTGTACATCAACCGGGTGATGCCAAATGCCGGTGCGGCATGCCTCGACGGGCTTGTGGTTCCGTCGTCCAGTTCCTCTTCACCTTTCTGATAATTGTATTTGGTTGAAAAGCCAAACCCGGAAGGCAGTTTAACTTCAATTTCTGCCTGAACACCATAAACGGTTGCGCTCGCCGCATTCTGAATTGCCTGTACTTTGCTCATTTCACCTTCATACACAATGCTGTCCTGCCCGTTTAGTGTATAATCACGGCGAACCATGGCATTATCGAGCATGGTATAAAATGCGCTTATATCAATTTTAACAACCTCGCCAAAAACTTTGGCAATGTCAATTTCACCGTTGTAGGCGTATTCGGCTTTCAGCTCGGGATTGGGGACAACCACCGATCCTGGTTCCGAGTCAAACACTTTTCCAATATCATCAACATTGGGCGAACGGAAGCCAGTTGATCCGTTTAAACTCACTGTCCAGGTGTCATCAGGGTTATATGAAAATCCGAGGCTCCCGGTCATTGCTCCGTCATTGATATTAACGGTGTTGAAAGGGAATGGATAATAATCCAGGTTGTTGGTGAAATCGGCATCCAGTCCGAACTGATTATAACGGGCCCCTGCTTGCACCATGAATTTTTCACCAAAATGATATTGCCCGGTGATATAAGCTGCGTAACTGCTCCAGGTTGATTGAGGATAGCGCGAAGGCCCTTCAATGGTACTTCCGGTTATAATATTTTCGTCAGTTCCTGTTGAGGTTACATCATTTATTACTGCCTCAAGGCCATAAAAAAGACTTAGATTTTCACTGGTACGTTTTTGAAAATCAATGTTTGCGGAATATGCATCCACTTTTTCCGTCCGGTTACTCCGTGTTTCTCCGTTAAAATCGCGATCGTGGCGACTTTCCTCGAAATATTGTTGTGCCAGCCGGATGGTCATTTCATCATATAAACCATTGTTGCCATGATGCGTAATGCTCAGGTTATTCATTGTCCAAACCTGCGGACCGTAATACCATTCAGCGCTTCTGGGCAACCCTTTCCTGGTGCGTATAAGCCTGTCGTATCGCGAATAATCAGAAGTGGTCGAATAATGGAATCCATATTGGAAATCCCAGTTTTTATTCGGACTAAAACGTACTTTTTGCATCATATTTATTTGAGAATACCCGGTTGGGTTCTGAACCTGAGGGTCGTCGCTGGTAATAACGATATCGGTGCTATCGGCACGTTGCACATAAAATGGCTTTAAATATTCATCGGGACCGTTTGTTCCCATTCGCAAGTCGCCATAATTGTAGCTGGTAAAGCTGGTGAGCAAAGCCCATTTTTTCCAGCCTACGTTCACATTAAAATGCCCGGTGACCTCATTATTGGCAGTGGCATGCCTCGCTTCGGCCATGCCAGTTACCAATGGTCTTTCAGAAAGTGAAAGACGCGGAGTGAGTGTTTGAAAACTCATTACGGCACCAATGGCATCACTTCCGTAGATGATGGAGCCGGGTCCGAAATACACTTCTGTGTTTTCAATGGCAAAAGGATCGAGCGAAATCACGTTTTGCAGGTTCCCACTTCGGAAAATGGCGGTATTCATCCGAATGCCATCCACTGTATAAAGCAGCCGGTTGGTTGAAAACCCCCTGATCATTGGGCTGCCGCCACCCTGCTGACTTTTCTGAATAAACACCTCACCTGATACTGCAAGCAGATCAGCCGCCGTTTGCGGATTTTGAAGGTTTGCCTCTTTTGGAGTGATGGTAGTTATTTTAGCCGGAATATCACGTTTGGGCTGGCTCCAGCGGGTTGCCGAAACTACCACCTGATCAAGGGAGATCATGGATGGTTGCAACATGAGTATGAAGTTAAATGATTCGATCTCTGTCCACGACATTTTCACGGTTTTATATCCCATAAGGCGGATTTCGATGACTGCTGATCCTTTAAATTCGCTAATATCAGCCTGCCCTTCAGGATTGGTCAGCGCGAATGCCCTGGGTGATTGACTGGCAAAAGTTACTAAGTCGAGTGGTTGTGCCGTTTCATTATCGGTTACGGTTACGATCTGGGAATATCCAAAATTGATAAACCCCATGAGTAACCAAAAAAGTATGATTTTTTTCATTACAATTATTATTGGTTAAACGAATTAAAAATTGATGGCTCAAAAAAAAGCCGGTAGTATACATCGAATTAACCAAATTGTGGGGGAGGAACTAATGGACAGGGCGCAATTGACATTAAATAATTATGAATGGAATTTGAATATTTAATACTCGAATCTTTGGGACGTGTCAATTGATTTTTATGAAAATCATGGGTGTAAATCAGCTTGAACAAATTTTGAAGTTCTTGCTGATTTTTTTTGTCCTTATTGTTTTTGCCCAGTGCTTGTGAAATTAATTTATCAATTTCTTTTTGCAATTGTGATTCTTTTTCGTCAGGGAAGCAATGAAAAATTACTTTTGATCCAGAGATTTCTGTTTTTACTACATCATAAAATTTCCCCTGATATTCAAATTCATGCTCGTGAATCCACCTGAATTTTGATTTGATTTCCTTTACATCCAATGTGAATGTCACTAAATTATCCAGTTCTATTCCACCCAGGATTTCGGCTTTTATGTTGTCTCTAACTAATTGTTTTTGAATATTTAAATAAATAAAATATCCCAGAATAGGGCCTATGAAAAGAATAAGCAATATGATTGGGTAAATTTTTTTCAACCTGTGGTTTACTAAGTCAGTGTTTTGAGAGGCGAAATTAATAAAAGTTAATTGATTTTTAAACTTAACACAGCGATTTACAATTTTATTTTTAATTAGAAAAACATTAAAAAGCTGATGCCTAATGAACAACAGATTCAAAATGGCCGATGTGAAAAGTAATAAAAGTCTTTTGTACCTTTGCACCCAATTAAATTATTCAAAACTATTATTATGAAAAAATCACCTTTTAAATGGGTTGTATTGTTCTCCGCTTTAGTATTGCTGGGAGGGTGCTATCCCGGAGGCGCTGAGTATATAAGTGATACGGACCTCGTTTATACTAACTACGACGAAAACTATAATTTCGGCGCTATTCAAACCTATTACCTCGCTGATTCGATAAACCATATTGTTGATAAGGGTGAAAAGCCAAATTACGATTTTGATGCTTATATCCTGAGCGAACTTGAACGTAACTTTGATGCCCTTGGGTATACACGACTTGACTCAACAAATGCCAGTGGTCCTCAGCCCGATGTTGCGGTTGTGGTAACCGTTATTGAAACCACCAATTATTATGCTTACTCATCACCCTGGTATCCCGGATGGGGCTGGGGCTGGTACTGGAAAGACTCCAATTACTGGGGTTATCCTGGTTATGGATGGGGCTATCCCTGGTATGGTTATACCTATGTGTCTTCATACTCAGTGGGTACTGTCCTTTGGGATATGTTTGATCCGGATAATGTTGATGAAGAAAATGAAGTGATTAATATTGAATGGACCGGTGCTTTGAATGGCATGCTGGGTACATCAGGATCAACTACAGAGAACCGGATTACAAAAGGGATTCGTCAGGCATTTGATCAGTCACCTTATCTCAATGGCAACTAATTACTAACCAGAAAAATTGATAAAATGAAATACATTATAACTATTGTTGCAGCACTTTTTATTAGTGCATTAAGTTATGCACAATCGCTGTATAGTTTTGATTATACAATGTCATTCGGAACCGGGAAAACAGGTGATTATATTCAAAATCCAAGTTTCCGGGGAATTACATTTGAAGGACGTGGATTTATTGATGATAATGTTTCCTTAGGCGGATTGTTTACATGGTCAACCTTTTACGAGTCACTTTCTGGCGAAACCTATACGCAGGGAACAGCAACACTTACCGGAAATCAATACCGTTATATCAATGCTTATCCGATGTTATTTCAGGCTCATTATTACATGGGAAATGATGATTTGGAGCCCCGTTTATACCTCGGAGGTGGAACAGGAGCATACAGGATCAATCAGCGGGTTGATTTTGGAGTTTATTCAGTGGAAGAGCGTAACTGGCATTTTGGTTTTTCACCGGAAGTAGGATTGTTGGTTCCTGTTTCATTTGACTCTTACCTGAATGTTAGTTTCCGGTATCATTATGTTTTAAAGGCCAAAGATACCATTGATCACAGTTGGTTTGGACTCAGTATCGGTATGGCCTGGGGAAGTTAATTTTGTTAAACTTTAAATGATTCTAACAATGAAAAGAAATTTAATATTTGCCGGAATACTCGCTTTGATGGTCCTGTTGGATCCTTTACAAATCCTTGCCCAGTCGCGCATCGAAATCAGCCCTTACGGAGGTTACATGTTTGGTGGTAAATTGCGTTTTTACGAAGGTGATTTGAAAATTGATGATAACGTTAATTACGGTCTGGCAATGGATTTTGCGGTGGCAACTGACACTAAAATTGAGATCAGTTGGTCACAAATGAGTACAACCGCCCGTTTCAAACCCTATTTTGGGTACGATTACCTGAACGCTGATCCGTTCGACGTAAATGTTGGTTATATACAGGTTGGGTCGATCCGTGAACTGGATTTGGATAATAACATAGTGCCCTATGGTGGTATGACCTTAGGCGCTGCTTATTTTGCGCCGCAAAACTCAGTTTATTCCGATTCATGGAAGTTTGCTGCAGGTTTGGGGCTGGGAACAAAAATTTGGATTACCGATAAAGTTGGACTAAGACTGCAAGGCAGGTTACTTTTACCCTTCTTTTGGGCTGGAGCAGGTTTTACAGTCGGAACCGGTGGGTCAGGATTTTCTGTTGGTGCCGGAACCTCTATGCTTCAAGGTGATTTTACCGGAGGTCTTGTAATTGGTCTTGGAGATTAATTTCATATTGAACTGAAAAGCTTAAAGCCTGTTCTTATATAAGTTCAGGCTTTTTTAATTCAAAAAACTTTACAATGAGCGAAGAAATAAAAAAAGGAAAAGTGACAGGTTTGGGTGGTGTGTTTTTCAAATCAAACGACCCCGAAGCCCTCAAAAAATGGTACGAAGAGCACCTTGGATTGCCCTGTGATCAATACGGACATTTATTTACATGGCGTAAAGATGATTCGCCAGAGCAAAAAGGCTATACTCAATTTAGCGTATTTAATTCAGATTCTGAATATTTAAAACCTTCTGAAAAGCCATATATGCTTAATTTTATTGTGGATGATGTGAAACTGATGGTGGAGCGATTGCAAAAGTCAGGTATGCAGGTAATTGGTGAAATTACCGAATATGAATATGGTAAATTTGCCTGGGTTATGGATCCTGATGGTAATAAAATTGAATTATGGGAACCCGTTGATCAGGCTTTTGGTTAATCGAGACTTCTGATCAAGGTGGAAAATCTCTTTTAATTTTAATTATTTTAGCCAAAAATTCAACAACTGCAATATGAAATTAAATAACATTATTCTTGTTCCTACTGATTTTTCAGATGTTTGCCACAATGCCATTGATTATGCTGTGAAAATGGCCGGGAAAATCAATTTTAAAGTGATCATTTATCATGTGATAAATAAAACTACTCAGGCTTATTTTAAAGTTGAAGAAGGATTAAATGAAAAAGTTGCCGATAAATTGCAAAGTATCATCGATGGTTTTAAAATGCAATCCGAAATTGAAATGTCATATGCTTACGAAGAGGGAAGTATTTTTGACCTCATCCATAAAAAAGCAGATGAAGTGGGCGCCAATTTTATTGTTTTGGGAACGCATGGAAAAGTTGGGTTTCAGAAAATATTCGGAAGCCATGCATTAAAGGTTATTACACAATCAAAAGCTGCAACGATAGTTGTGCAAAAAAAGAAATTTCGTGATTTGAATAATGTTTTGTTTCCGGTAAATTCATTTACTGAAGCCAGGCAGAAGGTGCAATATGCCATTGCCATGCACCAGCGGTTTAATTCACATATTCATATTTATAAGGAACAAGTTGATAACTCCATTGATCAGAGCAGAATAGATGTTATTACAAAGCAAATAGTAGAAGAATTTAAAAAAGAAAAGATTCCGTACACGGTTCACATTTCACAAATTGATGGAGAAACAGCCAGAGAGCTTGTTGACTTTTCAGTAGCAAATGAGATTGATGCAATTATGATCGTTACTGAAACAAAATTGGGTTCCGGAATTTTTAGTCTTGGACCATGGAATGAAAAAATAATGTTTAATGAAGCACAAATACCTGCAATTTGTATCAATCCGGTGCAGCATGGTTTTGTGTATTTTGACTTATAAAAAAAACCGGAGCATTGCTCCGGTTTTTTTATAGGTTCAGTGCTTTTATTACCTCCTCTGTAAGGTTCAGGGCCGGATTGGTATAAATCCACGACGACTCGGCTGACTTTTCAAAAACATAGTCATAACCTTTTTCGGCAGCTATTTCCTCTGTTTTGTTATAGATTTGATCATAGATGGGTTTTAATTTTTGTTCCTGCAATTTCATTAATTCACCTTCATTACCGAATTTTGAATCTTTGAGTTCATTGGCTTGTTTTTCAGCATCAAATATCTCATCCTGCTTTTGTTTCTTTTGTTCGTCAGTCATTTGAGATTCATTTACAACATAAGCCTGGTAAAGCTCCTCAATTTTATCAAATTTTTTGTCGATTTCATCATCCCAGAGTTTGATTTGTGCATCAATTTCGTTGTTTGCCATTTCAAATGCTGGCATCTTGTCAAGAATTTTATCAACTTCAATATAGGCTATTTTTTGGGCAAACCCCATTTGAAATCCGATTAACATCAATACTAACAATACATTTTTCATCTTGTGTTTATTTTGGTTTAACTGATCAAATGTTTACATATATCCTGCCAAAGATCGTAACTTATTTGATCTTAAATTTAGTTATAAATTATTCTATACGCTGTTACCCGGTTATCGCCAAATGTTGGAACCAACAGAAGATTTTTGTCCATAACGTATTCAATGTCGGCAGCATTGATACCGTTTTCGCTGGTGTTAAACAATACAATTGGTTCGTTTTCAGCACTCACTAACTGAACCTTTCCCATCCAGTCCGAAATTAAATAGTTGCTATTGCCATCAGCTTCTAATCCGTCTATGCCTCCTGTATCAGCAATGAGGTGCCATATACGTTTGTCGTCGTACCTAACGGAATAAATGCCGTTTTTCGTTCCGATAAGCAGTTCCTTTTCTTCGCAATACAAACCATTTGGATTCACCAGTGATTCATCTTCAAGCCAGGTGCTAACTATGCCCTTCTCAAGTTTATGAATCTTATTGGTCGACATGTCGCTGAAAAAGACATTGCCGTTTTTGCTCACTGCAATATCGTTCAGGAATTTGGCCCCTTCCACAGGGTATGTTCTTGTGATTTTTCCCGTTTCGAGCGAAATTTCAACCAGTCGGTCAATATCCGTTACATATAGTGAGTTGTTCAAAATACCCATGCCTTTGGGAGCATTTAAGCCAGTAGCCCATTTTTGGGTTATAATTTCTCCGGTAAGATCTACTATTGCAATAAATCCGTTGTCGTCCTTTTCGAGGGGATTGCCATTGATGCAGGATACATAAAAAAACGGCCCATCAGGATTATAACAAACAGATTCGCTGGTAGTTAATATGTCGGCTGTCGACCAAAGTTTTTCAGCGGAAATGCTTTGTGCATGAACTTGCAGGTTTAAAAAGCCTGAGAAAAATATGGCTGTAAAGATGATAATTGTACTTTTCATTTTATGGCAGATTTAATTAATTGTTTAGAGATAATAAAATTATAAAATTTTATCGAAAGAATTAATTCCGGACTGATTTACTTTTTTAAATTGTTTACTTTTGCTTTGTAAACAAAGGTTAACTTGTTTAGTTTGGCAATATTTTTATAAAGTAATGAAGTTAAATTCTTAATTTAATGAAAAACAAATACTTTGACCTTATCGATCAAACCTTTGAATTTCCACAGGAGGAATTTAAAGTTATCGACAATGAACTTTATTTTAATGACATTCCGCTTATGGAAGTTATTAAACAATATGGTACTCCGTTAAAGATCACCTATCTGCCTAAAATTAGCAAACAGATTCAGAAAGCGAGGAAATGGTTTAATGTTGCTATGGCTAAATCAGATTACAACGGAAATTACTATTATAGTTACTGTACCAAGAGTTCACACTTTTCATTCGTTTTGGATGAGGTTTTAAAGAATGATGTTTTTATTGAAACATCCTCCGCTTTTGACCTGGATATTGTAGAAAAACTTCACGAAGAAGGGAAGTATAACAAAGATAAATACATCATTTGTAATGGGTTTAAAAGACCTCAGTATATTGAAAATGTTTTGAAACTAAATGAGTTGGGATTCCAAAACATTGTACCTATTTGTGATAACATATACGAGGTAGATAAACTAAAAAATGGACTTAAGAAAAATCAAAAGATAAAATTGGGGATTAGAATTGCATCTGAAGAAGAGCCCAAATTTGAATTTTATACCTCAAGACTTGGCGTTCGTTATGTGGATGTGGTTCCTCTTTATCTTGATAAGATCAAGAACCAGCCCAACCTTGAGTTAAAAATGCTCCATTTCTTTATAAATACCGGTATAAAGGATTCAGCATATTATTGGAACGAACTAGTAAAGAGTGTGAATGTTTATTGTGAATTGAAAAAAGTTTGTCCAACGCTGGATTCACTTAATATTGGCGGTGGTTTCCCGATTAAAAATTCACTTGGATTTGATTTTGATTATGAATATATGGCCGAAGAAATCATTCAGCAAATTAAAAATATTTGCAATTTGAATGGTGTTGAAGAGCCTGATATTTATACTGAATTTGGATCGTTTACGGTAGGTGAAAGCGGAGCTGTCTTGTATTCTATTTTGGACCAGAAAAGGCAAAATGACCGGGAATCATGGAATATGATCGATAGTTCATTTATGACTACACTGCCTGATACCTGGGCCATTAACAGAAGGTTTGTATTGTTGGCCGTAAATAATTGGGATCATGAGTATGAACGAGTTTTCCTTGGCGGACTTACCTGCGACAGTGAAGATTTCTATAATTCAGAAGCGCATGCCAACGCGGTGTTTTTACCAAAATTGAATGGCCCTGAAACTCCGCAATACATTGGATTATTCCATACAGGTGCCTACCAGGAGTCGATAGGTGGATATGGAGGCATTCAGCATTGTCTTATCCCGGCTCCAAAACATGTTATTATTGATGTTGACGAAAATGGTGATTATACCACCAAGTTGTTTGCAAAAGAGCAAAGTTATAAGTCAATGTTGAAAATTCTCGGTTACTAAATTCTTATATTTGCAGCTATGAACTACGGAGGTATAGATAATGAATTCACCGATTTTGTGGATTCGAAAATTGCTGTTTTACCAGTACCCTATGATGGAACAAGTACCTGGATAAAAGGCGCTGATAAAGGCCCTGATGCTATTTTGGAAGCTTCAGCTAATATGGAGCTTTACGATATTGAAACAAATTCAGAAGTATATAAGCTGGGTATTTTTACTGCTGATCCTGTGACAGAAAACAGCAGCCCTGAAAAAATGTCGGAAGCTGTTTACGAAGAGGTTACCCGCCTGATCCGCCATCATAAATTTGTAGTTACCCTTGGTGGTGAACACTCGATTAGTATTGGAGCAATTCAGTCTCATGTGGAACATTTTAAAGATGTTACGGTTTTGCAGATTGATGCCCATACCGATCTCAGGCCTGAATATGAAGGCAGTAAGTACAATCATGCATGTGTTATGGCTCGTACACGTGATATTGCGCCGTATGTGCAGGTTGGGATTCGGAGTATGGATACGGTGGAATTACCCTATATAGTTCCCGGAAATATTTTCTACGCTGAAGATATCAGAAAAGGTATTGACTGGATGGATGCCGCCATTGCAAAGCTTTCTTCAAATGTATACCTGACCTTTGATTTGGACGGGTTGGATCCTTCCATCATGGCCTCAACAGGTACTCCTGAACCTGGTGGCTTATATTGGAACGAAACCATACAATTTCTTAAAAAAGTGATTGATCAAAAAAACCTGATCGGGTTTGATGTGGTTGAACTTTGCCCTAACAAGGTAAATAAGGCCCCAAATTTCCTGGCCAGCAAACTGATTTATAAATTATTGAGTTACCAATTTCAAATATAGAAACCATGGATAAAAGTGAATTAAAGAAAAATATTGTTAAGCATATAGATATCAAATCGTTTGATAGCACCCCTATCATAAATGCTATGCGCGACATGTCTTTTACGTCCCGTGATACTGCATCGGCAGCGGATATTTACAGCCGGATGTTGAAAGAAGAAGGATGTACTGTTTTTCTTACTTTGGCAGGTAGTACAAGTGCCGGAGGTTGCATGCAGGTTTATGTGGATATGGTGAAAAATAAAATGGTGGATGCCATTGTTGCAACAGGGGCCTCCATTGTGGATATGGACTTTTTTGAAGCGCTGGGATTTAAACATTATAAAGGATCGCCATATGCCAACGATAAGGATCTGAGAGACCATTATATTGATCGTATCTACGATACCTATATCGATGAGGAAGAGCTCCAGAACTGCGATATGACTGTAAAAGAAATAGCTGATGGCCTTGAGCCGCGCCCCTATTCTTCCAGGGAGTTCATCAGGGAAATGGGAAAATACCTGGTGAAAAATTCTAAAAAGAAAGATTCGCTGGTTCAGGTTTGTTATGAAAACAATGTCCCGATTTTTTGCCCGGCGTTTACTGACAGTAGTGCAGGTTTCGGACTTGTTAAACACCAGTGGGAAAATCCAGGCAAACATGTTTCCATCGACTCAGTAAAAGATTTTTTGGAGCTTACCAAAATAAAAATGGAAGCCAAAACCTCGGGTTTATTCATGATCGGTGGGGGAGTGCCCAAAAATTTTGTTCAGGATACGGTTATTTGTGCTGAAATATTGGGCAAAGATGTTCCGATGCACCAATACGCAATCCAAATTACAGTAGCTGATGTTCGTGATGGCGCCTGTTCAAGCTCAACACTTAAGGAAGCTTCCTCATGGGGAAAGGTGGATACTGTTTATGAACAAATGGTTTATGCCGAAGCTACTTCTGTGGTGCCGTTAATTATGAGCTACCTGTATCATCAGGGCGACTGGAAAAACCGGCCAAAAACAGAATGGGCAAAAATGCTTGATGCGTAATTATTCTGTTTTTTTCAAAAATCTTGAAAAGAAACTACTTCCTTTTGGAATATGCAATTACCTTATAAAGAATAAAGACAATATCTTATATTCTTTGAAGATTTATGGATTACAAAGTTTCTTTAGAATTATTCAAGGATTGTCAATTCATCAATCAACGATTTGTACTGAGGATACCTGGTGATAAGTTCACTTTTTTTCCCCAGTTCAAAATCTTCAAAATCAAATCCAGGGGCAACAGTGCAGCCCATTAATGAATACGATCCGGGGGACTCTACTTTTGCGGCAAACCAATACCCGCGTGGAATTGTAAATTGCAGATTGGAATCTCCGGGTTGATTTCCCAATACCAGTTTTCTCATTTTTCCGCTGTGGTCGATAATGTATAAAACCAGTGAGGACCCGAGGTAGAAATGCCAGGTTTCATCCGATTTCAATCGGTGAAAAGCAGAAAATTCGTCGCTTTTTAAAAGGAAATAAATAGAGGTGGAGATATTTCGAAAACTGGTGTACCGATCGGGCAAACCCTTGATGTTAATCACTTCGTTTGATCGGTATACTTCCTTGAAATAGCCGCCTTCAGGGTGTTTCTTTAGTTTTAAATGCTGAATCCAGTATTCGGCTGATTGCGTCATTAAACGATTTTATGATCCATTAAATGCTGCTCCATTTGCTGCTGAAGTTCCAAGGCATTTTGTCTTGCAGTTTCTGCAAAATCTGATTCACCGGAAGCATAAATAATTCCCCTTGATGAATTAACAATTAAACCGCAAGTTTCATTCATACCATATTTAACTACTTCGTCGAGGCTGCCACCCTGTGCCCCAACTCCGGGAACCAATAAAAAATGATCCGGAATAATTTTACGGATATCTGCCAGCATTTCTGCTTTGGTTGCTCCCACCACATACATCATATTCTCACTGTTGCCCCAATTGCCGGAGGTTTCCAGGACCTCCTCGAAAAGCTGTCTGTTTGTTTCTTTATTTTTGATCAATTGAAAATCAAAAGCTCCTTTATTAGAGGTAAGTGCCAGCAGAATGACCCATTTATTTTCATATCCTAAAAATGGCGATACCGAGTCGGAACCCATATAGGGAGCAACAGTAACGGCATCAAAACTGAGGTTTTCAAAAAAGGCACGTGCATATAAAGCGGACGTATTGCCTATGTCTCCGCGTTTGGCGTCGGCAATTGTAAAAACATCAAACTGGCTGAGATAATTGATTGTTTTTTCCAGCGAAATCCAGCCTTTAGCACCAAGGCTTTCATAAAAGGCGATGTTGGGTTTGTAGGCAAGAGTTATATCGTGGGTAGCATCGATTATTGCTTTATTAAAAGCGAAAATAGGGTCCTCTTCATTTAATAAATGCTGCGGGATTCTTTTGAGATCTGTATCTAAACCGATACATAAAAAAGATCGTTTTTGCTGTATAAGCTTAAAAAGCTCCTTTTTTGTCATTTTCAGGTTATTGTTTTATTTCTTCTTTCAAACGCTCTGCATTTTCAGCTAATTGCAATTGATCAATTAACTCCTGAATATCACCGTCAATGATCGATTGCAGGTTGTAAAGTGTCAGGCCGATCCGGTGATCCGTTACACGGCCCTGCGGCCAGTTATAGGTGCGGATTTTTGCTGAACGATCGCCTGTCGAAACCATGGTTTTTCGTTTCGAAGAAACTTCATCCAGGTATTTCTGATATTCAATTTCGTAGAGTCTTGTCCTTAGCACTGAAAGGGCTTTTTCGTAATTTTTAATCTGTGACTTTTCATCCTGACAGGTTGCCACAATCCCGGTTGGAATATGCGTTAATCGTATGGCTGAGTAAGTCGTATTTACCGATTGTCCGCCCGGGCCTGAAGAACAGAATGTATCTTTTCGGATATCGCTCATATTTAGTTCAATGTCGAATTCTTCAGCTTCGGGTAAAACCACTATAGAGGCGGCAGAGGTATGAACCCGGCCCTGGGTTTCTGTTTTTGGAACTCGCTGTACCCTGTGAACGCCTGATTCATATTTCATTTGACCATAAACATCTTCACCTTTCACCTCAAAGATCACTTCTTTAAATCCACCCACCGTTCCTTCCATCATATCAATCACTTCCACCTTCCAGTTTTTGGTTTCGCAGAATTTGATATACATGCGGTAAAGGTCACCCGCAAAAATACTTGCTTCGTCGCCACCTGTTCCGGCCCGGATTTCAACAATGGCATTTTTAGCATCTTGTGGGTCTTTCGGAATTAACATAACCCTGATTTCTTCTTCCAGAGTTTCTTTTTTATCAACCAGTTCGGCAAGTTCCGATTTGGCCATATCCCTGAACTCTTCATCCTTTTCCGTTTTTAATATCTCCCTGGTAGAAGCAATGTTGTCGACTACATTTTTGTATATTTTGTAGGCATTAACGATTGGTTCTAGTTCTTTGTAATCCTTATTCAACTGAATGAATTTTTTCATGTCGGCAATTACATCGGGATTGGTCATGTCCTCCCCGATGTGGATAAATCGCTGATTTATAGCCTCTAATTTGTCTAGCATTCTACTCGAATTTTGTGGGTGCAAAAATACAATAAATTGTTGTTAACAAAAGCAGTCAGCAATCGTAGGAAATACCTGATCATTCATATTTTTTTTAATTTTGATGTTTTGGAGGAAAATGATCGGGTTTGAATATTTGATAAATTACATGAAGAAACTATTACGCATTTTGTTAATGGTATTTTGGTTGTCTGCTTCCATGCAGTTGCTTGCGCAAATGAATGAAGGAGGAGTTCCTCTAAGCTTTAACGGGTTGGTTGAGTCAACCGTTTTTCAGGAATATGATGCAGGGAAACCTGATTTTGATAAAATCATTACCGAGGATTTACAGGCTGACCAATTGGGATTACCACCACGGTTTGCTCAGTCGATTCCAGTAAACTTAAACCCTGAAAACAGCGGTACCTGGTATTTTGATGATGCCGGCAATGCGATATGGCGACTGGGTATTCGGGCAGAAGGGGCCTTAGCTTTAGGTCTTCAGTTTATTGATTTTAATCTTCCGGAAAATGCAAGCCTGTTTATTTACAGCATAGATCATCAGCAGGTAATTGGTGCATTTACTCAGCATAATAATAGAAAAAGCGGTCGGTTTGCAACGGCACTTGTGGATGGCGATCAATGCATTGTTGAGTTGAATCTTAAAAATGGGCAAAATCCAATTTTACCATTTACATTAACGGAAATCACGTATGCTTACCGTTATGCCGGCGACGATTTAAAAAATGGGGAATCGAGCGACCATTGCGAGGTGAATGTGAATTGTTCACCGGAGGGCGATGAGTGGCAAAATGCCAAAAGAGGGGTTGTACGAATTCAGATAAAAGTAGGTGGCAGCTCGTACTGGTGTTCGGGCAGTTTGCTAAATAATACCAGTTTTGATAAAACACCCTACATTTTAACAGCTGATCATTGCGCTTACCAGTTGGGTGGCTATGCTACCACAGAAGATCTTGAGAGCTGGCTTTTTTATTTTAATTATGAAGGATTATTTTGTGAGTCTGAGGACCCGTTCCCCATTTATTTTTCAATGTCGGGAGCTACTAAAATTGCCCAGGGAGGCAATCGCGGATCAACCGGTTCTGATTTTTACCTGGTTAGGTTAATAGACGATTTTCCCAATGACTCGCATGTTTATTTCAACGGATGGTCGTCAACCGGAAATGTTGAGAATAACGGAGTTACAATTCATCATCCCGATGGAGATATTAAAAAGATCTCGACTTTTGTTGAACCGCTGGTTTCCAGCAGTTGGTCAGGAAGTGGCCTGCCTTCACACTGGAAAGTTATTTGGTCGGAAACGCTGAACGGCTGGGGTGTAACCGAAGGCGGTTCGTCGGGTTGTCCGATGTTTGATCCGAATGGAAGAATTATTGGTACGCTGACAGGAGGATTGGCTGCCTGCGACCCAATAGGCAGTATTGGGCCGGATAAACCTGATTATTACGGAAAGTTTGCATATCATTGGGAATCTAACGGAACCACCGATACCGCTCAGCTTAAACCCTGGCTCGATCCGTTAAACCTGGGAGTGCTCTTTTTGAACGGCCTTGAAACCGGTATGCAGGAGAATTACAAATCAGAAAACACAATAAAATTATTTCCTAATCCTGCAACATCTGTTGTGAACGTAGAATTTACTACATTTGCTCCAAAAGATATTCAGGTCACATTAATGGATTTGCTAGGACGGACTGTTATACAACAGGAACTGAGCTTGATGGACAATAACTTGCAAATTGACTTACATGGAAATGCCCCCGGCACCTATTTTTTACGATTAAATTTTAACCAACATACTGAGACCCATAAAATTTTGATCCGATAATATCGGAAATTGAAACAAACAAAATCAACAAGGAAAACAAAAAAAACGATAATGGTACGACCGGAAACCATCTTTGTGGTAGAGGATGACCTCCTTTATCTCACCCTGATAACCAAAGAACTCGAAAAAATGGGATATACCAATATTATCACCAATAATACTGGTAAAGAAGCTATTCATAACCTGGACAAAAAGCCGGATATCGCCCTGCTCGACTATTTCCTGGAAAAGGATTTTACCGGAATGGATGTGCTGAAGAAAATTAAAAAGCGCTTCCCCGAAACTCAGGTAATCTTTCTGACCGCATCCGATGATGTGAATATCGCTGTTGATACCATGCGAAATGGTGCGTACGATTATATCGTAAAAGGTGATACTGCATTCATCCGTATCAGGCACCTTCTGAAGAAAATTTCTGAAGAAAATGAACGAAAAGCAAAAAGCCGTTCCATCATTCGATTCCAGATATATGTGATCATTGCCATCATTTTGATCTCACTACTTGGAATTCTATATTTCCATTATTTCATCAATTAATAAAAAATATTGCATTTTCCTTTTGATTATAAAATAAAACATTTACTTTTGCACTCCCAAAAAATTAAAGGTAGTATACAAATGAAAAAAGATATTCATCCGAAAGATTATGGTTTTGTCGTTTTTAAAGACATGTCAAATGACTATGCGTTTTTAACTAAATCAACTGCAAAATCGAAAGAGACTATTAAATGGGAAGATGGTAACGAATACCCTGTGATCAAGCTGGAGATTTCTCATACCTCGCACCCTTTCTTCACAGGTAAAATGAAATTTGTGGATACAGCAGGGCGTGTGGATAAATTTAAGAGCCGTTATCAAAAACATTATGATAAGAAAAAGCAATAAGTCCTTGAATTTAAAAAAAATAGAGGCCCTTTCCATGCAGGATAGGGCTTTTTTTGTTCTTATTAATTTCGGATAGAACTTGAATTAATAAAAAGCGTATACTTGTGTTTTAATTTGAACGTACAATAACCGACACCGTTATATGAACTACATCTTATTCGACGATCAAAGCAGAAATAATTTGCTTCCGCTCACATTCATGAGGCCTGTTGCTGAAATCAGGATTGGAATTTTAACCATTCGTGAAAAGTGGGAACATTACCTTAAAACCAAAACATCAACCCTTACTGAGTCATATCTTAGTGCCAAATTTCCAATCGTTAAAGAAAAGACCAATATCCTGATCAATGGATCGGTTTTGCCTACACCACAATTGGTAAAAGAGATCAATAATTTAAAACCAAATCAAACTTTGGTTACGGCAGATACTATAATTGCACTCAATATTAACGAAGAAGATTTGGATGATACCGGAGATATGGATATTACAGGAATTGACGAAATTGAAACCGTTACAGAGTTCCTTAAAATAAATGAGTCCTGGGATATATTTCGCTTAAATGGTGAAGCAATAAAGGATGATTTTAAGATGTTGACCAAGGGTCGCAAAAGCCAGCCAATCAGCGATACAAATCGTGTGGGATCATCTGAAAATGTTTTTATTGAAAAAGGGGCAAAAGTTGAATTTGCCATCTTGAATGCTTCCACCGGCCCCATATACATTGGAAAAGATGCTGAAGTTATGGAAGGTTCAGTGATTCGCGGGCCATTTGCGCTATGCGAACACAGTACAATAAAAATGGCGGCTAAAATTTACGGCCCTACCACCATTGGCCCCTGGTCGAAAGTGGGTGGCGAGGTAAACAATTCTGTAATTTTTGGATATTCAAACAAAGCCCACGATGGCTTTCTCGGAAATTCGGTTATTGCTGAATGGTGTAATCTGGGTGCTGATACCAACAATTCAAATCTGAAGAACTCTTACGATAACGTAAAATTGTGGAGTTATCCGCAATCTACCTTTGTAGATACCGGGTTGCAGTTTTGCGGGCTGATTATGGGCGATCACAGTAAAACCGGGATAAACACCATGTTTAATACAGGTACAGTTGTAGGTGTTAACAGCAATGTTTTTGGATCGGGATTCCAACGAAATTTCATACCTTCATTTTCATGGGGAGGTACAGCGGGATTTCATATTTATGATATTAAAAAAGCCATGAAGGTGGCCACTGCTGTTTTTGCCCGTCGGAATATCGATTTCAATGAAATGGAGCAGGATATTATGGCCAATGTTTTTGACCTGACAGCCCGTAACCGTTACTTGTAATCCGGTCTTTGGCATGCAATTTGACCTTCAGCCAAACCATATGCAAATCAGATTACAATATCTGTATAGAGAATTGAAAATTAGGAGTTTGAGGTGTCACTGTTTTATTTCGAGCGGTGGTTAATTTTAATTCCTGTCACATTGACTTTAAGAATTATGGAGTTGTCACAAAGAGATATTTTAACCATTTCAGATTTATTGGATAGCGAAACTGAGTTTATTCCCCTGATGTCGTCGGAGGATGAAGAACTCATGAATGCTGAAAAAATCCCGGAGTTATTACCGATTCTTCCTTTGCGAAATACAGTTTTATTTCCGGGTGTTGTAATTCCCATTACGGTGGGCCGGGATAAATCAATCAAATTGATCAAGGATGCCTACAAACGTAAAAATCTGATTGGGGTCGTTGCTCAAAAAGATGCTGAAGTTGAAGAACCAGAACAAAAAGATTTAAATGAAATAGGCACAGTTGCCAATATTGTGAAGATCCTTCAGATGCCTGATGGAAATACTACGGTAATCATTCAGGGAAAGAAGAGGTTTCGGTTGATGGATTTGGTGCAGGTTGATCCCTATTTTAAAGCTAGGGTTGAACAATATGAGACCATCGAAAAAGTAGATCGCAATAAGGAATTTGAAGCGCTTATCTCTTCATTGAAAGACCTTAGCATTCAGATCATCAAACAATCGCCAAATATCCCTTCGGATGCGGCATTTGCCATTAAAAATATTGAAAGCCCGGTTTTCCTGGTAAACTTCATTTCATCCAATCTGAATATTGATATTCTTGATAAGCAAAAATTGCTCGAAATTTCCGACTTTTATGAAAGAGCAAGAACAGTGCTTTCGGCGCTTACCAAGGAATTGCAAATGCTGGAACTGAAAAACCAGATTCAGAATAAGGTTAAAATTGATCTCGATAAACAGCAGCGTGATTATTTCCTGCATCAGCAATTAAAAACCATACAGGAAGAGCTGGGAGATGCACCCGGTACACAGGATATCAATGAATTAAAGCTGAAAGCCGCCCGTAAAAAGTGGTCAAAGGATGTTAGGGACGTATTTGAAAAAGAGCTTTCAAAACTGCAGCGGATGAACAGTCAGGCTGCTGATTTTTCGGTTCAGTTGAATTATCTTGAGTTTTTTGTGGACCTTCCCTGGAACGAATTCAGCAAAGACAATTTCGATCTGCAACGTGCCCAGGATATTCTCGATCATGATCATTTCGGACTGGAAAAAGTAAAAGAACGGATCATTGAGCATTTGGCGGTTATCAAATTAAAAAATGACTTGAAAGCGCCAATCCTCTGTTTTGTCGGTCCTCCGGGTGTTGGTAAAACCTCTCTTGGTAAATCGATTGCCCGTGCGTTAGATCGCAAATACATTCGCATGTCGCTGGGTGGAGTTCGGGATGAGTCGGAATTACGCGGACACAGAAAAACCTATATCGGTGCATTGCCGGGCCGCATCATGCAAAACCTTAAAAAGGTGAAATCATCCAACCCGGTGTTTGTGCTGGACGAAATTGATAAGGTGCTGGGCGCCAATATCAGTGGCGATCCGCAAGCAGCGCTGCTCGAAATTCTGGACCCTGAACAAAACAATGCGTTCCACGATAATTACCTGGAGGTTGAATATGACCTTTCAAAGGTGATGTTCATTGCAACTGCGAATACGTTGAGCACCATTCACCCTGCACTTGTCGACAGGATGGAGGTGATTGATATCAGCGGTTACCTGATGGAAGAAAAGGTGGAGATCGCCAAAAGGCACCTGATCCCGAAACAGCTTAAGGAACATGGTGTTAAAGCAAGTCAGTTAAGGTTTACCAAAGGCATCATCGAACAGATTGTGGAAGATTACACGCGTGAAGCAGGTGTAAGGATGCTCGAAAAGAACATTGCCACTGTAATCCGGAAAAATGTAAAATTCATTGTCGATAAAAAGGACTACAACATTCGCATTACCGATGAAGACCTTTCAAAAGCTTTGGGAGTAAAACGTTTTCAGAAAGAGCACGGAATTTCCAATGACGTTGCCGGAGTGGTTACAGGCCTGGCATGGACTGCGGTAGGAGGAGAAATTCTTTTCATTGAGGTGAGCCTGAGTAAAGGTAAAGGAACACTAACTCTAACAGGAAACCTGGGCGATGTAATGAAGGAATCTGCCACCATTGCTTTTGAGTATTTAAAAGCCCATGCCGCCGATCTGGACCTTGATCCGGATGTATTCAAAAACTGGAATGTACATATCCATGTTCCGGAGGGTGCCACACCAAAAGATGGCCCATCCGCAGGAATTACGATGTTTACAGCATTGGCCTCGGCCTTTACACAACGTAAAGTGCGTGCAAAACTGGCCATGACCGGCGAGATCACCTTACGTGGAAAAGTATTGCCGGTGGGTGGAATAAAGGAAAAAATGCTGGCTGCCAAACGGGCCAAAATAAAAGATGTGATCCTTTCGGATGAGAACCGCAAAGATGTGGAAGACATCAAAGAAGCTTACGTCAACGGCCTCAATTTCCATTATGTAGATAAAATGATCGAGGTAGTGGATTATGCACTGCTGAGCGAGAAAGTGAAGAATCCGGTGAATGTTTCCTGATTACTTTTTTAAAATTCGTTTATAGAAAATCCCTGCATCTGATTCAATCTGGAGTAAGTAAATACCGGGTTTGAGCTGACTGCTGTTCAGGCGCGTTTCACTATTGTTTATTATTTTGCTTACTTCATAGCTCACACCATATAAATCGAATACATTGATTTCGATGGTTTTAATTTCAGATTGGATATTTACCTCATTGGTGGAAGGGTTTGGAAATATAGAAATCGGATCAGTTGTTTTCTCTTCTTCGCCGGTAATGACAATGGTTACAGACGCACAATCTGATTCCCCGTTCTCATAAATGGTTTTTACACAAATTTCATGTACCCCAAAATTTACTACCCAGGGAGCAGATGTTTGTGTGGTCCCATCATACAATTCACCATTGTCGTAAATGTTGTAATGTGAAATCTCCGGACAATCTGGTTCATCCCAGATGAGCATGATTATTTCATCATTGTCGTAATAGTAATCCAGATTTTGCGGAGGATCATAACAATCATTGTTCTCCCAAAGGGTCACTTTATAATTATCGAGGTAATATCCCGGATTTACAGTCTCGATTGAAAAACCAGAAAAAACAGAGCCTCCCAATTGTTTTGGACACCCAATCCCTACTTGCCCTAAAGTCCATGTCCATTCATAGATGGTTTCGTCATTTAAAGAAAAGATTGCCCAATCTGTATTTAAGTCAACAATTATCTTAAAAGAGAGCCATTCCTCATATTCAAAATTAAAATATATAGAATCCCATGAACCTGCCTGAAGCGTTCCAATACCATTCTGCTTGAAAAAGACTTCCATACCCGGGTAAAAAAATGGAAATTCATGATTGCTCATGGTTTGAAATGATCCGCTTTTCCCATCCTGGATATACAATTGAAATTCAATCGAATAAATACCTGTATCTAAATTATCCAATGGCTTAAAAATAACTTCATAAACATGTTCGAAGGCGACGGAATTAGGAATTGTGAAAGCTGCATCATCACTAATTAATGGACTTGTGGGGCCAGGTGCACTGTTATCAAGGTACCAATCATCCGGGTTTTGGCTGTAAAGGGGTTCACCAGCTGTGTAGGCATCAAAATTGTCTGAGAAAATAATATCTTTGGTTTGCTGTGAGAATAGAACCAATGATTTTAATATGAGTATTGAAGCAAGGTAGATTTTGTTCATGACATGGTTTTTAGAAGTAATTCGATCTTTGTAAAGATATAAATTTTACCTTAATTAAACCCAGAACCCTGAACCCAGAACCCTGAACCCAGAACCCTGAACTCTGAACTCTGAACTCTGAACTCTGAACCCAGAACCCAGAACTCAGAACTCAGAACCCAGAACTAAAAAATAGATACCAACAGCCTCATAAGCGGGATTCTGTTCCCGATAGTTATCGGGATCTGTCATTTATCTACCCCCGACATCACTGTCGGGATCTATCAGCCAACCCCCCGGAATCGGACGAGCAGCCCTTAATACTGACGAACCTTTCGGTTATCAGCATGCTCCGGTATACATGGCCTTTCAACCCGTAAGGTTTACCCCCCTGAAGTATCACTACTTCAGAGCGTGGGCTCTTACCCCACATTTTCACCTTTTCCCCCCTGACCGCAGCCAGGCGGGTAGTTATTTTCTGTGGCACTTGCTGTCTCCCCTGAAGTTGAGCAAGCTCAATTCAGGACATCCTTCCCGTTAGGAAGTACGGCGCTCTGTGTTGTCCCGACTTTCCTCCCTGACGAACCTTGCGGTTGTCACGGCGACAGATCGGGCTGTTGGTACCTACTGCAAAATTAAGCAGAATTCACTAATTTTGTTCCTTTCTCAACTAATCCTATGAAACGTATATTCACAATTTTATCCATAGCGCTTATGGCAGCTTGTCAATCCCCTAAACAACAGGTCGACCTGATTATTCACAATGCAACCGTTTACACCGTAGATGATGCTTTCTCAACACAACAGGCTTTTGCTGTGAAAGATGGGAAATTTGTAGCAGTAGGAACCAATGCAGCCATTTTAGGAAATTACCAATCGGAGCAGGTGGTAGATGCTGATGGACAATTTATATATCCCGGTTTTAACGATGCACATTGCCATTTTTATGGCTATGGCACCAACCTGATCAAACGGGCCGACCTGGTCGGGACAAAGTCTTTTGAGGAAGTGGTTGAACGCTTAAAAGAACATTATGGGAATTATCCTTCCGAATGGCTCGAAGGTCGTGGCTGGGATCAAAACGACTGGGAAATAATGGAATTTCCCACCAAAGACTTATTGGATGAAGCATTTCCCGATGTGCCGGTTTATCTGATCCGCATTGACGGGCATGCAGCTATTGTTAACTCCAAAGCACTTGAACTAGCTGGAATTGAATCGAGCACTCAGGTGGATGGCGGTGACATCATTATTGCCCGGGGTGAACCTACCGGTGTATTGATCGATAATGCGATGGATTTGGTGTCAGACATTATCCCTGAGCCAGACGAATCCTTCAACCGTGATGCTTTGCTGAAAGCCCAGGAAAACTGTTTTGCCGTAGGGTTAACATCTGTTTCGGATGCAGGTCTGAGCCGAAATGTGGTGGAACTGATCGATTCCATGCAAAAGCAGGGTGAACTTAAAATGCGCATCTATGCCATGCTAACTCCTTATAAAGAAAACCTGGAGCATTATGTAAAAACTGGACCTTATCAGACAGATTATCTCAATGTCCGGTCAATTAAATTGTATGCGGACGGTGCACTCGGTTCAAGGGGAGCACGAATGATCGAACCCTATTCTGATGATCCCGGAAATGTCGGATTATTTATGCATCCCGAAATGTATTATGATTCGATGTGTAGTTTGGCGCTTAAATATGGCTACCAGGTGAATACCCACGCCATTGGAGATGAAGGAAACCGCTTTATTTTGAATGTCTATGCAAAATACCTAGAAGGTAAAAACGATCTTCGCTGGCGGATTGAACACGCCCAGGTTGTTCATCCCGACGATTTTCAGCTCTTTGCTAAATTCAATGTAATTCCCTCCGTACAGCCTACCCATGCCACCTCCGATATGTATTGGGCCGATGAACGGGTAGGACCTGAGCGGATCAAAGGAGCTTATGCCTACAAGCAGTTGCTGGATGCAAACGGCTGGCTGCCTCTGGGTACCGATTTCCCCATCGAAAGCATCAATCCCATGTACACCTTTTATGCTGCCGTTGCCCGCAAGGACCTGGAAGGCTGGCCTGAAAACGGTTTCCAAATGGAAAATGCCCTGAGCCGCGATGAAGGCCTGAAAGGGATGACCATCTGGGCGGCTAAAGCTTCTTTTGAAGAGGATTTAAAAGGAAGTATAGAAGCCGGAAAGTTTGCTGATTTTGTGGTGATGGGTGTTGATTTGATGAATGTCGATATTTCCGCAATCCCGGAAGCTAAGGTTGTTTCCACTTACACAGCAGGGGAAAAGGTTTACTAAATTATAACCTGCTCCTAAAGCTTCTTTCTTATTTAGAATTAAACCATTTTAGCCTCAAAAAAAATATTTCCTGCTTTTCACGCAATAGAATTTTTACTTTTAAAGTTTAGAAAAAGTACACCCTTTTGTTGCCAACTTTAAATCTAACCTTTCATGAAGAGAATCAATTTCTTTAACGGGCTTATTATGCTCGTTGGGCTGGCACTGCTGTTTTCATGCAACCAGCGTCAATCGACAAAACCTCAGCAATTCAACCCTGAATTCGGGAATTATATCTACGCTTACACCACCGGTGTTATCTCCTCTCATGCTGCTATTGTGATCAAACTTCAGCATGATGTTAACCTCCCTGATGTCAATTCGGGCGATATGCTGGAAATGGATCTGTTTAAATTCGACCCCAAAATTTCGGGCGAGACTTATCTCGATGATATCCGCACTATCCGGTTCGTTCCGGATGAACCACTGCTATCAAAACAACAATATGAAGGCAGTTTTGCGCTTGGAAAAGTGATGGAAGTGGAAAAGGACCTTGCAAGTTTCGATTTTCAGTTTTCGATCATCGCGCAATCTTTTTCAGTGAGCAAAACCGGTTTCGGATTATATGACAATAAAGATCTTGCCCATTATTTTATCAATGGCTTCGTAACTACTGCCGAAGTAATGGATGAGCCGGATGTAATGAAGCTGCTGAGAGCGCGGCAGGGTAAACTGGAACTTCCCATTCGCTGGGTAATGAAGGGATACACTAAAAAGTTCGATTTTATAGTGGACAGTGTGTTGCGTACCGACCCCATTGAGCCTGTTGTTATAAGCTGGGATGGTGATCTGCTAAACCTTGATATTACCGGCACCGATACCACGCGCATCCCTGCACCTGGCGATTTTAAAGTAGTGGAAGTGAATGTAATTCAGCAGCCAGAGCAATATATTCAGTTGCAGTTTTCCGATCCGTTGATGGAGAGTCAGAATCTTGACGGCATTGTGCATGTGGATGGCGATATGAAATTGAAATTTGAAATCAAAAACAACACCGTTAAGGCATTTCCCGAAAAACGGATCTCGGGCAGTGAAACCGTCAGAGTTGAGACAGGAATTAAAAACCTGCTTGGATCTAAAATGAACAAGGCCTTCTTCATGAATCTTTCATTTGAGGATATTAAGCCTGCTGTGCGAATGATCGGAAAGGGAGTGATATTACCCGGTTCAGATGGCCTTATCTTCCCTTTTGAAGCCGTGAACCTTTCGGCAGTTGATATCCGGATCATTAAAATTTTTGAAAACAATATTTCCCAGTTTTTACAGGTAAACCAAATCGATGGGAATAATGAGATCAAACGTGTTGCACGACCCCTTCTTACAAAAAAGATTGATCTCAACGTAAATCCTGCGTTGGATGCCGGCAGTTGGAATGCCTACAGTATCGATCTGGCTGAGCTTATCAAGGATGATCCCGGAGCCATGTACCAGGTTGAGATCTCCTTCAAAAAAGCTTACTCCCTGTTCAATTGCGGAGAAGAAAAAACGGATAATGTGGAAAATGTGCATGCCGAGGAAAGCAATTCCTACAGCGAAGACTGGGACCGTGGAGGTTATTATTATCACTATTATTATCCGCCGGGTTATGATTGGCGCGAGCGTGATAACCCGTGCCATGTGTCGTATTACAACAGCGATCAGTGGGTAAGCCGCAATGTTTTGGCGAGCAATATTGGAATAATAGCCAAAGCCGGCGAAGATGGCCAACTGAAAGTGGCTGTTACCGATATACGGACCACTGAGCCACTTTCGGGGATCAGGGTGGAGATATTCAATTACCAGCAGCAAAAAATTGGTGAGGCAAGCACCAATGCCAATGGTATGGCTGATATTCCGCTAAATAAAAAGCCCTGGTTGCTGGTGGCAAATAACGGTAATGAAAAAGGTTATCTCCGCCTGGATGATGGGAGTTCTCTGTCGCTGAGTATGTTTGATGTGAGTGGAAAGGTAGTTCAGGAAGGCGTTAAGGGATTTTTATACGGTGAGCGTGGCGTTTGGCGTCCGGGCGATACACTGTTTCTTAATTTTATTTTGGAAGATAAAAATCAAAACCTGCCTGCCGGTCATCCGGTAACCTTTGAGCTTAAAAATCCACAAGGTCAGTTGATAAAACGGATTGTGAAAACCCAGGGGCTGAACGGCTTTTACAATTTTACCACGACAACTTCTGATGAAGCCCCAACAGGCATCTGGACTGCAAAAGTAAGCGTTGGTTCGGCCAGCTTTTATAAAAACATCCGCATTGAAACTGTTAAGCCAAACCGGTTAAAGTTAAACCTCGATTTCGACCGCGACATGCTCAGCTATGCCACCCGGAACACACCCGGTAAATTAACTGTGAAATGGCTGCATGGAGCTGTTGCCAAAAACCTGAAAGCCCGGGTAATGGTTACGCTAAATCCTATCACGACGCGTTTTGAGGGATATAAGGATTATACGTTCGACGACCGAACAAAAACTTTTTATGCCGATGAAGTTACCCTGTTTGATGATAAACTTGATGATAACGGCGTAGCTTCAGTGAAGGCTGATTTGGGAAGTTTTAACAGGGCTCCGGGAATGCTTAACGCCAATTTTATGGTAAGGGCATTTGAGGAAGGTGGTGATTTCAGCACCGATTTCTTTGCAATGAAATATGCACCATATCAAACCTTTGTGGGGGTGAAATTACCTGAATCGGGGAGGCGCTGGAATAAGTATGTCACCGATTCAACCTATACCATTGATGTGGTTACGCTAGATGAAAACGGAAAACCGGTTTCAGTGAAGGACCTTCAGGCTGCCATTTACCAGATTTCATGGCGATGGTGGTGGGATGTTTCCTGGTATAACCATGGAAGTTATATCCGTACCGACTATAAAAATCTGGTTCAGAAGGCCGATATTTCAACTACAAATGGTAAAGGGAGTTTCAAGTTCAAGATCAATTACCCAGATTGGGGACGTTATATTGTTGAGATCAAAGATCCGGAAGGTGGACATAGCACTTCCGAGGTGTTTTATGCCGACTGGCCCGAATGGGTAAGTCGTGGCAACCGCTCACAACCCGAAGGTGCTAAAGTGATGACTTTTACCACCGATAAGGAGACTTACAACGTTGGTGAAAAAGCTACCCTCACCTTCCCTTCGGCCGGACAGGGCAGGGCACTCGTTTCCATTGAAAATGGTTCCCAAATCAAGGATGCTTATTGGGTGACCCCCGAACCGGGAAAAACCGAAACGAAGTTTTCATTTGAGGTTACCGCAGAAATGACGCCTAATATTTATGTGCATTTGACCTATATCCAGCCGCATGCACAAACTGCCAACGACCTTCCGATTCGCATGTATGGTGTTCAGTCGATTTCGGTGGAGGATCCGGCAACACGCATAAATCCTCAAATTGATATGCCCGATGAGCTTGCTCCGGAAAAACCTTTTACGATTAAAATTTCTGAAGCGAAAAACCAGCCCATGACTTACACCATCGCGGTGGTGGATGATGGCCTTCTGGATTTGACCCGCTTTAAGACCCCCGATCCCTGGAGCGATTTTTATGCAAAGGAAGCACTTGGTGTAAAAACCTGGGACATGTTTGATTACGTGCTGGGAGCTTATGGTGGAAAGCTTGAACAACTGTTTGCTATCGGCGGCGATGGAAGTGAATTGAAAAAGACAGAAGCAAAAGCCAACCGATTTAAACCCGTGGTGATGTTTTTAGGGCCTTTTGAACTGGATAAGGGAGAAGTGCATGAACATACCCTTCAAATGCCAAGGTATGTCGGATCGGTGCGAACCATGGTCATTGCCGGTGATAAGGGTGCATATGGAACTGCAGAAAAGACAACACCGGTTAAAAATCCGCTGATGATCCTGGGAACCCTGCCCCGAGTGTTGGGACCCGGTGAAACAGTTAAACTTCCGGTAACAGTTTTTGCAATGGAAGACAAGGTGAAAAATGTGCAGGTGAAAATTGAAACAAACGAGCTATTGATCCCGGAGGGTAGTTCCGATAAATCATTGAGCTTTGATAAGCCTGGTGATGATGTAATTGAATTCGACTTGAAAGTCCCCGAAAAAGTGGGTGTAGGAAAAGTGTCCATTGTAGCGACTTCGGGCAAGGAAAAAGCCACTTACGATATTGAAATTCAGGTAAGGAATCCCAATCCGCCTGAAACGAGCTATTACGAAACGATCATTCAGCCCGGCGATACATGGCAACAGTCCTATACACCTGTTGGTATGGAAGGAACAAACACTGGCATGCTTGAGGTTTCCAGTATCCCTCCGGTTGATTTTGGACGGCGATTGAAATATCTTGTAAGATATCCTTATGGCTGTGGTGAGCAAACCACTTCTACAGCTTTTCCGCAACTATATCTGGATGATGTGATGGAACTCGATCCCCGCATGCAGCATCGCATTTCTGACAATATCAAGTTTGCCATCGAGAAGTTGTATCGCATGCAGCACAGCAATGGTGGTTTCAGATACTGGCCCTCAGCCATCAGCGCCAACGACTGGCTTTCGAGTTACGCAGGGCATTTTATGCTGGAAGCCGAAAAGAAAGGTTATACGCTGCCTTCGGGGTTTAAAAGCCGCTGGATCAAATACCAGAAAGAGATGGTCGGGAATTGGGTTTATTATAATAAGGATTATCCCAACTATTACTATTACGCTCACTTGCAGCAAGCTTACAGGCTTTATACCCTTGCCCTGGCAGGTGCTCCTGATTTGAGTAGTATGAATCGAATGCGTGAGCAAAAAGGCATTTCAAGTATTGCCCGCTGGCGATTGGCAGCAGCATATGCATTGGCAGGTCAGCCCGAAGTTGCCAGAGAATTGATCCATGAATTGGACTTTGATGTGAAGGAAGAAGATCTGATGAATGTGTGTTTTGGTTCTGCTATGCGCGATAAAGCGATGATCCTCGAAACACTTGTGGTTATGGGCGAAAAAGATAAGGCTGCTCCCATCGTTCTGGCTTTGTCGAAACAGTTGAGCAGCGAACACTGGTATTCAACGCAATCAACCGCATTTGCCCTGACAGCCCTGGCCAAATTTGCCGGTGCATCAAAACTCACAGGTGATGAAATGGACTTCAACTATAAAATCAATAGTGAAGGAGAGCAGGTAAAATCAAAGTTGCCGGTTTCTCAGCATGAAATTGATTTCACATCAACTGCACCCGGAGAAGTATCTGTGAAAAATAATGGAGAATCTGTATTATATGCCAGGTTGTTGCTTGAAGGAACGCCACTAACTGGCAATGAAACCGCAGCTGAGAAAAAGCTGAAAATCAAAGTCACTTACAAAACACTTTCGGGTGCCATCCTCGATCCTTCAAAAATAGAGCAGGGAACTGATTTTATTGCTGAGGTGGAAGTTACCAATCCCCGTTTGTACGGCTATTACTCCAACATGGCTTTAGCGCAGGTATTCCCTTCAGGATGGGAGATCATCAATACGCGCCTTGCCGATTATTCAACAGCGCATGAAAAAAGTATCCCTGAGTATCGGGATATTCGCGACGACAGGGTATATACACATTTCGGTATTGGTGACAAAAACACGTATGTGGTTATGCTGAATGCTGCATACCAGGGCCGCTTTTATTTGCCTGCCGTAAGTTGTGAAGCGATGTACGACAATTCTATTTTTGCCCGTGTTCCGGGTCAATGGGTTGAAGTGGTAAAACCAGGTGAATGATCTATAGTAAATTAAAATGAGATTTTTCAGGATCATCAAACGGTTAAGTAAAAACAGAAAAGTGAGGTGGATCAGCCTTATAATTTTACTGCTTTTATTGGTTGGCTTTTGGTTTAGTCTGCCGGAGCCGCTGTTTGATGATCCTGCTTCAACTGTGTTGGAAGACCAGTCAGGAAGACTTTTATCGGCAAAGATCGCTGATGACGGACAATGGCGTTTCCCTTTGAATCCTGAGGTTCCCGAGAAATTCAAAACCTGTATCATTGCTTTTGAAGATCAATATTTCATGAGCCATCCGGGAGTGAATTTGGGTTCATTGTTAAGGGCTACGGTCCAAAATATTAGGGAAAGGGAGGTTGTGAGTGGAGGAAGTACTTTGAGTATGCAGGTAATCCGGCTTTCGCGAAAAGGTAAGCCACGAACCGTGGGTGAAAAGTTGATTGAGATGGTGCTTGCATTGCGTCTTGAATTGAGGTATTCCAAAAGTGAAATTCTTGCTTTATATGCTGCCTATGCACCTTTTGGAGGGAATGTGGTTGGGTTGGATGCCGCTTCGTGGCGATATTACGGCCGGCCTCCCGGGCAGCTTTCATGGGCTGAGTCGGCTATGCTGGCGGTGCTCCCAAATGCCCCATCATTAATTTATCCGGGTAAGAACCAACAACTATTATTGGAAAAGCGAAATCGTTTGCTCTCGGTTTTATTTGAAAAGGGAGTGATTGATGAAATGAATTACCATTTGTCCCTGGCAGAATCACTCCCGGACAAACCTGCCTCCCTTGATCAGAAAGCGCCCCATTTATTGACAAACTTATTGACTTATCATAAAGGCGAGCGAATCAAAACTACCTTGGATGCAAATCTTCAGGACGAAGTTTCCAGCCTGGTTGACCGGCATCAGAGGGTACTCTCTTTCAATAAAATTTATAATGCAGCGGCACTTGTTGTTGCAACTGAATCCGGTGAGGTGAGGGCTTGGGTGGGTAATGCTCCTTCAGCAGGCCCTGAGCATGGAGAGGATGTGGATATGGTAACTGCCCAACGAAGCACGGGCAGCATTTTAAAACCCCTGCTATATGCGGCTATGCTGGATGATGGGCTTATCTTACCCAATACTTTGATTGCGGATGTGCCAACGCAAATCGGTGGATTTCGACCTTTAAATTTTGATAAAAGTTATTCGGGTGCCGTCCCCGCTCAAAAGGCCCTTTACCAGTCGCTGAATGTGCCGGCTGTAAAAATGCTTCAGCAATATGGAGTTGCCAGGTTCAGGAATAAACTCAGGGAAATGGGCATGTCAAGTCTCAACAAATCTGCTGACCATTATGGTTTGTCGCTGATCCTTGGCGGTGCAGAAGTAAGTATGCTTGAACTGGCCACCATGTACAGCAGTATGAGCCGGACCTTGAACCATTTTTATGAATTGAGTTCAAGATATGACCCCGCTGATATTCACGCCCCCAATTTTACCAAAGAAGGAAATAATCAGAAAGTGAACCAGCATTTACAAAAAACAGGCTCCTTATCTGCAGCATCCATTTGGTTTGCCTTTGATGCCATGCGAAAAGTGAACAGGCCGGAGGAGTTATCTGGTTGGGAATCATTTACATCAAGCGAAAAAATTGCCTGGAAAACAGGAACCAGTTTTGGCTTCCGTGATGCATGGGCCGTAGGCGTAACCCGCGATTATGTAGTGATTGTATGGGTTGGTAATGCCGATGGCGAAGGACGACCAGGATTAACCGGAGTTAGTTGTGCCGCACCATTGATGTTTGATATTTTTAATTTATTACCCAAATCAGAGTGGTTTGACAAACCCTATGATGAGTGGAGCAAGGCTATAATTTGCAGGCAAAGCGGGCACAGGGCCGGACAGTTTTGTGATGAAACCGACACGTTGTATATACCTGTAACCGGTCTTAAATCTTCAACTTGTCCTTATCATCAGCTTGTCCATCTCGATCCTTCTGGTACACTTCAGGTTACCGATGCTTGTATTGACCCTGGCGAAATGGTACACAAGTCATGGTTTGTTTTGCCTCCGGTTATGGAATGGTACTACCGCAAAAAGAATCCCCTGTATAAACCCCTGCCTGAATTTTCGGAAAGTTGTAAGAGCACTGAAGGAAGTCCCATGGAGTTTGTTTATCCTGGACCCGGTTCAAGGATGTTCATCCCGGTAAATCTGGCTGGCAAGCCTGAGGCCGTGATAATTGAAATTGCGCATAGCCAGCAAAACGCCATGGTATACTGGCATTTGGACGATAGTTTTTTGGGTGAAACCACGGGAGCCCATCAAATGGAAATTCGACCGGAGGTGGGGTGGCATACCCTTACCATTGTTGATAACCTGGGCAATTCTATCTCAAAAAAGATAGAAATTCTCAACTCAGGATTGGCTTCCCGGGGTAATTAACAAAATGTTAATAAACACTGTGTAAAATGTGTTTAAATCTCTGGCTTATAAAACTTGACTCAGGGGGCATGAATACACTACTTTTGTTTCACCAGGCAAGGTATAAAAGATTGAGTCTGGAACGTCAGGGATTAAAGAAAGGAAAGCTGGAAACAGCTATCCAAGTAAGGAGTCCGGGAATTTCGAAAACCGGGTATTAGGTTACCCACAAACGAAAATCCTACCTTGAAATCGAGTGGTTCGAGAAGCAAAATCCGAAAGGATATTGTAGGGTCGATTCAGGTCTACAGGTGTGAAAATCCTCGGATTGGAACCCTTGTAAATCAGCTTGAACGGGTCAGAGAATCAGTCACTGTTCCGGTAACGGATTAATCTGATTCTGATCTTTTACCGCAATCCACACGGAGACCGGCAAAAGTGGACGACCAGGCTGCGGGTCAGGAAAATATTACCTGCAAAGGAAATATGGCACTGATTCCAGGCTCAGGAAACGATCAACGCAAGATGATCAAAGTAAAGAGCAAATCAAAATAAACGTAACCTGGCGCTAACAACTACTACGGTAATTGAATAGCGAACGGGAGTTGAAATCGGCCAGATTTAGACTCCCGTTTGGTTTTTATCCCTGATGAATTTAATTGAATAATTCGTGTAAGGCATCGAAGTTGCCCAGTTTATTTTCACCGTATTTTACAACCTTTTTTCGGATCTCCTCCAGTGATCTTGGAGTTGTTAAATGTTTTTCAGACTTGGAGTAGAATTTATCGG
This sequence comes from Bacteroidales bacterium, assembly GCA_020438105.1. Taxonomy (GTDB): domain Bacteria; phylum Bacteroidota; class Bacteroidia; order Bacteroidales; family JAADJA01; genus JAADJA01. The sequence continues at coordinate 52,387 of JAGQVE010000025.1, forward strand.
CGTAGCAAATCAGCTTTTCTTCCAGGGTAATGGGTAACATATCCCGATGTGGCAGGGGAAAGTTACTTTTTATGATGTCTTCCTTTGATAAGCCGGTTCCCACATGCCTCTCACAAATGGGGGCAATGTCTGCAAATCCTTCCTGCTCAAGCATTTCACGGCCCAGATAGATATGTGAGATGTAGGGATATTCTCCAAAACAGCCAATATCCGGAGCATTGGTTTTAATGATGCCAATATCATGAAGCATACCACATGCAATTATTACATCGTGGTCCATTTGGTAGTCTTTTTTACGCTCAGCGATTTCAAGTGCCAATTCAGTTACTTTAATACAATGCGTGTAGTAATAATGGTAGGCAACCGGACTCGACTTATAATATTTATCAATCAATTGCTTAACGGAGTCAGGTATCGTAAATTTAGGTTCAATTTGCTCTTGCTGCATATAAATAATAGTTGTTTGAATTTGAGGATGGCAAATCTAAACATTATCTAAAAATGTAGATTTGAAATAAATATTTTTAGAAAATTCTCTTAATCCTGTTTTAGAGCTGCGGCAATTAATTTAGCCATTTGTTGCATCCCTTTTTCATTGGGGTGAACGCCATCTGGAAAATTAGCTGCCTGATTTTGCATTCCGGTATAAAGATCGATAACGTACAATTTATTTCTATCGGCAAGTTCCTGAATGGCTGGAATTACGCCATAAACTAAGGTTGAATCATTGATTCCCCAACGGTCCTGGTAAACAGGAACCGGATTGCAAAGAATTATTTTTGGGTGGGATTTTATTGTTCGAAAAGTATCTATCATGGCCTGGTATGAGTCTAAATAGGTTTTTATATTCCAGTTTTGAGGTTTCGTATCATTGGTCCCCAATTTAATGGTGATGATGTTTGGTTGTGCAGCAAACACGTTCGAAAACTCCTTGGTGATCCAAAATGGAAAATCACCTGCCTGAGACATCGTAGTAGCACTTCTCCCAAAATTGAAGACTTCGTAATCAGGTCCTAACAGCTCATTTAATATAAAAGGATAAGCTGTTTTATTCTCCAATTTTAACCCGTAACCCGCAGTAATGCTATCGCCCACGCACACAATGCGTACCGGTTGTTTTGTGCAGGAAAATAATATAAAAGCAAATACAGCGAACAATAAAGTTGTTTTACTAATCATGATTATTACTTATCGAAATTTTGATAAAAATAAGGCAATTATAACTTTTAATCTCAAAAATCAATGCATTCTTGTTCGTTTTAAAAATGTAATCAAATATTATTTTCGATAAAATTGGCATGCTGGAATGATAAGATAAATTATTTCATTAAAAAGCATTGTGTAAACGGAAGTTTTTTTCATAAATTTGCACCCGCTTTTGGAGTAATGATTTATTAGGTCAAAAATCCAAAATCAACATTCTGAAATATAATTGGTCCCGTAGCTCAATTGGATAGAGCGTCTGACTACGGATCAGAAGGTTAGGGGTTCGACTCCTCTCGGGATCACAGAAAGCCTGGCACCAGCCGGGCTTTTACGATTAAGCAGAAATTAAAATATCGGCAAGTTTTATTTTGTATTTGCGAATTTGTTTGATCGCAAACAGAAAAAAAAGAGGCTGATGAACTCAGCCTCTTTCTTATTTAAACTCTATGCTTTCTTTTTTCGTGTTGTTTTTGCTGGAGCTACCTCTGTTTTTCTGGGCCGGCCACGTTTCC
>JAGQVE010000026.1:0-20778 GCA_020438105.1 Bacteroidales bacterium
CAAAGGTTTTTCGCAAAGTTCGCGAAGGTATTTTTATAATTACCATCTTAGCGTCCTTCGCGCCTTCATATTGCTCCTTGCGGTTAAGTAATCATGTTTTCGTTGAATTAAATGCTTTTAACCGCAAAGGACACAAAGGTTTTCCGCTAAGTTCGCGTAGTTTTTTTCTAATTTATCAATCTTTGCGTCCTTCGCGCCTTCATAGCGCTCCTTGCGGTTAAATAATCATGTTTTCGTTGAATTAAATGCTTTTAACCGTTAAGGACACAAAGGTTTTCCGCTAAGTTCGCAAAGGGATTTTTATAATTACCATCTTATCGTCCTTCACGCCTGCTTTGCGTTCCTTGCGGTTAAGTAATAAAGTTTCTGGCTAAAAACAGATCGTACCCTGATCGTAGTCGAAGGGTATTTCATTACTCCTCATAAACCACATGCTCAAACACCTTCGGGGAGTCGTTCACCGGGGCATTCACCAGCTTGGAGATGGTATAGGCAGTCATTATGTCGGCATCAAACGGAACCAGCAGGCTCTCCAGCATTTCGGTATCGTTTTCCTCCAGCCACAGCTTTTCATGTTTCCGCTGCAGGATTACCGGCATGCGACTATGGATCTCTGCCATCAGTTCATTGGGCGTAGTGGTCAAAATCGTAAAGGAATGGAGCAGTTCACCGTTCTCATCTTTCCAGGTATCCCACAGCCCGGCCAGCGAAAACAGGCTTTCATCCTGCATCATGATGCGATAAGGGATCTTCAGCTTGTCGTCGATTTTTTTCCATTCATAAAACCCATCCACCGGTATAAGACAACGCTTCCTTTTGAAGGAATTTTTAAAAGAGGGTTTCTCAATCACCGTCTCCGCTTTGGCGTTGATCATATTGTTCCCGATCTTTTTATCCTTTGCCCAGAAAGGGATCAATCCCCACCGGTAATAACTGAGCTGGCCGGGGTTGGCATTGGAGATCACCGCCACCTGCTGGCTCGGGGCGATGTTATACCTTGGTTTGTAATTGCTGTCCACCTTCACATCGAACCGGTCTTCGATGATTTTAGCAAGGGGTGAAAATGAGAATCGTCCGCACATATGAGGTTAGTTCTTAGTTCAGAGTTCTGGGTTCAGGGTTCTCAGTTCAGAGCTGAGATCAACCCGCACCTCGCAACCCGAACCCAGTCCCGAAGGTAGCTAAATTTTTGAGAGCCGGGAGTTGAGGTTAATTATTTTTCTTTCTGAATTTGTAATTACACACGATCAGCAGGGTTTGCCATCGGGTTGTACTATAAAGCAATATTTCTAATTTATCTCACCAAAAACTTAGCCTTCCCTAATATTTGCCCTTTGGAAAAGACGAGTGCGATGTACATCCCGGATTGCCATTCCTGGATATTCAATTTGGATTCTCCCTGGTATTTGTAAAGTTTTTCCGAATGAACAAGTTTGCCATGTACATTATAACATTCAAGATTTAAATCCTTGTGGTAACCAGTATTTTGAAAAGTAATATTGACGATTCTTTTATCTGCCGGATTAGGATAAACTTTGATAGGAATGGTGTTTAAATTTGCATAGTATATTGCTGGAGTAGGGGTCTCTCCAACTTCTGTAATGAGCATACAGTCAGATACATCAATGTTTCCCGATTCGATCTGGTATGGGCATAAGCTGTCGTAGGTGAAGTTTCCCGGATAAACAGTATCCATTTCAAGACTGTCATTAATCTTGTATAAATAAATGTCATGTGTGGAGTTGGGTTGAGTATAAGTTGTTCCAATTACATATTTGTTGTCAAAGGTTTTTATAAGATCACTTAGTCCAGTTGTATTTGGTCTAGAACAATGTTTAAAAACATTTGCATCTTTATCGACTATTAATTCTCCAAATGGATTTTCTCCGGTGTTCGGTCCAAATACTGCTGAAGCAATAAATAATGAATCATTAGCTTGAGCAATTTTACTAATCTGATTGTTTTTAATATCAGGCCCTATGGCTACATTTTTAACCTGTTGATAGTCGATTAACTCTCCCTCAATATTAAATTTCATTAAAATTGAATTAAGAACAGATCCGTTTAAATATCTTGTCCCAACACCCAATAGTGTGGAATCATTTAATTGAATGATACTATAAGCTTTACCTACTATTGTATCATTAACACCATAAGGTAATATCCATTGTTCGTTAAACATAGAATCAATACCCACAAAGAAAGGTCTAATATAACCAATATTTGGGTTTATAGGATATGGGTAGTAACACCATCCGACTAAGTAATAATTATTACCAATATGGTGCAATTCAGTACCTAATCTGTCTAATACTAACGGATGATTATTTTTGGAGGCATAGGAGTTTCGCCAGAGCAAGTTACCATTAGAATCAACATAATATAGAAAAATTTTATCAATTTGCTCCAATGATTCCAACCATGCAAGTGCTAGGATATCACCATTGTCGAAAATTATTACATCCTCAATACAACCATGCATATAATTATCATCAATAAAAGTCCTACACCAAACTTTGTTTCCACATTCATCTAGTTTTGTAATGGATGGCCACTGTTCCCCATTAGGGAAGCTAAAACATCTGGCAATTGCAATTTCACCGGAACTATTCTGCGAAATTTCTCCAGTTCCAAGTGTTAAGGTATTATGTATAATACTCTTACTCCAAATCAATTCTCCATTAATATTGGTTTTAATGAGCCAATTATAACTATAAAATTCACTTGCCCCCATCAATAAATATCCGTTATCATAAGATTCTAATAGTTCTAAAAAGCCATCTTCAACGTTTGGGAAACCAATTAAATGATCCCACTTTTGGGCAAACCCAAGAAGTGATTGAAAAATTAGCAATATGAATAGAAGCTGCTTCATCCTTTAGAATTGATCAGGTAAAAATAAGGATTTATTCCACCTAATAATAACACAACAATAATTTGGAACCCTTACAAACAACCTTCGGGCATCTTCGTTTCCAAACCGGTCCAAATCCACAATCAGCAGGGTTTGCCAACCGGATGGTTTGAAGGCAATAAGAATATTGGAGCTACTTTTTAAATATGATTTTTCCTGAAACCACTTCCCCATCAATCACAGTCCGGTAAAAGTAGATGCCAGGGGCTATGGAGCGGGTATCCCAGACCGTTTGATTCGAATTAAGCATCACAGTTGTAATTTGATTTCCATAAATATCCCTGATCAGAATTTCAGAATGATCCAATTGGTTATGTTCTTTGGTTTCAAGGATCATGTAATCTTTTGCAGGATTGGGATAGATATTAATTAAGTCATTATTAAAAGCCGGCTCAACGATACCAGTTGTTGAATCGCTGATTTCGAGCACCCAGAAATCGTTATCCGGATATACACCGTGTGGATCGCATTGAACATCGTATGAGGGCCCAAAATTTGTTTGAGCAGCCAATACAAATGTATGTTCGGATTTCTTAATTACACCAAATTCAATGCAATCAGTTCTTATTCCACCTATGCATTGCTGAGATGTTAATTCACCGTCGTTGTTTAATTTTACTAACCATAAATCTGAATCAAAAATGCTAATTGAGTGATTCCCACTAACATCACCATTGTTTGAATAAGTGTTTACAATTGAATAAAAACTGCCACTTGAATTTTGTATGATTATAGAACCGGATTCCCCATAAGATCCACCAAGTGGATTTTGCCAGATGATATTACCATTAAAATCTATTTTGAGAATCCATGAATCTGAAGCGCCATACCAACCTGATACGTCACCATCATTGGATGATGTTGAACCTGTAAGAATGTAACCATCTTCGATTTCCAACATTCCGAATATTCCATCATGATCGCTACCACCATAACATTTTTGCCATTCAACTTGAAGGTTTGAATCTAGTTTAAATATTACCCCGTCAGTCCAACCATATGAGTGTGGTGTAGAAAAGATATTTCCGTATCCTCCTTCCAATAATATTGAGCTGCTTTCTGCAAGATATCCTCCATCTGATGTTGCTATTATAGCTTGCCCCTTATCTATCCAATCCGTACCAATTGTGAAGTCCCATTCAAGTATACTTTCACTACTTAATTTTACAATCCATGAATCAGGTCCACCATAACTTATTGATACATCGCCATCATTTGAATAGGTGGTGCCTATCATTACAATCCCTCCATCGTTAGTTAAAGAACCTGCCCAAACATCATCCCCCGCATTTCCTCCAACAATTTTGTCCCATATAATATTTCCTTCATCATCAATTTTAACAATCCAAAAGTCAGTCGATTCAGGATAAGGATCAAAACTGATATCGCCATCTGATGAGAGAGTTGTGCAAAGCAGGTAGTAACTATTGTCAAGTGGATTGATGATTTGGCTGCAATATTCGGCATTGGATCCACCAATAGTTTTTTCCCATAATAAATTCCCTTCGAAATCAATTTTCATCAACCAAACATCGGTGTTTCCATGATTATAAGTGACGTCACCGTCTGCAGAGCTTGTTCCTCCTACGATTAAATACCCACCATCAACAACAGCCATATCATAAGGGATATCAGATTGTGATCCCCCATAACAATTTTGCCAATTGATTTGGAAGTTTTGGGATTGACCAACAATGTAACAGGATATATAAAATAATATAATGAGACTTTTTGATTTCATCCTTCAAGACTAAAAGTTTTCGAAGTAAAGATAATGAAGTTAACCGACTTTCGAGAATCTGTTGGTTAGTTTAAAACAATTCTAATTGCTAGGTAATTTAGTCGTTTTAAATCCCGAAGTTAATACTTAATTATTTTTGCAGAACTGGAAGTAATTCCGTTTATTTCCAATTTCACCATAAAAATGCCAGGCTTGCAGGGGTTGCCGCTATTTTCAACCCCATCCCATTTTATTGAATGAGTTCCCTTGTCTTGGTTTTGGTGGGTTAATACTTTAATTAACTCACCGTTAAGGTTAAAAACGGATATATTTACAAATGAACTTTCTGATAATTGGTATTTAATTTTGGTTCGGGATTTAAACGGATTTGGAGAACAGGTTAAGTTCGAAGTTTGAAGCTCGAAGTTTGAAGTTGTTTGTGTGATGGGGTCCTCAACAAAATTGCCTTCACCATCATTGAATAAAATGGAAAGATTATTAGATAATGGGGCATATAAATACCTCAAAGTTATTATATCGTTATATCCGTTTCCGTCAAGATCGGCGCAATAGCTATTTCGAGAATATTCACCATAACTAGGTATATCAAGGAATTGGGATTCTGAAAGTGAAAAGTTATCTTCATTGTAAAAAATATAGGCTCCTGTTTGGTTTAAAGAATGAAAAACAAGGTCAGGTAAAGAATCATTGTTTAAGTCGCTTATAAACATATTGCTGCAAGCAGGTTGAAATTCGTAGGTCTGCAAAGTATCAAAGTTATTATCGCCTAAATTTTCATAAAACTTTATTTTAGTAAAATTCACTATATATAAATCCACAAAAGTTACAATATCCAAATCATTGTCATGATCAAAATCAGATAAAATTATTCCATCTTTAAAGTTATCAGTTTCAAGCGTGATTTTTTGGAAGTTCCCCGGATAGCTAAAATAAACTTCGGATTTTTGCCCACAAATAACTATATCATCTCTTCCATCATCATTCAGATCACCGCAATCAATATCAGTTGGATAATAGTTATAAACGTAATGATATTCCGGTTCGGAGAAGTTTCCTAAACCATCATTGTAAAGCACACCCCAAAATTGACTATTGTTTGAAACAACAATGATGTCCTTGTATCCATTACCATTAATATCACCGGAATTTATAGTTGAAAAAGTAGATGAGTTATTCAAGTTAAAATCAGTAAAACCTGTCAAATAGCCCTGTTCACTTAAGTAAATCCGAATATATCGTTCTGCATATCCGTTTGTGAAGTCTGAGTAAAAAGTCACTATGTCAGGAAATGAATCTTCGTTAAGGTTAATGGCAAAAATGTTTTCCTGGTAGCCGCAAAAGGTCAGTGTAGTATCAGTCGCTAAGTATCCATGTTGATCATTCATAAGCACTGTAACTGTAATATTAGAATCTCCCCATGCAGTTTTGTGGCCAACTATTAAGTCATTTGATCCATCCAGGTCGAAGTCTGTTGAGAAAGCGGAATAAGCTGCTCTTGATAGTGAATATTGGCTTTTATAATCGCCGGTTTTAAATGCAAGTAAAAGTATGAGTGAGAATAGAAGTACTAATCGTTGTAGGTTTTTATATGCTTTTTGTTTTTTCATGGCTGGGGTGAATTATGTTAAGATCGGTATTTACGGGCTGTTTGAAATTATGGTTCAGTTCATTTTAAAAGCGTACTTAATAATGCTGTGCAAAAGAATCTTCATCCTTCAAGACTTAATGTAATCGAAGTAAAGATAAAAAAGTTAACCGACTTTCGAGAATCTGTTGGTTAGTTTAAAACAATTCTAATTGCTGAGCAATTTTGCCAGTGAGGACACCGGCCGGGAAAGTTGTGATGTTTGGTGTCTCCGCCAAACCCGATAGCCAGTTATCATTTGCTGATTAATATCTTTCCTGAAACCACCTCCCCATCAATCACGGTTTGGTAGAAATAAATCCCGACAGGAATGATTCGGGTATCCCAGACCGTTTGATTCGAATTAAGCATCACAGTTGTAATTTGATTTCCATAAATATCCCTGATCAGAATTTCAGAATGATCCAATTGGTTATGTTCTTTGGTTTCAAAGATCAGGTAATCTTTTGCAGGATTGGGATAGCATTTAAGATGCTCCTTCTGCTCTTTCATATTGATGCCAGTTATGGTAGATTTAGTACTTCGGGCAAGATTACATGGGTTATGGGAGCTTGCAAATAAAAAACCATTATTGTCAATTGCTAAATCCTTTATGTTACCTTCAAATAGTCCTTCATTAACGTATTCAAACGATAAACCATCATTTGATGATTCCAATATGCCATAATCAGTTGCTGCATAAATATTGTCCTGGTTATTTATCAATAAGTCGTTAACTAATGTTGAGTTCAGTTGAATCCAGACATCTTCACCAAAATATTTGACATAGATACCACTGAACCAATATTGTGTATTATGACCATAAGTGCCTACAAATATATCTCCTTTCGAATTTTTAGCAAGGCTTGTGCAATGAAAGTCATACATGCCATCAAATTCCCAATTATCACCACCATCGATGGTTTTATAAACTCCTCCACCATCAAACCAGTTTGTTGTACACATATAAATAGTATCTTCATTTAGAATGGAAAAATCATAAATATATTCTATCATTCCCGGGATAACAAATACTTCATCCCAGGTGTAGCCGAAATTAGTAGATTTGACAACACTAATATATGAGCCTGATCCACTATTGGCAAACGCCAAACCGCCAGTAGCTGTTTTAATTGAAGTTACATTATAAGATCCTTCAAAAACCATTTCCCAGCTATCTCCATTGTTATTGGACCTATAGATATTTTTACTACATCCAATAAAAACTACATTATTCTCAGTTATTTCAATGGAGTAAATGGAAAGATCATTTCCCGTAAGATATTCCCAGGAAGTAAGGTTATCAATACTTCTGTAGATACCTGCCTCTATGGTATTACCCGCACTTGCAAGGAATATGTGGTTTTCATTATTTGAAGCAATATCCATAATTTGAATCGTATCAGGTATGGCAATCGACTCCCACTGAAACTGACAATGACCAACCTGAATAATAAGTGCAAATATGTAAAAGAGCTTAATCTTCATCCTTTAGAATTGATCAGGTAAAAATAAGGATTTATTCCACCTAATAATAACACAACAATAATTTGGAACCCTTACAAACAACCCTCAGACCTCTTTATTTCCAAACCGGTCCAAATCCACGATCAGTAAATCTTCCCAGCGGGTGGTGTAGTGGGGTGAGAGGTTGTGCTGCCGCATTTTCCAGGTTTCGTCGGTGCCCTGTATGGCAAACTTTACAGTGTCGATACCTGCCTGCTCGTTGATCCGGTCGATCACTTCTGCCAACTTTTTGTTTTTCGGTTTTTGGGTATCATCCCACAGGCCGGTTTGTTGTCCACTTTGCGGGATCACATCCGACACAATGATGCCCGATTTTTTATATTTAAAACCCTTTTTGTAAAGCGCTTTCAGGGCGATCACCGCGTAATGGATCAGTGCCGCGGTTTGGTTGGTGGGGCCGGGAAACTTCACAATTTTATAATTGACATACTGCGGACCGCGGGCGTATTTGTTGGTCATCACAAACACCAGCATGGAATTGGCCAGCGATTTTTCGCGCCGAAGTTTTGTGGCCACTTTGCCGGCATAGGTGGTGGTGGCTTGCTCCAGCTCCTCATAAGTTTCAATGGGATGCCCGAAGGAGCGCGAGGTACAGATCTCCTTTTTCAGGTCGGGGTTGTCGCTCAGGGGGTAACAAACCGTGCCGTTCAGCTCCAGCACCAGCCGCTGGCCTACAATACCAAGATGCTCCCGGATGCGGTTGGCGTCGGCTAATTTCAGGTCCAGCGCACTCAGAATACCGGCTTTCTTAAAAAAAGCTTCATATTTTTCACCCACGCCCCAAACTTCCTTTACTGATGCGTTGGCAAGCGATTGCTCCGCATTTTGATCATCTCTCAGGTAAAGCACCCCCCGGAACTGATCATTGTTTTTGGCAAGGTGGTTGGCGGCCTTGGCCAGGGTTTTTGTAGCTGCAAAACCAATGGAAACGGGTATGCCGGTATGTTTCATCACCGTTTCGCGGATCGTTCTTCCAAAGGCCTCGAGCGCTTCCGGTTTTTTAAAGGAAACATCCAGAAAAGCTTCGTCGATGCTGTAGATCTCCATGTCGGGGACAAGCTCCGACAGGGTGTTCATCACCCGTTGTGAAAAGTCGCCATAGAGGGCATAGTTGGTGGAAAACACATGCACCTCGTGCCGGTCGATGAGTTGTTCAATTTCAAATACCGGAACGCCCATTTTGATCCCTGCCTGCTTGGCTTCTTTGGAGCGGGCGATGATGCAGCCGTCGTTGTTCGACAGCACCACCACCGGCTTGCCTTCGAGGGCCGGGTAGAAGACCTTTTCGCAGGAAGTGTAAAAATTGTTGCAGTCGACCAGGGCGAATAACATTACTTTGATTTAAATTGGTGCAAGTTTAAATGAAGTGATAAAGTTAAACACTTTTAGGAAAGGTTTGGGGCATGTTTTTAATGGGATGTTTTGTTTTTAACCGCGAAGGTCACAAAGGTTTTTCGCTAAGTTCGCAAAGGTATTTCTTAGCTCACCATCTTAGCGTCCTTCGCGACCTCCTGGCGAACATTGCGGTTAAATCATCATGCATTATTGGGATTAAATGTTTTTTTACCGCCAAGAGCGCAAAGGGTTTCCGCTGAGTTTGCAAAGGTATTTCTTAACTCATCATCTTAGCGTCCTTCGCGCCTTCCTGGCGAACATTGCGGTTAAATCATCATGCATTATTGGGATTAAATGTTTTTTTACCGCCAAGAGCGCAAAGGGTTTTCGCTGAGTTCGCAAAGGGTATTTCTTAGCTCACCATCTTAGCGTCCTTCGCGCCTTCATAGCGAACATTGCGGTTAAGTTATCATTCTTTTTGTGGAATTTCGTGCTTTAGTGCTTTTGTGGCGAAATATCCAGCTTTTTCTTGCCACTAAATCTCTAAAGCCATCGGCAAGCCTATCCTGCACAGCCATTGATTTTTCATAATAACTATGCCGTCCCTAAAGGGACTTCACCAATTCCTGGTTTATCATCATTATAAGGATGTCGTCCCTACCGGGACTTACTTAAATTTTTCCATCTGCTGAACTCAATGTTTTAACCGCGAAGGTCACAAAGGTTTTCCGCTGAGTTTGCAAAGGTATTTCTTAGCTCACCATCTTAGCGTCCTTCGCGCCTTCCTGGCGAACATTGCGGTTAAGTAATTATTCTTTTTGTGGGATTTCGTGCTTTCGTGCCCCCGCCTGCCGGTAGGCAGGTTTGTGGCGAAATATCCAGTATTACCTTACCCTTAAGTCTCAAAGGTTATTTCCCGACAACAATACCAATTTTGTAAAAACTGAAAACAGCTTTAAATTCGGCTTTACATTTTTTCTTTTGTCTATCTTTGCCCCGGGTTAAAAACCTTAAAATCAACAATTCATACTGACATGCAGACCATTATACATAAAACCGACAGTTATACCGACACCGACAATGTGGTATTCCCGGTTACCGATTTTGATATGCTCGAAAAGGAACTGTTCACAGAGGATGAGATCCTTTATATGGAGACTTTTTACAACGAACACAAACAAAGGCAATTCAGCTTTAACCGTTTATCGAATGTGGTATTTGTGATCCTGATGGACAATGAACGGGATCAAAACCGCCGAATGCAAAACTATCGTGAACAGGGAGTAAGATTGCAGGCCGAGGCCAATGGACATAAATTGAACGCCGTGGTTGTCGTCGACCGGGAAAATAAACCCGATGAGATACTTGCTTTTGCAGAAGGAATCGCCCTGCGCAATTACCAGTTCCTGAAATATAAAACCAAAGCTTCGGAGCAGATCAACTCCCTCGGTTCGGTTTACCTTTTGAGTAAAAATTTATCGGAACAAGCCATCGAAAACATGAATATCATTGTGGATGCCTGCTCACGCAGCCGCAACCTCGTAAATGAACCGGTGGCTTATTTGAATGCTGTTAAAATTGCCGAGGAGTTTGAAAAGATGGGCAAAGAAGCCGGTGCCCGTGTGGAGGTGTTGAATAAGAAAAAGATCGAATCACTCAAGATGGGTGGTTTGCTGGCTGTGAATAAAGGAAGCGTTGATCCACCTACATTTACGATAATGGAGTGGAAACCGGCAGATGCCAAAAATAAAAAGCCGATCATCCTGGTTGGGAAAGGCGTGGTATATGATACCGGTGGAATGAACGTTAAAACCGGCAATTTCATGAACGATATGAAAATGGACATGGCAGGCGGAGCAGCTGTGGCGGGCGCTTTGTATGCAATTGCCCGTGCTAAATTACCTGTTTATGTGCTGGCATTTATCCCTGCTACCGACAACCGCGTGAATGGCAATGCCTATGTAAATGGCGATATTATTACGATGCATGACGGAACCACTGTTGAAATTATCAATACTGATGCGGAAGGGCGCATGCTGCTGGCTGATGCATTAAGTTATGCTAAAAGGTATAAACCCCAACTGGTAATTGATGCCGCAACCCTCACCGGAAGTGCCATGCGTGCAATCGGTGTGTATGGAATTGCGGCCATGCAATCAAAAGCCGAAAGGGAATTTAAAAAACTGGCCGAAAGCGGTGAAAAAGTTTATGAGCGATTGGTTGAACTGCCCTTCTGGAAAGAATATGAAGATGAATTGAAGTCGGATATTGCCGATATCAAACACCTGGGCGGGGCCAATGCGGGCGCCATCACCGCCGGAAAATTTCTGGAGCATTTCACGGATTATCCGTACATTCACCTCGATATTGCAGGCCCGGCATACCTTGATAAACCTTTTAGCGTTTATCCTGCCGGTGCTACCGGAATTGCTGTAAGGTTGCTCTATCAGTTTATTGAAAGCAAATCATAGAAACTGCCAAACATGAACACACAAAATCAAGAACTTGTAAGAATTGGGATTACCCATGGCGATTTTAACGGCATCGGGTATGAGATCATCATAAAAACACTGGCCGACAAACGAACCCTGGAAATGTTTACTCCCATCGTTTACGGCTCCTCCAAAATTGCCTCTTATTACCGCAAGGCCCTTGACCTGGATGACATTAATTTTAACCTGGTTAAAAAAGCCGATTTTGCCAATCCCCGAAGGGTTAACATCGTAAATGTGTTTAATGATGAGGTGAAAATTGAAGTTGGTAAATTGTCGCCGGTAGCAGGCAATTTGGCCGTGCTGGCACTCGACAGAGTGATTGAGGATATCAACTGGGGTAAAATTGATGTGTTGGTCACCGGTCCCATCAACAAAAGTAATATTCAGTCGGAGAATTTTAAATTTAAAGGGCATACCGATTACCTTGCCAGTAAATTTAATGTGGAAAATTTCCTGATGCTGATGGTAAGCGGAAACTTACGTGTAGGCATGGTCACCGAACATATTCCATTAAAAGATATCCCTTCAAAAATCACCAAAGAGAGGATTTTGCAAAAAATCAGGGTGATGAGTCAAAGTTTGCAAAAAGACTTTGGCATCCGTAAACCAAAGATCGCTGTTTTGGGATTGAACCCGCATGCAGGCGACAACGGGCTGATAGGAACTGAAGAACAGGAAATCATTCAACCGGCCATTGAAGTTGCCAACCAGGAAGGTATCTTCACCTTCGGGCCATATCCTTCGGATGGATTTTTCGGCTCCTCGAATTTTAGAAAATTTGATGGTATCCTGGCCATGTATCATGATCAGGGAATGTTGCCATTTAAAACACTTGGATTCGACAACGGGGTGAATTTCACAGCCGGATTGCCCATTGTGCGCACTTCGCCGGCACATGGCACCGCCTTTGGCATTGCCGGTAAAAACGAGGCTTCGCCCGATTCATTCAGGGAAGCTATTTACATGGCAATTGATATTTTTAAAAACCGGAAGGAATTTGAAGAGATCAGTAAAAATCCATTGCAACCGCAGGAAGAACCACAATTTGAAAATCAAAAAGATCGAAGGCCTGCCCACCGCGAAAATCAGGGCCAGTAAAGAAAACCTTTTATGCAAACGTATTCATACAATATCGGAACGATTGCCGAAGTGGTCGGCGGTGAGCTGATTTGCAACAATTTTGAAGACAAGGATGTAACTGATATCCTCATCGACAGCCGCCGGCTGATATCTGCTGAGCACTGTGTTTTCATCGCCCTGGTCACCAAAAAAAATGATGGGCATCGTTACATAGAAGAACTTTATCAAAAAGGTATCCGCAATTTTATCATTTCAAATCCCGATTTTCATCACGAAAGCTGCAATTGCATACTCGTAAAGGATTCGTTGCTGGCACTTCAAAAACTCACAGCTCATCATCGCCGGAAATTTGATATCCCGGTGATTGGCATTACCGGTAGTAACGGTAAAACCATTGTTAAAGAGTGGTTGTTTCAGCTTTTGTCGCCCGAGTACACCATCACACGAAGTCCTAAAAGTTACAATTCGCAGGTGGGTGTTCCACTTTCGGTTTGGCAATTGAAAGAGGAGAGTCAGATGGGCATTTTTGAAGCCGGTATCTCCGAGCCGGAGGAGATGGAAAAGTTGCAAAATATAATCAACCCAAGCATCGGTATTTATACAAACATTGGCCAGGCACACGGCGAAAACTTCATTAATACCACCCAAAAAGCCGGTGAAAAACTTAAACTTTTTACCAGGGTAAAAACCCTGATCTACAGCCCTGATTACCCCGAAATTCAGGAAACGATCATTCGCAGCGAATTGCTCCGAAAGATCAAAGCCTTCACCTGGAGCCGAAAGCAGGACGCCGATTTGCGTGTGAAAACCGTTACCCGAAATAAGGACAATACCAGTAATTTGACGGGTATATACAATGGCAATGAAATTTCTATCATAATTCCATTTGCCAATGATGCCTCGGTTGAAAATGCGATTATTTGCTGGGCAGCGCTGCTGCAATTCGGTTATAAAAACGACGTGATCGCCCGCCGGATGCTTAATTTGCAGCCCATTGCCATGCGCCTGGAGATGAAGGAGGGGATCAATCATTGCTCCATCATTAATGATAGTTATAACTCTGATATCAACTCCCTGAATATTGCACTGGATTTTTTAAATCAGCAAAATCAAAATCAGAAAAAAACGGTCATTCTTTCTGATATACTGCAAACGGGCATGAATGATAATGAGCTATATGGGGAGATTGCAGGATTGCTCAAACAAAAGGGTGTAACTCGCATTATTGGCATTGGACCTGCCATTAGCAAGCAGGCCAGCCAGTTTGATATTGATAAGCTGTTTTTCAACGAAACCGGCGAATTCATCAGTAAATTCAGTTTTGCTGATTTCCAGAACGAGACCATCCTGCTGAAAGGAGCCCGGATATTTGAGTTTGAACAGATCAGTCAGGCTTTGCAGCAAAAAGCGCATGAAACCGTTTTGGAGATCAACCTCAATGCCCTGGTCAATAACCTCAATTATTTCAGGAAAAAGCTGAATCCAAACACCAAAATCATGGCCATGGTAAAAGCTTTTTCATACGGTAGCGGGAGTTTTGAAATTGCTAATATTCTGCAGTTTCACCGGATTGATTACCTGGCAGTAGCTTATGCCGACGAAGGTGTGGAATTGCGCAAAGCCGGAATCAAAACACCCATCATGGTGATGAACCCTGATGAGCAGAGTTTTGATGCCATTATCAAACACAATCTGGAACCTGAAATTTATAATTTCCGTTCGTTGAGTTTGCTGGAAGAAGCTACCCGCACTAATATTATACCCGATAACAAACCGGTAAAAGTACATGTGAAGGTGGATACCGGGATGCACAGGCTTGGATTTAACAAGGATGAAATTGATCCCTTGATCGAACGGTTACAAAAGATGAAATCGATTTATGTGCAGTCGATATTTTCGCACCTGGCCAGCAGTGAAGACCCTTCGGATGATGCGTTTACCGCTATACAGATTGAACTTTTCAAGCATATGGCCTGGAGGATCATGGAACATTCGGATCATTACATTTTGATGCATATTCTCAATTCGGCCGGTATCAGTCGTTTCCCGGATGCACAGTTTGATATGGTACGCCTCGGAATTGGTTTGTATGGAGTTTCTTCTTCACCTGAAGAAAATGAACAACTCGAAAATGTGAGTACACTCAAATCAACCATTTCACAGATTAAAATCATTCCTGCCGGAGAAACCATAGGCTATAACCGGCGCTGGAAAGCAGAGCGTGAAATGCGGATTGCCATTGTTCCTATTGGGTATGCCGATGGATTGAACCGTAAACTTAGCAATGGAGTGGGCCGCTTATTCATCAATCATAAACCGGTGCCGATCGTGGGCAATATTTGTATGGACATGGTGATGGTAGATGTAACCGATATTGATGTTCAGGAAGGCGATGATGTGATTATTTTTGGGAATGAATATCCTGTTTCTGAAATGGCCAAACAACTGGAAACCATTCCTTATGAGGTATTAACGAGTATCTCTCGCCGGGTGAAGCGGGTTTATTATCATGAATAAAATCAATTGAACAATGACCGAAAAAAAATTATCCATTCTTATTCCTGCCTACAACGAATCAAAAACCATTCATGCCATCCTTGACAAGGTGATTGCTGTTAAATTGATCAATGGCACACGGAAGGAGATCATTTTGATCAATGATTTTTCAACGGACGATACAGCACTTAAAATTGAAAATTATATCAACAAGTATCCCGATATTGACATCCGCTTGTATAATCAACCCCATAACCAGGGAAAAGGAGCAGCTATTCACAAAGGGATTGAACTGGCAACGGGCGATTACCTGATCATTCAGGATGCCGACCTGGAGTACGATCCCGAAGAGTACAACCGGTTGCTTCAGCCCGCATTGGATGGCTTTGCCGACGTGGTGTACGGTTCGCGCTTTATTGGCGGCCATCCGCACCGGATTTTATTTTTCTGGCATACCCGGGGCAATAAATTTCTTACTTTCTTATCTAATTTGCTTACCGACCTTAACATTTCCGATATGGAAACCTGCTATAAGTTGTTCAATTCGAAGATCGTTAAACGACTGAACCTAAAAGAAAAACGATTTGGTTTTGAACCTGAAGTCACGGCAAAAATTTCGCGCGTTAAAGGCATTCGCATTTATGAAGTGGGAATTTCCTATTACGGTCGTACCTATTACGAAGGGAAAAAAATAGGATGGAAAGATGGCTTCCGTGCAATCTGGTGTATTTTAAAATATAATTTGTGGAGTAAAAATTAATTTTCGATTAATTATTAGTCCTTTTATCTACCACTTTTGTTATATAGTCAATTAACTCAACTTTTCTGCCTTCATCATCTACGAAATCTTCATTCGGTTGCGATATCATATAAAAGTCGACAATTTGCTGTACATCTAATCCACCAGCAAAGTATAAATATTCTATTTGTTTTATAAAATTTTCTACTTGCTTATTATAATTGTTAGCTCGTTCTAAAGCAAATTGATCTTTCTGCTTTATTCTCCTTCTTTCATCTTTTGAAAGGCTTACTGTATAATAAGAGCTGTCGGGACTAACTTTAGAAATTAAGCCAGGGTTAACCTTTCCCTTTCCGTTACAATAGGCGCATTTACCTGGGAGCCAGTATAGTTCTTTATTCAATCTCTTAATATCATTGATGTCAACATGACCTTTCCCTATGCATCGAGGACATTCAATTTTACTTTTTTTAAAGAGGAGGGATGACATTATTAATGGTCTGATATTTCAAAATAACCTCAAAGACGGATTCATTTACACTTTGTTTTTCAATTTCAGGTGAATTTTTTCGTTCCACCAAACCCAAAGTAAAAACATCACTACATAAAAAAATGGTCGTGCAACATAGTCGTGCATAAAATCCCAGTGATCGGGGATATTCATGGTTACCACTACCATTCCAATAATCCGGAAAACATTTACAATGTGAATGATGATCAACCCAACGGGGATAAACCAAAGTTTATGTTTCCAGGGGCCGGGGAACAACATCATCAGAAAAAACCACTGATAAAACTGTTTAAGCCCGGAGCAACTGAGGTTTACATACACATACCCATTTGTTGAAGGCACAAAAAATACATTGTCGTGCATGCTGTTGAAAACGGTTAGCTTATCAAAAGGCACCACATTCATACCTGTTATTTCAAAAAACCATTTGGCTTGTTCAAAAACTACTCCTGCTAACCAATTGGCAGAGTTGGTTATAAAATCAACAGCCAGAATATTTGAAACGAAAATCTTCCAAAATACATGAAATGCAAGCAGAATGATCATAAAAACAGCCACATCTTTAAATGCTTCAAGATGATATTTTTTAATCAGATCATTGACCTTAGAAAGCAGCGGATTGCTCATAAATCCTGAATTTAGGGGTGATAAACTGAATGAAGATTAAAAATCAAATATTCAAAGGCTAAAATATAAAAACTTTAATACTTTTGTGCTTCCAAATTTAATTTCCTTTAACATTGAGTTCACACGACCGAACTAAATACAAACATAAGAAGCGATCTTCTAATAAATTGGTGCGCAAAATCAGGAAGTTTTTTCAGGGCTTTTTTGAAGATTCTTCTCCACCAAAGGAGTACAGGCCCTACCTTGGTCCGGATGCTACGGATGAGCAGGTAGAGGAAATGAAGTTTGAAAATACAAGAGCAACTAAAAAACGGCGGACTGGAAAACGGAAATCGGGAGGTTTTTTATCTTTTTTAAGTGCTAAAAATATTGAAAAACGAGTTGAAAAGCGGAAATCGGATCAGCACAAAAGGAAGGTAAAAAGAAAAATGCGTGCTAAAAAAAGAAAGCACGAACGTAAAACCAGACGTATCGATTTTATCAGAAGGTTCCTTCCTAATTATAAAAAGGAACGGGCCATTTCCATTGAATTTTCACAGGATGAATCAGATGATCGTATAAAACACGGAAATTACCTTACCTATACTTTTAATTCGGTTATCCTTTATATCCTTGCCTACCTGTTGGTTTACATGGTTTACCAGCTCACAGTTCTGGTAATAGCTGCAAGGTGGCATCTCGACTCGGTTTTGTTTTTTTATGATTTACAATTCAATGATTTTTCACCACTCTGGACGCCACACAATATCATAATTGTCACTATCTCGGGGCCGGTTGTTGCTTTGTTATTTGGAATATTATTCCTCAGAATATTAGGCGGACGTTTTCATATGCGCAAGCATTTAAAACTTTTTATGTTATGGCTTGGACTTCATGGATACAATTTATTTCTCGGTGCCTTTGCCTCGGGAACTTCATTTGATGAGGGTTTTGGATATGTGGCTGCATGGCTCTACCTGAATATTTTCTGGAAGATACTCATTTCACTCATATTCCTGTTTATCCTGGGTTGGATCGGTTTTGCTGCCGCTCCCAAATTTTTGGATACAAGCTTTTCCATAACCCGGGTTAAGCAACAAAACAAAATAAAATTCCTTTTTTACCAGGTGATCTTATCTTGGTTTATAGGTAGCCTCATTTTAATTTTAGTAAGGATACCCTACATTATGCCTTACGATACAGGAAACCTGATCACCATGGTTTTTGCTGTGGCGCCCATGTTATTTAACAGGATGGCAAAGCCCACAAAAAACTTCAGGCTGGAAAAAAGACAAAACCGACTGAAATGGTTCTTGTTTGCATTAATGGTGGCCTTGGTACTGCTTTACCGGATAGGACTTGATCACGGGTTACACATCCAACTTCATTACAGAATCCTGTTCAATCTTGACATTGCTCCAATTTAAACGAGGGTAAAGTCCATTTGCTTTTTGGAAAGATCAATTCGTTTTACCTTGATTCGTATCGGATCTCCCAATTGATATTCTTTACCCTGTTGTGCTCCAACAACTTTGTAGTTTTCTTCATCCAGATAGTAGAAATCGTCGTCAAAATCGCGCAGAGAGATCATCCCTTCGCATTTGTTGCCATCCAGTTCTACAAAAATCCCCCACTTGCTTACACCCGATATAAGGCCGTTGAATTCCTGACCCACTTTGTCAAGTAAATATTCAGCCTGTTTATATTTTACCGATGCCCGCTCAGCCTCCATTGCCTTGCGCTCCATATCCGACGAGTGTTTGCATTTTTCTTCGAATTCAGTTGGATTTGCTGATTTTCCACCTTTTAAATAATGGTCGAGCAAACGATGAACCATCAAGTCGGGGTACCGACGAATGGGCGAGGTAAAGTGCGTATACCATTGAAAAGCGAGTCCGTAATGACCGATGTTTTGGATCGAATATTCGGCTTTGGCCATGGTTCTTACGGCAATCGATTCGATCATATTTTCTTCGCCTTTGCCTTTGATTTGTTCAAACAATTTATTCAGAGAAGACGAAATTGATTTACGATTTCCTGTTTGGAGTTTGTATCCCAGCTTCCCGACAAATTCAGCAAACGTTTGCAACTTATCAGGATTAGGCACATCATGAATGCGGTACACAAATGTTTTGGGTTCTTGTTTTCCTCTTTTTCTGCCTATCTTTTCGGCCACCTTTCTGTTTGCCAGCAGCATAAAATCTTCAATCAAACGGTTCGAATCTTTTTGCTCCTTGATATATGCTTCGATGGGCTTTCCTTTTTCATCCAGCCTGAATTTTACCTCCTGACTGGTAAAAGCAATAGCCCCTTTTTCAAAGCGAACCTTCCTGAGCTTACTGGCAAGATCATGTAAAAGGAGCAGCTCTTTTTGATATTTATCGGTGCCACCTTCAATAACCGCCTGCACTTCTTCGTAGTTATATCTTCGGTCAGAGTTAATTACAGTTCTTCCATACCATTCATTTTGAACTCCTGCATTTTCATCCAATTCAAAAATGGCCGCATAACAAAGCTTATTTTCATTGGGCCGGAGTGAGCAAACATTGTTTGAAAGCCTTTCGGGAAGCATTGGAATCACCCTATCCACCAGGTAAACCGAAGTGGCCCTGTCAAATGCTTCCTTATCGATGGCAGAGTCAGGTTTTACATAATAAGAAACATCAGCGATATGGATGCCCACTTCCCAATTGCCATTTTTTAACTTCTGCAACGATAGGGCATCATCAAAGTCTTTGGCATCCTCAGGATCAACCGTACATGTGAAAACGTTCCGGTAATCGCGGCGGCTTGCAATTTCAGCCTCTGATATTTCCGTTTCAATGTTATCGGCATCAGCTTCCACATGTTTGGGAAATCCTACCGGAAATCCAACATCAGCCAAAATGGATTGCATTTCAACATCGTTTTCGCCGGGTTTGCCCAGTACGTTTATTACTTCTCCGAAAGGATTTTTAGAGTGTTCGGGCCAGTCGGTAATGCGGGCAATGGCTTTTTCACCATTTTTAGCACCCTTCAGGTTCGAAGCTGGAATATAAATGTCAATGGGCGTAGATTGGTCATCAGGTATTAAAAAGGCGTATTTGCCTGAATGCTCGATAACACCTACAAACTGTTTACGCTTACGTTCAACGATTTCAATGATTCGTCCTTCAATCTTTCTTTCTTTGCGTTTTGGGAATAATCTTACTTTAACGATATCTCCGTTTAAGGCGTGGTAGGTGTTATTGGCTGCTATAAATACGTCATCTTCCAGGTCATCGGTAATGATATAAGCTTTTCCGGTTTGTTTCATATCCACCCGTCCGGTAATAATATTTCCGCTTACACCGGCTTTTATACTGGAAGGATTAAGTTTGAATTTACCACGGTTAACTTCAACAATTGCCCTGGATGCCGACAATTCATCAAGTATTTCCTTAACCAGTAGTTTGCTGGCTTTATCACTGATACCAAGGGCATGCGACAATTGCCTGAAGTTATAACCTTTAAAGGGATTTTGCATAAAAACATCCAGAACGGTTTTAGCAAATGAGTTGCCGGAGCCTTTATTTCGTTTTCTTTTGTGCTTATGTGCCATATTAGTTTAAGAAAATAAATTACGATTGGTTTAAATTGTAGCCAAAGTTAAACAATAATTAAGCGGATTTTTTTATTTTTGGTAATGATGAACCTGCTGGAGGATTTTATAGCATTGATATTTCCGGTTA
>JAGQVE010000026.1:20878-53835 GCA_020438105.1 Bacteroidales bacterium
ACAAAATGTTATTCCCACCTGCCCGAAACCGGTTTCCACAAGCATCCTGATAACCCGGTAAGCAAGGTTTTTTGGGGTCGGGTGCCCCTGGAGTCTGCTACATCATTTTTCTTTTATAAAAAGGGAGGATCGGTTCAGCAGTTGATCCATGAAATGAAATACCGCGGGCATAAAGAAATTGGGGTTTATTTAGGTGAGGTTTATGGTGCTCAGTTAAGAGGTGAAGACCATTTTCGGGATATTAAATTGATCATCCCGATTCCGCTGCACCCCAAAAAACAGAAAAAAAGAGGGTTTAACCAGGCTGCACTTTTCGGACGGGGGCTGGCCAATTCCCTAAATATTGAATTAGATACCAAAAGTGTGGTAAGGGTAGTAGAAACCTCTACTCAAACTAAAAAAAGCAGGTATAAAAGATGGGAAAACGTGAGTGAAATTTTTCAGGTTAAGGACGAGGAAAAGCTCAGGGGGCAACATGTGTTGCTGGTGGATGATGTGATCACTACCGGTGCTACGATGGAGGCCTGCCTTCAAACCCTGATGAAGGTGCCTGAAATTAAATTGAGTGTGGCTTCCATTGCTTTTGCGCACCATTAAAAAACCCGATTCGCAATTGAACCGGGTTTTTATCTATGTTATGGAAAATTATGCGTGATTTTTTATAAAAGCTCTCATTTTCAAAATACCGTACAGAGCACCATACAATGCCATGGCAATTAATCCGCCGCCAACAGGCGCACCTCCAACGGGGGTTCCCCCACCCGTATTTGGATCTCCTCCCGGATCAGGGGGGGCATCGGCCAGTGCTGGAATGGCGATTATTATGACAAACAGTGCGGTAAAAAATAGTAATTTTCTTAACTTTCTCATAGTCATTATTTTAAATATACTTTCCTATAATTGATTTTTTCATTTGTAATTACTGAAACAATATAATATCCGGAATTCTTCGGATTCAATACTTTCTGCATTTCACCATTCAAATCAGTGGAAATAACCTGTCGCCCGGATAAATCATAAAGGATCGCTTTACCCCATAGTAGTTTTTCAGAAGAAATTATTACGTTTTGATTTTTGCTATAAATGAATAATCCATCTGTATTTGAGTAATCATCAGATGCTGGTGTTTCATTATATGAGAAGTAGAGCTTGAAACGGCTAACATTGTCAAGCGTTGACCCTGTAAATTTATAAACTGGATTCGACTTAAGATTGATTATACTATGTTCTTTCTTATCTTCAAGAAAGACAGGAATTCCTTCAAAACCGGAAATGTTTGAAAGGCTTAGCTCAAAAATACCATCCATTCCTGGTTCAAAAGATAGATTTAAAGGTTGGATTGGTAGAGTGCCCATTGCATTTATTGAAAGAATAAAACCGTCATCGGCCACTGAGAATAATTGAGGATTATCAGGGTTTCCTTTTAATTTATATGCATCATATTGCTCGTCGAATCCGTTAGTTGCACCTTCGTTTATGTAAATGGCTGTTTCATCCTTATATCCATTTCCCTGAACAGTCAATAATAGTGATTCGGGGCTATTTGTATTCTTTAGATTAGCAACATTTGTGTGAGTACGTGAAGCATCACTTATTTCAAGTAATCCTCCGGAAACATTGTTACAATGGACAAAAAATCCCTGGTGTGGTGGAATAATATTGGTTAAACCATTAACGCTGATACCTGAAACATATGAAGCATATTGCGCCCCGGTCCATGTGTATATGGCATTGTCCACATTGGTTTTTGTCCATCCGGTACCATCCCAATTAACGGATGAAGGATAGGGGTTGCCAACCAGGTTATAACCCTTATCAGGGAATGCCGATCCAGGAGAATTGGTAATGGCCAGTGATCGGGTTCCTGAATTTAATGTTCCTGTAAAATTAAGGGTCGCATCACTACTGGGCCATACCGAATAACCCATCAGGTCGGTAGAAAGTATTGAATCTGCACTTACTACCCATTCCCAAACACCATCCACTTCATTCCACCACTGCATAAATAAACCTGCGAATACACTTGTATTTGCATCATCAATCGGAAGTCCAACAAAGTTCCATCTGCCCTGTGGGATAAAAGCTTCTACTGTTGCGTTGATACCTGATGATTCAATCAATGATCCGTTACCAGTGGCATCAGACCTGATGTTAACTGTACCATCATTTGTAAAACTTCCATTTACTGTCAGGGAGCCACTTACTTCAATTTCAAGACTTCCCCCGTTTTCAATTACTATGTCATTGCAAACAGCACCAGAAGTTACAATTGGATTTGGGGCTTTTGCACCACTTACATCTGGAATCAAGACATCCTGATCTGCTGCCGGAACTCCGTTATCCCAGTTACCTGTATCGTTCCAGTCTGAACTAATGGCGCCGGTCCAGGTGGTGAAAAGCCCTTCATTCATGGCGCCGGGAGTTCCTAAGTCTCCGCTTCCGTAAGGTGTTACCGATTCAAACCAGTTAGTTCCGGTATCGTTATCAGTTGTATTAAATTTAGAAGGATTTAATGACATTGAAGCTCCGTTTGGATCAGGCCAGTTAGGCCCGCCATCATAGGCTATTTCGTCAATAATTGTTGTTCCGTCGGACATTACAAGCAAAATTTCATCATCTGAATTTCCAAGGGTAAAACCACTATATTGGTAATCCACATTCACACCACCATTTGTTCCTGTATTTGCATTGATACCGAAAACCAAAAATCCACCCGCGGATATAATTAATGGTCCTCCATTATTAATGGTATGGCTATCGGAACCAAGATCTTTGATTATCCATCCATTCAAATCAACGGCGGAGGATCCTCCATTGTAAATTTCAAACCATTCGCCATCAGCATCAGCTACGGCAGCTGGATTTTGCATTACTTCCGTTATAACCAAATCTGTGGTGTTTCCGGTTCCTTCTGTTATTGCATCAGTTTGGGGCGCACCATCCACCTTATAATTGATAGTGCCGTTGCTACCGTTATAACCAAATATTTTAAAGTAATAATGCGTGGCCTGACTAAGTCCTGAAAACTGGTAAATCTCAACTCCGGCATCTGTATTCTGAACAAGCAAACTATTTGCTTCTGCAACACCATCCAGCGGATTTTCAATGGCCGCATAACTCACGTTGCTCCCTTTGAGGAGGTAGTGGGCAGCATCCGAATCACTCCAGGTTACTGTAATCTGGGAGCTTGAGTTTGCTGTGGCTGTTAATCCTGATGGATTATTGGTTGGTTCAGGAGCAAGCACAACACCCGAACAATTCACAGTTTTAGTTGTAGCTCCAGTGGATGTAATATTGATTTGCTCGCTATAAGAGCCTGATGCAAGGCCTGCTTTGAGTCGTACATAGATGGTTGTAGGGTTGACGATTCCGGCAGATTGGGCAAGGACAATATCCGACGATTGGAAGCTGGTGTTATTTATTGAAATTTCATAATTAACGGGAGGGGAAACAATAATATCATTGGTTAAATCGGTTCCGGAGGCATTAAATGACTGAGATGATGAAGGCCCTCCTCCAATGGTGTATGTGAAATTTTCCAGCAGGGCAGGGTCCACTGATATAAGTGGAATACTTGATGAATAATCGGTAACAGAGAAATTATCGATAATTAAATGACCAGGATTGTTATCATTCAGTACCCGAATGTAAACGGGGGATGATTCATCATTTACATCAAAATTAAATGTTTGAAAATTTATACCTGAAAATGTTTGAGTGGAAATACTTGTCCAGCTTATGTTATCATAACTTTTCAAAACTTCGAAAGTACCCCCTCCTGTATTTAATTCGCGGTAAACGAATGAAATTGTTCCACAGGTATTAAGTGGCGGAGTAGTTATATTAGCTCCTGAAACGTCATCGTTAATACGGGCTGCATGACCGGTACCTCCAAAGGAAGCTGACGATGTTTCCTGATAAACCTGCTGTGTTGTCCAGTCGCCGGTGGCTAGTGTCTGGGTGCCATTTGTATATGAGGTTGCCAGCCCGATATCAAAATTTTCAGTCCAGGAATCTTTGGATTGTCCGAAAAGGCTCCCTGTGAAAAGCGTGAAAAGCAATAAAGAAATGTGGGCCTGTATATAATATTTCATTGATCTGATCATTAAAATTCTTTCCCTGATTAGTTTGCCTGAATGCTGACTTGCTGTATAGTCCCATCTATTTTATAATCGATGGAGCTTCCATCTCCGGTATATCCAAATACTTTAAAATAGTAAGTTGTTCCTTCGGTTAATCCGCTAAATGTGCAGGTTTCCACACCATAGGCAACATTCTGATTCCAAAAATCATCACTCACTGAAATTCCGTCGGATGGGTTAACGATATTTTCAAATCCAACATCACTCATTCTGATTAAATATCCGTTTGGCATAACTCCTCCGCTAGCGTCTATCCATGTAAGTGTAATGTTGTGCGCCGAAAAGTCAGTTGCCTGGCTCACCGGTTCCGAATCAAATCCGGCACCCCAAACCAAGCCTACATATTCAGGATGATCAATAAAAGGGTTGCGGTTATTTTGAATGGCATAAACTGCGTTGTTCCGGTCAATTTCTTTCTGACTCACCGGGTCCAGAATGTGCCAAGCCATTATCATATCTAAAAACCAGCTTTCGTAAGCAGGGTAGGATGTTCCGTTTAAAACCGCGTCGCCGTTTGAATTGTTGTTTTCCCAATTGGCAATGATATCCGAGTAACGTGTTGCCATATAAAAATAATTTCGCGCAAAATCACCTTTGTATTCATCAGCCGGTTCAAATACTATTCCTGAATAACCCACTACACTGCATGGACCAAGTTGTGACCCATTACCTGAAGTGTAGGAGGGTGAATTTGTTTCCCCGTAAGGATAGTTTGAACGAATCCCGTTTACGTAGCCATCAGTGGGTACAATTTGGAAAAGGTCGGTATACATGGGTGATGCATCATTGAACCAACTGGAAGGGAATGAGTGTTCGCGGTTATAGCAATCACATTCACTACCGAAAGTTCCGCATTGATCACCTCCCAAAGTAAATCCGCATATTGCATACATATCCCAAACCACTCCTCCTCCGGCATTATCTGTTGTTGAAAAAGCCGTCCATAAGGCACTATATGAAATGGAGTTATGGTTATCGATTATATTGTGTAAGGCAATTTGAAGCTGCTCCCCACTTAATCCATTAGCGTCATCGTAATATCCTGATGGAATTTGAGCATCAACAAAGTTGAATATAGCGAAAAAGATCCCTGGGATCAGTATAAAAATCTTCTTAAAAAACATGTTGTTATTTGGTATTAACGAGGGATTGCAAATGTAAGAAAAGCCAATCATAACGGGCTTTTCTCAAAACTTAAGTTTTGCTTAATTATTAACAAAAAAGCGCATGTGTAAATTTACACATGCGCTTTTTACATCCGAAATCGTTTACTACTTTTTGTAGTTCCAAACTTTTTTGGCACCGTAAACAGATCCCATTGCGATTAACATGATGAGACCGCCATCAATAGGAGCACCTCCACCAACAGGGGTGTTTCCTGATCCGGGGTCACCGCCTCCATTGGGATGTGGAGGATTTTGAGCTAACATCACCAGCGGAGCTGTCATCAGAAATGCAACGATTGTGATTGTTTTAATTGCTTTTTTCATTTTGTTGGTTTTTATAGGTTAAAATTATTGAATATTCACTTTTTTGGTTGCGATCTCTGAATCACATACAACCTTAATAATGTAATTTCCGCGTTGATCGATAGCGAATTGATTTGTACCGCTTGTGAGGTTATAAGTGTTAACCAATTGACCGGTCATATTATAAACCTGGGCAATACCATGATTCGAAATCATGTGAATATATACATTATTATTATAAGCATAAATATTATTAACCGATGCATTCAGCTCATCAGTTGATAAAGCTGTAAAATGGAGTACAAAACGATTAACTTCGTCACTTGTTGAATAACTGAAAGTGTATGAACTGGTTGCCAGATTAGTTACGATTCCAGTAAATGTATCTTCCAGCCATACTTCAGCAATCTCATTGATATCAACTGCTTCAATTGTATATTGACCATTAACACCACAATGGAAACCTAACTGAACTGTTTCAGTTTCCGGCAGCGCATTGTAGGCCAGATTTTTGTCAGCAATTGAATAAATTTGTGGATACTCATAATCACCGGCAGCAAGTTTTAATCCGTCGAACTGACCTTCAAACTGAGCAGTTGCATTTTCATCAAAACGAACCACCATTTCATCAGTTCTGTCATTTCCGGTAGCAGCGAGTTTTACATAATTTGAAACAGTGCTTTTGAGGTATGGAGTTGTTGTATTGGTTCTTGCATCGTTATCAATCATTAATGTTCCAGTTGTAAATCCTGAAGTAACCTCTACAAAGAATCCCTGTCCGGGTCCAACAATATTTGATCCACCATTAATACCCGGGCCTGGTGAAATATATTGTGCCCAGCTTCCTCCGTTTTCTGACCATATTGACGCGTCAACATTTGTTTTTGTCCAACCTGAACCTGCTTCCCAATCAATTGAAGAGGGGTAAGGGTTACCATAATAGTTGAAGCCTGCAAAAGATCCAGCTCCTGTACGACTTAAATTATCAACAGATCCGAAAGAACCAGCATTCAAAACACCTTCCTGCATGAAATTATAACCAGTTACCGGTGGAGTAGCATTAGCACCATCAGGAAATACAGCATATCCTTGAGTTGCCATTAGCGCAGTATTTACATCAACAATTTCATAATATCCGCTCTCCGGATCCGCATTGTTTGCTTCACTATGTCCATACAGATATACATCTAAACCTGTACTTCCTGCCAAATGGAAAATATTAGCAGTTTGTCCCTGAACAGATGGTGAGAAGCTATGGTATGTATCAGCTGAAATATATTTTTCAACAGTAGCTGTGCCAAGCATGATCAGGTTTCCATATTCGATGAATGAGGCATCTCCTGAAGCATCAGATTGAACCAGAATATTATTACACATGGCTGTTCCGCCAGTTGTCTTAGGATAATTTGTCAATCCGGTAGGGATAATTGCATCTGAATTATAACCGGGTACATCATTACTCCAGTTGCCACCATCAAACCAGTTATCGTTAACTGCACCAGTCCATGTAGTAGATGCAGCTGATTCATAAATATTAAGATAAGCAGAATTATTATTCCATTGACCACCGTAGCCGCCATAGTGGTAAGGTCCACCTAAATAACTCCATCTGGCTACTACATAATAAGTTCCAGGAGCCATGGGTACATCCGCGCCTAAAAGACCTTTATATTCATCGTTATCGCCAGAGTCTCCAAAATAATTTAAAGGTATATAAGTGAAATTATCACTTGTAGAGGGATCCTCGTCAATCAAGCTGTAACCAACCCAACATTCAATTCCTGCACCCTGTCCGCCACCACTTGTAACTCCAGCTTTGTATGCTTGTGCATAAACCTCTGCGTTGTACCATGAAGGCATAACTTCAAAAGAAACCCACTGTAAATTGTACCAATCTAAAGTCTCACCAATTACTATATTATCAACACTCCAACGGGTAGGGCTGTCGGTAGATAAATATTTAAATGCAATGTAAACCATAGAACCGGAAATACCAGTAAGGTCGATATTTCCCGATGGGGCAGAAACTTCTGATGAATTATTGATTCCTGTTGGTTGATTGTAGGTTAATTCAACCCAGG
Organism: Bacteroidales bacterium; assembly: GCA_020438105.1. Taxonomy (GTDB): domain Bacteria; phylum Bacteroidota; class Bacteroidia; order Bacteroidales; family JAADJA01; genus JAADJA01. The sequence goes on from JAGQVE010000026.1 coordinate 28,571, forward strand.
TATATCCGGATGGATCGCCCAGGCCGGGATAATCTGAAGAATAGAAAAGTTTCAGGTAGTTGTTTGCATCATTAGTTCCGTATTGTGCATAGGTGTTGAATGTCATCACCTCATAGGAATAGCTATCAAAATCAATTCCGGGAAGAATGAGCCAGTCTTCTTCTGGATTGTCACCACCAAATCCATTTGCAGAAACCTGCTGACCACCTGAATAGTAATACCAGGTTTTAATACCAGCAACATTAAATGTGTAGCAATCGCCAAATCCAGTTGCAAAATCTTCAACATATGGAAGGGCAGTAGTTGCAGGGTCGTTAACAGTATAGCTAAACTCACCCGCAGTAGTTGATTCCGGTTCATCATCAGTGGCAACTATTTCATAATAAACAGTTGTTCCATCTGCTTGTGCAGGAATATCAGTATCAGTAGTGTAGGTATCTCCACCTGTATTTGACATTAAGATTGTAGTTCCCAAACTGCCTGAAGTGGTTCCCCAGTGGAGTTCAACACCGGTGATACTACCATCAGTATCCGTAACGTCTGCAGAAACTGAAACAGCATCTGAGGATGTGATATCTATTGCAGGGGTGGTTGAAATATTGGTTACGACAGGTGGAATATTGCCACCTACAGTAAACGGACTTGTGCTTATAGGTAAAATCAATTCACCGTTAGAGTCTTCTGTTGTCCAATTTGTATTACTTCCTAATAGTGACAAGTAATCTGCGAAGGATGATAGACCATTTCTTAAACCACTGTAATAACCACCATCTGGACTACCTGAAGAATAAAATTCGATAAATGTTGTTCCCGATGCAAGACCAGTTTGACTAAAGTTTGCACCTTCAACACCAGCAGCGTTCTGAATACCAGCAAGCCATGCCGTAATATTGTCTCCATCTGGGCTTCCTTCAACAGCATATAATGCATCACCACTACCTGATAAATTTAAACCAGAATCAAAAGATGCAATACTCAATGTTCCTACTGAAGCTCCAAAATTAGGATTCGTGCCAGCATCAACATCGGTAAAAACTACAATTGTTCCAGCAGCTATAACTGAAGCCCCAGTTTCCCATTGTAGAGTTCCCTCATTAAAGTCAAGAAATCCAGAGCCATCTGCATTTGGTTCATTATCAGAGAAAAAGATAGTTGAATTCGCGGGAATATCAACTAAAGCAACAATTGCAAAATCATCATCTCCATCCACATTCATTGCCGTAAAAGCAATATCTCCAGAGGATAATTGACTCCAGCTAATTGAATTTAATGCAAATAATGCAATGATTAGAAAAGTAAACTTCTTCATAACAAATAATTTTTATTTATAATTTGGTTTTTTCAATTTGCAAATAAATATTTTTAACCTAAACTTTTGGTTAACATAATCTTAATATAGTGGTTCAAAATGCGTAGTTGTTTCGGGACCATAAAATTAGTAAAAAATGGTTTTAACCAGCGATTATTTTGTTAAAAAATCTGATTTTATTTCCTTCCAAAATCAGCCGGGATTTCACCCCAGTATTCTGTTTCCCATTTGAGAATTGGATTTGAATAGGAGTTGTTTTTCAGCCAGTAAATTGCCCTGTCAACCAGCTTGAATAATTTTTCATTTTTTGCATTTCGTTCGAGCTTGGTATTCACCCTTTTTTTATTCACCCAGCTGATTGCAGTTTTTGAGTCGGAATAAACAGGAACCTTACGGCCCTCCTTTTTAAGTTGGGCCAATCCATGAACCAGCGCCAAAAATTCACCAATATTAACCGTGCCCTCCGGAAAGGGCCCCATCCTGAAAATTTCCCTGCCTGAACCGGTAAATACCCCCCGGTATTCCAATACCCCTGGATTGCCACTGCAAGCTGCATCCACTGAGATGCTATCAGCAATCGGATCGCCAATCCTGGCCCTGTCTTCGGGTTTAAAGTTTAGTTTTCGCTCATCAAAACCAATGTATAACTCCCAGCCTTCTGAGAAAGCTTTCCTGGCCAATTCTCCATCTTTAAAGGATTTGTATTTAGCTTCTGGAAATCCTTGAATTTGCTTTTTGCATTCATCCCAGCTTGTGTAAACCCCTGGTTGATGTCCTTTCCAAACTACGTAATACTTCATTGGTCAAAAATAAAAAAAGCTTTACAAGCAATCAGCCTGCAAAGCTTTAATTCTTAATATATCATGTTTCTTATTTTTGCTTAAACGGCTGGAATGTTTTTTTGGAGGCGTAAGCAGCTCCCGCAATCAGCATCACAATCAAACCTCCATCAATGGGTGCACCTCCACCAACTGGTGTATTTCCTGAGCCGGGATCATTTCCTCCATTAGGGTGTGGGGGATTTTGCGCCTGCACGCTCCAGCATACCATTGCAAAAACGGCCATGATTGCTAATTTTTTAATCATCACTTTCGTTTGTATGAAGTTTGTAAACTTTTTTCATTCCATAAGCCGCACCCATCGTCATTAAAATTACTAATCCGCTTCCAATGGGTGAACCTCCAACCGGAGTTCCTCCTCCAGTATTTGGATCTCCTCCCGGATCAGGTGGCGCATCTGCAAAGGTATTGTTGATAAAAACAGGCGATACCAGCAGAAGAAACAAAGTACTTACAATAATAACTATTTTCTTCATAGACTGTATATTAGCGTTATATACGTTTTACAATAAGGCTTTAATTTGGCTAATTTCAATCGACAAATATACTCGCTTTCCCAAATGTTTCCAAATTTAAGAGAAAAAATTTCTTTCCCATTTTCCTGCCAAATTATTATAAACCCTGTATTTCAGATTACAAACTAACATCTGATCCATAATTTGGTTCATCAACCCATGATATTTATTTTTAGTTAATTTTGCCGGCTAATTTCCAAAATATGGAATCGAACAAACGTAGTAAAAGAACTTTTCAAAGCAAGGGGCCCCGGCCGCATTCAGATAAAGATCGGTTTCCCAAATCTCCTCGTAAATATAGTCCGGTGAAACAGGAGCCCGAGTTGGTCCGGTTAAACCGTTATATTGCCAATGCAGGTATTTGTAGCAGAAGAGAAGCTGACAAACTCATTGAATCAGGGGTGATCAGTGTAAATGGAAAAGTTGTTACCGAGCTGGGTGTTAAAATATCACGCGCGGATAACGTTCGTTATGATGGTATCTTGCTTAAGGCCGAAAAAAAATATTACGTTTTGCTTAACAAGCCCAAAGGATATTTAACAACCACCGACGATCCTTATGAACGCAGAACGGTGATGCACCTAATTAAAAATGCCTGTCGCGAAAGGATTTACCCGGTGGGTCGTTTGGATCGTGATACCACAGGATTACTATTGTTCACAAACGATGGGGATCTGGCCAAAAAACTGACCCATCCAAAACACAAGATCCGAAAAATTTATGCAGTAACACTTGACAAGGTTTTAAAAGCTACTGATTTGGAAAAAATACAGGCAGGTATTGAATTGGATGATGGATTTGTAAAGCCTGATAATGTTGCTTTTATTGTTGATGCCGAGAGTAAGAAAGAAATAGGGATTGAATTACATTCAGGTAAAAACCGTATTGTCAGGCGTATTTTTGAATCGCTTGGGTACAAAGTGGTAAAACTCGACCGGGTTTCATTTGCCGGGCTCACTAAAAAGGATGTCCCTCGCGGTAAATGGCGTTTTCTAAATGAAAAAGAAGTCAGTTTCCTGAAAATGAAATAGCCATATATGCCGTTTATTTTCAATGCCTTAATCAGAAAATTTTAGGGTCACTTCTTTTTTTTAATGTATATTTTTTAGTTTCCAAAAATTTTATAACTTGCACGCTTATTTATTATTTAGGTAATTACAAACCTTCAATCATCTTTTCAGGCAATTGCTACCCTCCGCGCTTTGATTGAATGTTTGCAAAGTCAAGGTAAAGGTTTAATAAATTAGGTTTCAAATGAAATCAGTGTCACTTTTCAGTGCATGGTAATTTTACAATGATCGATGTCACTTCAGGGATTTGAAGATAGTCATATTAACGAGCGGGAATCTAATGGTGAATCAGGCCAGTTCTCAACAGAGCAAAAGGCAGGAAAGCCGGATCATATATTGATGCAGGGCACCATGCAGTTTTATGAGGATTTGCTTGATTCGCTGCACGATACTTATATCGTTGTATTTAACCCATCCGGTAAGCATATTGAGGTTTGGGGAAGTCCCTTGCTTAAAAATAAGTTTAATGTCGATCATATTGCCTTTAAAGGAAAAAGTTTGGATGAAGTATACAGTGCCTCTGTTGCTACTTTGATTCATTCAAAATTGGAGGAGGTTTTGCAATCCGCTAATCCGGTCATGTTTAACTTTAAAACCCAACTTCCGGGCGGCTTAACCTGGTTTGAAGCCTATTTTGTACCATTACGTTCCGGAAAGAACTTCCCAACTTCATCCGTGGCGGCTTATTTCAGGGATATTTCTGGTTCTGTAGAAGGGAATTTTCAGCTTTCCGATTTAAGGGAGCAGGTTAAATTGCTGAATGATCAAAGCAGTGATGGTATTATTGTAACCAATCAGAAAGGTATAGTTACTTCCACAAATACGCTTTTATCTGAAATGTCGGGTTATAATAGTGATGCATTTACTGGATTAAAATTATCACATATCCCCATTGTTTCTCCTAAAAACAGACATTACCTCGAAAGCATGCTTGTTGCTTTAAATGAAAGCCGCAGGATTCCCGAGTTTGAAATGGAATGGAAAACAGCATCGGGATTAACAAGGTGGAGCGAAGTTAAAACAAACATTTTATTCAATAACCAGCGGTTGACAGGACTTCAGCTACGAATTCATGATATTACCGAAAGAAAAATGATTGAGCAGGACCTGATGAAAAGTAAGCAGGCCTATAAAATCATTATCGAAAATGCCAATGAAGGGATAGCCATAGTTTCGGGAAATAATATTGTTTTTTGCAATTCCAGACTACTTGATTTGCTTGATCAAACCATGGATGATCTGCTTAAAAACCCGTTTAGGAAATATATCCATAAGGATGATCAGGGCATGGTGGAAAAATATATTGAAGAAGTAAGTCTGAGAAATGAAATATATGGCCCCGGAACTTTCAGGATAGTTAAAGGCGAAAATAGTTTTAGATGGGTTGAGTGTAAATTTGCTTTCACAGAATGGAACGATACCCCTGCGACAATTTTGTATGTATATGATGTACATTTCAGAAAGCAAAAAGAAAGTCAGTCAGAAGGTGATGTTGAACTATATAAATTCATAAGCGAACAGGCAGCTGCATTCGGTCAATTGGATGAGTCAGAAGACCCGTTTGTATTTATCTCAAAAAAATTGTGTTTGGTACCGGGTGTGAAAACAGTTTTAATGGTTTCCTATGAAAAGGGGACAAATTTTCCGGTAATACAGCATATTGAAGGCCCGGAAGATACTGTTGATGCGCTGCGAAATATTTTAAATCAACATGAACATAATCTTTCAGCAAGGATCAATCCGGAGCTGATTAAGAGTTTATCCTATGGCAACCTGATAAAATATTATGATGGCCTTTTTGAAAAGGGCTATAACCTCCTTCCTAAGAGTACCCTCAATATTATTCAAAATAGTCTGAATCTCAGCGGAATTTACCTGATAGGTATGAAGCGTGAGCAAACTGTTTTTGGGAGTGCCATGATTTTTATGGATGAAGGGTTGAAACCTGCATATCCAAAAGCGATTGAAATGATTGCCAGGTTTGGAAGTGCGGCATTGCAACGAATGCACTCATGGAATATGCTGCAGGATAAAGAGCGCAAGTATCGCCATATTTTTGAATCATACCAGGATGTTTATTTCAGGGTGGATATTGATGGAACTATTTCCGAAATTAGCCCTTCAGTGAGGAAGATTGGCGGATATGATCCGGATGATGTTCAGGGGAAATTTGTGAGCCATTTTCTGGATAAGCCGTCTGAACTGTTTGGTATTTCTAAAATATTAATGAAAAAGGGATCGGTTAAAGATATTGATCTGAGTCTTTTGCGAAAGAATGGAGAACTTGTATTCGCATCTCTAAATGCCAGGATATTGCACGATGATAAAGGTCGCCCAGCAGGTTTTGAGGGATTTATTCGTGATATCAGTCAGCGCAGAATGATGGAAGAACGATTCCAGAAAAGTGAAGAAAAATTCAGGACTCTGGCCGACTTTACCTACGATTGGGAATACTGGGTATCACCCGAGGGTGAAATAATTTATATGTCTCCCTCCTGTGAAAGGGTATCCGGATATTCACCGGAAGAATTTTATAATAATCCCGGTTTACTCCAAAAGATTACTTACAGTGCCGACACCGAATTATTCAAAAAGCACAGCGAAGTTGATGAGTCAGAGAATAAAACCGATGTTCTGAAAATTGATTACCGGATTGTTTCCAGATCAAATGAAGTACGATGGATCAACCATATCTGCCAGGAAGTATATGCTAGTAGCGGGAAGTCGTTAGGACGCCGCATTAGCAACCGGGATATTACCGATCAAAAGCTTGCCCAGGACGAATTGCGAAATAGTGAAGTGAGGTTTAAAACACTCTTCTTTGAATCTCCTGATCCGATTTTTGTGCAGGATTACGATGGAATTATTTTAGATGTAAATCCCGCTGCATGTTTCTTGCAAAAATGCCAGCACGATGACCTGGTTGGGAAAAATGTCATTCATCTTGTATCGGATAAAAACCGTGAACAAATGGCGGAGGACTTCCCCAAATGGATTACCGGTGAATTGCGAACTTACCGGAGCGATCTGATAGCTGCTGATAATGCAAAGGTCCCTGTTGAAATTCACGGGAGTAAAATTACTTACTCCGGCCAAAATGCCTTGCTTTTTATTGTGCGTGATATTTCTGAGATAGTTGAAAAAGAAAAATATCTGAGAGCTTCCGTTAAAAAAGCTGAAGAATCGGACATGTTAAAATCAGCTTTTTTGGCTAATGTTTCGCACGAAATCCGAACCCCGATGAATGCCATTATCGGATTCTCTGAAATTCTCTCCAATCCTGATTTGAGTCAGGAGGAGCGTGAGGAATTTATTAACTATATCACCCAGGGAGGAAATACCCTGTTAACCCTGATCGAAGATATCATTGATATTACTAAAATTGAAGCAGGGCAAATCAAGGTTTCTTTTGCTGAAACCAATATCGACCCGATTTTAGATGAATTGTATGCTACTTTCCTGAAGCTGAAAAACAAAAACGGCAAAAAGGATGTCGAACTTCGCCTTAATAAGCCTGCTTTGAAGGAGGGATTGATTATAAATACCGATCCTAACCGATTGCGCCAAATTTTAACCAATCTCCTCGGAAATGCCATTAAGTTTACAAGGAAAGGATTTATCGAATTTGGCTTTTATCTTTCCGACGATGATACCATTGTTTTCTTTGTAAAGGATACGGGAATTGGCATTCCTGCTGATAAACAAGCGCATATTTTTGAACGTTTCGGGCAGGTTAACGATCCCAGGGTATCTGAATTTAAAGGGACTGGTCTCGGGTTATCTATTTCCAAAAAATTGGCTGAACTTCTAGGTGGTGATCTTACACTCGTATCCAAAGAGAATGTCGGATCAACCTTTACCCTGGCATTGCCTGTTCAGAAAGAAGAAATAGTGGAGACAAGTGAGGTTAAAAAAGTTGCCGAAAGAGCATTTGACTGGGCTGATAAAGTATTCCTTATCGCTGAAGACAGTATTTTAAATTATACATTCCTGGAAGCATTGTTCCAACGAACCAGGGTAAAACTTTTGTGGGCTAAAAACGGACGCGAAGCTGTTGAAATTTGTGAGAATAATGACAATATTGACCTGGTGCTTATGGATATTAAAATGCCAATCCTAAATGGACTGGATGCCATCTCGGAGATTAAAAAATTCAGGCCTGATCTGCCCATTGTTGTGCAAACTGCCTATGCCATGCCTGAGGACCGTGAGAGAAGTATTGAAGCCGGTGGAGATGAACATCTCACCAAGCCCATCAATGCCAGTGAGTTATTCTCAACACTGTCGAGGTTTTTAAATTAAGCAATAAGTTTTCAGAAAGTTTAACACGGATCAGGTCATGTACATATCCACTTTCTTAAGCGGATTGATCTTACCCTCTTTTTCACACATGGGGCAACATTCTGATTCTTCGGAAAATACATAACCGCAATCTTCACATTTGTACCTTTTTTCAGTATAAAGTACAAGCTTTTTATGCTGAGAGCTTATGAAAAAAGCAAAGCCCAATAATGGAGTTAGGAATAAACTGATCCAAAACAGCCTTCTTTTCCCAATCTCTCTTCTGCCACCAATCCGCGAAAATAAATACACAACCAGGATATAAGTCAGGATCAAACCTATTAATATAAGGTGCTTTTCTTCCATGTTATTTATAATAATTGACCTGAAATGAGTTTGCAAATATAAATATTATTCATTGAGCAAACACATTATGAGAGTCTTATACAAATAAACTTCCGGCGATGCCATCGGCAAATGCTTTTCCTTTTGGAGTTAAGGTGTAAATATCCCCCGAAACTCTTACAAATCCGTTATTTAAATATTTTTGGATATGCAGTTTAAAATGTTCTGCTCCCGCTGTGTTGCTGAGTTGCTCTATTTTTTTGATATCTGCGCCCCACTTGGTTCGCAGCGATAACATGATGTACTCATTGTATTTTTGTTCATCAGTAAGTCTCTCCATTTCTGTGTCGGGTTTACCTGCACCTACTGACGAAATGTACTTTGATGTCCGGGCAATATTCCATTGCCGTGATTCAAGGTTATAGCTATGTGACGATGGACCTAAGCCAAGATATTTTTTCCCATGCCAGTAACTGGTATTGTGTTTTGAATACATCGAATCACGACAAAAATTGGAAATTTCGTAATGCTCGTAATTCGATTTTTGAGTAAAATCAATCAAAAAATCCAATTGATTCATGGAATGATCATCTAATACGGGTTTCATTTTCCCCTTGCTGATCATTAGTTCGAGGGGTGTATTTGGTTCAACTGTTAGTGCATATGCCGACAAGTGAGGCAGATTGAATGCAGAAAATGTTTCCAGGTTTTTAATCCAGTTTTCGTTTGATAAGGTCGGAATTCCATAAATTAAATCGATGCTCATGTTTGCAAATCCTGCATCAAGTGCCCGCTGAATTGTTTCCCTGGCATGCTCGGCAGTATGAACCCGATTAAGATAATTAAGGTCTTCATCTCTGAATGATTGGATTCCGATACTTAACCGGTTCACTTCACTTTGTGAAAGTTCCTTAAGTTTTTCCGGGTGCAAATCATCGGGGTTGGCTTCCAGCGTAATTTCTGCATTTTCAGAAACCGGATGGTATTTATGAATTGATTCAAAAATTTTATTTAACTCCTCCTGTGAAAGTAAAGAAGGCGTCCCTCCGCCAAAATATATGGTTTGAATTTCTTCGCCCCCGAGGTAGTCCTTCCTGAGTGCTATTTCCTCAAACAAGGCTTGTAAAAAAGCATCTTTCTGCCGGAGGGAAGCCACAGAATAAAAATTGCAATAATGGCATTTTTGCCTGCAAAATGGTATGTGTATGTAAATGCCTGCCAAAAATGAATGCCTGCTAATTGGAACGCTGAATTTCGCGCCTTCTGAAAATCAAATAAATATAAGCACTAAAGATCAATGACATAACTATTTGAAGCATTATTGGCGTGCTGAAAAGCTCCGATTCAATAATCAGTGAATTTATAAGGACAAACTTCATAAAGTAATAGGCAATCTTACTCATTATAATACTACTGAGCATGGCAGCAAACTGGTTATTGAACTTTTTTAATAAATAATAAAACAACCATACATTGAGAAGTAACTCTGCCGTTATGAGCAACGATTTGGCAAAAACGGGGTGCATTGAAATGGCATAGGAAAAAACCGGTAATGTCAGTGCCAGGATGTACGCGTTGGTGCGGTTAGTATGTGCCATGGCCAGTACCACCATTATTCTCATAGGTTCAATCAAATATATGGGTAACCCAACCAGGTGCGAAAGTGTAGGAACAAAATAAACAAAGGTCAATCCCAGGACATCAATGATGATACTCCGGATATTTATTTGCGATTTACTGAGGGAAATAGCGTTTGCCATGGCATTAAATTTTTTTGATAGACACAAATATAGAATAATTCAACCATAAACCTTAATTTTATAGTTTTATTACACATTTAATTCCTTTGTTATGAAACGCAGGCATTTTATTAAAACCTCGATGGGAGCCGGAGTAGCAACGAGTGCTGCCATTGCTTTTGGAAATATTGATGTGCTCTTTGCCGGGGCACCGGCACCCGCTGATCTTCCTTACGATCTTGTTGCGGTGCGCAATGGTGAACCTGACGTTATGTTTGACAAAGCCATTCAGTCGTTGGGCGGAATGGAAACATTTGTAAAACCGGGCCAAAAGGTGGTGATCAAACCCAATATCGGCTGGGATGTTTCTCCTGAGCGGGCCGGAAATACAAATCCTTTGCTTATCAAACGGATTGTGGAGCATTGCAATAATGCAGGAGCCAAAGAGGTGTATGTATTTGATAATACCTGCGATGAATGGACCAAATGTTATAAATCAAGCCAGATTGAAGAACTGGCAAAGGAGGCCGGAGCCAAAGTGGTGCCCGGAAATTCTGAGACCTATTATCGCGAAGTAGATATTCCGAAAGGGGTGCGTTTAAAAAAAGCCAAAGTGCATGAACTCATCCTCGATTCGGATGTGTTTATCAACGTTCCGGTTTTAAAACATCATAGCTCTGCCGACTTGTCGATTGCCATGAAAAACCTGATGGGTGTGGTATGGGACCGCATGTACTGGCATCGCAACGACCTGCATCAATGTATTGCCGATTACTGCACGTATCGCAAACCCGACCTGAATGTGATTGATGCTTACCGCGTGATGATGAAAAACGGACCTCGAGGTGTTTCGGTAGATGATGTAGTGACTTATAAAACCTTGATCGTTTCAACCGATATCGTAGCCGCCGATGCTGCGGCAGCAAGGGTGTTTGGGTCAGCGCCTGAAGATATTGCTTACATTGAAAAAGCGGCAGCCCTGGGCGTAGGAACTTTCGATCTTTCTAATCTGAATATAAACAGGATCAAACTATAGTCTTTTGAAGGGATTTCGATTTTTAAAATGGTTCCGGGTGGGAGTGTCCTTGTTGTTTTTCCTGCTTTTTAGTTTCCTTTTTGTCGACTTTACCAGTGCATTTTCACCAAAAATAATTAATGGAATCCTGTTTTTTCAATTTGTTCCATCCTTCCTTAAATTCATCAATACACTGGCCGTAATTTCCATTGGTTTTATAGTTGTATTTGTGCTCACCCTTTTATTCGGGAGGGTTTATTGCTCCTTTCTTTGTCCGCTCGGAACCCTGCAGGATGTTTTATGGAACCTGGCAAGCCGGTTTAAAAAGCGAAAACGTTTTAAGTTTCAGCCACACCGAAATTTAATTCGGTACAGTATTTTGGGTATCACGATTATTATTCTGCTTTTCGGGAGTGTGTTGTTTTTAAACCTGCTCGATCCTTACAGTCTCTTTGGGAAAATTTCATCTAATTTATTCCGGCCCCTCTGGTATTTTATCAATAATACGGGTGCGTGGGTGCTTGGCAAATTTGAAAATTATTCGCTCTATCGCGTTGAAATGAAAAGTTATAGCTGGGCATCGTTTGGGTATAGTTTGGGAGTTTTTGGATTGATTTTGTGGTTGGTATATAAACACGGAAGATTGTATTGCAATACAGTTTGCCCGGTAGGTGCTTTTCTTGGATTGGCCGCTAAATTTTCTTTATTCAGGATCAGGCTTGATGAAACTGTATGTAACAGTTGTGGTATTTGTGGATCAAATTGCAAAGCCGAATGCATCGACACCAAAAACAAAAAAGTTGATTTTTCGAGATGTGTTGGATGCCTGAACTGCCTTACGGCGTGCCCGTCAAGTGGGGTGAAGTTTTCTGTTTCGCGTTCAAAACCGGTAGTTGAGAAAACGAATTCCATGGATGAAAATCCTCGCAGAAATTTTCTGAAAAATGCGACTCTTGTGGCCGGCGGAGTAATGACGGTTGCAGGTGATGCCTTTGCGGAAGGACTTAGCGATGGGAAAATTCCTGTTAAGAAAGAATATACCATTATTCCACCAGGAGCCCTGAGCATTGATCATTTTACAAATAGCTGTACGGCTTGCCATCTTTGTGTAAGTGCCTGTCCCACGCATGTGATTCAACCCTCCTTGTTTCAATATGGGTTAAAGGGAATGTTGCAGCCCTATCTCGATTACCATACCCATTTCTGTAATTTTGAATGTACCATTTGCAGTGATGTTTGCCCTACCGGGGCCATCCTTCCCATTGGGCTTGAAGAAAAAAAACTAACGCAATTGGGGATTTCTAAATTTATCAAAGAAAACTGCGTTGTTTACACCGATGAGAAGGATTGCGGCGCTTGTTCGGAGCACTGTCCCACCAAGGCTGTAAATATGGTTTTTTATAAAAATGATTTGAAAATTCCAGAAGTCACCAAAGAGATTTGTATTGGATGTGGCGCCTGTGAATATGCCTGCCCCACCACACCCAAGTCGATTTATGTGGATGGAAACCCAATTCACAAACTGGCTGAAAAACCGAAGATTGAAAAAATTGAGACTGAGGTAAACCCGGAAGATGACTTTCCTTTCTGATCTGCTTTATTTTCGCAATATTATCCGGAAGGTTGAACCCTTGTTGATCTGTGAATTTTTCACAAAGATTTTTCCTTTGTGATAATCGTTAATAATCCTTCGTGCAAGGGATAGGCCAAGACCCCAACCACGCTTTTTGCTGGTATATCCGGGATTAAAGATCGTTTTAAACCTGGATTTGGGTATTCCTTTGCCATTATCGGTAATATCGATCATAACCTGGGTTTCTTCTTCAATGATATCCACCGAAATTAATCCTTCGCCACCAATGGCATCCACGGCATTTTTGCACACATTCTCGATAACCCACTCAAACAGGTGCAGGTTTATGGGAACCATGATCCGCTGATCATTGTTCTGCTCAAATTTATATTGTACTTTTTTGGAGGACCGGGTTTTGATATAATTAACCGAATCCTGAACAACCGTAACAATGTTCTCCTTTTTAAGCCGGGGTTCGGAGCCGATTTTTGAGAATCTTTCGGTGATTTTTTGAAGCCGTTCCACATCTTTATTCAGCTCCTGAACGGCATCGCCCTCAATGCCTTCCATCTTGAGCAATTCAATCCAGGCGATCATCGAAGAAAGCGGCGTACCCAGCTGATGTGCTGTTTCCTTAGCCAAACCCACCCATACCTGGTTTTGCTCCGAATTACGGGCAGAGCTGAATAAAATGTAGGAGATAAACAAAAAGATGCCAATTACACCCAACTGAAAATAGGGAAAAAACTGCATTCTGTTCAGCAACTCTGAATCCTGGTAAAAAATATATCTAACTCCCTGATCAGCCAGTTCAATTTCGATGGGCTCATTTTCCGAAGCCATTTGTCCTAATTTTTGCTGAACAAATAAACTGTCGCCTGCCCTGGTGGTATCCAGCATGCCGTATTCTATCACCCGGGTTTTGGTGCTGTCGGTAATAATTACCGGAACGGAAGCTGAATTAATGACTATTTCGGAGAAAAACGATTCTGTTAAATCATCTAAAACCTCCCGCAATTCATTAAATAACTTCGACTCCTTGTAAAAAAGATAATCCGGAGGACTACCGCCACCAATAATAATTTTTACAGGCGGATAAACCATAAATTCGCTCCGCAATTTCCCGGTGAGCACGGGTACTGTGTCCGGATCAAAATCAACATTGTTTACATTTTTGATCTTGCCTTTTGAATCCGTTAAAATTACAGGTACCGTTGAATTATCCTGAATAAACTTGAGCAGGAAATTAAGAGTCGTTGATTCTTCGGTAATGGTAATGATTCGGAAAGCATCGGCCAGTGATTCGGCCCGTTTTCGCTCCTCTTCCTTTATTTGCTGGAAAAAACGATCGGTGTAGTTAACCAGTTCAGCCTTTTGATGAATGGCATCAGCCCAAATTTCAATGTTCTTTCGTTCCTCTCTTGAAATTTGCCTCACCAGCATTTGGGTATACCAAAGCGAAGCGGCAACGATCAGCACGGCCAAACTGAATAAAATCCATTTCCAGCGCTTTTTCCGGGTGTATAAGTTCAATCTCTCAAAATTTGAAGTGTAAAAGTAACGCTAAAATTCGAAATTTATTAGTGATAGTCCTTGCTAGGTGTTTTTTCAATTTTTAATTGCCTCGTCAAATTTGGATACTGTTATTTTTAAGATGTAATTTTACCCGCTTTAAATAATGGATATTTGATCACCGTTTTACAGGAAGGTTCAGGAACAAATATCAGGCATTACCACTATGGATTCTCCTGTCCCGATGTAATTCAGGTAGTTTGAATATTTAATGGCCATTTAAACATAGAAATGGTAAACTAAATTTATATTGATGGATTCAGCATTTTTGTCATCGGATTTATTTGTTTGGGTATTACTTCCGCTCCTTATTTTTTTGAGCAGGGTGCTGGACGTTTCCATTGGTACCATGCGACTGATTTTTGTATCCAAGGGTTTTAAAATTCTTGCACCCATGCTTGGTTTTTTTGAAGTAACTATTTGGTTGCTGGCCATTGGCCAAATCATGCAGCATCTGAATAATATTATGTGCTACATTGCTTATGGAGCAGGTTTTGCCATGGGAAATTACATCGGTATTGTTCTGGAAGAAAAAATGTCGATCGGTACGGTATTGATCCGGGTGATCCCCAAACTCAATACGGATAAATTAATTGATTTTCTTCGCGAACGTGAATTTGCAGTCACCACGGTAGATGTAGAGGGAATGAGCGGGAAGGTTAAGATGTTATTGTCAATAGTGAATCGAAAGCATACTAAAGAATACATTGAAGCTGTCAATCAATTTAATCCCAAAGCTTTTTATACCATTGAAGATATCGGTTCCGTTAAAGAGGGTTATTTTAAAAAACACAGGACCTTTAGTGCCTTTGATCACCTTCATTTTATCCGTCGCAAGGGAAAATGATCCAGTTCCTGTTTTTTAAAAAGTGAAGTTCAGTCCAGCACTCGGCATGATGGGCAACTGGTAAATTTTATCTCCGGTAATTCTGTCGGTATAAAAAATGTTCTCCCGATTGTAAACATTGGTAATGCTCACATTGGCTTCCAGTTTTGTATTATAGCCCAGCACAAATGTTTTCTTTAGCCCGATATCAAGCCGGTGATAATAGGGAAGTCTTCCGGTATTTAAATCCCCGTAAAGAATTCCGAGTTCTTCATTGTCTGTGGTGTAATCGGTATAAATGCCATTTTGGAAGGTAATTAAACCATAATATCCCTGTGTGAGTGTGAACGGAAAGCCCGAACCAAAATTCCAGCGGGCATTTAATTCCCAGTCGCGTTTATCTCCTAACATATAGGTCCCCACAAGGTTTACGTTATGCCTGCGATCATAATGGGGATTATAACTTACTACACTGCCAGTAATATCTTCATATTCTCTTACTACATAACCCAGTGAATACACAAACCACAGGTACAATCGGTGTGTTTCGTATTTCATGGTCATATCCACTCCGGTGGCATAGCCCCTTTCGATGATGAAATCCTTGGTGATCAAATCCGGCTCATTGGGGTAATCATTTTCGTCAAGCAGTTTATTGCGGTTAATATTGGTCAATTGTGAGAAATTTTTGTAATAACCTTCCAGGTTCATGGTAACATGCGAACTCAGGTCGTATTCAAAACCAAGAATGGCATGTTCGGCCTTTTGCAGTTTATGGGTAATGGGTTCACCATTGTATTCTTCGGGAAGGTTATCAGGGCCACTTAAAAATCCATAAAACAGGTTTACAACATCGCGGTCGGAGCGGGCGCTGATAAGGTTTTGTGAGTAAAACCCACCTGCAAATTTGATCCTGAAATCATCTGCAACATTGTATTTCATTGCCAGCCTGGGCTCCAGCGACATATTACCAAGGGAGGCATAATAATGTAGTCTGAAACTCGGTTCAAACAGGAATTTATGGATGGTTTTTTTGTATTTTACATAACCTCCAATCTCGGTGGTATTTTCTTCTTGCGATATTTCTATTCCAATAGAGTTATAAAAAATATAATCGGTTTTAAATCCAAGGATTTCAAATCCGTATTTGATCTCGTCTTTGCCAATAAAATAAGTGAAATCAAATCCCATATTAAAACCATTAATGGAACTTTCGCGTGGCAAATTATTTTCCTCATCCAGGCTGATTTTATACTGGGAGTATGCCAGGTGTCCTTCCATCAGTACCGGCGACTGGCCCGGGATGATTAAAAAGTTGGCACCACCACCGTACGATTCCCATTTGTAATCAGAAAGTGCTTTGTAATTATTTACCTGGTCGTTGAAATTAAATCCAAAAAAGTTGATTTTTGATCCGTTATCACCAAGCAGGGATATTTTCCCGTAAATGTCGGTATAGTTAAATGGAAGTCCAGCGGTATCCACGTAATCGTAAAATATCTTTGAGCTCTGCTCGAGGTATGAATTTTTAGCTGATAAAATAAAAGATGAGCTTCCTGATCCGCCCTCTTTCAATTTTTTAATGGGGCCTTCAATCATCATGTTGGCTCCAAAGGTACTGGCCCCCACTTTACCTGCCATCCGGGTTTTATTTCCATCACGCGTAGTTATATCCATTACCGAGCTGATCCGGCCACCGTATTCAGCACCAAACCCACCGGTGTAAATATCTGCATTACGAATGATATCGGTGTCAAACACAGAAAACAAACCAATGGAGTGAAAAGGGTTATATACGATCATTCCGTCCAGCAAAACCTTATTTTGGATGGGTGATCCTCCGCGAATATAAAGCTGCCCCCCCTGGTCGCCCGTAAACACAACTCCCGGCAATACCTGCAGGTATTGGGCAAGGTCGGGGGTGCCGCCAAGTGAGGGGATTTGTTTGATCTGTTTGGGTGTGATTTTAACCACTGAAGTCCGGGTTTCGGTCCTGGCCTCTTCTCTTTCAGCCGAAATTTCAACTTCTTCCAAATTATAACTGCCTTTTTCCAGAAATAGTTTTTTACTGATTATTTCGTTGGGATTTACAGTTACCGACTCCTGTAGCGTATCAAATCCGAGGAAGGTTACGGTAAGTATATATTTCCCGGGTGGAATTTGGGAAATTGCAAAATATCCATTTACATCGGTAGCTGAGCCATAGGTGGTGCCTCTTAAATATACATTGGTAAAAATAACAGGTTCACCGGTTTCCTTTTCATAAACAAACCCCCTGATGGTCCCATTTTGACCAATCAACGTACCTGTAAGTATAGTGAACAGAAAAGCGAAGAAAATGAATTGGAAAGGGTATTGTTTTATTTTCATACAGCTTCAATTAAACCGAAAAATCCGCGTTCTTAAATCTTTAGCAAAGTAAGAAAAAAAATAAACGTGCAGTCGCTTTTTTTATTTCCTATATGCTGCGTGAAACTAAGATTCTTTGCGGTTTAAAATGGTTGCATGCACAATTTTAGGATCAGTATTTTCCGGGTAATGGAATTGGAGGTGTTAATACCTGACAATATTTAACTCAGAAACAGCTGCCTTCACTTCGATCAATATCTGGTTAGCTGAGTCAGAAAAATTTGGAGTTTGGTAAACACCCTTGCTGATCTTGTTAAATCCATCAAAATTGCGATCAGTAAGGATGGTGCGGGTAATAATTTCGCAGGCGGATGCTTCCGGAACATGTATAGTCATCTCTGCTGCACCTGCCTCAATATTTACTGTGGTGTGATCATACCTTTCGCCAAGCTTCAGGTCAATTTCAGCAGCACCGCCGTTAATTTCAATTTCTTCTACCCTGTATGCCGATAGGTCCATTTCAAGTTCGGCTGCACCTGCATCAATATGCATCGACCATAAAGGAGAGTCATTTAAATACATATAAACATTGTTGCGCATATTCCGGGAGCCACTAACTTTTTCCCTTCTGAAATCTATTTCCACCTCATCATTGTCAATATTTACAACATTAACCTTGTAGGGATCGCCATTGCCTTCGGTCTTAAATCGGAAAAGCTGATCGGTTGTTCCGTTAACCTGGTATGATCCGGCGGCGGCGTTAAAATTTAATTTAGCATACTGGATATTATCGTCAAACGGATTGTCATATATCCGGTCCTCCCAGTTGTCATAGTCTTTGTCGTATTCAACCCTTTCATGTTTATTCCAGTTGTTATTCCAAAAAAAGCCTTTGTGTGGGCTGGATGCGAGCAGTATAAATCCAAGAATAACTGTAGCTATGGAAAGGATCAGCTTAGCTCCCGATTTTATTGGCAAGACGGATATCCCCCAGAAAACAAAGAGGAGAGGCCATAAATGAAGTATTGAACCCCAGGAAAAGAAAAATATGTCAAAGTTTCGCATGAAAATCAGGGCGCCCAAAACTATGAGCAATATACCCCAAAAAATATTACCGCTTTTCATTGGTTTATTGAATTGGTTATTTAACTGGTTTTTGATAAGTTTTAATAATCAGGACAGCCCCAACGGCAATGAGAATCACTGGCCAAACGTCCCAAAAATTGATTCTTGGAATAAATCTGCCAGCTAAAAAAATAGCACCTAATGCAATTAGGATCACACCTCCCCACAAATTGCCATCGCCACGTTCCGGTTTTTTGTCGGTTGGTTTTGCATTCGGGTCTGTTTGATAATTTGAAGTGTTTTCGTTCATGGTATCATGATTTAAATTTGATGCTGAATTAAAACCTGCCGGATTCTCCGGGACGGCTATCCAAAGTATAATATAAACAAGCAATCCGCTTCCGCCAAAAATAAAAGCCACCACAAAAAGCAGCCTGAATAAAATAGGATCGGTATTAAAATACTCGCCCAGGCCACCGCATACACCTGCGATCACCTGATTGCTTTTGCTTCTGAACAATCTTTTTGGTTCCATACATTACAAAATTAGCAAATAAAAGGGCTTATTTTGAAAATAGGACGCCGACCTTCATCACTTGTTACAAATTTTTGGTCGGGAAATTTAGAAATACCTCTAAATAATTTTATTTTAAGCCGGAAACTTCTAATTCTAATTTAGTTTTGTATTTTTACAAGCCGTGACATATGGCGGAATTTACATTTGTAATTTTTTATTATTAACTTTTTAAAAGACAAGAATATTTATCATGACTGGAGAAAAAATCAGAATGCAAAATGGAGTGCTGACAGTACCCGATAATCCAATTGTTCCTTTTATTGAGGGTGATGGTACCGGACCCGACATTTGGAGGGCTTCTCAGCGTGTGTTTGATGCAGCGGTTGAAAAAGCTTATAGCGGAAAAAGAAAAGTAATCTGGAAAGAAGTATTTGCCGGCGAAAATGCCTTTAATCGCTATGGTGAATGGCTTCCCGATGCTACCGTTGATGCTTTTAAAGAGTACCTGGTGGGCATTAAAGGCCCGTTAACAACTCCTGTTGGCGGAGGTATTCGCTCGCTCAATGTTGCCTTGCGTCAAATACTCGATTTGTATGTATGTCTCCGGCCTGTGAAATACGTTTCCGGGGTACCATCTCCGGTTAAAAAACCCGAAGCTGTTGATATGGTGATTTTCCGTGAAAACACCGAAGATATTTATGCCGGTATTGAATGGAAAGAGGGTTCAGATGAAGTTAAAAAAGTAGTTAAATTCATCCAGGAGGAAATGGGAATTAAAAAAATCCGTTTCCCTGAAACCAGCGGTATAGGTCTAAAACCAATTTCAAAAGAGGGTTCGTTCCGTTTGGCTAAGGCTGCCATCGAATATGCCCTTGTTGAAGGTCGTAAATCGTTGACCCTTGTTCACAAAGGCAATATCATGAAATTTACCGAAGGCGCTTTCAAAAGCTGGGGTTATGAAATGGCCACCAGCCAGTTCCGTGATAAAGTAGTAACGGAGCGTGAAAGCTGGATCATCGATAACAAGGACAGGAATCCGAATATCTCTGTTGAAGACAATGCAAAAAAAGTGGAACCCGGCTATCCGATGATGACCGAATCACAGCAGGCCGATATTCGTGCCGAAGTGGAAAAAACACTGGAACTGATGCCTACCCATGGCAATGGACAGTGGAAACAAAAACTGATGATCAAAGATTCCATTGCCGATATCACCTTGCAGCAGGTGCTTACCCGTGCCAGCGAATTTGACGTGATCGCCACCATGAACCTGAATGGTGATTACCTCTCCGATGCACTTGCAGCCCAGGTAGGTGGAATAGGTATTGCGCCCGGAGCCAACATCAATTATATTACCGGGCATGCCATTTTTGAAGCCACCCACGGAACTGCTCCCAAGTATGCCGGCCTTGATAAGGTAAACCCCGGATCAGTCATTCTTTCAGGTGCAATGATGTTTAAATACATGGGTTGGAATGAGGTACACGATCTGATTTGGAAAGGCCTCGAAAAATCGGTCAGCATTAAAAAAGTTACCTATGATTTTGAACGGCTCATGGAGGGAGCAACCTTGCTTAAATGCTCTGAATTTGGGGATTCCATTATTGCAAATATGTAAAAAACACTCAGGTTATCAATTATTATAATTAAAGAAACAATATTAACATGGCAACTAAACTGAAAGAAAAACTAGCGGAGAAAATTGAGGAATGGCGCCCACGTACCGAAAGATTGATGGAGGAGTATGGCAATGTAGAGGTGGATAAGGTAACAATCAGCAAAATCCTTGGCGGGATGCGCGGACTTAAAAGCCTTGTAACGGATATTTCATACCTTGATCCGATGGAAGGAATTCGTTATCGTGGATACACACTTCCAGAAGTATTCAAAAATCTTCCCAAGCCCAAAGGTGCTGAAATGCCTTATGTGGAAGGGTTGTTTTACCTGCTTTTAACCGGTGAAATTCCCAACGATGAAGAAATTGCGGATGTGGTTGACGAATTCAGCCGCAGGAGGATCATTCCCCGGTACATTTATGAACTGATCGATGCTTTTCCTTGTTGCAGTCACCCAATGACCATCTTTTCCTCAGCTATCCTTTCGATGCACCGGGAATCATTCTTTACTAAAAAATACAATGCGGGTGTACACAAAAAGGATTATTGGGATCCGATGTATGAGGATTCGCTCAATCTTATCGCGAAGTTGCCCGAAATTGCTACCTATATTTATTCAAAGATCTATCGTGATGGCAAACGTATTCAGTCCAATCCAAACCTCGATTTTGGAGGAAACTTTGCGTTTATGATGGGTAAAGAAAAACCTTACGATGATGTTTCACGCTTGCATTTTATCATCCACAGTGATCATGAAAGTGGAAACGTAAGCGCCCACACCGGCCACCTGGTTGCCAGCTCACTTTCTGATATCTACCTGTCGATTTCGGCCATGGTAAATGGTTTGGCAGGCCCGCTGCACGGACTTGCTGCACAGGGTGTACTTCAATGGTTGCACGAACTGATCGAACGGATGGGCGGCGAAGAAGTAGAACCCTCCGTGGAAGAAGTAAAACAATATGTATGGGAAACCCTGAACTCAGGACAGGTGATCCCGGGTTTTGGTCACGCCGTATTGCGTAAAACCGATCCGCGTTACAGCTTGCAGCGCGAATTCAGCCTTAAGCACCTGAAGGACGATGCTATCTTTAAATACGTGGATATACTGTACAATGTGGTTCCACCTATTTTGCAGGAACAGGGCAAAGCCAAAAACCCCTGGCCCAACGTGGATGCACAGTCGGGTGTGATACAGTGGCACTATGGTGTGCGTGAATACGATTTCTATACGGTGCTGTTTGGTATCGGAAGAGCCATCGGTATTGCCGCCAACATCATTTGGGACCGAGCACTCATGTATCCGCTCGAAAGGCCCAAGTCGCTTACGACGGATATGCTCGAAGAAATCGCGGGCATCAAAAAAAAGAAAGAAAGTAAATAAAAACAGAGGGTTCAGCAATGAGCCCTTTTTCATTACAACCATGATCAAACAAATTCAAATCAACCTGCCGGCCTTCAACAGGGGTTATCATTTGATCACCCATATGGTGGAAGAACAATTGGGGCCATTGCCCGAACAAGGTTTGCTCAATTTATTTGTAAAACACACATCAGCCGGGCTTACCATTAATGAAAATGCCGATCCATCCGTGAGGATTGATTTTGAAACAGTATTTAATAAGCTGGCTCCTGAAAATGATCCCGATTACATCCACACCATGGAAGGCCCCGACGATATGCCGGCACATATCAAATCAAGCCTTTTGGGAGCTTCGGTCACCATTCCTATAACTCATGGCCGACTCAACCTGGGTACCTGGCAGGGTATTTACTTTTGTGAGTTCAGGAATTATGGTGGCAGCCGAAAAGTGCTGGCGACAATTTATTCCTGAACCGAATCGTTTCATTTTTTGATTTTTCGTAATTTTATCCCATGACCGGAGTGATCATTCTCGGAATATTTCTGGTTATTTTAACCTGGGTGCTGCTGGCTCCGCTTTACCTATATATTCATACGGGTGAGTCGAGGTACGAAGCCGGAATGCGAAGTTTGTTCAAGGGCAAATTTGTGGAAGGTGATTACGGTTTGCCCGAAATGAGAATTACCATATTGTTTTATAGCTTCCAGGTTCCGTTGATCCGGTTTGGATCAGAAAAGAAAAAGCAAGGAAAAGCAAAAAGCAAAAAAAAGAAATCAAAAAAATCAAGACTAAACCTGAAAACCATTCGGCTGATCCTGAAGATTGTTTGGAAGGTGATGCGCTCCTTTAAGCTGAAAAAATTTTCACTCAATATCGATACCGGCAATGTACTCACCAATGCTTATCTGTTCCCGGTTTTTGCCGTGTTTGGTGGACGTAAATATCAGCTATCGGTAAACTATGCTTCTAAAAATGAGTTTATAATTCATTATCAAAATAATTTACTGACCATTCTGTCGCATATAATTGTTACATTTATTAATCATAAACTAAAACGTTAAATCATGGAATTCAATCTGGAAGATATGCTCAACAAGGTGCTTGAACAATTAAGCACGATGGCCAAAACAGAAACCGTAGTTGGAGAGCCCTTTAAACTTGGTGATTTCACCTGTGTACCTGTCATTAAAGTGGGAATGGGCTTTGGCTCAGGCGGTGGTGGCGCCGAACAGGATACCAAAGGTGGTAAAGGCGGTGGTGCCGGAGCCGGTATCGGGATGGAGCCCATCGGTTTTTTAGTAAGCAAAGGCGACGAAATCTCAATGATCTCGGTATCGCGGTCAAAAGGAGTTCAATCGATTTTTGAAAAAGTGCCTGATTTGCTTGATAAAATTTTGGAAATGAGAAAAGATAAAGACAAGGGTAAGGAGAAAAAAGAAAAATAAGCCTGGAAGATATCGATAAGTATCAGAAGGTTTGTTTAAACCAACAACCCTTTCTTTTTGTTATTTCATTTAAAAAATACCAACCATGATCAAATCATTACGATTCATTGTACCACTATTGTTATGTTTTTCGGTTTCCGTATCGGCTCAAAAAAGCTCCATAAAATTTGTAGTTACCGAAAATAAACTTAATACCGAAAAAGGAGAACAACCTGCATATATCATTCATATTCCGGATGCCGGGCCTGATGCTGTAACAAAAGAATGGCTGAAAGCGATCAGAGGTTCCTCCAAATCAAAACCGGTACAGATTGAAAATAAAATTGAAATTACCGCAACTGAAATTGAGCAAATACATGATCAACCATTCAATATTTACAGCATGGTATATCAGGTTGATACCAGTGTAAGGGTTGTAGCTGCCTTTGAAATTGATTCGGTGTTTTTTGTACCACCCGGTGACGAATCCGATCATGAAGCCATGAAAACCCACAATCACATCCGGAAATTCATGGAGGATTTTGCCAGGGAGCAATACCACGAAGTGGTTGCCAACTTACTTGAAACAGAGAAGGATAAACTGAAGGACCTCGAAAAAGAACATAAAAATGAGGTGAAGGAAAATGAAAACCTGAAAAAAGAGATCCGCGAAAACGAACAAAATATCCGCAATTCTAACGATGCCATTACAACCTATGAAAATGATAATGCAAGATTGCTTGCCGATATTACTGCCAAACGCGATGCAATTGCCGGGTTATCGGGCGACGAAGCCCTGCGCGATCAGGCCAAAGATCAGTTAAAATCACTGGAAAAGGAAAAAAAGAACATTGAAGGTAAATTGGCCAAAGAGCAGAAAAATATTGTGAAGTATGAATCAAACATTGAGGAACTGAACCGTCAGGTTGAGGCTAACGAAAAACAACAGGAAACCACGCGGGTGAGCATTGAGGCGCAAAAGGAAAGGGTTAAACAGGTATCGGATCATCTGAACCAGATTTAACTTTTTAGGATGGCATCCCTCCTTTGTACCGTATACTCAGTAAGTTCCGGAAAAAATTCCCTGAATTCATTTTCGTAAAACTGATAATGGGCTTTTAATTCTTCGATGGCGCTTTCCATTCCCGATTCGAAAGGGGTGCGGCGGGCCATGCCGTTCAGTGCACGGTCGAGGCCGCTAAAAGTGCCATACCCTTTCAGCCAGTTGTCTTTGGCCATAAAAGGCAATATTCGTTTGGTTTTGGGTGGAAGCTGCAAATACCTTTTCATCACAATCCTGTACATGCGGTTGGTAAATGAGTCAATGTTTTCATCGCTGTATTCGTCCCAGTTGGCAGATAAAAAATGATCGTAAAACATATCTGTGATCACCCCGGCATATTTTCGGTAATTGATGGCCAGCCTGTTTTTGCTCTGTATCCAGAGAGGATGTGAATCAGTGAAAGTATCAATCTCACGGTGCAAGATAATTCCGGCTTTGATCCCCGGGCTGAACTTCTCAATGGCCCGGCCCTTTACATGATCGGCGATGAAGTTGCCGGTAATGATCTCCTCATCCGCTCCTGATAAATATAAATGTGCGAGAAAATTCATGGGTGAGTTTGTGGTAAAGTTGAAATGCTTGATTGTTTCAATATTTCAATTGAATAACACCATAAATGTATAATATTAAAATTACATAAATTGAAGGCCAGCCTGTAATTCACGAAAACAGGCCGTTTTGCTATAAAAGTATCGGTGATGATCTGTTTAATCTGTGGCAAATGTTTCAAGTTTTAATCTTGTGGCATAAAATCTTAAAGTTTACAATAATTCAAGCTGAATTACC
>JAGQVE010000027.1:0-17671 GCA_020438105.1 Bacteroidales bacterium
TTCGGGACGAAGAGGCCGGAGGTTCGAATCCTCTCACCCCGACAATTTCAAAACCTTCAGCAATTGCTGAAGGTTTTTTAATATATCCAAACTGAGCTTGCTCTTGTTTGGATATATTAAAAAACATTAATCGCGGAGCGATAAAGGTTTTGAAATTAGTCCCCCCCAAAAACGGATCAACGAAGTTAATCCTCTCTAATTACTATTTCAACTTGCTCAAAGGATGAACTGATAAGAGAACCTTGATTGTATAGCGAATATGGTTTTATTCTTGAAAACATTAAGGAATAAATAGTTTCCTTTATTTGTACGTTTCAAAAAAAGTCAAAAAAAATCCAGGGCAGGCGGATTTGGTCTGTCGGATCATTAATTGCCGGATATTTCT
Organism: Bacteroidales bacterium; assembly: GCA_020438105.1. Classification (GTDB taxonomy): domain Bacteria; phylum Bacteroidota; class Bacteroidia; order Bacteroidales; family JAADJA01; genus JAADJA01. The sequence continues at coordinate 386 of JAGQVE010000027.1, forward strand.
TCCTGCTCCTTCTAAGGTTAGGGACAATAAATTTTATACTGTCCGTTCTGTTTCTCCCTGGTTTATTTTAAAACCATGATCCAGAATATGATCAAAACTAATAATAGAACCCATTCAAAAATGATCAATTTTTTGTTAGAGGGTTGATCTGTTTCCACCATTTTCATATGACAAATATTAAGTGGCAAAAATGCCAGCCTTCAAACGGTACTTTTATTACGATATTTGATTAATTCAAAAAAATATTTTATTAGGTTGAAAAAGTTTTAAATAGCTCACAACCAGGAATAACAAAATGAAATTACCATGAGTATTTTTTAATGCTTATCCCCATATTTTTTCTCTCATAATCATTTTTTATTTCTTTAATTTTGCGATCATCAAGCCTCTTTAGCTCAGTTGGTAGAGCAGCTCACTCGTAATGAGCAGGTCGTGGGTTCGAGTCCCATGAGAGGCTCTCCTTCCTTTATTCGTTTTCTTTAAATTTTGAGAATTTAATTTGCAAATTGACTGAACTTACAGTAGCCCCAAAATATTTGAAGTCTCCAATTTATTGTTTTTGAGAACCTTAAAAATCAGCTTTCGTAATGGCATATCATTGGTTTAAGGTTTAAGACATTTAAATAAATTATGGAAAAGAAGCAATCTATACGAATATTGGTTATTGGTGTCGAGCAACAAATGAACACCAAAATTGTAGATGCAATGAATAAGAAAGAACTTCGGTTAATTGCTGAACGTCCAGTTGAATTTGATATCAATGCGTTTAACAATTACAAGGATGCTTCAGTGTATCTAGCTGATGTTGAAAACAAAACAATTCCTACATTTGTATTTCTCGACTATTTTGGAGGTAATGGAGTGAGTGGTCCGCATATCGTTGAAATTCTGAAAAAACAATATCCGCAAGCTGAGGTCATTCTCATTTCAAACAACGAAGATGAAATTGGGAAGGTTCGCGAACAATATGATAACAACAAGGTTTTTGATTACGTTATTAAAGATGACTATACACCGACACTTTGTAGATTATTGTTGGAAAAATACGTTGAAAAATACAGTTAGGAGTAAATAAGTTAAAGCTACTTTCACTGCATGCGCAAACATGGTTTCGAAATAATTGTGGGGTTACTGGTTTCGGCCAGTGTATTGTTGGTACTCGCCGTTGGGTACTTTTCTTATTTGCGTATTTCGGCTATAATCGACGGCATTCACGCTGAAACACAACCCGATGAAAAACTGGCAATGATCAAGAAAATTGCCACTGATCTTGACCATGCAGAAAACAGTGTTAGATTATACGGACTCACCAAAAATAAAAGTGATATTAATTCCTTTAACAAGGTAATTACCAGTCTTGACGAGCAGATAACTGGTTTGCAAAGTAAAGGTGCCGGCAACAGTTTATTGCAAAACAATCTTGACACCATTGGTAATTTGATCAGTGAAAAAGTGTATGTGTGGAGAGAGATGATCGCACTATACAATACCAATGTTGCAGAACTTTATCTGGATACTATATCCACCCAACTGGAGTCGAAAATTGAAAGCGATAGTATTCGCAAAAACAGGGGGATTTTAAAAAAGATATTTCAGCGACAGAAAAAGCAGGAACTTAATGAGGAGAAGATCATCAGCGATATTGAGCAATTTAAGGTTGAAGATAAAAAATATGCCGACAGGATAAGGCAAAAAGAATTGCAACTTGCCCGAACCAATAATCAACTAACCCAAAAGATTTATACCCTGCTCGATAAAATGGAGGAGCAGGAACTGGACGAACGACTGCATCGTGCTGAAAAGGCAAGGCTATTGGCGGAAGAAACTTACACCTACATTGGTGGCTTTATCATTTCAGCAACCCTTTTAGGCCTTATCGTCATATTTGTAATTCTGAATTATGTAAGAAAAAGACGGAAATCACAGCAAGCACTTATCAAAGCAAAGGATGAAGCTGAAAACCTGGCCAAAACCAAAGAAATGTTCATTGCAAATGTGAGTCATGAAATCAGAACTCCAATGAATGTCATTTCAGGTTTTGTAAATCAATTACTAAATAACCGGGCAGCCGACGGTGTAAAGGATACATTGAAGATCATTCAGTCGTCAAGTGATCATCTTGTTAGGATCATTAACGATATTCTCGACTTTTCGAAATTGGAATCCGGTAAAATGAAACTGGAGCAAACCGATTTTAATCCGGCCGAAGTGATGAATGAGGTGCTGATGCTTTTTAATGGTAAGGCTGCTGAAAATCATACTTCACTTCAAAGCAAGGTAGATGAAAATTTTCCTGAAGCTCTTGTTGGCGATCCAATCCGATTAAAGCAAATTTTAATCAACCTGGTTGGCAATGCTATTAAATTTACCAAAAACGGAACCGTTACTTTTAGTATTAAAGCCGAGGATCATATTTCAAATAACCTCGTAATGCTTCTTACAGTTGAAGATACCGGAATTGGGATTGATCAGGACAATATTGATAAAATTTTTGAGGACTTTACCCAGGCTGAAAAAGATACTTCCAGGAAATTTGGAGGTACTGGTTTGGGCCTTTCCATTGTGAAACAACTTGTTGATTTGCATACTGGCAAAATAAAAGTTGTAAGCCAGAAAAATCAGGGTTCGAAGTTTATTTGCAAAATACCTTATAAGGTTGGAAATATATCAAACATGGTATCAATTGCTTCGGAACATTTTGAAATTCCCGATGAGCTGAAACAGAAAAAGGTATTGATAGTGGATGATGAAGCTTATAACCGTAAACTGATCAAAACCATATTGGATAAGTGGGGAGTTTTAAGTGAAGAGGCTGAAGACGGAATGGAGGCCATTGAACTGGTGAAGAACAGGAAATATGATTTTATTTTAATGGATGTGCGAATGCCCGGATTGGATGGATTTAAGGTTACGCGATTTATTCGGCAAACTTTAAACATCAACCCTGATCAAACGGCGATAATCCTTATTTCAGCCGGTACAGTCAATCAGGATCAAATTGAATCATACAAACAACAGGGTATCAATGATTATTTGCCAAAGCCTTTTGCCGAAGCACTTTTACTAAATTCGATGAATGAGTTTCTTAAAACAGGAGTGATCGCTGCACCCAAAAAGGGAGAAAAAATCAATACACAGACCACGAATTCCGAAGCAGCTATAAATCTATTAGAGCTTTACAGGGTGGCCGATAATGATTCCAATTTTGTTAAAGAAATGCTTGAAAGATTCATTGAATCCTTCGAGCAGGGCATGGAGTCCATTAAATCGGGTTTGCCCAGGCAAGAGTGGGAGCAGATTGGCAATGCAGCGCATAAAATGGCTTCACCATGCAGGCATATTGGTGCTAAGCACTTACTTAACAATTTGAAAAAAATTGAATCGTTGGCAGATGACAAAGGTGGAATGGATACAATTCAAAATTTAATTCCTGAACTTGAGCATGAATACGAAGTGGTTAAGAAACAAATAACGGAACATATTGCTTCGCTCTCAAAATAATCAAGCAAGTAATCTTTATATTTGCATTTTCAGGAAAATGTTAATCGAATAAAATATGACGGATCACAAGCCTTTTAAAATATTTGTTGTTGAGGATGATGACTGGTACAATCGTTTGTTGGTCCACACCCTGAGCCTGAATCCGGATTATGAGATCACTAATTTTTTTAACGGGAAAGATCTGCTCAATAATTTGCATGAAGAGCCCGATGTATTAACCCTCGATTATCGCCTTCCTGATATGACCGGCCTGGATATCTTAAAACAGGTTAAAGAGATAAATCCCGACATACAGGTGATTTTAATTTCGGAGCAAAGTGACATTGATACAGTAGTTAATCTGTTAAAATACGGCGCCTACGATTATATTGTAAAATCAAAGGATATCAAAGAGCGCTTGCTCAATACCATTCAAAATATCCGGCAGGGTGTCGGGATGAAAAAAGAAATTACCGCACTCAGAAAAGAGGTTCAGCGCAAGTATAGTTTTCAAAATTCAATTATTGGCGAAAGCGCAGCCATTAAGCGGGTATTTGAGCTTATCAAAAAGGCTATTGAAACCAATATAACAGTTACTGTTACTGGTGAAACCGGAACCGGTAAAGAGCTTGTGGCCAAAGCCATTCACTATAATTCAAAAAGGAAGGAAAACAATTTCGTTCCGGTTAATGTGGCTGCGATTCCCGCCGAGCTGATCGAAAGTGAACTTTTTGGTCATGAAAAAGGTGCATTTACTGGAGCCAGTTATCGCCGGATCGGTAAATTTGAAGAAGCTAACGGCGGCACCCTATTTCTGGATGAAATAGGTGAAATGGATCCGGCCTTCCAGGCAAAATTACTCAGGGCAATACAGGAAAAAGAGGTTACCCGAATTGGTAGCAACAATCCGGTTAAAACTGATTGCCGCATCATTGTGGCCACCAATAAAAACCTGAAAAGTGAGGTTAAGTCAGGAAATTTCAGGCAAGACCTGTACTTCCGGTTATTGGGTTTGCCCATTGAATTGCCTCCCCTTCGAAACCGCGATAAAGACGTGCTTATTCTTTCCGGGTTTTTTATTTCTCAGTTTTGTGAGGAGAATGAATTGCCACAAAAAACGCTCACCGATATAGCTAAAAAGAAATTGCTGAGTTATTCATGGCCCGGAAATATCCGTGAATTGAAATCAGTTGTTGAACTTTCGGCTGCCCTCTCCAATGGGAATAATATTGATGCTCCCGATCTGCTTTTTGGTTCGGATGATCCTTTACCCGAAGTGATCAGCGAGGAACTCACCCTGCGCGAATACAATCGCAGGATCATTGTTGCTTTTTTGCAAAAACATGATAATAATTACCAAACGGTTGCTGATAAACTCGACATCAGTGTTTCTACCATTTACAGAATGCTCAAAGAGGAAAAATTCAATAACGAATAGCCTTTTCCCCGGTAAATAATCCATATCCATTTTATTTGAGACGAAGTAATGTTTCTGTCAATTTGAAAATTCACTTTGCAAATTGACCGGTGAAAGTCGCTGGTTGTATTTGTAAGAGTCAGAAGTACAGTTGTTTGTGTAAATCTTTTTATATGGTACACACTTTGAATAATTGCAGCCAAACGATCTTTGCAATAAGTTATCAAAGAACAAAAAGAGAACTATGAAAACACTCACACAACAATACCTTATCCTGGTAGGTGCTATATTAAATGGATTTTACAAATTCATAGCAAATTCGGAAAAAGAGGTAAAGATGCAGAAGAAAGTTCATTTTGGGATTGATAATAAGCAGGATAAGTTACAATCAGAAACAACTTACAGTTTTAACAAATAAATATAGGAGATCAGAAAAATGAAAACAACCAATGTAAAAATTTTCGGATTCAGTGCGCTTGCAGTAGCCATCATTGTTGCCCTCAGCATATTTTTCAACGATTTTAAAGCGAAACAGGAAGCCCAGTTCATGCAGGAACAGGAGCGCGGCAATACACTGGCCGTTAAACTTCACCAGCGTGATTCGCTTATCAATGAATACCTTACAACTTTTAATCAAATCGAAAAAGATTTGAACTTCATCAAAGAGAAAGAAAACCTGATTGGTTCACAAACCGACGATCCTGAGTTCAAACAAGATTCAAAACAATCCATTCTCGAAGATATCCAGTTAGTGAATACCTTGCTTGAGCAAAATAAAAATAAGATTGCCGATTTGCAACGCAAGCTCAAAAGTTCAGGAATTGAAGTAAGCGGATTAAATGAGAAAATTCAGATGCTAGCTGAAACTGTTGAACTGCGCGACAAAAGTATAGAAGAACTTAAAACAGTATTGGCTCAAAAAGACTTTGAACTTGCTCAAATGAACGAGAAAATTGTTGAAATGGACAGCCTGGTAAATGTTAAAAATCTCGTGATCGATGAAAAACAGTACGAATTGAATAAAGCCTATATTGCCTACGGCAACTACAAAGACCTTAAGGAAAAAGGTATCATTACCAAAGAAGGCGGATTCTTGTGGATGGGTCAAAGCGTAAACTTAAAAGAAGATTTTGCACAAGATCAGTTCGAACAGGTTGATATCACCCAAACAACTACCATCCCGGTAAATGCCAAAAAAGCTGAATTGATTACCGAGCACCCGGCTGGTTCATTTGAATGGGTAAAAGACGACGAAACAATTGCATACCTTGTGATTAACAATCCTACTGAATTCTGGAAAGTATCCAAGTATGCAGTTCTGGAAACTAAATGATCCCCCTACACCTTACCCTTTGCTTTAACTTTAGGCCAGGAGCATCCCCTCCTGGTCTTCCTTTTTACATACATCCTTTCCAAACTTTAATTATCCTAATTTTGCCGTTTAGAATTTCGATGAAATGCGAATTATAAACAGGCCTCAAACCGACCCCTATTTTAACATTGCAGCTGAAGAGTATCTCCTGAAATCAATGGATACAGATTGTTTTATGTTGTGGAAAAACGATACATCCATAATTGTTGGAAAGCATCAGAACAGCATGGCTGAGATTAACCATGGCTGGATTCATGAGCATAAGGTGCCGGTCGTTCGCAGGATATCGGGTGGCGGAACCGTTTTTCATGATCCCGGTAATTTGAACTATTCATTCATTGCCACGGGAGCCAGGGATAAACTGGTAGATTTTAAAAAATACATGCAGCCAATCATTGAAGTTTTAAATAAACTAGGGTTGCCTGCCCGTTATGAAGGCAAAAATGATATCCGGGTGAATGGTTTAAAGGTATCAGGAAATGCAGAGCATGTTTACCGAAACCGGGTTTTACATCATGGCACCCTGCTTTTTAATGCTAAACTTAGCTGGCTCAATGAAGCTATCAGGGTGAATGAAAAAAGCTATCAGGATAAGGCAGTGAAGTCAATCAGAAGCAAAGTAGCCAATATTGCCGATCTTTTGGAAAATGAAATATCACTCGAAAATTTCCAGTCCCTTATAATTGATCATATTCAAAGTGGATTTCCGGCTGTTGAATTTTATAACCTTACCAAAAAAGATATATTGGCAATTGAAAAACTTGCCAATGAAAAATATAAAACCTGGGAGTGGAACTTTGCGTATTCCCCCGACTATGAGTTTGAAAATGTGGGAACTGGCATATTTCAGGATTGGAAAGTGAATTTGAGAGTTAGAAAAGGATGGATCAGTGAATTTATTTTAATAAAAAGTGAAAAAAATCATCCCTTAAGCGATTTTATTTCGACCCTTTTGGTTGGTAAAAAGCATAATTTTGCTGAAGTCGATTCCTCACTTCATTCAGGGGAGCCTATGATTACCCATGAATTGAGGTCGCAAATATTAAAACTGCTATTTTAATACTATGGAAAAAGCTAAACATTTATTTGATAATCTCTGGAAGAGCTATATTGATCTCAATCCTGAGGTAAAACGGGTTTATGATCTGTTTTTGAGTGAGGGAGAAGTAGTGGTGAATGACCACATCGCATTCAGGACATTTGAAGACCCCAGGGTGAATATTGATGTTTTTGCAAAACCTTTTGAAGAGGCTGGATATGAATACCGGGGTGAGTATCAGTTTGAACAAAAGAAATTATATGCCCGTCACTATGAGTTTAAAGCATTCCGTGAGGCCCCCAGGATTTTTATTAGTCAGTTAAAGGTGAATGAATTCAGTTCTTTTTTGCAAAATACGGTCAAAGGATTAGTTGATAAAATCCCGGAAAAATTATTCTCTTCACCCGATTTCAATAATTCCGGAGCTGTTTGGGGTGATCTATCATACGATGTGTACAAGCAACTTAGAGCCGAATCAGAGTATGCAGCGTGGGTTTATGTATTTGGTTTTCGGGCAAACCACTTTACAGTAAGCATTAATAACCTTAAAAAATACAATACCATTGAAAAGGTAAACCAGTTTTTGAAAGATAATGGTTTTTTAATGAATGATTCAGCGGGCGAAATTAAAGGTACACCGGATGAATTACTTCAACAATCCAGCATCAAATCAGGAATTGTTGAGGTGGATTTTAAAGAGGGCACCTATCCTGTTCCTTCCTGTTATTATGAATTTGCCTTGCGTTACCCCGACCGTGACGGTAATTTATACCTTGGATTTATTGCCAAATCGGCTGATAAAATTTTTGAGAGCACCGATTATTACGAAAAAGATAAGCGCTAAATTTTTCCTTCAATCCAATGGATCAATCAACAACTGAAACATACTACCGGCATATTCAACTCGACCTCGAGGATCTTGAACAGGTGTTTGAAGGTGAATTATTCACCGATCGCCCTCACCGGATCATATATTCCACCGATGCTTCAGCATATCGTGAATTGCCCATTGCAGTAGCATATCCAAAACATAAAGAAGATATTCGTGAGCTTGTTCGGCTTGCCAAAAAACATAACAGTTCATTAATTCCCCGAACTGCAGGTACTTCCCTGGCCGGTCAGGTTGTAGGGAGCGGGATTATTGTTGATGTTTCAAAACACATGAACCGTATCATTGAGATCAACACCGAAGAGCGATGGATCCGTGTTGAACCGGGAGTAGTTTTGGATGAGATGAACAAGGTGCTGGAGCCTTATGGATTATTTTTCAGTCCGGAAACTTCAACTTCAAACCGATGTATGGTTGGGGGGATGATCGGTAATAATTCCTGTGGCGCACATTCACTGATCTACGGAAGTACACGTGATCACCTGATTTCCGTCGAAACCATTTTATGTGAGGGTGTTGATGCCCACTTCGGTCCGCTAACAAAGGCCCAGTTTGACGCCAAAAAGGAATTAAACAGTTTTGAGGGTAGTTTGTACAGAAATATTGATTCAATTTTATCAAACCCTAAAAACCAGGAGTTGATCAGAAAGGAATTTCCACATCCTGAAATTCATCGTCGAAATACAGGTTATGCCATTGATCTGTTGCTCGAAACGCAAGCTTTTTCTGAAACGGATAAACCCTTTAATTTTGCCAGTTTAGTTGCTGGCTCCGAGGGGACGCTTGCTATTATTACCGAAGCAAAACTTCACCTTGATCCTTTGCCTCCTTCGGTTAAAGGATTAATTTGTATCCATTGCCATACCCTGGAAGAAGCATTTCAGGGGAACCTGGAAGCACTCAAATTTGCACCGGGGGCCATTGAACTAATGGATAAAACGGTGATGGACCTGAGTAAAGAAAACATCACGCAACGCAAAAACCGTTTTTTCATTGATGGTGATCCCGAAGCCATTTTAATCGTTGAGTTTGCGAGGGATACACAAGAGGAAATACTGAGGATTGCCTCAGAAATGGAAAAAGCCATGCGGGCAAAGGGTTTGGGGTACCATTTTCCGGTAATTTTTGGAAGTGATATTCCTCGTGTCTGGAATATCAGGAAAGCCGGATTGGGGCTATTATCCAACATGCCAGGTGATGCCAAACCGGTGCCGGTGGTTGAAGATGCCGCCGTCAGACCCGAAGATCTTCCTGCATACATCAAAGATTTTAATGTATTACTAGAGGCCCACAAATTGAGCTGTGTTTATTATGCTCATATTGCAACAGGAGAATTGCATTTACGGCCTGTTCTCAATTTAAAGGACCCCCGTGATGTGGAGCTGTTTCATATCGTAGCTGAAGAAACGGCCAAATTGGTTAAAAAATACCGCGGATCCCTTTCTGGTGAGCATGGCGATGGAAGGCTGAGGGGGGAGTTTATTCCGCTAATGATCGGTAAAAAAAATTATGAACTGATCAGATCCGTCAAAGTGGCCTGGGACCCTGAAAATATTTTCAATCCCGGTAAAATCATTGATACGCCAAAAATGAATACCTCCTTAAGGTATGAACCGGGCCAGCACACTGCTGAAATTAACACAGTTTTTGATTTTACATCTGATCAGGGGTTTTTGAGGGCTGCAGAAAGGTGCAATGGATCAGGCGATTGCCGTAAGTCTGAAATAATTGGCGGTACCATGTGTCCGAGTTATCAGGCTTCACGTGATGAAAATACTACCACGAGGGCAAGGGCTAATATGCTTCGTGAAATTATTACCCAAAGCAAATCTGAGAATCCTTTTGCTTCTCATGAATTGTATGATGTACTTGATCTTTGCCTGTCGTGTAAAGGTTGCAAATCGGAGTGCCCGAGCAATGTGGATATGGCCAAACTTAAAGCTGAATTCCTGCAGCATTATTATGATGTTCATCGAGTTCCATTGCGCACAAAGGCAATTGCACACATTTCCAAATTAAATGCATTGGCTTCGCGGGTTCCCGCAATTGCCAATTTCTTTATGAGTAATGCACTTACCTCAGGATTGATGAAAAGGGTGTTGAAATTTGCGCCTAAAAGAAGTTTGCCCTTGCTTTACAAAACAACTTTGAGAAGCTGGTTAAAAGCCAATGCTGAAAAATTGGCTGTTGATGCAGCAAAAGGGTCCGTTTATTTATTTGTAGATGAATTCTCCGAATACAATGATACCCTCGTTGGAATAAAGGCTGTACAGTTGCTAACCCGGTTGGGTTACGAAGTAAAAGTAACAGGCCATGAAATCAGCGGAAGAACTTATATTTCAAAAGGTTTATTAAGGAAAGCAAAAGTATTTGCCAACAAAAATGTTGAAATATTTAAAGAGCTGATCAATGAAAATACGCCATTACTTGGAATTGAACCTTCGGCCATTTTAACATTTCGCGATGAATATCCCGATTTGGTGGATCAGCATTTACGTGATGATGCCAAAAAACTGGCCCGGAATGCTTTGATGATTGATGAGTTTCTTGCAGCAGAAATTGAAAAAGGGAATATAACTTCAGAACTATTTACCAGCGATCATAAAGCGATAAAACTTCACGGCCATTGCCAGCAAAAGGCGGTTGCATCTACCAATCCAACAAAAACCATTTTGACTTTGCCAAAAAATTATTCCGTGGAGGAAATCCCCAGTGGTTGCTGTGGCATGGCAGGTTCGTTTGGTTACGAAAAGGAACATTATGAGCTTTCGATGAAGGTGGGTGAATTGGTATTATTCCCGGAGGTGCGCAAAACAGATGAAACAACAATTGTTGCTGCACCCGGTACCAGTTGCCGGCATCAGATTAAAGATGGTACTGATAAAAAAGCCCTTCACCCAATTGAAATATTATTTGATGCATTAAAATAAATCCGGATTATGATGAGAAAAACAGTTATACTACTAACCATTTCGCTGATTTTGTTTTCATGTAATCAAGGAAAACAGAAGCAGGATGAGCATTCCGGTATTATTGGCTGCTGGGCTTTTCTTGACGGCTACGGCAATTACAATGAGGCCTATTTTCAGGAACACTCCTATCTTACAGTTAATAGGTTTGTTCAAACGCCACCCAGTTCAAGGTATCAAGTTGTTCATGATACCTTGTTGATCAATACGCATCCTGATGATCCTGAGTTAACACCCATTGCCAATCTGATTTGGATTGATGAAAACCATGTGGTAATTCATAATCCTTATGTTTCCGATACCCTTGAAAGAATCTCAGACAATTCCGGTGAGCTTTTAAATCTTGATCCAAAAAATGACTCGGCCGTTTTTTGGAACGGATTTTACGACAGGTACGAGAAATTTTTAATCAGGCGAGGTATTATAACCGAAGAAGAAGTAAGGGAATACCGGGAAAATAAGTTTATTCCTGAGGATGTAAAATCGAAGGCTAACTGATAGGCTCCGGCAGAACTTCAAATATACATCCATCTACCGCAACGTCGGTATTCTTGAACACACTTTGCGACTCAACCAACATGTCTTCAGGGTTTTCATATCTTGTTGAAAAATGCCCTATTATCAGTTGTTTTACACCGGCTTTTAATGCAATTGTTGCAGCTTCCACTGTGGTTGAATGGAATTTCTCGGTGGCAACATCTGCCCGATCCTGCATAAAAGTAGCTTCATGATATAGCAAGCTCACATTTTTAATAACCGGAACAATCGATTCCTTATATTTTGTATCACTGCAATAAGCATAGGAGCGGATTGGGTAGGGGTCCATGGTGAGCTCTTCATTTTTGTAAACCCTGCCATCAGTATCCTTAAAATCAGCCCCGGATTTAATCTTAACAAACTGATCAATGGGGATATCTAACTTATTTACCACTGATTTTATCAAACGACGCTTGCCTTGCTTTTCCCTGAATAAAAATCCACAGGTTGGTATGCGATGATCAAGTGGGATGGTTGAAATGGTCAGTTTGTCATTTTCGTAAATCACCTCATTTTTATCCGGATCAATGGCATGAAAATAAAATGGGTAAACCAATTCAGTTTGAGAAACCTTCAATTGCAAATGAATGATCTCTTCAAGTTCGGCCGGTCCGTAAACATGTAATTCCTTGTTTCTTCCCAAAAGATGCATGGTGGAAATCAATCCGATAAGTCCGAAAAAATGATCCCCATGTAAATGGCTGATAAAGATATGCCCGATCCGCTGCAGCCTGAATTTAAATTTGCGTAATTGCAATTGGGTTCCTTCAGCACAGTCAATAAGATAAAACCGCTCATTATGATTAACTAGCTGAGCAGTTGGTTGCCTCTTGAGAGTTGGTACGGCTGAGTTCGAACCCAGTATGTTTACTTTAAATACCATTGGTTATCAACAACAAAAGTATTTAACTTACGCTTAATTGCCAAGTTTAAAGAAATAATTCAATTTGTTTAAAATGAAAAAGCCGGTATCCGAATCAAATACCGGCTTTTCTGTGATTATTTTCTTAAAGTCAGAAGTAATAACTAACAATGCTTAAAACCAAAATCCTAATCGGATTGCAGGATTATAAGTAAAACCAATACCCGAAGAAGAATCTTTTACATCAGTAGTTGTGGTTGTGCTTCCTATAGTAACTTCTACTTCCTTATAGGTTGTTGAGTTAAACCCGAAACCAATTTCAGTTCCCAGATATAAGTTTCTTGTAATATAAAAATCAACACCTGCCAGTAAATTTAATCCAATTGAAGTATATCCTCTGTTTGATCCATTAAGCCAGGCACCCTTTGATTCGGTAGTGGCATCCGCATTATTATCAGTATAGCTGGATTTTGAGCTCTTGGTAACAAAACCAATTTGGGCACCTACATAAGGAGATAATCTTTCAAGGTTTCCAAAGTGTTTTTCAATTCCTGGATATAAACCGAATTGGGAGTAGGACATTTTTTGTTCATCAGTTATATCAGGGTCAAATTCGTTAATTGGTTCACTTTTTTCAGAATGGGTTCTGATATCAACCCCAATGCGAACAACAATTCCATCACCCAAATTATACCTCGCTTTTAGGTAGTTCAGTCCAATAGGAGTGGTAGAAAGTGGTGTGAAATTTACTTCAGCCGCAAGCTGTCCGGCAACCGGTTTAAAATCCTGGGCAACCAATAAAACTGAGGTCCCAATGATAATTGCAAAAATTAAAATAATCTTTTTCATAGTAATAATTATTATTGATTAGTGATTAATTAACTCTTGTTCTGTAGGTTAAGCCAAAATAGTCAGAATCTTTATTAAAATCGAACCGCAATAGATTACTATTTAACATATCAATGTTAACATTGGGTGAACAGGGTATAAAAAAAACCCTCCCGGTAAGGGGAGGGTTTCTTTATTGTTTAGCCAAATATATCTATTCATTCTCTTCTTCAGCTTCCTGAGAATCATCTTTCGCACTTGCCTTTTCTTCTTTAGTCTCTTCAGCTTTCGCCTTTTTCTGTTTGGCCATTTTTTCGAGTTTTGCCTTGGCTTCGTCCTCCATATCTTGCTTTAAAGTAGCAAGTGCTTCAATGTCGCCAAGTGTTGTTTTCTCGATATTGTCCTTCAGTTTGCTAACAGCCCTGCGAGCAGTTCTCTCATCTGTACGTGCTTTGTTATCGCTCTTCACTTTTTCGTCAGCTTCAGCATCCTGGAATATACGTGAATGTGAAAGGATGATTTTTTTATTTTCTTTCGAAAATTCAATCACTTTAAAATCGGTGCTCTCATCCATTTTGATCAATGATCCATCCTCTTTTGTCATGTGGCGTTTTGGAGTAAATCCTTCAACTCCGTATGGCAAGGCCACCACAGCACCTTTGTCATTCACTTCGATAACAGTTCCTTTATGAACTGATCCTGTTGTAAATACGCTTTCGAATACATCCCATGGATTTTCTTCGAGTTGCTTGTGTCCCAGGCTTAACCTGCGGTTTTCCTCGTCTACATCAAGAACAACAACTTCAATCTCCTCGCCGATCTTAGTAAATTCAGCCGGGTGTTTGATCTTTTTCGACCATGAAAGGTCAGAAATGTGGATCAAGCCATCAACGCCTTCCTCCAGCTCCACAAAAATTCCAAAGTTGGTGAAATTCCGAACGATAGCAGTATGTTTACTGTTTACTGGATATTTCTCTTTGATGTTGATCCATGGATCAGGGATCAGTTGTTTGATACCGAGAGACATTTTGCGTTCTTCACGGTCAAGTGTCAGGATAACAGCCTCAATTTCGTCACCAACATTCAGGAAATCCTGTGCTGTGCGGAGGTGCTGGCTCCATGACATTTCAGAAACGTGGATCAGTCCTTCAACTCCAGGTGCAATTTCGATGAATGCACCGTAATCAGCAATCACAACCACTTTTCCTTTAACATTATCTCCCACTTTCAGATCTGCATCAAGTGCTTCCCATGGGTGAGGAGTAAGTTGTTTCAATCCAAGGGCGATACGTTTTTTGTTATCATCAAAATCGAGGATAACCACTTTGATCTTTTGATCAAGCTCAACCACTTCTTCAGGGTGGTTAATACGTCCCCATGAAAGGTCGGTGATGTGGATCAGTCCGTCAACACCGCCCAGATCGATGAATACACCGTAAGAAGTGATGTTTTTAACAGTTCCTTCAAGAACCTGACCTTTTTCAAGTTTAGCCATGATCTCAGTTTTCTGAGCTTCAAGTTCATCTTCGATGAGGGCTTTGTGTGAAACAACTACGTTTTTATATTCCTGATTGATTTTAACAACCTTGAATTCCATAGTTTTATCAACGAACACATCGTAATCACGGATAGGTTTCACATCAATTTGTGAACCCGGGAGGAATGCCTCAATACCGAATACGTCAACGATCAAACCACCTTTGGTACGGCATTTTACGTAACCATTGATAATTTCGTCTTTTTCGTGTGCAACATTGATTCTTTCCCATGAACGCAGAATCCGTGCTTTTTTGTGTGAAAGTAACAGCTGTCCGCTTGAATCTTCCTGGTTTTCAACATACACCTCAATGGCATCACCCGGTTTCAAATTGTGATTATACCTCACCTCATTGAAAGGAATCACACCATCAGATTTGAATCCAATGTTTACAACAACTTCACGGTTGTTCATCGAAACAACAGTTCCGTCAAGTACTTCGTGATCAGTGATTGATTTGAGGGTGTTTTCGTACAAACTTTCCAGTTTGTCTCTTTCGGAACTTGTGTAAGTTTCCTGTTTTTTACCTAATGAATCCCAGTCGAAATCAGGTGGGGTTTTTGATGCTACAGGAACAATAACTTCCTCTTTTTCAGCTACCGGTTCTTCAGTTTCTTCTGCTTCAGGAGCAGTTTCTTCTTCAGCTTTAACTTCCTCTTCAACTACTTCTGTAACCTCTTCTTTTACTTCTGCCTCAACAGTTTCTTCGATTTTCTCTTCTTCTGTTTCAGCATTTTCTTCTTTCGCCTCTTCCGTTTTTTCTTCTTCTTGTTTAACTGCTTCCGGAGCTGCAGCTTCTTCCTGTGTGGCTTCAGCAGTTTCTTGAGTTTCTTCTGCTTTTACTTCCTGCTCTTCAGCAGTTACTTCAGGATTCTGTTTGTCTTTATTTTCTTCTGACATTTAAAAAAAATTGTATTCCGGTTTTGCAAGATGCCTCCCGATTTCAGGCCGATCCTGCTGAACCCGGAATGGGTTACACATAAGATTTCAAATCGGGGGTGCAAAAGTACTGTTTTTTTTATTATTAGCCATATCTTTGCACAAAAGTTTAAATGTCTGATTAGATTGGGTGTTTTAAATCGCAAGTTATAAACTGTTAATTATCAAAAAACATGGCCCTCAGGTGTGGTATCATAGGAATCACGAATATTGGTAAAACAACCATATTCAATTGTATTTCGAAAAACAAGGCGCAAATAAGCAATTTTGCTTTTAGTGCAAGCAGCTCAAATCGTGGAATTGTTGATGTGCCCGACAATCGCCTATTTGAAATTGCCAAAATCGTGAAACCGGTGAAACTAACTCCGGCAACTGTTGAAATAGTAGATATTCCGGGTCTTGCGAAAGGCGCCAGTAAAGGAGAGGGCATTGGGAATAAATTTCTTGATGACATTCAGCAGGTGGATGCGCTGATTCATGTAATAAGATGTTTTGATGATGAGAATCTTCCACATGTGGAAGGTTCCGTGAACCCGGTACGCGACCTGGAAATTGTTGACCTTGAACTTCAGATCAAAGATCTGGAGATGGTGGAGCGAAAGATCCAGCGTACTGAAAAACTGGTGAAGGTGGGTGAAAAGGATGCCAAAAAGGTTCTTGAAATATTGCACCGATATAAAGACCATTTTGAAAATTTCCAGAATGCAAGAACGCTTGATATCACTGACACAGAACGCAAGATGTTGGGCGACCTGTTTTTGTTAACTGAAATTCCGGTTGTTTATGTTTGTAATGTTGATGAGGCATCAGCCAGTTCAGGGAATAAGTATGTAAACCAGGTGCGAGATGCACTGGAAGGAACGGGTGCCGAAATACTGGTTATTGCCGGTGCTTTGGAAGCTGATATTTCAGAATTGGAATCGGAAGAAGAGCGGATGGAATTTTTACAAGATGCCGGTTTGGAAGAACCAGGTGTTAACAAAATGATTCGTGCAGCTTATGATTTATTGAACCTGCAAGCTTTCTTCACCGAAGGGCCGAAAGAAGTCAGGGCATGGACCATTAAAAAAGGCATGACCGCTAAAGAAGCCGCCGGTGCCATCCACAGTGACCTGGAAAGGGGGTTCATTCGCGCTGAGGTGATCAAGTACGCCGACTTTATGCATTATGGTTCAGAGCATGCAGTAAAGGAAGCAGGCAAAATGAAACTCGAAGGAAAAGACTACATCGTTCAGGACGGTGATATGATGTTTATCAGATTTAATGTTTGATATTCCTTAGCTTTCCTAAACGCAGTGCAAGGAAAGTTTAGGAATATCAAATCCCGACCACGTGAGTGCGTCGGGATTCTTATATCAGGTACTGCCTCCAACGCAGTGCAAGGAAAGTTTAGGAATATCAAATCCCGACCACATGA
>JAGQVE010000027.1:17771-39237 GCA_020438105.1 Bacteroidales bacterium
GTGCGTCGGGATTCTTATATCAGGTACTGCCCCCAACGCAGTGCAAGGAAAGTTTAGGAATATCAAATCCCGACCACGTGAGTGCGTCGGGGTTCTTATATCAGGTACTGCCCCCAACGTAGTGCAAGGAAAGTTTAGGAATATCAAATCCCGACCACGTGAGTGCGTCGGGGTTATTTCCAGTACTTTAATTTATATCAAAGTTAGATTGTATCCAGATTTGGAAAATGAAGATTTATTAAAAATAAATCGGATGAAACTTTACGCCATCCACCTTATTAAATTCCAATGCAGGGCAGGGTATTTTAATAAAGTTTAAACCATTCAGAAGAAATTTTACAAAATGAGATTTGGTTTTTATCCTTGCCAGGTCCACATCAAAAGTAAGGTAATACTGCCGGTAACGCTCATATTCAGGAAGGGGATTTCCATTGTAATCTGATGGATTGCCATTTGCGCCAAGCATTCCATTTGCTCCATATCCTACAGCCACGTTTAGCCATCCGGGAAATTTCGAGCTTTTGGGTAAGAATGATTTTATATTCCCCGACAGCCAGTAAGTTTGACCATTGTAATCTTTGAGCATACGCTCCCAAAATCCCCGGCCTAATTGGTCGGGCCGGTAGACTGCAAACTCTGTTTCGTGGTATGACCATTTGAGATACATACGTTGTTCGTTCCAGCCCAATTGCTGGCCTATGAACAAGCCGGCACCGGTGGCATTGGCTACAAAATCGCCTGCCGATGCTCCCCATTCCGATGAAAATCCATCCAGAATTTCAATGACGGTTAACAAAACAAAACCTGTGGATCCACCGATCCAAATGGCTTTTTTGCGCTCAACTCCAGCCCATCGGTACATTTCATATCCAAACTTTCCGAAATATGCTGAAGTAGTTGCATGGCCAATTTTATCCATTTGCAGCCACTCATTATTATCATCAAACCAATGAAAATTTGATTGCGGATAATCCTTATACCAGGATTGATATAGTAAAGTAAGTGAGGTTCCGTA
The DNA here is from genome assembly GCA_020438105.1 of Bacteroidales bacterium. Classification (GTDB taxonomy): domain Bacteria; phylum Bacteroidota; class Bacteroidia; order Bacteroidales; family JAADJA01; genus JAADJA01. The sequence continues at coordinate 18,787 of JAGQVE010000027.1, forward strand.
TACAAAAGCCTGACCTCCTACAACCCATGCAAGCCGTGGTTTATTTAATGTGTCAGGATATTTCCTGAGAAAATACGGCTCATCCTGGGAAAACAACTGCATTCCTAAAATGAATATAAATAATATTATCAGTTTGATTTTAAGCACTTGATCAGTTTGGTCGGTTTACGAAAGCGAATTAAAACGGTTTAGCTTTTTAATTTTTAATGTTCAATTGATCCAGTGCCCGCTGATAACGGTTTGCATTGATAATGTGCTGATCATTGGTGCTTGCAAAAACATGATATCCCGAAAAATCGTCTTTTGCACAGAAATACATGTAACTGTTATCTTCCTTGTTTAAAACAGCATCAATAGCTGCAATGGTAGGTATGCAAATGGGGCCGGGAGGCAACCCGTAATATTTGTAAGTATTATAAGGTGAATCGATCATTTTATGAATGTTCAGCACACGCCGAATGTCAAAATCGCCCCAGGCAAAAACGACGGTTGGGTCAGCCTGCAAACGCCATCCATATTTCAGGCGGTTTGTATAAACACCTGCAATTGCAGGCATTTCATCTACCTTGGTAGTTTCTTTATCAACGATGGAAGCAAGTGTACTTACTTCAACCGGTGTTAACCCGATAGCTTCGGCTTTTGAAATACGGGTTGTGGTCCAGAATTTATTGTATTCCATGTACATCCTGTCGATGAATTCGCGCGCAGTCATGGTCCAGTAAACCTCGTAAGTATTTGGAATAAAAAGTGCCAGCACCGTCTGAGGATTAAACCCAATTACCTTCAGATAGGAGGAGTCGTTCAGCAAACGAATAATGCTCAGACTGTCGGCTTCAATCTGCGATGAAATACTTTGAGCAAGTTCCTGTTTGGTGCGGATATTATTAAAAATAAGTTTAACCGGAGTTTGCTGACCACCACGAAGTAAATTGATCACTTCATTATTATTTAAGCCTGATTCAATCATATATTTACCTGGCTTCACATTTCCGGTTAATTTTTTCTTCTCCGCAAGCCATTCAAAGGTTTTGCGGTTAATAATTACTCCATGACTGTATAAGAGTGATTTCAATTCGTCATAATCAGTTCCGGAGGGAACATAAAACGCAAGCGGTTCATTATCCGGAACCCAGGTGTTGGGTTTAAAAATGGTGACCCAAAGCTGGTAAGCCAGGCCCAAAGCGCCAAGGATAAGGATAAATAAAATGGTGTATATTACTTTTCCAAATCTTGATTTTTTGCGCCTTGTTGCAGTACCATAGCGTGAATGGTAATATGTCATCTTTTTCTGATTTTCGGTTTGAAGCTAAAAACGACCCTTGTTATTGAATCCGTGAATTTACGAAAATTGAATAACAGGAATGTTTTTCAGCTCTTAATTAATTGTAAAAAATATTCGTCCACCCATTTCTGGCCAATCAAAAGCCACTCCTTTTTTTCACCTTTGATCTCAAATCCGGCTTGCTGGAAAAGATTTATACTTGCGGTATTGAACTTTGCAATATTGCAATAGAGCTGGTGTAGATTCAATGTTTCAAAACAATACCTAAGCAATAGATCAAGCGCTTCGGCGGCAAACCCTTTTTGCCTGTATTTTTCCTGGATCAAAATCCCTATACCGGCACGCTGGTTATGCGGGTCAAAATCAAAAAGATCAATGGTGCCAATAGTTGTGTTGCTTTCTTTATCCGGCAGATCAATCATCAACCGCATTTGTTTATCAGCAAATATATCATTGCCTGAATTCAAAACGTATTGTTCAAGACTGAACCTGGAGAAAGGGGTGAGGGTGTTACTCAAATACCAAAGCTTTTCATCGTTTTCCCATTGGAAAAGCAAATCCACATCCGATGGTTCAAGTGCCCTTAATTTTATGTTTTTCCCTGTAAGCATCAACTGAATTTTTCCAGTATTTTTTTGATTTCCAGTACTTTTTCGTCCAGGAGTTGGGTGGATGAAGCTTCTACGAGTAAACGCAGATAGGGTTCTGTGTTGGAAGGGCGGATATTAAACCACCATTGCGGGTACTCAATCCGATAGCCATCAAAGTCGAAAGAAGCCGTTGGTGTTTCCAAATCTGTGAAATGGTTTTTGACAGCATCCATAGCTGCCTGCTTTCGTTCAATCCTGAAATTGATCTCCCCTGAGTTGGCATATTTTTTAATTCGGGCAATAACTTGTGAAACGCTTACCCCCATATTTTTAAACTCATTTAGCAATCCCAAAATAATAAGGGCTGCCATAATTCCCGAATCGGAATAATAAAAATCCCGAAAATAATAATGGCCCGCAAGCTCACCTCCAAAAAGGCCGTTAATTTCACGAAGTTTAAGTGCAGCATAGGCTCTTCCAACACGCCAGGTATGCATGGTTCCGCCCATTTTTTGCAAATATTCACCCACGGCTTTTGAGGAGCGAATGTCCTGTAAAACAGCTCCGGTTTGTTTTTTTTGTTCCAGAAAATAATGACCAAGTAAACCAATCATCAGGTCAGGAGAAATGAATTCACCCTGCTCATCCACAAACATTACCCGGTCGGCATCACCGTCGAAGATAACACCTACATCGCAATGATGCTGAGCCACTGCGGATTGAAGCTGAACAATGTTTTTAGCCACAAGCGGGTTCGGGGCATGCCCCGGAAAAGTGCCGTCCGGTTGGTCATTTAAATATGAGGCTTGATTGCCAAGTAATTGTTTGATAAGAATTCCTGCCATTCCGTTGGAGCAATCAAGGGCGATTTTTAAGGATGAAATATCTTTGAGGAATTGCATTTGGAAAGCAAGGTACTCATCAAGTATTTGAATCTCTTTTATAATTCCTTTTTCCTTTACAGGAATAATTGGCTTAGCTGTGATTATTTTCTCCTCTATTGTTTTCAAACCGGTGTCGTATCCAACTGGAAGCGCATTGGTTTTACTCACTTTTAACCCGTTATATTCGGAGTCGTTATGTGAGGCAGTAATCATCACCGAGGCATCGAAACCATGCTTTGCAGTTGCCCAATACACCATAGGTGTGGTGGTTAACCCCGCAGTGTAAACATCAGCTCCCGCATCTGTGATCCCTTTTGTTAGAAAATTGAAAATTTCAGGTGAGGACTCCCTGATGTCTCTGCCAACAAGTACTTTTTGAGCATTCAAAACAACCGGCAGGTAATATCCAATTTTATAGACATCTTCTTTGTTGAAGTCTTTATTGTAAACTCCCCTTATATCGTATGCATGAAATGCCTTCATAAATTATCATATTTACGGATGATATAAACGTTGTAATCGCCCAGGTATTTGAATCCTCCTTTAACGTATAGATTTCGTGCTATTTCGTTATCCTCATGAACCTCGAGTTTGATCTGTAGCCCGGTACCTTTTGCAAATTTAAGCGATGCATCTAACAGAATTTTTGCAAAGCCCTTTCCCTGGTAATCCGGTAAAATTCCGAAATGATGCAGGTAAATTCTGCGGCCATCCTGCGTCACCCAGCTTGTGCCGATAATTTCATTTTTTGCGGTGTTTTCGAGTAGGATTAAACGGCCTCCCATTTCGATGGTTCGGAGGATCACATCTTGATCATCGCCTCTGATGGCGCCGCCCATTCCGGTTTGCTGCCAGATGTAATTAACTGCCTCAAAATCTTCAGGCCGGTAATCTCGGGTAATCAGGTTCATGAGATTTCAATATTTCCGTCAAAAACATGTTTCACAGGTCCTTCAAGCCATACATTGTGATACTGCTCACCATTTTTTTTGAAACTAACCTTAAGATCACCGCCAAAAGTATGAATGAAATATTCAGAATTTTGATTTTCCGATCTTAAATCAGCCGCTACTGCCGCGGCTGTAACTCCGGTCCCGCATGACAGGGTTATGTCTTCAACACCCCTTTCAAAAGTCCGCACGAGTAATTTGTTTCCTTCCTGTCTTACAAAGTTTACATTCAAACCTTCGGGCTGAAACCGCTCATCCCACCTGATTTTTTTTCCCTGATTGTAAATGTCAATTTGGTCGGGATCATCATGGAATTCAATATAATGTGGAGACCCTGTATCAATAACAAAGTAACCGGGATATTTATTAATTATAAAGATATTCCTGAGAGAAACCTTAACTACAAAGTCATTATTGTTGTGATCAAGTACCTGCCCCTTATGTTCTCCATCAATTGCCAAAAATCTGACCTCCTTTGCTTTAATCCCAACTTGCCGCGCAAAGGCTGTAATACATCTTCCACCATTACCGCACATGGTTCCTTCACCTCCGTCGGCGTTATAATATTTCATTTCAAAATCATGTGAGGTGGAGGTCCCCAGCAGCATAAGGCCATCTGCCCCTATGCCCAGGTGCCGGTCGCATATAAAATTGATCTGCTCTTTCGTGAGGTTGAAAGCGCCGTTTCTGTTATCGACGATGATGAAGTCGTTGCCGGTTCCGTGGTATTTTGAAAATGCTATTTTCATTTCAACCGATAAAATTAAGTTAAATTCCAAAATGATATGCTGTCACTGTCAAACTGACCTGAAAACCTCCTTATTTTGAGTTAACATTATTTAACACAAGGTCAATAATAGCTTAAAACAGGCGTCGTTTTTAAGGTTGTCTGAGCGGAAAATATATTTATGAAAATTGGTGCTATTTGAAGGCACAAATCTTGCGAGGATGATAAACAAACTAATATATTAATTGTTAAAAATTTACGAGATATGAAAAGATTTGCAAGTTATCTGTTTGTAGCACTTTTGGGTGGATTTACCTTTGCATTGAGCTATCACTATATATTTGATAGGCCCGATCCGGCAAATCAAATTTCGATAGAAGCTCAAATGCCTGTTTCACAAGCTAATTATGTAACTGCTCATCCGGCTGTGATAGGCCCTGATTTTGTAGATGCCGCCGACGAATCGATACATGCAGTTGTGCACATTAAATCGGAGCTGAGGCAGCGTAACAAAGTTTACAACGATTTTTTCGATTACCTGGATGACTTTTTTGGAAATCAGCACCGGCAATATAATAACGCACCTGCCATCGCAACTGGTTCGGGTGTGATTATTTCACCTGATGGATACATCGTTACCAATAACCACGTAGTTCAGCAATCTGATAAACTTGAAATTACATTGAATGATAAAAGAAGTTATGACGCAACCATCATTGGTACTGATCCAACTACGGATTTGGCACTTATTAAAATTGACGAGAAGGATTTACCATACTTAAAATACGGTAATTCTGATGATGTGAAAGTTGGTGAATGGGTGTTGGCAGTTGGTAATCCCTTTAATTTAACCTCAACTGTTACAGCAGGTATTGTAAGTGCAAAGGCCAGAAATATAAATATACTTGGTGATGTGGGAGCCATTGAATCTTTTATTCAAACCGATGCGGTGGTTAACCCCGGAAACAGTGGGGGCGCTCTTGTTGACACTAAAGGCGAACTGGTGGGTATCAATGCAGCTATTGCATCCAATACAGGGTCATATACCGGATATTCCTTTGCAATTCCTTCAAATATTGTTAAAAAGGTAATCAGCGATTTTATTGATTACGGTGAAATTCAAAGGGCATATCTTGGAATTACTTTCAGGGAAATTGATGGTGAATTTGCAAATGAAAAGGGCCTGGATAATACCTATGGTGTTTATGTGGTAGACGTGAGTGAGGATGGTGCTGCAGGTCAGGCAGGTATTATAAGTGGAGATGTTATAGTGCAGGTTGACAATAGTAAAATTAATAATAAATCGTCATTGCTTGAAGCAATTGGAACCAAAAGGCCAGGTGATGAGGTTCAGGTATTTGTGCATCGTGGTAATTCTATGAAGCAATACACGGTAACCCTGAAAAACAGAAGCGGCAATACGGAAGTTGTTAAAAAGGATAATATTGAAATTTTAGGTGGTGAATTTGAGCCTGTTTCCAAAGAAGTAATGGATGAGCTTAAAATTGAAAATGGATTAAAAATAATTGACCTGAAGGATGGAAAATTAAAAAGTGCGGGGGTAAGAGAAGGGTTTATTATTACTCATGTCGACAGGCAACCGGTAGAATCAGTGAATGATTTGAAATACTTTTTTGAAGGAAAAAGTGGCGGAACCTTGATTGAAGGAATTTATCCCAATGGACAAAGAGCTTATTACGGAATTGGACTATAATTTTCTAAATATATAATGGGGTAGCAATTATATGCTATCCTTTTTTTTTACGTTCTATATTACTATGATAAAAGTGAAATGAGATAAGATGCCTCAAAATGCGAAAAACATAAAAATTAAATTTGGAAACAACTTTTGATTTTCGTATATTTGTATACTTTTTTCGCCTCTACGAAGTGTATTGATAATCAGTCACTTAGATTAATTAACAGTCAAAATGAGACAATTAAAAATTACAAAATCAATCACCAATCGTGAAACAGCTTCTCTGGATAAGTACCTTCAGGATATTGGTAAAGAAGAATTGATTACGGCAGACGAGGAAGTACAGTTGGCACAAAAAGTAAAGCAAGGCGATCAGAAAGCCCTTGAAAAATTAGTAAAAGCCAACCTCCGATTTGTTGTATCAGTTGCCAAGCAGTATCAGAACCAGGGATTGAGTCTTCCCGACTTGATCAACGAAGGAAATCTGGGTCTTATCAAAGCTGCCAAACGATTTGACGAAACCCGCGGGTTTAAATTTATTTCATACGCTGTATGGTGGATTCGTCAGTCCATCCTGCAGGCACTTGCCGAACAATCAAGAATTATTCGGTTGCCTTTGAACCAGGTAGGTTCACTTAATAAAATTAAAAAAGCAACTTCAAAACTGGAGCAAAAGTTCGAAAGAACACCATCCGCTGAGGAAATTGCAGAAAAACTCGAAATTCCGGATTATAAGATTGATGCAGCAAAAAAAATTACCACCAGGTATATTTCAATGGATGCACCACTTACCCAGGATGATGAAACTAAATTTTTAGATGTATTTGTATCGGACGATACACCGAATACCGATGATATCCTCATGAAGGAATCACTGGCCCGCGAAATTCAACGTTCACTGGCTACCCTTACCAAAAAGGAGAGGGATGTGATCAACCTTTATTATGGAATTGGCATGCCTCACGGCTTAACCCTCGAAGAAATCGGAGCAAAATTTGACCTGACCCGCGAACGTGTTCGTCAGATCAAAGAAAAAGCGATCCGCCGCCTGAAACATACTTCACGCAGTAAATTGTTAAAGGCTTATTTGGGGCAATAATTGTCATTTTAAACTTTTAAAAAGGGATTATTACTTTTTTTTGTAATAATCCCTTTTTCTTTTATTTTTGAAGCAATTATGCGATTATTAACCATTTGGAAAAACACAGAAAATGGAAAATAAAAAAATTATCACACGTGAATCAGCAACCTATGAAGATACCCTGAATCAGTGGTTTGATGATGAAAAAGCCGGAAATGAATTTATAGATGTTCTCGGTAAATTATTTTATGACAAATCAACTGAATTAATCTTTTTCAGGAACCAGTTGATCGACCGAAGTGCCAGTGTGATCCTGAACTTTCATTCCTACGCTTTAACGGTGATAGGTAAAAAGTTGAAAATACAGGATTCTTTGATTATTTCTAAAGCGATCCTTGAACTTGATCTGCCTCATTCAAAACTTGATATCGGGAGATTGAACCAGGAATGGACCGAAGAAAAAGATAAGTATGGTAGCGATCCGCGCAAATTTATTACCGATAAGTTAAAACATATTATCGGACAACCCCCTAAGTACGATAAACCAGTAGATGTGATCCTTTATGGACATGGTCGTATTGGTCGTTTGTTGTTAAGAGAAATGATCATCCAGGGAAATGGAAGCCAGGTTCGGCCCAGGGCGGTTGTTACCCGAAAAGTAACTGCAGATGACATTGCTAAACGCGCCTCACTGATGCGTCATGATAGTATTCATGGTCCGTTCCGTGGGAATGTACTTGAAGATTTTGATAACAATAGCATCTACATGAATGGCCACATTATCAAAATGCTGGAGGCATCTGCTCCTGAAAATATCAATTACGAAGAATACGGTATTCAAAATGCTATTTTGATAGATAATACCGGGGTTTTCAGGGATAAGGAAGGATTAAGCCGGCACTTGCAAGCAAAAGGGGTAAGTAAAGTGGTTCTTACTGCACCTGGTAAAGGTGATATCCCAAATATTGTTTATGGTGTTAACCATCTCGAATATGATCCGGATGCATTTGATGTTTGGTCAGCTGCTTCATGTACAACCAATGCCATAGTTCCTGCACTGAGTGTGATTGAACATGAGCTTGGTATTGAAAAAGGTCATATCGAAACCATTCACTCATATACCAATGATCAGAATCTGTTGGACAATTATCATAAAAAACCACGTCGTGGCCGGGCCGCTCCGCTCAATATGGTAATTACATCCACCGGTGCAGGTTCTGCTGCTGCAAAAGCGATTCCTTCGCTGGCCGGAAAGCTTACCGCAAATGCTGTTCGTGTTCCGACAGCTAATGTTTCACTGGCCATCCTATCGTTAACTGTTCAGCGCCAAACTTCGCGTGAAAGTGTTATCGAGATGTTAAGGCATGCTGCATTAAGAGGCAAATATGTTGAACAGATCCGCTTCTCGGCTTCCAACGAGTCGGTTTCAAGTGATTTTATTGGTGATCCGGTAGCCGGAATCTTCGACAGCCCTTCAACACAGGTTTCAGCAGATGGTAAAAATATTCTTATTTACCTGTGGTACGATAATGAGTTTGGTTATACCATGCAGGTTATGCGGTTAGCCAAGCATATTGCAAAAGTGAAAAGGTATACATATTATTAAAATTATAAAAAGTTAATTTTTAAGTGGGCTTTCAACCATGATTGCCCATTTTTTTATTTTATTTTGTACCCAAAATTCGGCAGGTTTTTAAAAAACGTTTTATAAAATGTCCCAAACTAAATACATATTTGTACTAGGAGGTGTGGCCTCTTCACTAGGTAAAGGAATTATATCAGCCTCTCTCGCTAAGTTGCTTCAGGCGCGTGGATTTTCCGTTACCATTCAAAAACTGGATCCATATATAAATGTAGATCCGGGAACATTAAATCCCTATGAACATGGCGAATGTTATGTAACTGAGGATGGGGCTGAAACCGATCTCGACCTGGGACATTATGAGCGTTTTTCAAATACTCCCACCTCACAATCAAATAATGTTACTACCGGCCGAATTTACCAAACAGTAATTAATAAGGAGCGGAAAGGTGATTATCTGGGACAAACCGTGCAGGTTATTCCACACATTACTGATGAGATCAAACGAAGTATTCAAATTTTGGGAAATACCGGCAAATATGATTTTGTGATTACTGAGATTGGTGGTACCGTTGGCGATATTGAATCTCTCCCATACATCGAAACGGTACGTCAAATGCGCTGGGAACTGGGCCGGGATTGTTGTGTAATTCATTTAACCCTCGTGCCATTTCTTTCAGCGGCGGGAGAATTAAAGACCAAACCGACGCAACATTCGGTAAAAACCCTGCTTGAGTCGGGAGTGCAACCTGATATTATCGTTTGCCGAACGGAGCATCCATTGTATGAAGGATTAAAAGAAAAAATTGCTTTGTTCTGCAATGTGGAACCTTCATCGGTAATAGAATCGAGGGATGCTAAAACCATTTACCAGGTTCCGCTGATGATGCGGGATGAAAACCTGGATGCAGAGGTATTGCGCAAAACACGAATGCCCATCGAATCGACGCCTGATTTAAAAAAATGGGAAGAGTTTTTATATAAACTTGAAAACCCTACGGGAGAAGTGACGATCGGACTGGTTGGTAAATATGTTGAACTGAAAGATGCCTATAAATCGATCAATGAATCATTTGTACATGCCAGCGCTGCCAATGAAACCAAAGTGATAGTTAAAATGATTCATTCGGAGAATATTAAGCGTGAAAACGTGGCTGATGAGCTGAAGGGATTAAGTGGAATATTGGTAGCTCCGGGTTTTGGGGAAAGAGGCATTGAAGGTAAAATAGAAGCTATTAGGTATGCGCGTGAAAATAAGATCCCGTTCCTGGGGATTTGCCTTGGAATGCAATGTGCTGTGATTGAGTTTGGCCGGAACATTCTGGGATACAAAAGCGCTCACTCCACCGAAATGAACCCCGACACGAAATATCCGGTGATCGATTTGATGGAAGAACAGAAAAAGATCAAAGGCTTGGGAGGTAGCATGCGATTGGGTGTTTATCCCTGTAAAATTGATAAAAAATCAAAAGTTTACGAGGTGTATCAAAAATCCAATATCAGTGAGCGCCACCGCCACCGGTATGAGTTTAACAACTATTATCTGGCTCAATACGAGGAATACGGAATGCGCTGCGTAGGAATTAACCCGAATGAAAACCTCGTCGAAATTATTGAACTTGAGGATCACCCCTGGTTTATTGGAGTACAATTTCATCCTGAATATAAAAGTACGGTTGCCTCTCCTCATCCTTTGTTTGTGCAGTTTGTAGCTGCCGCCAATAAATATAAAAAGTCCAAAAAGGGATAAATGAAAAGACTATTCATCATCATATTATTCTCAATCTTCTTTTTGCCTTCCTGCGATGTTTTGCAAGAGGTTGCAAAAACCATCGAAGAACCCGGAAATCTTCCACTAACTGAGCAGGAGGTAGTTCAGGGATTAAAAGAAGCTTTGCGGATCAGTACCGACACAGCGGTTAGCATTGTTTCGAAGACGAATGGCTATTTCAGAGATGAGTTGATTAAAATATACCTGCCACCTGAAGCCAGCCAGATCATGAAATACAAAGACAATACGATGCTTCAGGCAGTGGGCATCAGTGGATTGATTGATGATGTGATCCTTCGAATGAACCGCTCAGCCGAAAATGCAGCTAAATCCGCAACACCGATATTTGCAAATGCGATTAAATCAATGACTATCCAGGATGCCTTTGCCATTTTAAACGGATCAGACACAGCCGCAACCAATTATTTCAGGAAGAAGACTTATTTGCAGCTTAAAGCCAGTTTTAAACCAAAGATCAGTAACTCACTTAATCAACCGCTCGTTGGGAATATTTCGGCTGGTAAGGCCTGGACTTCGCTTACAAAATCTTATAATGATGTGGCTGCCATTGCGGGTTGGCAAAAGGTAACAACTCAACTTGATGAATATGTTACCCGCAAAGCTTTGAATGGATTGTTTTTAAAGCTCAGCCTGGAGGAAAAAGCGATCCGACGCGATCCAAAAGCGAGGGTGACCGATATCTTACGGAGGGTATTCGGATCATAAAAAATGGGCCAATTTTTTGATCAGCCCAATTCAAAGCATTTATTATTTTTTTATTCGATGCCTGCAAAGTGTTTCATAAACTGAACACGCTCATAAGCAGCAGGATTATCAGTTTCTTTAAAACTCATTTTCCCAATAAAATCGGCAGTGGTATTAAATCCATGTTTTTCCATATATTGATCCAGGAATTCAACCATTTGCCCGATAACACCGGTTCCGTTTTTGTAAACAGTGGAAGCTATTTGAACAGCTTTAGCACCAGCCAGTAATTGTTTAACTACGTCTTCGCCGGAATGAATACCGGTGGAAGCTGCAATATCACAATGTATACGGGATGATAACATGGCCACCCATCGCAGGGAGGTAGCCAGCTCTTCGCGTGCGCTGAATACATTGGTTGCGGTTACTTCAAATTTATCGATATCAATATCCGGGGAAAAGAAACGGTTAAACAGAACAATACCTTTGATGCCTGTCCATGATAATTTAAGCATAGTCTTGGCAAGCCCGCTGAAATAATAACTTAGTTTAATGGAAACAGGAATGGAAACCTCCTTGATAATTGCCATGGCAATGTCAAAATATACCTGCTCATTTTCGGCTCCTGCATGTTTTGGATTGGATGGCAAAACAAAAATATTGAGTTCAAGTGCATCAGCCCCGGCTTCCTGTATCTTACTTGCAAATGTCAACCATTCGGAAGATGAAATACAATTGATACTAGCAATTACCGGTATAGAAACTGCTGCTTTAGCTCCCCTCAGTAGTTCGAGGTAGGACGCAACATCGTTTTCTTTAGTGTAATTGCTGATGTAATCAATGGCCTCGGGGTAACTGTGCTGGGCTTCACTCTGAGCCACATTTTTATTGGCTTGCATTAAAATTTGCTCTTCAAAAAGAGATTTTAAAACAACAGCTCCGGCACCTGCCTGTTCAATTTCTTTGATTTTTTCAACAGAATTGGTCAATCCTGAACTTCCAACGATAATTGGATTTCTTAATTCCAGACCAAGATAATTTGTTCGTAAATCTGCCATGCTTTTAATTATTCGTTTCCATGAAAGCGATTACTCATGGCAAATTTAGATATACATTTTTGATTTCGCCAAAAAAGCTGTCTTTTTTCACTTTAAAATGAGTTATCTATAAAATTTCTAAATAATGCAATATTAAGTTTCAGCTTTCGTAAGTATTCTCAAATGCCGGAGTAAAGCCAAAATTATATAGCTTTGCGGCTTATTTAAGGGAGCATGTTTATACTGTATTTAAAAGAGATAAAGGGATTTTTAAATTCATTGCTTGGATATATTGTTATTGCTGTGTTTTTATTGATCAACGGCCTGTTTTTATGGGTGTTTCCGCTTGATACAAATATTCTGGATTTTGGTTATGCATCGCTTGATGCCCTTTTTCAGATTGCCCCTTTTGTTTTTTTGTTTCTTATTCCGGCTATTACCATGCGTTTTTTTGCAGAGGAAAAAAAGACCGGAACCATAGAGCTGCTCATGACCCGGCCCCTATCCGACCTACAGGTGATTCTGGCCAAATATTTTGCCGGTCTCACCCTGGTGGTTATTTCCATAATTCCTACCTTCATTTATTTTTATTCGGTTTACCAGTTGGGTTACCCCAAAGGAAACATTGATATGGGCGGCATGTGGGGATCTTACATTGGGCTGATTTTTCTGGCGGCCTCATTTGTTTCAATCGGTTTGTTTGCATCTTCAATAACCGATAACCAAATCATCTCCTTTATTCTCGGAATCGTTTTGAGTGGGTTCATTTACATAGGTTTCGAAACCATCTACAGCCTCGATCTTTTCGGTAGTTTTGATTTACTGGTTAAAACTCTGGGCATTGAGGCACATTATTCAGCAATCAGCAGGGGAGTAGTGGATACAAGGGATTTGATCTACTTTTTGAGTTTAATTGCGCTGTTTATTCTTTTAACTAAAACCTCCATCGAAAGCAGGAAATGGTAAAACATAAAGCTGAAAATAGAGGGCCGGAAGTTGCCGAAAGTAAACCTAAGCAAAGCATCAGGCAGGCAGGTTTGTTTCAGTTGGCAGTTGGAATTATTTTCATTATTTTGATTAATGTTATCGGGGCTTATATTTTTACACGATTCGATCTGACTGCTGAAAAAAGATTCACCTTGTCGGAGCCAACCCGTAAAATGCTTAAAAATCTGGATGATGTAGTATTTATTCAGGTTTATCTCGATGGTGAATTTCCGGCCGGTTTTAAGCGTTTGCGTAAGGAAACCAAAGAGATGCTCGATCAGTTCAGGGCGTACACCAATAACCTTGAATACGAATTTATTAATCCTTCCGAAAGTGAGGACCCAACCGAACGCAATGCCGTATATCAGCGGCTGGTTGAAAGGGGATTAAACCCTACAGACCTCCAGGTTAAAACCAACGATGGATCGAGCCAGCAAATAATTTTCCCGGGAGCCATTGCCACTTACAGAGAAAAAGAGATACCTATTGAACTGTTGATTTCACAAATGGGCGTTTCACCGGAAGAGGTTTTAAATAATTCCATCCAAAATCTCGAATTCAATCTGGCCAATACCATCCGGAGATTAACGGTGCTTAATAAACCAAAAATTGCTTTTATTGAAGGTCATGGTGAGCTTAGTTTATTGAGAGTGGCAGATATCACAAGGGCGCTGCAGGATTATTACCAGGTGGAACGAATCCGGATCAGCGGACAATTGAATAGTTTAACAGAACGAGAAGAAACTGATGACGGCCAAATTGTAGTTAGAAATAAATTTAATACTCTTATTATTGCCAAACCAGACTCCGCGTTTTCAGAGAAGGATAAATTTATCATTGATCAGTTTATCATGCGGGGTGGTAATGTTTTGTGGTTGGTCGACCCGGTTTATGCCAGCATGGATAGCATCCAGAATAACAGCAGCACCGTGGGCATCATCAATGATCTAAATCTCGATGACCAGTTTTTTCAATACGGCGTGAGATTAAATACAAACCTGGTAATGGATCTCAATGCGCTTCCTATTCCCATTCAAACAGGAGACATGGGCGGAACACCGCAGTATAGTTTTTATCCGTGGTTTTTCTTCCCATTAATCACCCCAACCATTGATCACCCCATTGTAAAAAACCTGAATGCTGTTAAAACGGAATTTATCAGTAGCATCGACACCGTAAAAGCTCCCGGAATTAAAAAAACGATCTTGCTCACTTCCTCCGAATTCTCCAGAACTGTAAATACCCCGGCTTTGATCAGTTTGGATATTTTGATGAACGAACCGGATAAACGATTGTACAAACAACAATTTATTCCTGTTGCTTTGTTACTTGAAGGAAAATTTAAATCGCTGTACAACGGCCGGGTTCCACCGGAGATACTGGAACGGCAGGAGATCGGATTTGTGGGCGAAGGACGTGGATCCAGGCAGATTGTGATTGCTGACGGTGATGTTATTAAAAATTCGGTGCGGAATACGGGTGATCGACCTGTTCCATATCCACTGGGATATGACATTTATACCCAGCAAACCTTTGGAAATAAGGCCTTAATACTAAACGCAGTAAATTACCTGGCGGAGGAGGATGGGCTCATCTCAATCAGGTCGAGGGAACTGAAATTGCGCCTGCTCGACCGAACCAAAGTAACCAAAGAAAGAATTCGCTGGCAGTTACTTAATACGGTTTTGCCGGTGGTCCTTATCATGTTGCTGGGCTTGTTTATGTTTATTTACCGAAAAAGAAAGTACACCTGATATGAATAAAAAAAACAGGATCATACTTATCATCATTGTTTTGTTGGCTATTGTTGCTGCCTTTCTTACGGCAGAAAACAAAAGCACTACCTTCCGAAATGATGTTAAAGCGTTTGCAGTAAAAGACACGGCCTCAATTACTAAAGTCTTTCTGGCAGATAAAAACAATCATACTGTTTTACTTGAAAAAAACGGACCCGGTCAGTGGACTGTTAACGGCACTTACAAAGCCCGCAATTCTGGCATCAGGTTATTGCTTGAAACCATGAAGAACCTTGCTGCCAAGTACCCTGTGCCCAATAAGGCACACAACACGGTAATCTCTCAACTTGCTGCTCAATCTACCAAAGTGGAGGTTTACCAGGAGGTATATCGAATTGATTTGTTTGATAAAATAAAACTTTTTCCTCACGAAAAGCTTACCAAGACTTATTACGTTGGCGGTGCCACCGCTGATAACATGGGTAACTTTATGCTAATGGAAGGAGCTGATGTTCCTTTTGTGGTTTTTTTGCTGGGCTTCAGAGGATTTGTTGCGCCCCGTTATTCAACTTTTGAAAAGGACTGGCGTGATCACCAGGTTTTTAAAACAAAATTGTATAATATCCGTGAAGTAATTGTTGAAACCCCGGAAAAACCCGAAGAATCATTTAAAGTAATTAACAAAGATGATGTTATTAGTTTAATCGCTTTGCAAAGTAATCAGCAGGTTGCCGGGTATGATACATTGCGTTTACTTAATTTCCTCACTGCATTTAATGACATCAGGTATGAGGCATTGCTTGAGAAAATGGATACTATCAAACGCGATTCCATAATATCTTCGGTTCCTAAAGATATTGTTACTTTGATTGATCAGCAGGGCGATACTACAACAGTGAAAACTTTTTTCATGGCCAATGACCGAAGGTTTGAAGACATGGAAGGGAATCTTTACATTTACGATGTTGACAGGCTTTATGCACTGGTAAATAACGATCGGGATTTTGTATTGATTCAGTATTATGTTTTTGATAAAATTCTGAGGCCGCTGTCTTATTTCAATCCTGTATATTAAACTGGAATTTATTTATTTCCTTTCCAATATCAACACCACCTTATTAAAATCGGAAGCACTGTTTACCACATCCCGGTAATAGGGATATTCTTCCACTGTATATTCAATCTGGTCATAATATTCATGAATATTAACCTTGATCACACCACCTTCGTATGTGTGTTTTGATTCAAAGAGTAATACCTGTGCTCCTTCCACTACATATTCGGCAAAAATATCGAGATCGCCGGCATTCACCACCTTATAACCTTCCGGTATATTGATGGTCAATTCACGAATTAATTTTATTTATAATGTTAATCGATTTGTGAATTATCTGATTAAATTTCGATAAAACATCTATTTGTGCTCACCGCAGTCTTTGCCTGCGATTCAAAAACTCTTTTTTACAAGAAATTAAATATTTATCTAAAGGGGATCAACATCCACCTGAACCCGGATACTTTTGTAGATGGCTTCAGCCCTGAACTGATCTATGGTTTTTTGAATCAATGACTTATTGGATACCAGATTTTCGTTTCGTTCAAGTTTGATCAGGATGTTTTTTATATAGAGGTTTTTTATTCTTGAAACAAGCGGGTATTCTGGTCCCAGCAATTTTCTGCCAAATATTTCGCGTAATAAAACGGCCAATTCACGGGCGCCATCATTCAGGGTGCGGGCATCTTTATGTTTCAGGCTTAAACTGATCAGGCGGTAAAATGGGGGGTAGTTGAAGTTTCTTCGTTCCAGTATCTGGCTCGAATACATGGATTGGTAATCATTCCGAATTACATCCTGTATCACACTTTGGTAAGGATTCCAGGTTTGGATAATCACTTTGCCCTGTTTGTTTTTGCGGCCTGCACGGCCACTCACCTGTGCCATTTGTTGAAAGCTTCTTTCATATGAACGGAAATCGGGAAAACTGATCATGTTATCGGCATTCATAATGCCCACCACACTCACATTGTCAAAATCAAGTCCCTTGGTCACCATTTGTGTCCCCACCAGGATATCTATCCGGCGGTTTTCAAAATCATTGATAATGTTTTGATATGCAAATTTTGAACGGGTGGTATCCATATCCATTCGTTTTATCACCGCTTTCGGGAAGAGTATTCCAAGGTCATCCTCAACTTTTTCGGTGCCATAGCCTTTCATGGTTAAATGGGTGCTGCCGCAACTGTCGCATCTTTCGGGTACCCGCCTTGAATAGCCACAATAATGGCATTTTAGCTGATTGTTGTGTTTGTGATAGATCAGTGTTACATCGCAATTTTTACATTCGGGCATCCAGTTGCAGGTATCACAAATAAGCCGTAACGAAAAGCCCCGCCGGTTCTGGAAAAGAATTACCTGCTCTTTTTTGTCGAGCGCTTCCTCCATGTGCTCCATCAGCAAGTTGCTGAAATGTGCTTTCATTGTTTTATAGCGGGTTTCTTTTTTAATGTCGGCCGTGTAAATCTCAGGCATCTGTATATCACCATATCTTTTGTGGAGCTCAACCAGCTTATATTTCCCGGTTTTGGCATTAAAATAACTTTCAATGGATGGGGTCGCGGTTCCTAAAAGGATTTTGGCCTTATGCAATGATCCCAGGTAAATAGCTGCATCACGTGCATGATAACGCGGAGATGGATCAAATTGTTTGTAGGAGTGGTCATGTTCCTCGTCCACAATGATAAGGCCCAGGTTAGAAAAGGGCAGAAATACGGCAGACCTGGGTCCCAGAATTATTTTGAACATTTTACCAAGCTCACCATTTTCCGGGTCCATCACATTGTTCCATATCTCCACACGCTCCTGCTCGTTGTACTTTGAATGATAAACACCTACCTGGTTTCCAAAAAATTTCCTTAGCCTGCTGATGATTTGCGTGGTAAGTGCAATTTCAGGAAGCAAATAAAGAACCTGCTTTCCTTGCTGGATCGCTTCCTGTATGAGTTTGATGTAAATTTCGGTTTTACCACTCGATGTAACCCCATGAAATAATACCACTGAAGCGTCATCAAAACCCTCTCTGATTTTTTGAAGTGCAAATTCCTGGTGCTGTGTAAATTCAATTTTATTTACTTCATCAGAGGCAAGGTGTGAATCGAGCCGGCTTACAATTTGATCTTCCGATTGGAAAATGCCTTTTTTAATCATGGCCGACAGTGCCGATGTTCCGTTTTCAACTTTGGCCAGTAATTTTGCCCTGCTCACTTGCCTGTTCGTTGATGTTCCAAAACCTGATAAGCTGATCCAGGCCATTAAAATCTCCAGTTGTTTAAAGGCCCTTTTCTCAAGTTGTGAAAATAGCTCCTGCATGGCAGCCTCGTTGCTGTAGTCCGCAACAAGTGAAATGAATGATTCCAGTTTTGGTTTATACCGGTGTTGTAATTCTTCCTCCAAAAGAACAACTCCTTTTTCGATCAACCCTTTAATGATCGGGATCACCTTTTTTTGCTCCACAATATTTTCAACTTCTGTAAGGGTGAGCTTTTTGTGAATGTCAAGAGCTTCGGTGATGAGGTATTCCTTGTCATTAAAACCTTCCACGCTGCGATCGAAATCGGGGTTCAGTATGATGCGGGTTTCACTTGCCAACTTTAAGGCTGAAGGGATGGCCACATTCATCACTTCACCGGGCTCACACATGTAATACGTGGCGATCCATTTCCAGAATTCATATTGGATTTGGTTCATCACCGGTTTTTGATCAATGATCGAAAGGATATATTTCACCATATATCCTTTAGGAGGAATTTCGTGAATATTAACAACAATGGCGGTATAAATTTTCTTTTTGCCAAACTGAACCACCACCCGATGCCATTTTTGAATTTCGTCATTCATGTCAAAAGGCACCCGATAAGTGAAAGTTCCCTGCACAGGCAAAGGAAGAATTACATCGGCAAAAAGCGTTTTCCGCTCCATGAAAATCAATAGTTTGACAGGATTCGCGCCATTTTCAGCAGGTCGGTCCTGATGTTTTTATGATGTTTGATGGCTTTTTCGAGTGGCGTGTAATTCAGGTTATTATTTTTTACGCCCACCATTTCTCCTTTTCTCCCTTCAAGCAGCGCATTTACAGCGCCATATCCCAGCGATCCGCCAAGGATACGGTCGTACGAACTGGGAGTTCCACCTCGTTGTATATGACCCAACACGGTGACGCGGGTGTCAATATGATTATATTTTTCTTTAACCTTGTTGGCTACATCAAAGGCTCCACCGGCATCATCGCCCTCAGCAACGATCACTATTCCCGATTTTCTGTTTTTCAAAAATCCCTTCTCCAGAATTTCCACTAATTCATCGATATAGGTAACGGTTTCTGGAACTAAGATATCAGTAGCGCCTGCAGCAATGCCACTTCTCAAGGCAATAAAACCGGCATCGCGTCCCATCACTTCAATAAAAAAGATGCGGTTGTGCGAATCCGCAGTATCCCTGATTTTATCAACGGCTTCTACCACGGTATTTACGGCAGTATCAAATCCAATGGTCATGTCGGTTCCGAAAAGGTCATTGTCAATGGTACCCGGAACGCCGATCACCGGGAGATCAAATTCGCGGAGCATTGCGCTGGCACCGGTAAAGGTTCCGTTACCACCAATTACGATTAATCCATCAATTCCTTGCTCACGAAGGTTTTGATAGGCTTTTTCCCGCCCTTCAGGAGTCATGAATTCCTTGCTACGGGCTGTTTTTAAAATGGTGCCTCCCAGCTGAACGATATTGTGAACATCTGTGCTTTCAAGTTTTACAAAATCATTTTGGATCAATCCGTTGTATCCTGATTTGATCCCATAAACTTCAAGATTGTGATATAATGCGGTTCGCACCACACCCCTGATGCAGGCATTCATGCCCGGCGCATCACCTCCTGAAGTTAGAACACCAATCTTTTTTATTTCCGACATGCGTTATGTTTTTCTGTTTCGTGACTTTCCGGAATCGTCCCTTTGCTTTCTGCCTGGCTTATCTCCGCGCTTTTGAAAACCTTTATTGCCGTCTTTCTTTTTGTCAAAGGAGCCGGATTTGTAATCCTTTCTTTTTTCTTTTTTGTCAAAATCGTTGCGTTTGGTTCGGTGATCAAACGACTCTGAACTTTCTTCTCTTTTAAAACTTCTGCGTTTTTCAGTTTGTTTAAAATCACCTTTCCTCTTTTCTTCCCGGTCAAAAGGTTTTCGTTTATCACTTCTGTTAAATGCTTCTGAACCCTCTTCTCTTTTAAAACCCCTTCGTTTTTCGGTTTGTTTAAAATCACCTGTCCTTTTCTCTTCTCTGCCAAAAGGTTTTCGTTTGTCACTTCTGTTAAATGTTTCTGAGCCCTCTTCTCTTTTAAACCCCCTGCGTTTTTCAGTTTGTTTAAAAT
>JAGQVE010000027.1:39256-53525 GCA_020438105.1 Bacteroidales bacterium
TCAAAAGGTTTTCGTTTATCACTTCTGTTAAACGCTTCCGATCTTTTATCATCCCTGTCAAAACTGCGTTTATCCCTTTCCCTTTGTTTAACCCCGTTTGATCCCCGCGCTTCTTTATCAAAACGTTTTGGTTTATCTCCACGTTTATATGTTCCCGGTGTATTGTCTTTTCTGAACTCCCGTTTTTGAGGTTGGTACTCACGATCGTATATTTTCTGAAATTTCTCCTTTTTCGATCCTTCGTACATTTCATAATTGGAAAGCCGGCATTCAAGCGGGCCGTTAAAAACGGTTAAATTTTGCGAAGCCCTGAGCCCCACGTGTTTCATTGCTTCCTGGTGCGAACTAATGATCCAGGCCGAATAACCACTGAAGTTTTTCTTCAGAGCATCACCGATTTCAGCATAAAGGCTTTCGATGTCGCTGGCTTTGATCCTTTCACCATAAGGTGGATTGGTAATCATTACACCATCACCCTCAGGTGGCTTAACTTCATTCATAAAGTCGACCCCGAGGTTAACTACCTGTTCCACCCCCGCTGACTTAATATTTTCTTTGGCAGTTTGCAAAACCCTGCCTGATCTGTCGGTTCCGGTAACCGATCCCTGAATGTTCATGTTGATTTGGCCATCAGCTTCCGATTTTACTTCCTGCCAAAGAGCTTCATCAAAATTATTCCAGTGTTTAAAGCTGTATTCTTCTCTGAATGAGCCCGGCGGAATTTTACAGGCGATCAGGGCAGCTTCGATGGGAATGGTTCCCGAGCCGCACATGGGATCAATAAACGGGGTGCTTCCGTCCCAGCCACTCAAAAGTACCATTCCGGCGGCAAGCACTTCACTGATTGGAGCCGGTCCGGTGGCCACCCGGTAGCCACGTTTGTGTAAGGAGTCGCCACTACTGTCGATGGAAACCGTACATTCATCCCTGAAAATCCTCACATTAATGGCCAGGTCGGGATTGTCAAGTTTTACATTAGGGCGCTTGTCAAACTTTTCACGAAACTGATCGGCAATGGCATCTTTTGTTTTTAAGGCCAGGTATTTTGAGTGAGTGATATTTGAATATGAAGTGACCCCTGCAACTGAAAAAGTTCCGTTAACTTCCAAAAATTCCGACCAGTCTATTTTATAAATTTCATCATAAAGTTCCTGCTCATTACGGGCATTAAAAACCGCAATTGGCATTAAAATCCGGAGTGTGCTCCTGCAACAGTAATTGGCCTGGTAAAGCAACTTCTTATCTCCGTAAAAAGAAACTCCCCGGTTTACTATTTTGATATTTTGAGCGCCAAGGCTCTCCAGTTCTGCGGCCAGCACATCCTCCAGCCCTGAAATGGTTTTACCGATCATCCGGAATGAACCGCTGTTATTTTCCATACTTCAATTTGAAATGCAAAGGTATGAATTCTGTTGCAGCAAATTTTGCATATTTGTATACTCAATTTTATTTAAACATGACTATAAAAGAAGCACAAGAAGCTGTTGATCAGTGGATCACCACAACTGGGGTACGGTATTTCAGTGAACTTACCAATATGGCAATCTTAACGGAAGAAGTTGGGGAAGTAGCCCGTATTATGGCCCGAAAATATGGGGATCAATCATTTAAGGAATCTGATAAAGATGTTGACCTTGCCGATGAGTTTGCAGATGTACTGTGGGTTTTGATTTGCCTTGCTAATCAAACGGGTGTGGACTTAACATCAGCTTTCACAAAAAACATGGAGAAAAAATCAACCCGCGATGCCACACGGCATCATAATAATGAAAAGCTAAGGAAATAAAAAATCCCGGCTGATCCTTGTTTTTGTGAGCTGTCAACAAAAATGATCCTGGCCGGGATTGTTTTGCCTGCTTTCAAACAGGCTTAGTGAATATTAATTTATGAAAGATAAGCCTTCAACATCCACATCCTTTTTTCAGTTTCTGATATCATACCACTGATCAAGTCCACAGTCCCTTCATCCTCTGCCTTTTCGGCTGCTTTTATAACCTGGTAATAATGGTTGAGCAAGATGTTATTGTTGTTTAAAACAACTTCAATCCCTTGCGACCCTGAGGTAATATTTTTTACCGGTTTAATATCTGATTCTGCAAGATAATCCTCAAATGTATGCGATGGTTTACCACCAATGGTTAAAATCCTTTCGGCCACATCATCTATATTAGTGGCAGCCTGTGTATACCATTCTTCGTATTTTTCATGCAAAACAAAAAATTGATCGCCTTCAATCATCCAGTGCAAACCACGCAGGTTCTGATAGTAGACCTGGTTATTGCTGAGCAACGAATTCAGTGCGTTGACCACTTCAGTTTTTTCCTGATTAGTCTGGGCTTTTGCTTTTAAATTTTCTTTTATCATCGGTTCCATATCATTATTTTTTTAACTGTTTTAAATTTTACAACAAATGTAGCATAAGAGATATAAAAGAAAATTATATCTTTATAAGATTAAATTATAGAACATGAATTTTAATCAATTACAATACTTTACCGAGCTGGTTTTGCAAGGGAGCTTTACCAAAGCTGCCAATCGGTTGGGAATTAGTCAGCCGGCGCTAAGCCAGCAAATAAACAAGCTTGAACAAGAGTTGAATTATAAGCTGATAGATCGGTTAAAAAAACCCCTGGTGTTAACTCCCGAGGGAGAGGTGTTGCTGGAGCGGATTGAAGAAGTTACCAAACTGATGGATTCTTTGAAAGATATCGCTATTGAACTTGAAGAAACCATCAAAGGGGAATTGAAAGTGGGGATAATCCCAACGCTGGCACCTTATTTTGTTCCTATGTTTATCAATGATATTAACCAGCGCTACCCTGGCTTGAAACTCATCGTGGAGGAGGTAGTGACAGAGGATATTCTGAGTAATTTAAAATTGGGCGAATTGGATGCAGGTATCATATCTACGCCTGTCAAGGTAAGCGGAATTCAGTTTACACCCCTCTTTTACGAACGGTTTTTCCTTTATATTTCTGATCGTCACCCTTTATTCAGCCACGAAGAAATCAATCTTAACGAGTTTGATTTGCATGATCTGTGGTATCTCAAAGAAGGCAACTGTTTCCAGAACCAGGTGAATGAGTTGTGCAGTCTTGCAAAAACACCTGTTGAAGGGCAAAACCTGGTATATTACAGCAATTCAATCGAATCATTGCGAAGGATTGTTGAAACCCGGAAAGGGATGACTTTTATCCCCGAACTTGCAACCGCCGGAGTGGCGCCGGAATATGAAGATATGGTTAAACCAATCGCAGGTAACCAGCCGCTTAGGGAAATCAGCCTTGCCGTTTCGAGGGTTCACTCCAAGAAGAAGTTATTGGATAGATTTGTGGAGGTTGTGCTTGATAATTTACCCGAGCGAATGAAAACCAAGCCTGAATCAGGGATTGTTAGCACCAATTTGTCGTTTTAAAATATGTTCGCAAAAGGACACCTAACGTTCGGTTTTTTTACAATTCATAAGGATAGGCCGGGCCTTGAAAATAGTAATCGACTGGTTTTTACAGTTTTGTTTTATTTTGCATGGTTGTTGAACATTCAACCGTTTTTCCAAACTTTCAACTATGATTTATAAATGGTTTTTATTGCACCAATGGCGCGAGATGAAACGCTCATCCATCTGGCAGCGAAATATTGCTTTGAATATTGTGCTTGGTCTCCTGATCGGGATCATGCTTTTGTATTTGCTTGTGCTAGGGCTTTTTATCGATAAAATCCTTGCTGAACTCTATCCCGATGGAGATCCTGTAAAAATTTTTAACGGTATCTTGTTTTATTATTTCGGGTTTGAGTTTTTCCTGCGTTTTTTTATGCAATCATTGCCCACGCTCAATATCGAATCATACCTTCACCTGCCCATTAAAAAGTCGAGCATCGTTCATTATGTGGCAGCCAAATCGGTTTTTATGATTGGAAATTATTTGTCGTGGCTGGTAATGGTGCCTTTTGCTTTTAAGGTGATAGCCCCCGCATATTCCACGAACACAGCAGTGGTGTGGTTGGCATCATTTGTTTTACTGGTTTTTACTATTAACTTTTTCACTACTTATGTTAAACGTCAGTTGGTTAACAAGCCTTCGATTGTAGGTGTTTTTGGACTGGTTTTAATTGCACTGGTATTACTTGATTATTTTGGGGTGCTTTCACTTTCGGCGGCATCCACTTTTGCTTTTGGACAAATTTTACTGCACCACGAATTGATAGTTTTACCAATTGTTCTGGTTATTTTATCCTACCTGCTGAACTATTGGTTTTTAAAATCGAGGTTGTATCCTGATGAGGTAACTGTTAAGAAAAAGCAAAAACAGGATTCGCTGGCGGACATCAAATACCTGAAAACACTTGGTTTGACCGGTCAGCTTATTTCACTTGACCTGCGCCTGATCTGGCGGCATAAACGTACACGCTCCATTGTATTCATGGCACCTCTTTTTCTGCTATATGGATTATTCTTTTATCCCAATCCTGCCTATCAGAAAATGTATCCCATGTTTATCTTCGTAGGCATTTTTATGACCGGTGGAATGATGCTCAATTATATCAATTATTGTTTCAGTTACGAAAGCAATTATTTTGATAATATCCTCGTGAATTATAAAGACCTGGAGCGATACATCCGCACGAAGTACATACTTGGAATCTCCATCGCGACTGCATGTTACATCCTTACCATTCCTTATATATTTTTTGGAACAGACATCTTTTTGATCAACACCATGACCTACCTCTACAATATCGGGTTTCTGAGTTTTGTATTGTTTTATGTTGCCACCTTCAGTAAAAAGCGCATGGATTTGAGCAAAGGCGCTACCTTCAATTACCAGGGCATGGGTGCATCGCACTGGTTATCTATGCTTCCGGCATTTTTACTGCCTGTGCTTATCTTTTTGCCTTTCAATTTTATGGGGTATAAAACCGGAGGGATGCTTTTTATCGGAGCGCTTGGAGTAGCCGGCCTGCTTTTTTCAAGGTTGATGATCGCCTTTGTTTACAAGCAATTTATGAAACGACGCTACGAAATGGCCGAAGGTTTCAGGGAGTAATCCGGTGGAAGAATTAATTAAAGTATACTTATTAAAAACATTATTTCAAACTATGATACAGGTAAATAATTTAACCAAACAATATGCAGGCGTTAAAGTGCTTGATATCGAAAATTTTACAATAAACAAAGGCGAGAGTTTCGGACTGGTAGGAAATAACGGTGCCGGAAAAACTACATTCTTCAGACTGATACTTGATTTGATAAGGGCCAGCAGCGGCACAGTTTTAATCAACTATGAGGCTGTAAACAAGTCAATAAGCTGGAAAATGATCACCGGTTCTTATCTTGATCAGCGATTTTTAATTGATTATCTTACCCCGGAAGAGTACTTTGAATTCCTGAGCAATGTGCATGGGCTTTCGAAAGGTGACCTGGAAAAGTTCTATAGCGACTTTGCTACATTTTTTAATGATGAGATACTTGGAAAGAAAAAATATATCCGGGATCTTTCAAAAGGGAACCAACAGAAAGTGGGTATCGCCGCGGCACTGATGACCAAACCTGAATTGCTGATTTTGGATGAACCTTTCAATGGTTTAGACCCCAGCACGCAAATAAGGTTGAAAAATATTTTGAATGAGAAAAAAAATGACCCTAACGTTACTGTATTGGTTTCGAGTCATGACCTGAAACATGTAACTGATGTGTGTGGGCGAATAGCCGTGCTGGATAAAGGAAGGATCATTCATGATATTACTACCAGCAAGGATACGCTTGTAGAACTGGAAAACTACTTTGCAGTCTGAATATCGGCCAGCAATTCGGGGTAAAATTCATTTAATATAACCTGCCGCATTTCCTTGCGCTCAGCTTTGATAGCGTTTCTCAATTTTTTATACTTTTCAATTTTACCTGTATTTTTTGTTTGCAGAAACGCATTCATGTAAACCGGAGAATTCACTAAATCGTGCCAGGTGCCCAAAAATTGCTCCATGTCCCTGATCCTGATCACATCTGTTTTTAATATTTCCGGCATGTTCGAAAGCACCGACAAAATTCCAAAGAGATAATATATCTGCTTCAAATATGTTCGGTTTTCGTGGATTCGGTGATTGCTTGGGGCAGCATTTATGTGGTCTCTGATGGCAAAAACTTTTGAAAGTAAAAAATCAGCTGTTCCTTTTTGCAGATCCTTGTTTGTTAGCTGGTCAATGGTAGCAATAATTTTATCATCTTTCAAAATCCTATCACGTTCCCTGATGGGAGGAATACTTTTCAGGAAGGCGGCAATCTCTTTATATTCGCGTCGTTTAAGGTATTCGAGGTACTCGGGGAATGTGAGGTTGAGTTTTAATTCATATGCTTTTATCAGCAAAGCTTCTATCTGTATTTCCCGGATCTGGCCGGCATGTTTAAAAACCTGCCGAAGTTTACGAAGTTGCCTTTTTGCCTTGAAATGGTTCTCCGTTAAAAACTCGATGAGCAGAAATAAAGCCCTCAGCCTTTTGGTGCTGGTCCGCATTTTATGAATGGCTTCCACATCAAAATTATCAAGTACAATTTTGAAATTTTCTTCAAAAATGATTTTATGTTCCAGGTAATATGCTTTAATGATCTCTGCCATGCTGCTGCAAAATTAAAGATTATTGTTACAAAACAAAGGCTGATCCGTCACAGTTACAGAAGACGAATTTTAATACTTTTGTTTGATTAACCAATCGATATGAAATTTACCATATTATCAGCATTATTGTGGCTTTTTTTTATGAATGTCTTCGGGCAAACCTATTCGGTAAAAGGGCGGGTTATCGATTCGGAGAGCCGGAAAGCGCTTCCCTTCGTAAATATTGTGATCAATAACTCCAACCGGGGCGGAACCACAGATATTGATGGAAAATTTTTACTCCGCTCAAATGACAATATTCAATTTCTGAGATTGAGTTATGTGGGATATAAAAGCCAGGTGTTCCCCGTTCAGGATGCCGGTGAGGAACAGCTCATCCTTCTTGAAAAGATAGAATATGAACTACCCGAATATGTGGTTTATCCAACCGAAAATCCGGCTCATCGGATCATTCGGAATACCATTAATAACCGTGATTTGAATGATCCTGAAAAACTTGATGCTTTTACATATACGGCTTACGATAAGATGATATTTACCCTTGAGCTCGACTCGATTCCCATGCTCGATACCCTGGAGGTTGATACTACCGAGAACTTTCGTAGTTTCCTTGAAAACCATCACCTCTTTATGATGGAATCGGTTTCAGAACGAAAGTTTAAGGCACCCGATAAAAATGTGGAAGAGGTGATCGCCACCAAGGTATCCGGCTTTAAAGATCCCATTTTTGTTTTCCTGATCTCCCAGTGGCAAAGCACAGATTTTTATGGCGATCAAATTGAAATTGCTGGTGACAAATATGTGAATCCCATCAGCCGTGGATCTGTCGGAAAATATTTCTTCCTTTTGCAAGATACCCTGTTTTACGGTGAATCGGATACCGTTTTTATACTTTCATACCGGCCACGTTTAAAAACAAATTTTAAGGGATTAACCGGTACCATTTCGATTAACACGAAAAAGTGGGCGGTACAAAATGTCATTGCTGAACCATTCAATTCAAAAGCTACCCTGACTTTCAGGATAGAGCAATTATACGAAGTGATCGATGGCGAGCACTGGTTTCCGGTGCAGGTAAATAATCAGGCGATCATTCAGGGGGCCATGGTAACTGATTCGTCGGTTTCGGTAGGAATTGGGAGTGGAGCGGCTTCGGGTGCCAATCCTGATTCTATTCCTGATTCACTCAAAGCATTTGTACCCATGCGCATTCCATTCGGCATTGGCAAACGATACATCAGAAATATCAACCTGAATCCTGAACTCAGGGGCCGTGAATTCGGCAATGCAGAAGTGGAGGTAGATCCCAACGCCACCTTCCGCGAAGAAGATTTCTGGAATACATACCGAACCGATTCTCTTACCCAAAAAGAGCTCAACACGTATCGATATATTGACAGTGTTGGACAGGCTGAAAATTTCGACCGGGCGGCCAAAACCTTTGAAAGCTTGATGACCGGTAAAATTCCATGGGGCTATTTTGATCTGGATATTTCACGTTTTCTGCTTTATAACTCATATGAGGGACTTGCTCCCGGATTAGGTTTGCATACCAACGACCGACTTTCGCAATTGTTTTCGATTGGAGGATTTGCCAGGTATGGATTTAAAGACCAGGAATTTAAATATGGCGGCGATCTTAAACTCAAACTCTGGAATTATGCCGATATGGATCTGGAGCTGGCCTATTTGAAAGATGTTATGGAAACTTCGGGGGTCAGATTTTGGGATGAGACCATGCACCTGATGAACCTTGATAACTTCAGGGATCTTTTGATCCAAAGGATGGATAAAGTGGAACAGTATTCGGGTGGGTTAAACTTCAGAACACTCACCTATTTGAATGTGCATGTGAGCCTTACCAAAACCGCTAAAGAAGTGACCAATGATTATCAGTTCAGCATTCCGGGTGAGTCATTGAATGTTTATATTGATCGTTTTAATTTTACCGAGTTTAACCTCGGTTTGCGTTATGCTTACAAAGAGAAGTTCATCAAAAATATGCGCAAGAAAATTTCGCTGGGAACTAACTGGCCCATTTTCTGGCTACAGTATTCCCGCGGAATTGAGGGCTTCCTGGATGGTGAGTATGCTTACAATCGTTACGATTTTAAAGTAGAAAAATCGTTTTACACCAATTATGTGGGCAAAACCACTTTCAGGATCAATGCCGGTTACATTGATACCGATATACCCTACACAAACCTGTATAATGGCAACGGCTCTTACCGGTCATTTACGCTTTATGCGCCCAATTCATTTGCCACCATGCATATGAATGAGTTTTTATCGAACAAATATGTGTCACTTTATTTCACCCATGATTTTGAAAAACTTTTAGGTAAAATCTGGATTTTTAAACCTGATATTTCGGTGGCTACCAATGTAGGTTTTGGCTGGCTTGATTTTACCGAAACCCACCACAATGTTTCTTATAAAACCATGGAAAAGGGATACTATGAATCGGGATTATTGATTGATAAATTATTGAATATTCAATTGTTTTCGCTGGGAGTGGGTGGTTTTTACCGATATGGGCCATATACATTCAAGAACGGCTGGGAGAACACTGCTTTTAAACTATCCTTGAAATTCAATGTGGGCTTCTGATTTATTGGCAATTGAATAAAGGCTTTATTCCCTATCTTTGTTAAAAATAATTCAAACGAAACGAAGCGGTTGCAGATGTTAGTAAATTGTGAGATTGCCATGTACTTAATGAATTGCAAAATTTTAACAGATGAAAATTAATTACCGGCTTATTGGCGGGATTGCAGCGTCACTGCTTGGTTTATACCTGGCCTGGTATTTTGCTGATATCCTGGTGTATGTTTTACTGGCTGGTGTATTGTCATTTATCGGACATCCCCTGGTGAGGCTATTTGATAAAATCCAGTTCGAGCGATTCAAAATGCCACACACACTAAGCACCATTCTTACCTTATTAATAATGGTAATCATCCTGGTATCGTTATTTATGGCATTTGTGCCCATTATCAACAGGCAGGCACAGGTGATCACCAGCATTGATTTTCAATATCTGGGTGAGCAACTTGAAAAGCCCCTTTATGAAATGGAACACAAGCTGGTTGAATGGAATGTGCTGGAAGATCATCAAACACTGGAAAGTATGATCGCTGTGGAATTGGAATCGCTGGTGGATATGACTTCGATTAAAAGGGTGCTGGGCAATGTTGTAGGACTTGCAGGGTCGCTGTTCATTGGCATTTTTTCGGTGATTTTCATGGCGTTTTTCTTTCTCCGGGATGACAGGCTGTTTTATAGTGGGATCATGTTGTTTGTGCCCCGTAAATTTGAAGATAAGGGAGCCGTCATTCTAAGTGATACCCGGCGTTTGCTCTCAAGATATTTTGTTGGTTTGAGCATCGAATTACTAACTATGATGACCCTGATAACAGTCGGACTCACCATGTTTGATGTTGAAAGCGCATTGCTCATTGGCTTTATTGGCGGACTTATGAATGTGATCCCATATCTTGGCCCGATCATCGGAGCCTCATTAGGAGTATTGATCGGGGCTACCAGTAACCTGAGTTCCGAATCGTATGCTGATATTTTACCTATTTCACTGGTGATACTGGGTACTTTCGCCGTAGCCAACCTCATCGATAACATGATCCTTCAACCGCTCATTTACTCCACCAGCGTAAAAGCGCATCCTATCGAAATTTTCCTGATCATTTTAATGGCCGGTTCGCTTGCTGGTATTCCGGGTATGATCCTCGCCATACCGAGTTATACAGTACTCAGGATCGTTGCAAAACAGTTTTTCAACCAATCAAAGCTTGTTCAGAAAATCACGGAGAATATTTAATTTTGAAACTACCGCAGTTGTTTGTTGTTTAAAATAAATGGACGTTTGATCTGCGAAGATTATGGCAAATTTCAGGGATTCACTCAATATCGTTTCAAAACTCACTCCAATCCGGCTGTGGAACCTCCTGCTTGTGCAGTTAAGTTATCATTTTACCAACCTGCTCAAAAAACCGGTTTTGTGGGGTAAACCATTCAGTGTGTCTATTGAGCCAACAACTTCCTGTAATTTGCGTTGCCCGGAGTGTCCTTCGGGTCTGCGCCAGTTTTCGCGGAATACGGGTATGCTCACCATCGACTTGTATAAAAAGATCGTAAACGAGATCGGCAACAGATTGATGTACATGATCCTTTATTTTCAGGGTGAACCTTATCTGAATCCCTCTTTTTTTGATATTGTAAAAGATGCCAAAAAGCGTCGCATTTACACAGCCACTTCCACCAATGCTCATTTCCTGAATGATGAAAATGCCCGTAAAACTGTTGAATCTGGCCTCGACAGGATCATCGTTTCTTTGGATGGTATCGGGCAGGAAACCTATGCATCTTACAGGGTGGGGGGCAGGTATCAGCGTGTTTTGGATGGTATCGAAAACCTGGTGAAATGGAAAAAGGAGTTGAACTCAAAAACACCGCATATTATTCTTCAGTTCATTGTATTCAGAACCAATGAGCATCAGGTTGATGAAGTAAAAGCTTTGAGTAAAAAGCTTGGAGTGGATGAATTACAGCTTAAAACAGCACAAGTTTACGAATACAAAAATGGGAACCCGTTAATTCCAACCATTGATAAATATAGCCGTTATCGCCAGAAAACTGATGGCACCTGGGAAATCAAAAATGACTTTAAAAACAAATGTTACCGCATGTCGGTTTCATGCGTTATTACCTGGGACGGATTGGTAGTTCCCTGCTGTTTCGATAAGGATGCTGTTTATCAAATGGGAGACCTTAAAAACAATTCGTTTGAAGAGGTATGGAAAAGTGAACCTTATAAGGCGTTCCGCACCAAAGTGATCACCAACCGAAAATCAATTGATATCTGCACCAATTGTACCGAAGGAATGGACCTTTAAATGGTGATAAATTCCCGCAAATCATCTTTGAGTATCCAGTCCAGTTCAGCCGCATTTTTTTCCAGTGTTTCGGCAAAAATAAATCCGAACATCAGATAATCCCGGTAATTCGCCTGGCGCAATTCCAAAACTTTTCGGAAACGGGATTTTAATTTGCTATAATCAAACGATTTGATATTATGCACATCATAACCCGAAGCATTGGTCAAAACAATGTTACTGTAAATCAAGCCATCTTTATCTCTCAGGATTTTTTCCCAATCGGGTTTTATTTGTTGATGAAATGCAAGATAAGGATTTGATCCAAAGGCCATACTGGTCATATCGGCCGTGGTGCACCAGCCCCCAAATCGCATGGGGTTAACCTCAATGGGTTTGATCATACCCATATCATCCACACGAACTTCAACATGCAATGGAAAGTTTTTCAGGCCTGCCAGGTCGCCGATTTTCTGAAGATATTCTTCAAAACTTTGCTGGTTATTTTCAAATATCTTTTTGGATGAAATATAAACCCGGTCGCTCACATCGCCGTCGTGGGCATATAGGTGTTTCAGTAACGACAGGATCACAGCTTCACCTTTATCATTGAAATAGGCATCAAAGGCATACTCGTCACCTTCGATGTTTTGTTCAATAATAAACATGGAAGTATCCAGCACTTTGGTGGGGTAAACCCGTTTTATTGTTTGAACCTCAAGCTGTATTTGCTTTTTGATATTTTCCCACTCCGAATCATGAAAAACCTTATAAACGCCCAGACTGAAAAACCCCACGGCCGGTTTGATGATAAATGGTTTTTGAATGCTACGCGTATCAATCGTATCCAATTCATCAAAAGGAATACCTTTAAAATAAAAATTGGGATGCAATGCTTCAAGCAATTCCCTGAACCGGATTTTATCCTTGAAGAGATTCAGTTGATCATTCAATTTTGTATCAGGAAGGCGCCTTGAAATCCATTCAATGGCATTTTCCGAGTTTGAATAAACGGGTGGATTTTCCTTTTCGGAAAGTGATTGTATGGCCTCTTCCTCTGTAATAAATTTGACCGAATTATTAAGCCCAAGTGATTGAGTGTATGGGGTCTTTAGTACCGGGATATCATTTTTGGCAACTGTTTCTTTCAAATACTCCGAAACAAATGGTGGGTCGAGAATAAACATGGGTCAACCTCCGGAACGTTTTACTTTATAACCAGCATTATGAAGAATTTCCTGCACCTTATCCCTGAAATCACCCTGAATGAGTATTTCGCCATCTTTGATGCTGCCACCTACGCCACATTTTGTCTTGAGCATTTTGCCCAGGTCTTTTAAATTCTCATCAGAACCAACAAACCCGGTAATGAGCGTAACAGCTTTTCCTTTACGATTGCGTTTGTCAAGACTCACATAAAGCTTCTGTTGTTGTGGTGGCAGGGTCTCCTGCTCCTCTTCCTGATCGTGGTCATATTGAAAATCAGGATTTGTTGAGTAAACCACACCGAGCCGGTCTTTCCAGTCTTTTACCATTTCATTTTGATTTGAGGCAAAGGTAAGTGATTACCGTGGAATCAATACTCCACCAGGAAATCATATTTTTTGTTTTTGTATTGATCAAGAGCTATCCTTTCCCGCAGGTTCTTAAAATCTTTAATCGGCGAGTCAACCACAAACATATTAGCAATCCAGTCGGGGATGGAGCCTCCGGGCTCGCCGTGCATTTCGAGCGTTACCCTCACTTTATTTATATCCATTGGCTCAAGGATCCATGTGCCTTCGGCTTTTCTAATTCGCACAATTCCATCATTTTCGGGCATACGATCAGGGTCCGCTACCACCTTTATGGTTACGATCTTATTTTGATAATTCTGTTTAAAATGAAAACAATAAATGCCATCGCGGTCTTTCAACGGCCATGGAACTGCAGTTACTGAATAATACCATTGAATGGTGTCATTTTGTTCGAGAATGGTGGCCAGTTTGTTACTGTCAAATAACTCCGGGAAGTTTTCTACATCTTTCAAAACACTTACAAATTCAGATAATTTTCCCTCCATTAAGGCAACCGCTTTAAAAGCACGGATTTCCGATCCTTCAATGTATCGTGTATATATTTTAATACCCTCATCTTCCTTGGTGAGGTTCCATTCAGGTTCCGATTTCCCATTAAAAAATACAGAAAATATCACGGAGAATATCCATGGAGAAAAATAGAGCGAAGCAAAATTCATACAAAAACCTTTGTTTTAACTATCTACTGTGTCCGGCAAAGATAATCGAAAATAAATGCAGAAAAAGTTTGTGTAAAATGGTTAGGCATAAAATCCGTAGATGAATCCCTTTTCGGTGAGCTTTTGCAGGAAGGCGATGCTGCTTTTTTCCATTTCGGGCCTTGAAATATCAGGTAATTGATTGTGGACGGCATCAAGAATGTCCAGTAAATTATTTCCGGCTAATAAATTTTCAATGATCAAAACATAGATGGCAGAAATATCCATAAATTGAATGCGGCCACTTTCCCGTTCCCTGAACATTAAAATATAAAATTGACCCTTGTCAGTTTCCTCTATTGTCTTAGCCTTTTTCAAGTGTACAGGCCATGAAACTGGCAAAATTGCATGTTCAGGATTGATCACCAACCTTGACTGAAGCCAGCTTCCTTCAGCAATATAATCTTCATAAGGTATATCATCCATCATGTATAATTCCACTTCCTTCCATTCAAACAGGAGCAGATCATTTATAAACGGAAATTTATTGCGAA
>JAGQVE010000028.1 GCA_020438105.1 Bacteroidales bacterium
TTGCCATATACGCTTGCCATGGCCAAACGTGTGAAAGCGGCCGGTTTGAAACTACTGCTCGATTTTCATTACAGCGATTACTGGGCCGATCCCCAGCAACAATACAAACCCGCTGCCTGGGCCGACCTCGATTTTGAAGCATTGAAGGATTCCGTGAAAACTTATACCACGCGGGTGTTACTTGCCCTTGACAAACAAGGTATCCTGCCCGACATGGTGCAGGTGGGTAACGAGATCAACCACGGACTGCTCTGGCCTGACGGTCATATCGGCAACCCGGATCAACTGGCTGCCTTGTTAAAAGCAGGTGCTGAAGGCGTGGAAGCCGCCGATCCTGCCATCCCGGTGATGATGCACCTCGCGCTGGGCGGGCAAAACCAGGAAGCTGTTTTCTGGCTCGACAACATGATCACCCGCGGCCTGCAGTTCGACATCATCGGCATTTCGTATTATCCGCGCTGGCATGGCACCCTCGACGATCTGCAATTCAATCTGAACGACCTAGCGAAACGGTATAATAAACCCATTAACGTGGTGGAATATTCCGATTTCAAACAGCAGGTCCATGATATTGTATTTGCCCTTCCCAACGAATTGGGCAAAGGGGCCTGCATCTGGGAGCCGCTCAACTGGCGCAGCGGCCTTTTTGAAAAGGATGGCTCTGTAACACCGCTAATGCAGGTATATGATGAGTTGAATGAGAAATATTTAGACTAAAAAGCGAGGTTTGAAAATATACTTAAATCAGTTTTAAAAATAATTTTGATTGTGCAAACTTTAATACCGTTTGCATGATTTCTTCGGTAAGTTTTTGCATTGATTCAACGGTTACATCTTTAGGATCAAGGCGCAGGTACCATGATTCGGTGAGACTGTTCCACAACTCCTCCGCCAGGTTATCAGGGACATTAAAATTGTAATAACTTATAAAAAGTGGAACGATAATTTTATTGGTTTTTTGCCTGCCTTTTTGAAAGACCAGGTTAAAATGTGGTTCTGTTCTGTTGAGTAATAGCTGTCTGCTGAATTGAAGCGAAAGGGCATACTTTTCGAGCAATATATACAAGTCGGGGATCAGTTGTTTACAGCATGTTTTACCTTCATCAATAAATTTATCCACATAAGTCATGTACATTGCCAGTAACTCTTCAATCAGGTTCTCTTTATCTGCGAAATAGTGATAAAAGGTTGTGCGTGGAACTCCAATTTCCTTTGCGATACTGTTTATGCTCAACTGTGTTGGGCCACATTCCGCAAAACTTTGAAATGCCGTATAGAGCCATTTTTCTTTCATTGTTTCGTGGATAAATTATAGTATTGAATACAAATGTAACTGAATCCGCTGAAAGTTACTGAAAATTGTTACCCAATAAAATGCTGAATCGCTATAATGACTTGCGTTTCATGAAGCTGACAGGGGTGTCTATAATATTTAAAGTTCCTATATTTAATTTGTATTACTTATTCAGGTAGGATTTGCTTTTAAATACACATAAAAGCTCACAAAGGTTGAGACAATCCATAATGAATACAACAAAACACAAACTACCCTGCATTTATATAAATCATTGAAAAATAAATTAAATATAAAATGAAAAAACTCCTCAGTATAATTTCGCTTCTCATTATATTATTATCCTGTACTCAACAGGAAACTATTACCACACAAGAAGCCCGTCAAATCGCCAAAGAGGCCTATACCTATGCAAATCCAATGGTTGACAATTACCGAGGGCTTTACAATTACTTCATCGACACAAACAATGCCGACTACAAAGGCACATGGAATAAAGTAATCAATATGGCAAGGGTATATACCCATGAAGACCGTACGATACAGACTGCAAATTCCGATACACCGTATAGCTTTGTTGCCTTAGATCTGCGCTCAGAACCTATAGTTCTTACAGTTCCTAAAATGGAAGAAAATCGCTATTTCAGTATACAACTTATTGACATGTACACCCATAACTTTGAATTTATCGGCACCCGAACCGTGGGCAATAATGGCGGTAGTTTTCTCATAGCTGGCCCAGAATGGGATGGTGAAAAGCCCGATGGCATTGTAAAGGTTATTAAAGCTGAAACAGAATTGGTATTGGCAGCATACAGAACACAACTTTTTAACCCTGAAGATCTTGAGGATGTGAAGCAAATTCAGTCGGAGTATAAACTTCAACCTCTATCTTCTTATCTTGATCACCCCGCACCCCAGGCTGCACCTGATATTCAATTCATCGAACCTTTAACACAGGAAGAAATCAAAGCGTCTCCAAAGGTCTTTGAGCAATTGAACTATCTCCTGCAATTCTGTCCTACCCATCCTTCAGAAAAAGAATTAATGAAACGCTTTGCTAAACTTGGAATTGGAGCTGGAAAAGAATTCAAATGGGACTCTTTTTCTCCGGAAATTCAAACTGCAATAAAACAAGGGATTGCAGATTCCTGGGCTGACTTTGACGCTCTTAAAAAGCAAGCAGAAGCCGGAAAGTTAGGGTCGGCAGAAATATTTGGCACCAGGGAACACCTTAACAACAACTATAGCTACAGGATGATAGCTGCTGTGGTGGGTATATGGGGAGCAAGTGCCGAAGAAGCGATTTACCCAACCTATTATGTCGATTCGGAAAATCAGCCCCTAAACGGTGCCAATAAGTACACCCTTCGTTTTGAACCGGGACAATTACCTCCTGTAAATGCCTTTTGGTCATTAACCATGTATGAGCTTCCGGCGAGCCTTCTCGTGGAGAACCCGCTTAACCGTTATCTGCTCAATTCACCTATGATGGACGATTTTGTTTTTGACGAAGACGGAGGACTTACCCTTTATTTTCAAAATGAATCTCCGGGCAAAGAAAAAGAACCCAATTGGTTACCTGCACCCAAAGGACCATTTTCAGTGGTTATGCGATTGTATTTGCCGAAACCTGAGACTTTATCGGGAGAGTGGGTAAGACCGCAAATGGTAAAAAACAACTAATAATAAATCAACGACTATGAATAAGTATGTCATTTCAATCTTTTTAATAACAGGATTATTCCTGCCTTCCTGTTCTCCAAAACCGGAAAGTGTAACTCCGCAAGAGGCGAAACAAATCGCCGAAGAGGCTTATATTTATGCCTATCCTATGCTAGAACATTACAAAATGATGTTTGCTATGGCTATGTATCCCGAATCGGGAGCATATACAGCACCATTCAATGTTTTATTTAATAATCCTAAATTGAATGGCCCGGAAGATACCATCATTGTGAGGCCTAACAACGATACATTCTATTCGGGTGTATGGTTCGATGTGTCGAATCAGCCGGAAATTATGGAGGTGCCGGAAATCACAGATGGGAGATATTACTCTTTCCAGATCATTGATATGTACACCCACAACATCGATTATATCGGCACGCGGAAAACAGGATTTGACGCAGGCACTTACATGTTTGTCGGGCCAAACTGGGATGGTGAAACACCTGAAGGGATCAGTAAGGTTATTTATTCTGAAGGTAATTATCTTTTGGCACTTGGCAGAACGCAGGTTTTTGGTCCTGCTGATGTTGAGAAAGCCCAGGAAATAATGAAAGGCTACAAGGTGATGTCGCTTGGGGAGTATCTTGGACAGGAAAATCAAATTACAGCATCTCCCTTGCTTAACCTGCCTCCTTACAATCCTGCCAAGGTAAAAGATGAAAATTTCATTGGCTATTTCAATGCATTGATGGCAATGGCGAAGATCCACCCGTCGGAAAAGGAGTTATTTGAAAAGTTTGCCAAAATCGGGATCGAACCGGGAAAACCTTTCAACCCCGACGATTATGATCCCGAAATAATTGCGGCGATCAATGAAGGGATACAGTCCGGTATGGAAAAAATTAAGGAAGCTTCGATGGAACTGGGCCAACGAAAAAATGGCTGGCAACTGATCGCCAATGCATTTGGCACCCGCGAAGCCATGCAGGGCAAATACCTTACCCGTGCGGCAGCGGCCTACTTTGGTCTGTGGGGCAACGACCTCGAAGAGGCGTTTTATCCTGAAACAACCTTTGATGCCGATGGAGAAGAACTCGACGGTTCAAAACACAATTATCTCCTGCACTTTGAAGCCGATCAACTCCCGCCTGCAAAATCGTTCTGGTCGATGACCATGTACAAATTGCCTGCACAGCTTCTGATTGAAAATGAGATCAACCGATATGTCATCGGCAGTGCTACGGATGGCCTGAAATATAATGACGACGGATCACTGGATATTTATATCCAAAAAGAGAACCCTGGAAAAGACAAGGTTTCAAACTGGTTACCTGCTTATGACGGTCCATTCTCATTACAGTCAAGATTTTACTGGCCCGATCCGGATGCGCTTGATCCGCTGTATGCTCCGCCGGCTGTCAAGAAGGAAAAGGTTTAAGATTCTTTAAGATTGCCTACATATCACTAATCAATTCGGTGAATTTGGATTTGGTCTGGCATTCAGGTTTGGTAAAGAACTGAATAAATAGTAAGTTCTATTATTTGTTTGATCATTGATCTGTTGTTAAGTTTTGTATGATTCTATTTGATATAGCATTTGTACGTGATTAAACATTGAATTTCAGGGATTTCTCTTCACTGGAATAAACAAGTTGAGATCTAAATTGCTTGTTTCGTTTGCGATATGATATTTATCATAGGTTAACATATGCAAGAATTTAACTATTTTAGTGCAAATCAAATTTTACAAAAATGGAAGAACAAGCAATTCCCATCTGGTACATGCCATTGATCAAAGGTATCGTTATGATCTTATTGTCAATTTTAATCCTTGCAAGTCCTGAAGGAGCGTTGATCGCCTGGGCATTTTACATCGGTATTGGATTCGTAATTACGGGTATGGTTCTTATTTATCAGGGTTTTGCCGGACGTGAAACCGAGGAAAACTGGACCTGGAAAATTTTTGAAGGTTTACTGGATATGTTCATCGGATTTATGCTGATGGTAAATCCGCTGGTAACTGCCTCCATCATCCCGTTCTTATTCGGACTTTGGGGGGCATTTTATGGCATCGCACTTTTTATTGACGCATTTGCTCACAAAGAAAATCAATTTGTGAAATTTGCAGCCAGCCTGCTTGTTTTCTGGATTTCCACATTTATTATGTTCAATCCTTTGTTATTCGGGATATCTATTGCCATTTGGGTTGGAGTGGTGATGCTTATCATGGGGCTATATAGTTTGGTACTGGCTTTTCATTTAAAAAAATCGGTGGTGGAAATTGCGGAACATGATACTGATTTCGATCCGGAATAGTAGCATTATACCTTTGATATTTATTTCCTGGTAAATTTTATTCGAGATTGCCACGGTGCAACCAGTGTAATAGCTGCCATCAGCGCATTTTAGGATGTATACGTGCCACATGAGAAGTTTGGATTTGTTTTATGGTGGACTGCATCCACTGAAACCCTCCGTATTGCGGGAGAGGGTGAAGCCCTCCTTCGCAGAAGCTACGAAGGATGCCTGCCTGCAGATAGGCAGGAAAGTGGAGCTGGAGGGAGTTCCGCCATGAAGGCGGATAAACTTCTCCTGCCTTTTTGTTTTTTCAAAACAAAAAAAGCCGGCAATCGCCAGCTTTTCATCTCCACTTCGTGGAGCTGGAGGGAGTTCCGCCATGAAGGCGGATAAACTTCTCCTACCTTTTTGTTTTTTCAAAACAAAAAAAGCCGGCTATCGCCAGCTTTTCATCTCCACTTCGTGGAGCTGGAGGGAGTCGAACCCTCGTCCAAACAAGCAGCAAAAGTGCTTTCTACATGCTTAGCCGGTTGTTGATTTTTGAATAAAACCCGGGAACAGGCACCCCAGTTTTACCTTAGCTTTTTTATCTTATCTGGCAGCCAAAGCCTCTGCCAAACCAGCCCGAAATTATGAGCACCCCGTATTCAGTCGGAATCAGGCAGATCCTTCTGCAGGATGTCTCGTCCCATCACCTTGTGTCGGGATAAGCCAATCTACTAATCTTCGATTAGGCTGCGAGAGCGTAGTTATTTTCGCCAATTATGGTTGAAAGATAGTTTTTAACGAGCCACATCTCCAATGCCCGGCATGCTTACAAATCCACTGTCCTTGCTGTCGAAACCGGTCAGCCCCTTAGGTTTTAAGCCTGCCTGCTGGTAGGCAGGTTCTGGGTTCAGAGTTCTGAGTTCTGAGTTCAGAGTTCTGAGTTCTGAGTTCTGGGTTCTGAGTTCTGGGTTCTGAGTTCTGGGTTTGCCCGCCAACTGGCGGATGCTTCGTAGTACCTAATTTGGGTAGTAAACATTTTTTAATTTCAAAGAACTTTTGCGGGTGCAAAGATACAAAAGGCAATCATTACTGCTTGCAGTATTTGTATTTCTTTTAAAACGTAGGAATTAAATGGATGTTTAACAGTTGAAATGAATGTTATTCGGATACTTCAATCAAATTAAAGTATTTTACCGATATATCATTCCATCGTATTTCCTGCATGTCCTTCCCGTTGTTGCAGGGTGGAACGGATTGACATATACCAGGTATCACTGCTATTATTTCATCAGCCGAAAGTGAAATAACTTCCAGTTTGTAGGATTGGGGGTCTTCGCTACAGTTAATGCAATTTAATATGGTGATGTCGCCACGGGTTTCCAACTCCATGAGATATTTTCTGCCATTGTAAACTTTAAAGCTCTTTTCAGTTGAAGAAACGATTGTGGAGTCGCTTATTCGTATGATATTCACTCTGAATTTAATGGTTCCGTCGTTTTTTTGGTTTTCAAACAAGCGGGAGGTTATTATTCCCCCTTTAAAATCGCCCTGGTAATTGGTGTCGATGGTGATCATCGGATCCGATATCCATTTTATTTCGGGAGGAGCGGTTGGGGAATTGTGAGCATGCCGTCCGCGCGAAATATTGCCGGATACATCAAGGGTTTTCACCGTGAAACGATAATCGGTACCGTTCTCAAGATTCTGTATTTCGTATTGTTCAATCCCTTTAGGTATCCTTACAAATTGTGATTTATAACTTATTTCCACCTCTGCAAAATCCTCGTCCAGCGGATCTTCCCAGGTTAATTTAATAAATCCGTTGCCGGGAGTGCTGGCAAGATAATTCACCTCACTGGGCGGAAAATGATCATTTATACCTTCTTTGTAACAACTTGCTACAATAAAAATCAAAAGCAAAATGATCAGAGTTAGGTGTAAACTAACGATAGTCCTCATGTTTTTAAACTCATGTTGTTATCGACCTGAAGTCTGAAAAATATTTGATCCTAATAAGTGAAATGCAACGTAGATACGTAGCTAAAGCAGGAAAGTTTGGGAATTTCGGGATTATTTAATACGAAGGTCGGTGAGCGGTTGTGCAAATCGTTCAACATCTTCAAGCGTAACCGCATGATCACAGAGGATTGCCAAACGTTCAACCACATTTCTCAATTCACGGATATTTCCGGTCCAGGGCATCCCTTTTAATTTATTCAAAGCATCCTCTTCTACAGGGAGGGCAGCTCTTCCGTTATTTGCCCTTGTTTGATTCATAAAATGATCAACCAGCAGCGGGATATCTTCCGATCTTTCCCGCAGGGGCGGAACATGGATCAGGATGACACTTAAACGGTGATAAAGATCCTCCCTGAATTTTTCTTCATGAATTTGTTTTTTGAGGTCTTTATTGGTAGCTGCCAGCACACGTACATCTACCGGGATCTCCTTTTCACCACCTACGCGGGTGATTTTGTTTTCCTGAAGGGCCCTTAAAACTTTGGCCTGGGCCGAGAGGCTCATGTCCCCAATTTCATCGAGGAAGATGGTGCCACCATGAGCCTGCTCAAAATCACCTTTGCGCATTTTAATAGCCGAAGTAAAGGAGCCTTTTTCATGGCCGAAAAGCTGACTTTCGATCAGTTCGGATGGAATGGCAGCGCAGTTCACTTCAATGAACGGGGCGTGCGCCCGCTTGCTTTGCTCATGAACCCACCGGGCTACCAACTCTTTTCCGGTCCCGTTTTCACCCGTAATCAGCACACGGGCATCCGTTGGGGCAACCCTTTCAATCATCTCCTTGATTTCGTTGATCCCTCCTGATTCGCCAATCATTTCCCAATTTTTACTCACCTCTTTTTTGAGCTTTTTGGTTTCTGTCATCAGATTGGATTTATCCATTGCATTTCGGATGGTGATCAGTAAACGGTTGAGGTCAGGTGGTTTTTCAATGTAGTCAAATGCTCCTTTTTTAATTGCTTCAACAGCAGTTTCGATATTACCATGACCGGAAATCATGATGACCGGTGTATCGGTTTTACGCAATGTGTAATCAAGTACTTCCATGCCGTCCATGCCAGGCATTTTGATGTCGCACAGGATAACATCATACTGGTTTTCTGAAATCTTCTCCACGGCCATTTCACCGTTTTCAGCCTGATCCACTTCGTATTTTTCATTCGATAGGATATCGGAAAGTGTGTTGCGGATGGCACGTTCATCATCAATGATAAGTATATTCGGCATTTGCTATCTGTTAACTGATTCAGTCGCTCAAAGATAAATATTTTATCTTTGCACAAGAATCAGAGAAAGTGATCAAAACAAAGGACATACACAAAAGTTACGGGAGCCTTGAGGTGCTCAAAGGGATTGATCTTGAGATAAAAAAAGGGGAGGTTATTTCCATTGTAGGAGCTTCCGGAGCAGGCAAATCTACTCTTTTGCATCTTATCGGGACGCTCGACAGGCCCAGCAGCGGGAATATTTATTTTAACAATGAAGAGGTGAGTTTATTAAATGATGAGAAACTTTCTGCTTTTCGAAACAAACATATCGGATTTGTTTTTCAGTTTCATCATCTTTTGCCTGAGTTTACGGCGCTTGAAAATGTTTGTATACCTGCCTTTATAGCCGGGGTTAAAAAGAAAGAAGCGGTTGAAAAAGCAAAGTCGTTGCTTGATTACCTTAAACTCTCCGACCGGCTTGAACACAAACCGGCTGAGCTGTCGGGAGGCGAGCAGCAAAGGGTTGCCGTAGCAAGGGCGCTTATCAACGATCCTTCGGTGGTATTGGCCGACGAACCATCGGGAAACCTCGATTCAGCTTCGGCTGTTGAGTTGCATGAGTTGTTTTTTCAGCTTCGTGAAAAATTTAAACAAACCTTTGTGATCGTGACTCATAATGACCAACTGGCAAATATGGCCGACCGGAAAATCACCATCAGGGATGGTATAATTCATTGATTTCATAACAATAATAAACCCCTTACGTTAACGTTAAAATAATTTTGATCAGGTACTTGCGATTCATCAGAGTTTAATGGAATTCCACATGCAGCTAAAACATATTTTAATTTCAATTTTCTTTTTGGTTTTTTCGATTACACTTGTCGCCCAGGACGATAAACAGGCCGATTATGCTTCGGTTATCAAACAAGCCGACGATTATTTTAATGCAGGTGATTATATCAACGCTAAAACCTCATACCAATATGCTACCCGTTTAAAACCGGCGGATGATTATGCTAAAACCC
Source organism: Bacteroidales bacterium (assembly GCA_020438105.1). Classification (GTDB taxonomy): domain Bacteria; phylum Bacteroidota; class Bacteroidia; order Bacteroidales; family JAADJA01; genus JAADJA01. The sequence goes on from JAGQVE010000028.1 coordinate 9,507, forward strand.
AGTTGCAGAAAACCATTGATAAGCTGCGCGAAAGAATGATGGTGATGGAGCAGTACTCAGCCGTTATTGCCGAAGCTGATGATTTTTTTAGAAAAGCTGAATATGAAATGGCAAGAAGCAAATATCAGGAAGCTGCCAAAATAGTCCCTTCTGAAGGATATCCTGCCGAAAAGATCAAACAAATAGAAGAAAAAGAAGGAGCGGTAAGGAAAATGCAGTTGGCTTATGATGATGCGGTTTACAGGGCAACAAAATTTGAAAAATACAACCGGTTTGACGAGGCCATTGCAGAATATGAAAAGGCTTTAGCTGTTTTTCCTGACAAACAGGAGGCGAAGGATGCCATAGAAGCACTTAAGGTTAAAAAAGCTGATTTTGCCAAAACAGTGAGTGAATATGATAATATCGTGGCCAATGCTGATCGGCTGTTTGCGCTTAAGTACTACGAAAATGCCCGTTCAGAATATGCTAAGGCGGCTGAGGCCCGTCCTGATGAAGACTATCCCGAAGCAAAAATCAAAGAGATTGATAACCTGCTGATCAAGAAAACGGAATACGATGCGCTCATCGACAAAGGAGACGAGCTTTATGTGAACAAATCGTTGCAGCAAGCCAAAGAAAATTACCAGTCTGCCCTTAAAATTTATCCGGCTGAGAGCTATCCAAAAAACATGATCGAAAAGATCAACAATTCATTACAGGAGCAGGTAGGCAAGGATGAGCTTTATGCACAATCAATTGCGCAAGCCGATAATTTTTTAGCTTCAAAAGATTATACCAATGCCCTGGCCGAATATGAAAACGCAGCCCGTTTAAAACCCAACGAAACCTATCCCAAAACCCGGATAAAAGAGGTGCAGGGGATTGTAGATCAGCAATTGGCGGATGAGCAAACCTATACCATTGCCGTGAAAAACGGGGATGCTTACCTGTCGGCGCAAAACTACGGAGCAGCCAAAGCCGAATTTGAAAAAGCGCTGGCCATAAAGCCGGATGCTGATTATCCAAATGAGAAGCTAACCTTGATCAATAAAAACCTGCAAGATCAGGAAGCTGTTATGGATAGTTATAATGAATCAATCGCCCGGGCGGAAGCATTTACAAATAACAAGGAGTATGACAAAGCCCTGGCAGAGTATAAAAATGCCCTTGTGATCATTCCTGGAGATGCCGCCGCTACTGCTAAAATTGAAGAGATCAAAAAGATCAATCAGGAGCAAAAAGACCTCGATTTTGAATATTCGCAAGTGCTCACAGAAGCTGATGGATTAATGACATCGGGGGACTATGCAGGTGCAAGGGAAAAATATACCGCTGCCAAAAAGTTAAAACCTTCAGAAACCTATCCTGCAAATAAACTTGCTGAAATTGATCAGAAGTTATCGGATCAGCAGGAACTGAACAATGCCTATAATAAAGCCATTGCCGCAGGTGATCTATTTTTTAATAAAGGAGAATTGGATCAGGCTTTATTGGAGTATGAAAAAGCAAATCAGTTAAAGCCATCGGAGACTTATGCACAGGAAAAAATCGCTGCTATCAATTTGCAATTATCTGAAAAGAACAAAGAAATAGAGGAATATAACGGCATTTTGCGACAGGCGGATAACATGTTTGGTTTGCAACAATATGAGGAAGCCAAAAAACTTTATTTAAAAGCATCTTATATGAAACCCAAAGATGCATATCCCAAAACCAAATTGGATGAAATTGATGTGATACTCAATGAAGCAGCTGCCCTTGAACAGGAGTTTAATAAGCTGGTGGCTGCCGGTGATCGAATGATGGAGGACGGTGATTATGCGAAAGCTTCCGAGCGTTATAACCAGGCCCTTGTGCTTATTCCGGGTAGCCTGCACCCCACCGAAAAATTGAAGGAAATTGACAATATTGAAGCTGCCAATGAACGCACAAACAATAGGGCTTACAATGATATAATTGCTGATGCTGATGCATTTTTTAACCAAAAAGATTATGAGGCAGCCCGTCAAAAATATACCGAAGCACTCAAGCTCAAGCCTAATGCAACTTACCCTGCCGCCCGCCTCACTGAAATTACGCAACTGAATGAAGATATAAGTAAATTGCAGGAAGAATACATGCGCATTATTGTTGAAGCGGATCGGTTATTTACGTCAAAAGAATATGATGATGCTAAAAGAAAATACATGCAGGCTGCTGAAGTTTTACCTGATGAAACACATCCGCGCGATCGTTTGGAAGAAATTAATCTGATCAACAGGGCCGAAAGACAAAATGCGCAACAGGAATATGATAAAGCCATTGCAGATGCTGATAAATTTTTGGCAGCAGCGGTTTACGATCAGGCATTAACTTCATACCGCAAGGCTCAAAAGCTACTTCCTGATGAGGTTTATCCTGAGCAGATGATTGAAAGGATCATGAATATTTTGAACAACAATGCCATGCGCAAAATACACAATGGTTCATTGATTGTAGCCAATAACGAAACAAAAAAGTTTACTTTCAATGCCGTGGATGCCGTCGACAGGAAAACCAGCGTGTTGCTGATCAAAGTACGCAATGCAGGTGATTCTGACTTTAAAGTGATCATGAATTATGGCAGGGGAGGTGCTAAAAAAGGAGGTGTGATCCTTCCTATGGCCTCCGGCTCGGAAGTTCAGGAATTCATCGTTCCGCTTGGAAAACAATACACCTGGTCATCAGATGCCAATGATTATATCAGCTTTTCCCCGCAGGGAGGTGATATTGAAATCCTCAAAGTGGAAATTTCCAAAGGGGAATAAAAATCTTACTTTGATAAAACCTTAAAATCAGGGATCTAATTTTGAAGTTCCTCTTGTTGGCTTTCTTCCGTTTCCACAATATCTTCAATTAACATGTCCTCGGCATAAATTTCCATTTCAGGTATTTTTTTATCCGACTTCATTAAGCCAAACATCATGACCAAACTTGTGATTAAGATTACGAAAAACAATACTCCTTCGCTGATCAGGCCTTTGCTATATTCAGGCGGAATGGCATAAAACAACAGGATGGTTATCAATCCACGTGGTGCAATGAATAGCTCCGGGAACAGGTTTCGTCTTGCCACCAGTTTCAGGTATAAATATCTTATTGAATACAAAATGAAAACAATAACAAGCCCGGTAAAAATGATTTTTATGTCGCTGAAAACAGCCAGTTGGAGCGTGAACCCAAAAATGAAAAAGAAGAAGGTTCTGATCAAAAAGGCTGATTCATTAGTGATAAGCTTAAACCTTTCAATACCCAATTGAAGTTTATCAATATTTAGAATTTTACTTACCCTGGCCGGACTGATAATGTCCAGGTTATTTAAAATAATTCCAAAAATCAGGATCATTAAAAGTGAAGAAAGGTGAATCATTTTTCCGAACGCATAAAGCAAAACCATGATGGCGATCAGCAGGAAAAATTTAATATTCATCGTTGTTTTTTCGATGAAAAGTAAAATCAGACCGGTAACAATGATACTTACAATTATTACAATCAAAAAGTCACTCATCAGCCACACGGCCGACTGTACTTCAAAAGTGGGATTGTTGACTACGGCATTAAAAAATAAAATCCCCAGGATGTCTGAAAATATTGATTCGTAAATAATAAATTCTTTTTTGTCTTCATCAATTCCATGAACACTTGGGATGGCAATTGCGCTGCTGATTACGGCAAGCGGAATGGCGTTGATCAAACACACATAATAGGTGAATTCAGCGTAAAACAAATGCATCACATAAGCAATGGATAAAGCTGAAACGAGCAAAATAACCAGCGCTGAGAAAAAACTCCGCACCAATAACCAGATTTTTTTTCGCTTGAGGCGCAGGTCCATGGCACCTTCCAGCACGATGAGTATCAGCCCCACAATTCCAAAAAATTCCAGTATGGTTTGAATATATTGAAGTTCATATCCCATGCGATCAAAAACAATACGTGCAACCACCCCGGTAAATAGCAGGAGCAATACAGAGGGTATTTTGGCTTTGATCGAAATTGCGCTGTAAACATAAGATAGGATAACCAGCAGCGAGGTTAATATGATCAGGAAATAGGAATTGTCAAACATAAAATTGCTATTGTTAATGCAAGTATAAGCAAATTAGGTATTGCACAGGCAGTGCATTGATATCGGTATGGTGGATAAAATTTTTCCGGATCAACCAATTACATCAAGATCCTCATCTGGTTTGGCAAAGCTGAGCCTCGCTATTTTACGGGTAGTATAATATGTGTCGAGACCTGAAGCGGTGATGGTTCCGGTAACACCCAAATCAACGAGCCCGTCAGAAAGGATGGCATTTTGCTGAACCGTGGCTTCCACAATTTCTCCAATAATCAGGATGGCACCATTCGACTTAAGTGTATATTCTTCCCTTAATTCCAACCCTATTTTAACAGGCGATTCATGAACAAAAGGGGCCTTAAAATGCTCGCTATACCATTGTTTTAAGCCAACTATTTCAAATTCCGATTTTTTGCCATGGTACCTTGCCGCTGTTTGGTGTGCCTTATTGAAAAATTCCTGTTTGATATGGTTCAGGGTATAAACCCCGGTTTCGCGAATATTCGTGAGTGTATGCCTTGGTTTTACGGGAGTACGCACGAGCATTGCCAGCATGGGAGGATTGGAGGAAACATGAATGATGGTGTTATAGATAGCCAGGTTAGGATTGCCTTCCGTGTCGATGGTACCAATCAGGTTTATGCTTTTGTAACCGCTCAGCGAATTAATAAAATTTCTCCTGTAGGCAGTATCTAAATTTTGCAAATCTTCCTTACGGAATGTTGTATGCTTTAATTCCATCATGCTCTTGCTTCCGAATGTTAGTGTTGTTGGATATTCAATAATCAAGCAGGTTGCAGAAAGGTGCTGGTATCAGAAACGACCAAGATTCAGATTGTAAACAGCCAGTTAATCTTTAACCCTTGAATGTTTGATAAACAACGAAAAAGCCGTTTGGTTTAATTTTATTTTGACAACTTTCTGTATGGTATAAATGTCTGTTGTCAAATTTTTTAATTTTGAGGCAATTAATCATTCACAGATGGAAAATTTTTTTACACCATATCGGGAAAAGACCATAGGAAATGAACTAAAATTTAAAACTCCTTACGGTGTTCAAACCATGATTTATGCCGATTGGATTGCCAGTGGCCGTTTATATGGCCCCATTGAAGATAAAATTATTTCTACTTTCGGCCCTTACGTTGGAAATACCCACACCGAAACTTCCGAAACCGGCACACTCATGACCAATGCCTACCACCTGGCACATAAAAAAATCAAAGCACACGTGAATGCAGCCCCTACTGATGTGATTATTACCTCCGGATTTGGAATGACAGGAGTGGTAAATAAATTCCAGCGAATATTAGGATTTAAACATTGCAGTCATTTATATGGTGCTGATTGTATCAAGGAAAAGGAAAAGCCGGTGGTTTTTATCACGCATATGGAGCATCACTCCAATCATACCTCCTGGTTCGAAACCATGACCGATGTGGTCGTTATACCTCCGGGTGAAGGTTTATCAGTTGATCTGAACCAAATGAGAGAACAGCTTGAAAAATACAAGGATCGCAAAATGAAGATCGGCTCCTTCACTGCCTGTTCAAATGTAACCGGCATTCATACACCCATTCACGAAATGGCTCGCCTGATGCACGAATATGGAGGGTACATATTTGCTGATTATGCCGCTTCTGCACCTTATGAAGATATCAATATGCATCCCAAAGATCCGATGGAAAAACTGGATGCAGTCTATTTCTCGCCTCACAAATTCCTGGGCGGGCCGGGTAGTTCCGGTGTTTTGGTTTTCTGTTCAAGCTTGTACAAAAGCCCAACACCCGATCATCCGGGTGGAGGAACAGTGGATTGGACCAATCCCTGGGGTGAATATAAGTATATAGATGATATAGAATTGCGCGAGGATGGCGGAACACCCGGCTTTTTGCAGGCCATTCGGACTGCCCTAAGCATAGAGCTTAAAAACCAGATGGGAACCGATAATATCCGTAAACGTGAACAACAGTTGGTTGCCCAGGCGTTTAAAAAATTAAGTGAAGTGCCGGGATTGAATATCCTGGCTGAAAATCAACACAACAGGTTGGGTATAATTTCCTTTTATATGGAAGGGATTCACTATAATTTGCTTGTGAAATTGCTCAACGACCGCTATGGGATTCAGGTGCGAGGAGGCTGTGCCTGTGCAGGTACCTACGGTCATTACCTGCTTAATGTGAGTTATGATGATTCGCACAGGATAACCCAATTGATCAATACCGGCGATCTATCCGTGAAACCGGGCTGGGTTCGACTTTCACTTCATCCTACCATGACTGATCATGAACTGGATATGGTGGTTGGTGCTTTGTTTGAGATATCAAAGAATTATAAAAACTGGCAAAACGACTACATTTACAATAAGCATAAAAATGAATTCCGCCATGTGGAAGAGCCTGTGGATAAAACCGTTTATGTTGAAGGGTGGTTCAATCTATAAATTTTCCTGAATTTAAATTACTTCTAAATTGCTGAAAGCTGCAATATTTCTGCAATTCGTCAGATTTTTTGTTTACATTTGTTAGCTAATCATTAAACCTACTGACATGAATGAATGGTGGGAAGCTTTAACTGCTTTCGAAAAAATTTTCTGGTACATCGCAATACCATTTTCCTTAATTCTTATTATCCAATTAATTATGACCTTCGTCGGGATGGGTGATGGTGACACGGATGTAGGTGTTGGAAGTGACCTGGGCGACATGGATTTGGACATGGATGGCGATATTGACTTCGATTCGATGGACATGCAAACCGAGTCGGATTTTTCTGTTTCCGACATGGATCCATCCTTTAATTTTTTTACAATCCGAAATTTTATCGCTTTTTTCACTTTGTTCGGATGGGGAGGAATTGCAGCCTGGACAGAAGGTGCATCACGTCCCTGGACAATTGTTATTGCTGTGATTGCCGGGCTGATTGCCATGACCCTGAATGCATCGCTTTTTTATTTTATGAGCAAAATGCAGGATCAGGGCGGTGGATTAAAAATTCAAAATGCTTTGGGTCAAATCGGGGATGTTTATTTACCCATTAAAGCTGAAGGTGGAAATGTGGGGAAAATTCAGGTGGCTATTCAGGGTTCTATCCGCGAAATGCAGGCTATAACAAAAGATAAGTTTGATCTTACCACCGGTAGCGTTGTAAAAGTGATCGGGGTCGTTAGCAACAGCATACTTGTGGTGGAAAAATTAAATAAATAATAAAACCAATTTTATAAATTTCAGATTATGGAATATACATTAGGTGCCATTATTGCGTTAGTTGTCATTTTGTTCGCAACTATGCTGGCCTTGTTCTCAAGGTACAAACGTTGTCCGTCCGACAAGATCCTTGTTATTTACGGTAAAACCGGAAAAACCAAAGAAGGAACATCACGTTCCTCAAGAACCATTCACGGAGGGGCATCCTTTATATGGCCCGTAATTCAGAATTATGCATTTCTGGATCTTACGCCCATTTCAATTGAGGTAAACCTTACCAATGCACTTAGCCGTCAAAATATCCGTGTGGATGTGCCATCAAGGTTTACAGTGGGTATTTCCACCGATCCCAATGTGATGACAGCCGCTGCCGAACGTTTGCTCGGGCTCGAAATGGGACACATTCAGGATTTGGCGAAAGATATCATATTTGGTCAGTTGAGGCTGGTAATCGCGACCATGGAAATTGAAGAGATCAACAGCGACCGCGATAAATTTTTAATGAACGTTTCGCAAAACGTGGAGGCTGAGTTGCAGAAAATCGGGCTGAGGCTGATCAACGTGAACGTAACCGATATCCGTGATGAATCAGGCTATATTGAGGCCCTTGGTAAAGAAGCTGCTGCAAAAGCGATCAATGATGCCAAGAAAAGTGTGGCAGAGAAAAACCGTGATGGGAGCATCGGTGAAGCCCAGGCTGTTCAGGATCAGCGGGTACAGGTGGCACATGCCAATGCCGAAGCCAAGATCGGGGAAGCCAATGCCAACCAGAAAGAGCGTGTTCAGGTGGCTGATGCCGAATCCACTGCAAGGGTGGGAGAAGCTGATGCCAATGCCACGGCAAAAATTGGTGAGGCCGATGCCAACAAGCTGGAGCGTGTTAAAACTTCGGAAGCAAATGCAACGGCTGTTGAGGGTGAAAACCTGGCCAAGATCACCATCGCCAATTCGGATGCTAACCGGCGTGAAAAAGAAGCCGAAGCCCGCCGACTTGCCATTGCCGCTGAAAAAGTTAAAGATGCCCAGGCACTGGAAGAAGGATATAAAGCCGAACAAAAAGCGGAGATGGAGCGTGCTGAAAGACACCGTGCCACACAAACTGCTGATATTGTTGTGCCGGCTCAAATTGATAAACAAAAAATTGAAATCGATGCTGAAGCTGCTGCTGAGCAAATCCGCCGCATTGCACGAGGTGAGGCCGACGCCATCCTTGTGAAAAAACAAGCCGAAGCAAAAGGTATCATGGAAGTGCTTACCAAACAGGCCCTTGGATTCGAAAAACTGGTTGAAGCTGCCAATACCAATGCCCGCGATGCAGCCATGCTGATGATCGCCGATAAATTGCCCGAACTGGTTAAAACGCAGGTGGAAGCCATTAAGAACCTCCGGATTGATAAGATCACTGTTTGGGATTCGATGAGCGGTGGCGGCGGCGATGGTACACCCACGTCGGCAAACTTCCTGTCAGGAATGCTTAAATCGATCCCGCCTTTTGATGAGATCTTTAAAATGGCCGGACTAGAACTTCCTGAGTATTTGAAAGGTCATAAAGCAAATCCTGATGCAGAAGAGATTGAAGCTAAGGAGGTGAAAAAGACTGACAAAAAGGACCAGGATGAAACAGAGAAATAATTGAATTTATCTAACTTTGAAGGGATGACATAAAAGTCGTCCCTTTTTTTATGCAACAAACAATCTCAATTAAAACCAGCTTCCGCAATGGCCTTGTCGACATCACCAAACAAGTCGAACAAATTGTAAATTCCTCAAATGTTAAAGAGGGCCTCGTAAACGTCTATGCCCAGGGAGCCACGGCTGCCATTATGATACAGGAAAACTGGGATGATTCGGTACAGACAGATGTTATCAATTTCCTGAAAAAACTGATCCCTCAGGGAGTTTGGCTCCACGATGCACAGGACGGAAACGGCGATGCTCACCTTAAAGCCGGTCTGGTTGGCCCTTCTGAAACGATTCCAATCATTAACGGGAAAATGGGATTATCCACCTGGCAAAATATATTTTTTTGTGAATTTGACGGACCCAGAAATGAAAGAAAAATCGTAATTACAATAACCTCTGCATGACGATTTTAATTTTAATGATATTCTGAATCATATACTTTTACTCCCAGCCGGATACCCACCCGGACTCCATATACAAAGCGCTTCTCAGAGTATTTTTTGTTAAGCTCTGGCTCCCCAACCTGAGGATTTCCGTCGAATGGATAGTGGATAGTGAAATTATTTACTCCCATCCCAAAGTTAGGCCCGATGAACCAATCAAAGGGAATATCCAGAAATGAACTCTGGAATTGCCTCACATGAATAAGCACGTTTGCGCCATAATAATGTGACCTCATCGATCTCTGCTCATCAGGAGAGGAGCTAAGCCCTTTTGAACCATTTACAAACCACACATGATCGTAACTCAGGTATTTGTAGGTAATTTCAAGTTTGATGTAATCGGAAATTAATCTGAATTGATTTCCACCATCTTTAAAACTTATTCCCATCCTTATTACTGGGCCATGAGAGGCGAGGATGTAATCGGAATATGCCAGTAACTTATATTGCTGAACGATACCGGACTTGTTCCATCGCCATTTGTGCCATCCAAAATAGGAACTAAGAATAATATCTTCATTTATTGAAAAATCAACATATCCGCCAAATTCACCAAATAAAAATAATGAAGGCTCCACCCCCACATATACCCGGTTGTATTTTGGCTCGGAATCCTGCCCAATACCATAATTATTCAGTAAAAAGAATATCAGAAAAAGAAACTGGATTCCGGTAAGGTTGCAAATTTTTAACATGGCCAACACTTTTTTTGAGAACCTCAAATATAACAACAAAAATTAATAATATTTATCAATACCTCCATATCCTTTGATGATCTTTCCTTCTGCGGTCTTTTTAATGAAATTTTGTAGTCTTTTTTCATAATCCTCAGGACGGTTTCTTGCTGAATCGATATATGCCACCCGCAATCGCTGATAACTTGCTTTAAAATTTTGGTAATTGGCCCAGGCCTCCCTGTTCTTTTTGATGGCAGCGATGATGTCCTTCGGAAATTTATATTCACTTTCGATGAGGTGCTGCACGCCGGGTAAAATATCGGGATGGATAAGTTTTTCTTTCGATAACCATTTAAGTCGCTCAATATTGGGTTGGCTGAAACTACTTTTAGCCCTTCTGGGAGTGAATCGCTGAATGGAATGTTCATCGTCCAGAGAGCGGGCGGTGCTGTCGATCCAGCCGAAACAGAGTGCTTCTTCAACTGCATCGTTGTAAGATACGCGTGGTTTGTTTGTAGCCATGAGTGGAAATACGAGCCAGATCTCCTTTTTGGTTTCAAAGTTTTTTTGGAGCCAATTACGCCATTGTTTGCGATTTTTGGGGTAGAAGGTTTTAACGCTGGTCATTTATTCATTTTTATTGTTATAAATATGCCGCTCCTACGGAGCTTTGAATGGTTATTGGTTCTGTTTTTTACAAATATGTCGCCCCTCCGGGGCTTAAATTAATGATTGTTTATTTTTATAACTATGTCGCCCCTGTGGGGCTTAGATTGATGCATACTAATTTATATAATTCTATAACTATGTCGCCCCTGTGGGGCTTAGATTGATGCATACTAATTTATATAATTCTATAACTATGTCGCCCCTCCGGGGCTTTGATGATGCATATTAATTCATATAATTCTATAGCTATGTCGCCCTTGTGGGGCTTAGCTGTACTATTGTTTTGTTTTTATAAGGATGTTGCTCCTACGGAGCTTTGATTGGTATATGATTTTATTTCTCATATATTTTGCTCCAGTGAAGCTTTATTCCTTCAATTCAATTTGTGCAGCTCCGTAGGAGCGGTATAGTTATAAAAAGTGCTACATACAGGAACTTATAAGCCCCGTAGGGGCGACATAAATCTTAGACACTTAATGTTGATACAATTCCTCAACCTCGTTTAAGATGTATTTCAGATCAAATTCAACTTTGGATTTTTCCAGTATCTCCAAATATTCCGCCTTAAATGATTGCCGTTTATGATGCTCTTTTTGTCGATTGATATATCCAATTACCGAATCCAGTTGGGAATTGGCATAGGAGAAAGCTCCAAATCCTTCCTGCCATTGGAATTTTGTTCGGGTAAATCTTTTTTCATTTATCCATTTGGACGAATTGCTTTTTACTAAACGCATTAATTCCGAAACAGAATGATCAGGCTTCATTCCGGTAAATATGTGCAAATGGTCGGGCATGCCACCAATAGCAAGCAATTTGTGGCCGCTGTTCTGAATAATTCCTGTTATGTATTTATATAATTCATCTTCCCAATTCGGTCCGATCAAACGATCCCTTCCTTTGACAGCAAAGATGAAATGGATGTAAATTTGGGTAAAGGTATTTGCCATAATAATTGATTTTTCGTGTTTTATGTAATTTTTAGTATTTATTTGATCTTGATAAATAATTCGCTCATGGGTGAATCGGGTCGTTGATGATTTTATTTTTATAAATATGCCGCTCCTACGGAGCTTTGATTGGTTATTGGTTCTGTTTTTTACAAATATGTCGCCCCGCTGGGGCTCAAATTAATGATTGTTTTCGTTTTATAAATATGCCGCTCCTACGGAGCTTTGAATGGTTATTGGTTCTGTTTTTTACAAATATGTCGCCCCTCCGGGGCTTAAATTAATGATTGTTTATTTTTATAAATATGTCGCCCCGCTGGGGCTTAGACTTATGAATGTTTTGTTTTATAAAAATTTTGCTCCAACGAAGCTTTGAATGGTATATGATTTTATTTTAATATGTTTTGCTCCTACGGAGCTTTATTCCTTCAATTCAATTTGTGCAGCTCCGTAGGAGCGGTATAGGTTAAAAAGGCTGATCCCTTGTTTTAACAAGCCCCGTGGGGGCGACATAGGTTCAGACAAGCATGAATCTACCGAAATGCCAGCATCATCGAAATGCCCGGCACTTCTATTTTATCTTTTACAGATTTTATCCCTGCTTCATTAAATTGATCTCCCAAAACAGCGATGTTCCAGGCTCCATCCACCTCGATTTGTTTGGGTTCACGGTTGGCATTATAGCAAACCAAAATTTCTGTCCATGCATCTCCCATGGGTTTGCCGTTGATGGTGTAAGCTACGAGCCCTGGTTCTGTTTCAGTAAACCACAGGTTCTGTCGTACCATATTCCCGCTTGACATACGAAAGGCGGGATGGTTTTTGCGCAAAGCGATCAAGGATTGATAATATTTAAAAACATCATAATGATTTACCTTCCATTGCCAGTCGATCTGGTTCACCGAATCGGGCAGGTTATAGGAGTTGTGTTCACCGCCTTTGGTTCGCAACATCTCAACACCAGCATGTAAAAATGAAATTCCCTGAGAGGTGAGCACCACGGCATTGGCCAGCTTGTCCATTGCTATGATCTGTTCTGTAGTTGCATCATCAACAGAAATCATCAACTTGTCGAACAACGTGTGATTGTCATGACAAGAAACATATGAAACCGCCTGCCAGGGCTCTTCCGTCCAGGCTGAATCGGAATAGTTCACGCCTTTGTAATTGATCTGATCATGCTGAATGCTTCCCACCACACCAAACTTCACCGTTTCCTCCAGGTTTGGAGCACCGCTTACAAAACCGGTCGATTTATCGTCAAATACAGAGCCTTTTAAACCGTCGCGTATATCATCGCTGAAGGCGCTGACCATGGGCATGCGCCAGGTGTTTTTCTTCAGTGCCTGCTCATTCATGGGAAGCGGTGAACCTCCTGCTGTCCAGCCCTCACCATAAATAAAGGCGTTCGAATTGTATTCCTTCAAAGCTGCAGCAATCTCGTTCATGGTTTCAATATCATGAATACCCATCAGGTCGAAACGGAAGCCATCCAGGTGGTATTCCCTGGCCCAAAACAAAATGGACTCAACCATGAATTTGCGCATCATCGTTCGCTCCGAAGCGGTTTCATTACCACAAGCCGATGCATTGGAAAAGCTACCATCTTCATTGTGGCGGTAATAATACCCCGGAACTTCCAGGTTGAAATTTGAATTTTCGGTACGACCCGTATGATTATAAACCACATCCAGAATCACCCCAATTCTTTCATCATGGAATGCTTTTACCATTTGTTTAAACTCCTTTATCCTGACTGCTGCATGATAGGGATCAGTGGAATAGCTGCCTTCGGGTACATTGTAATTTTGAGGATCATAACCCCAGTTGAATTGAGGTTGGTCGAGCTTTGTTTCGTCAATCGCATAATGATCAAAGGATGGCAGCAGGTGAACATGCGTGATGCCCAGCTCCTTCATGTGGTCGATGGCTGTGGAAACTCCCTGCGGGCCTTTGGTTCCCTTTTCAACCAAACCTAAAAACTTGCCTGGAAATGAAGAACCGGCATTGGGATCAATCGTGATATCGCGCACATGAAGTTCATAAATAATGGCATCGTTGGGGGTATTTATTTCAGGACTCGCATCCTGTCCCCATCCTTCTGGATTTGTTTCGGCCATATCGATAACCATGGCACGTTTTCCGTTTACACCAACGGCGGTTGCGTAAATACCGGGCGTTTCTTCCAGCCACAGGCCACTGATCATAACCTGGTAAGTGTAATAGACCCCGTTCAAATCTTTTTCAATGATCTTTTCCCAAAGACCTTCTTTCACCTGGTACATTATCGATGTTTCAAAAGCTTCGCCACCATTTCCTTCATCATAGAAATTGATTTTGACGGCTTCGGCCGGTGGTGACCAAATTGAGAAGGTTGTGGCCTCAGGTGTGTATTGTACCCACAAATTGGCATCCGGGTAAACCGGGTAATCGTTGTAGGTTTTATATTCGGTTTTTTTGCCGGTACAGGCTGCCAGAAAAAGTAAAACAAAAAGAAGTGCTGCAGATGAATTGGAGATCATAATCATTAATTTTTATGTCTGGCTAATTTAGATAAAAAAATGGAAGGCAGGAATCATTTGGGGCTTTGTGCAAAAATGGTTTTTAGTATGTTTGTTACACGAAATTAATCTGCCTCATGAAAGCAAATCGTAAATATTTTTTGATCGCCATAATTACAATCGCTGTAGGTGTTTGGTTTGGTAATTTAACAGCTTTAGCGCAAACTCCTGATTTTGATCATCAGGATACCATTCGGGGTTCCATTACTCCGGAAAGGGCATGGTGGGATCTTACCTATTACCATTTAAGTGTTAAACCCAACCCGGCCGACAGCTCCCTTTCAGGCAATGTAATAATCCAATACACGGTTTTGACTCCGAATCAAAAAATGCAAATCGATTTGCAGGAACCGATGCTGATCGATAGGGCTTTGCAAAGCGGGGAAGAGCTGACTTTTGAACGGCTGGGCAATGTCTTTTATCTGAGTTTAAAGGAAACGCAGCAAGCAGGTGATAAAAATGAAGTACAAATATTTTATCATGGTAAACCCAAAGTAAGTTTGCGTCCCCCCTGGGATGGAGGGATTGCATGGAAGTCGGATTCAAAAGGCAATCCATTTGTAGCCACAGCCTGTCAGGGTGAGGGTGCCAGCCTATGGTGGCCCTGCAAAGATCATATGTATGATGAACCCGATAGTATGCGCATCAGCATCACGGTGCCGAAAGGGTTAACTGGTGTTGCAAACGGCAGGTTAGAGAAAACAATAAAAAACAAAAATGACAAAACCGAGACTTTTCAATGGGTGGTTAAAAATCCGATCAACAATTATGGGGTGAATATGAATGTGGGTGCTTATGTTAGTTATACGGAAGTGTATGATGGTGAAAACGGACCGCTTGATTGCAGCTATTATGTTTTATCTGAAGATCTTGATAGCGCAAAGGAGCATTTTAAGCAGGTTCCTATGATGCTGGAGGCCTTTGAATATTGGTTCGGGCCGTATCCGTTTTATGAGGATAGCTATAAACTTGTGCAGGTGCCCTATCCAGGTATGGAGCATCAAAGTTCGGTGACTTATGGAAATGGATTTAAAAACGGTTTTTACAGCATGGATTTGAGCAACACAGGCTGGGGTAGTAAATGGGATTTTATCATTGTTCATGAATCGGCGCATGAGTGGTTTGCCAACAGTATTACCTATCGTGATATTGCCGACATGTGGATACATGAAAGCTTTGCGGCCTATTCGGAGAGCCTGTTTACCGAATATTATTATGGGATAGATGCCGGTGCCGATTATGTGCGCGGAACACGGGCAAATATCAACAACGACCGGCCAATTATCGGTTTGTATGATGTAAATTATGAAGGCTCGGGTGACATGTATCCCAAGGGTGCAAATATGCTGCATACGCTCCGGCAGATCGTTAATAACGACTCTATTTGGGTAGCATTGTTACGGGGGTTAAATATGGAATTTTACCACCAAACGGTAAACACTGCGCAAGTTGAAAATTATATGGCTGAGTTTCTGGGTCTGGAGCTTCGTAACTTTTTTGATCAATATTTGAGAGATAAAAGGATCCCTGTTTTTGAATATACCCTGCATGGGCATGTTTTGCGCTATCGCTGGAACAACTGCATTGATACTTTTAATATGCCATTAAAAGTTGATATTGATGGCGAAGAAATTTGGCTTGAACCCACCACTAACTGGAAAATGAAAGTGCTTGATAAACAAGGGACCAACCTCAAGGTCGATCCCAACTTTTATGTTGCTGAAGTCAATTTGCAGGGTTCCAGTAAGTTTGGTCCGGTAGAATGATCTTTTAACCTGATTACGACAAAGATAAGCCTTCGATGATGTGTTTACAGCCCCCTGAATCCAGGTAATCCGAATGTTCCTTTATGCTTGAAAACTGATGTTTGGTTATGTCGCTGCACAAAATTTCGTAATCGGTAATTTTATAAAAAAGTTCCAATAATTCAGAGGCTTTCTCATTGTTGAAAAATGATTTGTTCGGGTTTTCTTTGCACATTGCCAGTGTTTTCTTCCAAATGGCGGCCGCCAATGCACCACAGGCATTGCCGCTCATTCCAAGCCCGCCTGCAAACCCGGCTACCATGGCCATTTCCATTTCCGATCCTCCCATTTTCCTTACCACCTCCGAAGCACAATTTTTACAGCCAACGGGGAGATTTTTGGTGTTATTATCCAATCCTTCTCTGGCAGACATCACAGCCTCCGGGGCCCATTTTTGCAATAAATAAAAACAGCTCACCACCTTGCCTGAAAGCATGTGTTTGGCAACACTCAATTTGTTTTGCCAGTCGCAGTGGGTAATTTCTTCGCAATCGGCGGTTTTTGTGCGCTCAAGAAAATTGCTGAGGGTGTGTTGCATCGCAGCAAGTGCCCTGGCCTGCGCTGTATCCAGACTGCCTGTAGTTTTATAAGCCTCAGCGCCAATGGCAAGCGCGGCACCCCATAACATGCCACATTGATAACCTTGCTGTAAGATACCTCCTGCCAGCGGATCCAGCGCTTTTTCTTCCATCTCCGAAATATTACCAAACTCGCGGTCGATGATGAAAGCCATCGTTCGGGAGCAGCTTCCGAGTTTTATAAAAAGACGCTTGGCTCCTTTTATATTAACCGCCTTTGTTTCCATGGTTTAAATCTTTATTGGTTTATGTTTTCAACGGTTTCGGTGTTTCCGAACAGATCGTGTGGCATCAGTTTCATGTGATCATTGAAAAGAAATGTTAAAATAAATACATAAGCTGCAAAACCAGCTATGATCAGTAATTGACCTTTGGTGATTTTTTGAATCTCCTGCCGGTCTTTTCGTTCGCAAACCTCCCCCGGACAGTATTGTACTTTTTCCTTAAAAAACAAAGGGTACAATTTGCAACCCAGGCAAATACCAAAGGCCGATTCGAAGAACAGGAAAATGAGGCAGACCAGGCAGATAAGCCCTGAGATGATGCTGTAAGTGTTTAAAATTACCATCAAGAAGAACATGGTTGCGGCCAGTACGATACCAATGTACCAGGCAAATCTTTTCTGACGCGCACCTACATATTCGGGGGTTTGGTTGCCCACGATCAAACGACCCAGGATCAACGTGGGTGAAAATTTGGGATTGATAAACACACGGATCAGAAAATCGGTGAGGAAAAGGATGATGGAGTATTTGATCAAAATGAAGTTATTTCCATTGATGATCATCATCAGTGAAATAAAAAGCAGCAGGAACAAAATTCCGGCCGAAGCCCTGATTTCCCGCTCATTTAGCACCGGGATGTTATAGCCTTCCACATTTTCTCCAAATTGAATGAATTGTTTCATGATAATAGTTTTAATGGTTATAAATTAATTTTATTGAGGTTCGTAACTAAAAACTTCTTGTAAAGGTGTTTCAAATACGGCAGCAATTTTAAAGGCAAGCTCCAGGGTAGGGGAGTACTTCCCGTTCTCAATGGCCACAATTGTTTGTCGTGTAACGCCCACCTTGTCTGCCAGTTCCTGCTGGGTCATTTCGTTTTTGTGAAACCGAAATGTTCTGATATTATTATGAATATTGCATTTTGACATGTTACACTCCTTTACGATAATAATAGATCTGGGCAAGACTCTCCACAATGGTCGACATAAAACAAGAGGCGATCAACAATACAAACATGACCCAGATTTCATAGTTCATCGCGAGAGCTGCCATGGCCAGGATGAAAAAAACTGACTGTACCCAACGCGAAATCCGAAGCGATTTTAACTCGATCAGTTGGCCCATCTCATCTGTTTTTGATGGAATGTCCTGCCGGGTAATAATCTTATTGATAATGGCAAAAATGATATGAATTACGATCTGTGCTACAATCATCACCGGGATGAGGATCAGGAATGAACGCCCCCAGAATTGCAGGTCATTGAGTGTTTCGGGTGAGTCGGCAATGTGCCTGTTGTAAACCCATATTATGTAAGCGATAAGGATTATAATGGTAGAAATCAAACTTACAGTGATCTGGTTTTCCCGACGAAAATACTTTGATTCCATAGTCGTTTATTTTTTACTTGAAGTAAATTATATACGACACAAAGATAAAAATATTACACATAATGTAAAAAATAATTTACATTTGTTTTTTAATAAGCTTATTATAAGGTATTCAGTAATTCTATTTTACAGGGCTAATGGATAACATTAACTTTTTTTAAAGCAGCCATGGTAATTTGTTTACGGATAACCGGGAAAAAGTCCATTTTAAATTCGGTTCCCGGGTTTACATTGGTCGCAAAAAAACTAACCCCGTTTTCGGTTTCCACATAACCAACGAACCAACCATTATTATTTCCACCACGGATTGACCATCCAGTTTTTCCACTGAGGGTAAATTGGGTGTTTTTATCCAGGATAAGCATTCGGGTAATGATGGTGGAGGTATTGACTGAAATTGGGATCTCCTTAAAATAGAGCCGTTTTAGGAAGTCGATTTGCTCATACGGACTGATCTTTGAATTACCTTCCAGCCAAAATTTATCAATGGTATTCGAATCAAATACCATCTGTCCGTAATGAAGGGTATCAAGCCATTGCCGCATTCGATCTGCACCAACTTCCCTGGCAATTCGCTGGTAGCAAGGAACGCAGGAGAATTGAAGAGCTTCCCCTAAAGTCATATCCTTATTCCAGCTATCCAACCATCGTTTGTGACCATCCCATGGAATAATGGAGCTGTCGCTTTCCATTACTCCTGTTTCCAGCGCTATTATGGAGTTGGGGATTTTAAATGTGGAGGCCGGAAGGCGACCAATTTCGGCCCAATTAAAATCATTGGAGAGCCAGGTTTTGTCATTAAATTTGTATACCAATATACAACCCTCCACCCCTGCTGAGTCAAGGATGTTTTGGAATTCCTGAACAGAAATTCTGGATTCCGATAGGTCACTTTCAATCTCTTGAAAAGGCCTTGATTTGCCTGCATGTTGGCAAGCTGCAAGGAATGATATCAAAATAATTGGAAGGATATTGAATTGGCGTTTCATGAGTCTTTATTTGAGTCTCGAAATACAATATGCTCCAGCCATTTACTGAACTGTTCAGATTTTAATAAAATAAGCAAAATAGCAATGTACATTAAAATCGACATTAATTGCTCGGCATATAACTGTCTGAAATCCTGGTAGCTGTAAATAAAATTGCTAAAAAACGAATAAATGGCTTGAAACAATGCCGGAAAAAGCATAACTAGAAAATAGAGGCAAAGGATAATTATTGAAAGGTGTAACACCTCACTTTTCGAAACTTTATAATTTACTTTATGTTCATCGCCTGAGTCCTTAGTTATGAATTTGGCAATAGAATCCGATTTAATAATCAGTAAATAACCTATGGCTACCAATAAAAGGATAATTCCCAGAGAAATCAATATCCAGGGGAGATAGTTTCTGAAACCATCGGCATACCTCATGGAGATGATTATTTGATCTACAATATCAAGTATGGATTTAAAAATAATATAAATGCCAAGTATAATAACCGACAGGCTGATAATCTCTGTTTTTTTCATGTTTGGTAAGAATTTGATACAATTCAAAAGTAATACATTTCAAAAACAAAAAGCACCCCAAAGGATGCTTTTTTATCTCGATTGCTCAATAACAATCAGGCATTTTCCAGGGTTGTGATATCCAATTTTTTCATGGGCATTAAAAGCTTCATGATCCGGGCAGCCCTTCCCGGATCACTCATCCATTGGCCCAGGGCGTCCGGCACTATTTGCCACGAAACACCGAACTGATCCTTCAGCCAGCCGCATTGTTCGGCTTCCGGGAAAGCGGAAAGTTTTTTCCAGAAATAATCAATTTCATCCTGATTTTTGCATGATACCACAAATGAAATGGCTTCATTGAATCCAAATCCATGATCAAAATCGCTGTCCATGGCCATTATTACAAAGTCGCTTAAATTGAACTGTGCATGCTTCACCATAGTGCTGTTAGCTTCATCCTTTAGGATTCCAACAACTCCAGAATTTTCGAAAACGGAACCATAAAAATTAATAGCCTTTTCGGTTTTACCAGCTTGATCGCCTGTAAACATGAGGAAAGGGATGAACTTTTGCCCTACTTCCGCCATTTTCCCGACTGACATTTGCCAGTTCACCCCAAACTTATCCTCCACCCATCCGTACTTTGGACTCCAGTCGTATTTGCCGGCATCCATTCTGATTTTACCATGCTGGTTCAGTGATTCCCAGGTATTGTCAAATTCCTGTTCTGTTTCAAAAGTGACATAAAAAGAGATGGCTGGCGTAAAATTGAAATAAGATCCACCATTGAGGCACATAAACTGTTGGCCATCAAGTTCAAAATTAACAACAACGGGAGTTTCACAAGTTATCTTTCCTCCACGGAAAACAGAAGTGTAAAATTGAGCTGCTTCTTTAGCCTGCCCATCAAACCAAAGGCAGGGATATATTAAATTTTTCATAAATACTTTAGAAGTTAGAATTATTGAAAATTAATTACTCTTCGCAAAGCGATTTTAACTTGATCAGGGCTTTGGGCCAGGTTTCCATAAAATAGGATTTGTAGGCAGGCATAATGTCCTGTCTGATTTTGAGATGAGTACCGCCATCCTTTCTTTCAAAGGTATATTCTTCCCGTGCACCAGACCATACGTCGGCAACGGGGTTTCCTTTCTCTATCTCATTATTTTTAATGATAAACAGGTGTTCCAGTTCAATACTTTTACCCGGTATATTTTCCCTTACCCGGCTTCCAATGCCTCCCTGTGAGCCATCTTTATCAGTTCCGATAAAGTGTATTTCAGCGCCTTTTTCCCAGGAGCCCTTAAAATGAGAGCCTGGATTAAACTCAGCGGTCCAAATGCTGTAGGATTCATCCTCGATCATTGTTTGATGAACTTTTTCGGGACTTGCGTCAATATAAATATCGAAATGTATGGATTCAAGGTTATGCCTGGACTCAGCATATCTTTTAAAATTATTTAAAATAGCCAGCCAGCCCCCCCGCTGCATTTCAACAGGGTTGGTTTCTTCAGCTTCAAATGTCTGGATTACATGGGTACAGTTACCTTCAGATAAGAACTTCACGGCAACTTTGCGGTCGTCATCCAGTTTTTGTTCTATCTTATCATAAAGTTCAATTTGTGTGTAAATTCCGCCAAAATCAAAACCCATTTTTCCATCCACGGATTCCATCCGGCTTGTAAACCGGCCACCCGGGTTAAGGTCAACTTCAGCGCGTGGGGTGCACCAATCATCGGAGGCATAACTCCATTTAGTGATATGTTCCGGTTTTGTCCAGCAATTCCAGACAATTTCTTTGGGTGCATTGATGTGGGCTTCAATGGTGATCAATGTTCTGTTAGTTGTCATAGTTGTAGTCTTCATTTATTGTAAAACAATTCAAGGTTACAGATGTTACAAAGGTACTTCTGTAACCATGTTTTACTAATGTGCGAAAACGACATTTAGGAGGCTATTTGCGACATCCTTAAATCAAATTGTTTTATGAAAACCATTTCAATTGTTGTACCTGAAAGCGCAGTCATGCAGGCAGTTGCCGGACCGCAATATTGTTTCACAGTCGTTAATCAATTCAGGTCCGAAGCAGGTAAGGAGCCCGCTTTTATTGTTCAGCTTATCGGTGCAAAACGATCGGTAAAATTCAATGATGGGAGTTTTTCGGTGCAAACGGATAAACTTATCGGTGAAGACATTAAAAGTGACCTCGTGATCATTCCGCCTCTGTTTGGCGATTTGGAAAGAGCTGTTAAACTGAATAAAAAGCTGGTCCCCTGGATCATTCAGCAATATGAGGGTGGTGCTGAAATTGCCTCACTTTGTGTGGGTGCATTTTTACTTGCAAATACCGGATTGCTTGATGGGAAAAAATGCTCCACTCATTGGGGGTTCATTGATTTGTTCAGGGAGATGTACCCGAAAGTGGATGTTCAGGACGGGAGCATTATTACCGAAGAAAACCGCATCTATTCCAGCGGTGGCGCTAATTCATACTGGAATTTATTACTCTATCTGGTTGAAAAATACACCGACCGGCAAACAGCTATCCTGCTTTCCAAATATTTCGCCATTGATATCAACCGGCAAAGTCAGTATATGTTTGCCATGTTCAGAGGACAAAAATCACACAATGATGAGTCAATTAAGCTGGCACAGGAATATATTGAACAGAATATTGATGAAAAGATCACAGTGGAAGAACTGGCAGAAAAAGCGTGTTTGGGAAGACGCAGTTTTGAAAGACGTTTTCGAGAGGCTACCAGCAACTCAGTTTTACAATACATCCAAAGGGTGAAGATGGAAGCCGCTAAACGCAGCTTTGAAACCAGCAGAAAAAATGTGAATGAGGTGATGTTTGATGTAGGATATTCCGATACCAAAGCATTCCGGGCAACCTTCAGAAAAATTACAGGATTAAGTCCTGTTGAATACCGGAATATGTATAATAAGGTGCTAATGAATTGATGGAATAGCGGATTTTGTATTAAAATTGCTCAACCAAATATCCATTCTGCTCAAGTTGTTTCAATAACCCATCCTCCCCATACAAATGCAAATCACCCACCAGCACAAGCTCCACTTCTTTGGATTTGAGGAATTTTTTGAGGGACTTCATCCATTCATTATTGCGGTTAACCAATAGATCCTGATATAAAACGGGATATTCTGATTTCATTTCTTGTATTATTTCTTCGGATGAGGCCGATTCTCCTGTACGCCAGGCAAAAATCATGGATTCAAGCAGGGTGTCGGCCTGGTTAATATCTTCCAGTGAGTAAAAAACAAAACTGTCTTCATAACCGTCGCCCATATGTGTCAGCAGGTTGATTTGCTTTTCAACAGATTCGAGATATTCAACCTTTTTCCCTTCTTCAAGCGCCTTGTCAAGATAATACATATCTACACCAACGGCGCTCATTCCCATTTGTTGAAATTTAAGTGCTGTTAAACTCATCACGGTCATTGATACCCTCATTTTATTGAAAATCGCGATTTGCATTCCAACTTCTTTAAAGGCGTTTTCGAGTGAATGGTAAGCTGTCTCACTTAGCATTGTTTGCAGGGTAGTATCTCCTCCATAAACGGCAGCCTGCATCATTTTTGTTGCCATTGCCGGATCTTGCATTGATTTAATGTTTGCCTCAAAAACAAGTACTTCCGCATTGTTATATGCCTGATCAAACTCTGCAGGGAAAGGGAAATCTTGCTCACGCAGTATGTGGATGGTTCCGCCCAAATAAATGGTTTTATTTTTTTTGGTCACTTTCCATACAGAAGATTGCCCCATTATCGGGATGAAGGCCAAAAAAATAAAAATGGAGGTTAAAGCTGTTCTTGATGTCATAGGTTTTTTGAATTGCAATTTGGATCCAAAGATAGTATTTTGGCTCACGTGCAAGGGACATCAAAAAGGATAACCAACAGCCAGCGATAAAATATAGTCATTCCAAAATCCTGAATTGGTAGTTATCCACCGGTCGTTTGCAGGCAGGTAGGGTTTGCGAATAGGCACGGCAGCATCTAAACGGATCACAAAATAGTCGATATCCACCCTGATCCCGAAGCCACCGCCAAGGGCAATTTCATCCAGAAAATTATTGAACCTGAATTTCCCTCCCGGACGTGACGCATCCTCATTGATCAACCAAACATTTCCTGCATCCAGGAAAAAAGCACCATAGGTTTTATAGGTAATGGGAAACCGGTATTCAAAATTGCCGAGTAATTTAATTTCACCCGACTGATCTAAAAATCCCTTGCTAATTACTGAATCAGGTGGCTGGTAACTGCCCGGTCCGAGTGAGCGTGCGTAAAATGCGCGCAAATCCTGGCTGCCTCCTGCATAATACTGCTTCACGTAGGGTAAAACCTCCGAATTGTTGTAAGGAACACCTACTCCAACAAGGAATCTTGTTGCAATCTGTTTTTTTTCATTAAAGTATATATAATACCTGAAGTCACTTGTTAATTTTGTGTATTGCGAATAGGGGATTTTGAAGAGCTTTCCGGGTTCTTCGCTTCCCGGCTCTTTTAACCCTGTATAATTATAAACCACATTTAAAATATTTCCAGCCAGATCTAGGGTAGTATTCAGGTAAAAATGATTAAATATTCTGCGTTTTGGATTGCTCGTAAATGTGAAACTGACCACTGAGCCAATGATCAACTGTTCCTCAAAACTTTTAGCTACCTGTGGATATTGATTCAGGAATTCTTCAAATTCGGTGGAAGTTTGCGTTAATCTCAAATAATCCACTGCAATTGCATCCACATTGAATTTCCTTTTTGGTGAAGTTCGCCAATTATACCCCCATTTTAGTTGTGATACGTCCATGCTGTAATAGCGAACTCTTTTTAGCTGCCTTCCTCCAATGCTGGTGTATGTTTTAGGTACATATCTCCTGGAGGGATTTTTAACATTAACAGGAAATATAAAACGGGGGATGGTCAGTTTGAGATTAACACCCAATTCATACGAATTGAGGCCAAGCTCATATTGACGGGTTTTACTGCGTTTTTGCCATTCAAAGCCACCATCTATTTGAAGACTTAATTGTTCTGCGCCCTTAAAAATATTCCGGTGACCAATGGATGCAATGGCAGATGGTCCAAGAAAATCGTTTGATTTTGTAGCAAAATTTACTTCGAGGCTTGTGGTAATGGGTTTTAATGGAACCAGGTTGATACTTGCATCCAGTTGATTGCTTGAACTGTCGACTTCCGTAAAACTGATGTCGACCGATTTAAATGCATCCATCCCCTGCAGGTAACGTGTGGTGTTGTCATGATCAGTAAAAGTGTATTGAGCGCCAGGCATGATGGAAACTACCTCCGTGATAATATGGGGCCGGAAGGTGTGCTGCACCGATTTGTAAAGAATATTGTCAATCAGAATTGAATCGCTATAGTTCAGTGATGAGTTGGCTTTAAGATCAGAAATTACGTTAATATTTACATTCCTGATATGGTAAGCATTGTAGGCTTTTGAACTAATGTTATCCTTGATAACCATGGTGAGGTCAACCTGTTTTTTACCCGCAGTGGTATCGGCATAAAATAAAAGAAAATCAGGATTAAAGAAAAAATGACCCTGATCGTTTAATATCCTTGCAAGTCGGTTTCGTTCTTCACGCATCACTTTTACCCAATAATCATCGCCAGGCCTTATAAGGCTATTATCAAGATTCGCTGCAATAATACTGTCGGCTCTGCTTGCTTTTGGATGAAACTCAAAATTGCGGTAGGTGTAGGCAGGTTTAAAGTAGATGTTATATTTTGCCCTTGCCTTTTTGTCGTGTTTGCCGTAAATTTTTAAATCGAGTTTTATATCACTATCAAAATGTCCCATGTCGGCGAGGCGCTGCTTCATTACCTTCACCCTGAACTCCGGATTTACTTCACTAAGCAATACCGGCGGTTTGCCAAAAACCCTGTGTATGTAATGTCGTGGGCCCCACGTTCCCGAAGGGTGCATGTAATTATAAATGGTAAGGCTTGTCCGGGGCAGGAAAACCATAGGTCGATTGGTTTTTACATTACCAACCAGGTACAATTCATACGCTTTAAGCGGTTTGTTGCTGATCTTTCCGAAACCCTTTTCTGAAAACCAGGTGTAGGTGTAGAGTTTTTCATCCTCCTCAAGAAATTTGGTATTGGAACATGAGGATAAAATGAAAGTCAAAAACAAGCCATAGAGGAAAAGTGACTTTTGTAAATCAAACAAAACACCGATACTTATCCGAAAGTGATATTTGGTCCTGGTTTTACTCATTTCCTTTTTTTGAATCCTTCTCTTTTCGGAACATATCCCCAAAAGAGTTATAATCCTTACTTATTTTAATTCCTCCTCCGGTTTCAATTACCTCCCCCTCAAGTAATCCTTCGTAGCTGTTTTTTCTGAAAAATATGCCTTTAATGGTGCCCTCTTCGTTAATTTTAATTTCAATTTCCAACTGGTTTTGGACAAATTGTGAGTTTACCTGTTCATTGTCGACACCCGAAATGGTTCCCAGGTTTCCTTTGTAATTAATTCGGGCACGATCATCAAAAAAGCTTTTGCCGATATTATAGTAATAATTCCTTCGTAAAACGGCATCCCCCTGCTCATCATAATCATTAAATGATTGCACATCAAATTTCAAATCAACGAAGGAGATATTTTCACCGATTAGATGATTAAGGTGGGTAGCATAAAATTTATCAATCTGTGCATTGGCAGTGCTGGTTCCTCCGAGTTCATCACCCTGCAAACTCAGAACAAATGATCCTCTAACCAGCAGGTTGAGTGCATTAATATTTCGTTCTTCTTCGGTAAGTTGCGCCAATCGCGCTGATACAATGGCGTCGCTGGTTTCAGTGGAAATATCAAAGCGGAGTTGTAAATCATTGAGCTCACCTTCCAGATACATGAGCACTTTAAAGTCCATCACTTTTGGATCTGCCGACATTAATCCCTCCGTGGAGGCACGAATTGTTGAAGATGCTACTATTTTCAGGTAGGGATTGTAAACGTCGTTTGAAAGGGTGATAAAACTCCCGGGTTCGATGATGTATTCTTCCACAGTAACCATTGGCACTGCGTAATTGAGTGTTCCTTCATCAATTTGAAACATGCCGGAAACCTCCGGATTGTTTTCGAGGAGATTATAATTTACAAAACCATTCAACCGGGCTTTCATATAATCGCTGCCACCGTTGTCAAAATAGATATTGACTTTTGCCCCGCTTTCTATTTCAATTTTTGATTTAAAGTTCTTCAATCCTTCCATTGTGAAAAATCCGGAAGTTTTTTGCTCATCTTCATCATCAATGGTTTCGGGATCAAATTTGGCATATGTAACCACCCCTCTATGATCGTTCAGCGCAAGTTCATCGGGCATGGTGTAAGTGATATCGGATGAACGGCTGATAACAACATTAGCATTTACTTCAATTTTATCCGGGGGGCCTACTACAGTAACATCGGTTCTTGCCTTTAAAAGACCATATAAAATATCGTTCTCCTTTTTGGTGGAATTCATAATTTCCATATCATCCGTGTGCAGCCTGAAATTATTATAAATATTACCATTATTGGCGAGGGTAATATTGCCGTTCATTTCGGCTAATTGATTTTGAGCGTTTCGGATTTGGAACCCATCAAAAATGAGGTTATTGTTTTTGATCTGAAGCTGATCGTCACCAAATGTAAAGGTGTTATTCAGGGCAATAATGCCGGCTTTGGCATCATGCAGCTTCAGGTAGCCATTGAGTACCGGTGATTCAATACTCCCTGAAATATCCCAGTTTGCCTGAAGGGTGCCATCAGCATCCTTCACATAATCACGAAGTAAAAAATTAAGTTGCTCAAGATTTACCCTTTTGATTTCAGCATGGATGTTCAGGTTGTTTTGGTCACCCAAAAATGTCTCGCCTCCTGAAATCAGAATTTCTTCATCCCTGCCATTCAACGACAGATCAAAATACAAGTGGTCTTTGCTGTAACTAAATGGCGCTAACCTGAACTCCCCAAAGTCAAAATCGAACATATTCATATTATCAATTTGAAGAGTCCCTGTAATTTCGGGTTCACCAAATAAATTCATGAAATGAAAGTCAGCCTGAGCCACACCGTAAACCAGGGTGTCGAGGTCAAGTAGTCGCTCAATACTTCCCATTCCGAAATCGACCAATTGCAACCTCACCTCATTTGGGTAGTTATCTTCAGTATTGCTGATCGCTATTAGTTGCTGGTTACTGCTCAGCTTAAAGGCATTAAATGTTAGGTAGCCCGGGTTGATCGTAACCAGGTTTTCATTGCTTATCTCCCACGGATCATAGCTAAAAATCAGGCTGTCGCGGATGAATTGCAGCTCAATATTTTCATTCACGGTGTCGAGCCTGAAAGAAAGGTCCATGTATGGATCATGGTAAGCATCGAAATACTGAAGCCGGTTAGTCAGTCGTGAATTTCTGAACGCCCCGGCCAGGTCAAGTGTGCCGGTTATCAGGTCATCATACAGAATGTGACTGTAAAATTGGTAGTTGAGTTTTTGATCGTCGCCATTAAGTGAAAAACGAAGACTGTCGGTTCCAAGTTCATTATAGGTAAGGTTTGGAACAGCAATGTTAAAGGTGAGTTGCCGGGAGTTTTTATTGTAATTACCATCCAGGATCAATTGTGAAAACGCAGGCAGATCAGGGAAAAACAAGTTTGCAAAACCCTCCGGATAGTCAAGTTCTCCCTCAAGGGTAAATGCCGGAAAATCAAACGGGATTGTATCCGAATTAACATTTCCAAGATAATAACCCGGCAAATTTACAACCGCCTCAATGAATTCAGGGAAATCTTCATCGCAATTAAAAACCAGGTTGTAAAAATAGCTTTCGAGTTTAAAATCAGTAAGTTCAGGATTTGTTTTTAAGGCTAGTTTTACTTCATGCATCTGGTAAGCGGTATCAGGTAGCATAAGGTCGAGGGCATGAATATCAGTTGAAAAAGCAAAGTTTTTATTGTCGGTGTAATCGATATCCAGCAGTGTATTTGATTTTACTTTCAGTTTTGAGGGCAGGGTCATAAACTGGTATAAATTGAGGTTATTAACATCCAAACTGCCGGAAGCGGTCAGTCGGGAGGGTGTAATTTGCCCGTCAAGTTCAATATTGACCGAAAGACTGGTATCATTTGAATAAAGCAGGGTGGTATAGTTACCCTCGTTTAAATTAGCGTTAAAGCTGATATTGTCATAACCAACATTGCGATAAACCAGCGTATCCACAAAAAGATTGATTTTTGATTCAGCATCATACAATTCTTCACCCTTCCAGGCACCAGCAAATTTTGCATTGACTTTGTTTAAGTCGGAACCAGTAAGGCTTTCAAGATTATAAAGGCTGGCATAAAAGGAAGCATTGTAAGCCGTTTCCGACCCAAGATTAGCTTCAAGCCTGATATCATCAATTTGACCAAGATCCGTTTGTAGTTTTCCGTTAAAACGATTGATTTTTCCTAAAAGGCGGTATGAACCATTAATGGAAATCCACTGGGGCAAACCGGCCAATGAATCCAAAAGGCCAGGTTGAATTAACCGGTAAACGTAATTTAGATACGGTGCGTTGAAACTCATTTGCAAAACAGCATCTATGGATTCCGAATCCATAAAATTGTTTGCATAGCCTTTTAAGTTAAAACTGCTTGAATCATTCATCCGCAGCCTGATTTCACGGATGTCAGCGTTATCATCATATCCGGTAAATTGGGTACTAAGGTCAATTTTGGTCTTCAGGATTTCATCGGCTGACAGATTACCCATGGAATCCATGGGATAAAAGTAATTGACGATAGAAAGGTTGTTGAAGAATAAATCCAGCGAAATATCATAAAAGTGGTTTGATAAATCCTGAAGGTTGGTAGGGCTGGCTGAGGTCTTTAAATTCAGGTTTAGCTGTCCATCCGTTGTATTAAGTTCAAGCTCGTTTATGTTAAAACTTGAATCCTGATGTATTAATTCTCCATTCAGATTGGTGATTTCAAGGCCATTTTCTTCCCGGCCGAGTAAATTTTCAATTTTTACCTTGAGCGTATCAGTATCCAGGATAATTCCCGATAAGTTGCCCGTAAGCCCCGTGAAATTCAAATGGCTGTTGTTAAAATGGCCGGGGGTGTTGGCTGCATTTTTATCATTCACCAGCATATCGAAATTTTCCAGATCCATGCTGTTTCCTTTAACGCGCCACAGGTATTGCCCCCAATTCAAATAATCAGTTGATCCGGTATCTTCGGCCGGTTTTTCGCCGGGTAAAAACTCCACTGAACAGGTTGCCCCCGCGATATTTCCTTCATTGAAATTGATGGAGGCATTATTAATATCGAGCAGGAAATCGGAAACTGCAATCTTCTCGCCACCTGCTTTAAAGATCATTGAACCCACCGAATCGATGAAATTGAATTCGGCATTCTGAAGCTTCACTTCATGAATTTGCAGATCAAAAAGTTCGGTGTAAGTAGTGTCGTTGGGATCTTCCTCAATAAAAACATCAAGGGGTTGATAACTTACATAGGTATTGCTTATCTCAGCCGATTTAAACTCGATGAGCTTTTCAAAATCGAGGGTGCCGAAATGAAGATAAGTTGAGCCAATATCAAGTACAAGGTTGAAACCGGTAATTGCTTCATCGCGATAACTGAAAAAACAATTTTCCACGCTGACACTTTCGACAGAAATGGTCCAGGGATTGGTATCGGGTTCAGTTTCTGTTTGAGGATTGGAAGGAGTTGAGGTCGTATCTGCCGGTATTCGATTTAAAAGGGCATCAATTTCCCCTTTGCCCTTTTTAAGTCCCACATTTTGAATCACCACCTTTTTTCGGATCAGGGGCAGGATACGAACATTTACACTAAACTCACCTAAGGAGGCAAGTGTGTCTGATTTTTCATCTTCAATCAGGATATTCTGAACCTTAAGTTTTTTGGGGAATCCAAGCCTGAAGCCTCCAATATTCACTTTCGCATGCAATTGAGTTTCCAGCGCCGATTCGGTTTCCGATTTTAATCTACGCTGAACGGGCGGCAATAATATCAGGATTTCGAGAAGCAGTAGTAATGCAATAATAATTGCCACTGTAATCCATAAAACCTTGAATGTTTTTTTGATTATCCTATGCCCGACTATTTTCTTGATAACCCGTGTGTGTTTTCAATTTACTAAATAATCATTGAAGTTCCTGTTTTTGCTTGAAATAATTGGCTGCCGATCTGATCACATTGTCCAGGTCCTCCCGGCTTTTCTCGAAATCATGCTTTTTTTGAATGGAAATTTTACTGTCTTTAAAAGGTCCAACCATTTTCAAAAATAGCTTCGAATCATTGTCGAGATCTATCTCGCCCTCTGTTGTTTGAACTGATCTTTTCTTTTTGGAACGGAAGAACAGGTCACTCAAACTCACTTCAATATTAAAATTCATATCCTTTTCTTCCATGTCGATCTCGCCAAAAAATCCAAGATTTGCAATGTTGTCATTCATAAAAACATCCCTGATGAACAGTTTGTTTTGAAATAGCAATGCGCTCATGTTTAAATCGCTTACAAGCATGTTATCTTTGGCTTTATGCCCTACAAAAAACAAGGTGTTTTGGATTGGAGCAACACTGTCGAACTCGGCTTCCTGAATGTGTGCATTTATTATCCAGGTGTCTTCATTTGAAATGGGCGTAAGTGTGGAATCCAGCGAAAAATAATAATGCGAAGTCCATGCAATGTGACCACTGGTGTTATCATGTGTAAATACATCCTGGTTAAAATCATCAAAAGATTGCAGGATTTTATTAATGTTCAGATCATGGGCATTGGAATAGAGATAACCGGTGGTTTTAACCCCTTTTGAATAATCAATTTGGCCGTTTACCTTTACGGCTCCATCGCCAATGTTAAAGCTGAGATTTCTAAGCCTCACAGCATCGGGTTGGTAGTTGAGCAGCATAGAAAGGTCAGAAATCTGAATATTTTGATAATATACCTGGTTAGCATTAACGTTCAGTTTGAAATTAACATTGCCGGGAAGCTCACTGATCATTTTTTCTTTCGGTTGCTGACTTTTCCCTTCAATGTTTGGTAATCCCAGTACCTGCATGGCCATGATGTTATTGATATCAACCGTGTCTAGTTCAAGATTAAGATTACCGGCAAAATAGGGTTCATCACTTGAGTAATCGTCAATGAGCCCGCTTGCATCAAGTTTGCCAAAAGGAAGCATTGTTTGAAACGTATTGAGTTTAGCAGATTTTTCGTTGGCAATAATATTCAGTTTGGTATTTTTAAGTACAGCGTCTTTATATTTGAGTTCGGCCGCCATCATGTTAATGTCAATGTTTAATTTGTCAGGAAAAACAAAGGGCGTTTTTGTTTCCTTCTTTTTGTCCTTGGGTGCAAACAAACTTTCAAATTCAGTAAAATCAAAGGTTTTGAAATTGAGATCGGCGAGTAAAACTGCACTTTTAACCTGGTTGTTTGCGAAATCGGCTTCACCTTTAATTACGCTGTGTCCATCTAAAAAATCAATGGTCATATTTTGAATATCAGCCTTTTGAATACCGGTTTTATTAAATGCTACATTTCCATTTCCTTTAAATTTTCCATCCTTATATTCAAAATTTACCTTGTCAATTTTAAGTTCGTTTTGTTTTAGTTTGCAATCGAGGAGCAGGTTGGTGAAATCGCCAAATTGGGTAATTAATTTATTGCCCGTAAGCTTAACGCCCAGCGAAAGATCGGCAAAGGCCGGGAATCCCGAATTTCCTTGCTTCTTTTTTTCCTGATCGCCAAAATCGATTTTGGTTAGATCAAGTTCATCAAAATGAAGCGAAAAATCACCAATTACATTTTCCTCCCTCGGAACCACAAAACGGTCGAGGTTTTCGAGTGAGCCAGCAAAATGGAAGGCCGACTTATTAAATGTTCCAACCAGTGCGGTAATTTCCAGAATGTGGTTGTTCAGTATGGTATTGCCATTGAGTAATTCAATGGCATATCCTTCATCGTTAAGCACCACGGCCAGGTTATGTACTTCGATTTTGCCAAAAGCTTTTTGTTTGTTCTCCAGGTGGAATTGCCTTATCTCACTGATCTTGCCGTTAATTGCAAGATCAAGATCAATGATCCCGGTAAGTTTGATATTTCCTGATTTAGGGATCAGGTGTTCCATGTTCAATTCGGCCATAAGGTGGGCATCAACATAAGGATCCCGGAGGTTTTGTAATTTAAACCGGCCATTCAAAAAACTTTCATTGATGCGTGTGTTGATGGTATCGATTTGCAACTCAACAGTTTCCGGTGAGTGTTTTTCGCCATTGTTATAATTGCCGGTAATTTCAGCAACTTCAATGGGGAAAGGAAGATCCTCGCCTTCAAACACTGCATTTTGAATGCTGAAATCCAATTCGGAGTAGGGTCGTTGGAATGGATTTACAAAACCCTTTTGATTGTATGAGAGGCTGAGCTTTGCCTCGGGAGCAGTTTGATTCAGGTCAAAATCCAGATGAAACTCAAACAGGTTGAGGAATACATCATAACTATCTTCTCCAAAAATGTGCAGTTCCACAAGATTACCATCTTCAAAAGGCTGCATACTCAATCGTGGGTAAAGTTTAAGTGACTGTGTCATAGCATATCCACCAACAACTTCCTTCTTTTTTGTGATTCGG
Organism: Bacteroidales bacterium; assembly: GCA_020438105.1. Classification (GTDB taxonomy): domain Bacteria; phylum Bacteroidota; class Bacteroidia; order Bacteroidales; family JAADJA01; genus JAADJA01. The sequence goes on from JAGQVE010000028.1 coordinate 42,931, forward strand.
TTTATGTTAAATTCAACTTCCCGAGCAAGAACAGGTTGATCGTAAAACAATACATTGTGGTTTGAAACCAGGCTGTCGAGGTTGCCATCAAACTCACCGGTGATCATTAGCATTGAATCTGCCGAATGCAGTTGAAGCCGTGCTGATTCAATATAAACACCGGTTTGGTTACCTTTTACTTCATTGGCAAAATATACGTGGCAATTCTTTAACCGGATATTTTCAGCATTGATCAGCATGGCTTCGTGAACACTGTCGTCACTTTTACTTTTACCTGCCAGTAATTTCGGTTTATTCCCAAGGCTGTCGATCACCGACCGGAAATTAACATCGGCGATCAACAGTTTTTTTAGTTCAACCTGTTTTTTTAGCAACTTAAATGGATTCACTGAAATGTCAATAGTTCCAATGGTTGATAAAATCACTGTATCGTCTGATATTACAACATTTTTGAGCAAAATCTGGGCGTAAGGGAAATTATTGATGTATGAAAATTCAAGGTCAGAAAAGGCAATATTGTCACCAAACTCATGATTCAGAAAGGCAACGAACTCATTATGTACATTGTGATGGTGCACCTTGCTCATTATATAAAGCCCGGCAAATGGTGCAATGATGAGCATCAGTATTACGATTAGAATAATTTTCGTCCTTTTTTTCATACCGATCCTTTAAATAATGATTAAACACTACTCATTTTCGGAGCTTGTAATTTCAGGTAGCTTTTTGTTTTTTGGTAATTCCGAAAATAAAATCGCATACACACCGCTCTCTTTGCGACTTTCAAGGATGATCTTGGCTACACCTACAATTGGAATAAACAGGATCATTCCGCTAACTCCCCAAATCATACCGCCAATGATAATGGCTACAAATACTGCAAAAGCATTGATTTTTAGTTTGTCGCCTACGATCATCGGCCGGATTACATTGTCCTGCAAAAAGTTCATAACGAACAGGGCCACAAAAATCAATAGAGGGATGAGCATGTTTTCTTTGGTGATTATGGCAAACATCATGATAATTGCTAGTCCTATGGGGTTCCCGATGAAGGGTATAAGATTTAACAAGGCCAGGAAAACAGCCCAGAAAAGCGCAAATTTCAATCCGAAAACGAGAAAGACCACAAAGTTCATGGCTGCCGAAATGAGTGTTAAAATAACCAGCCCGAATATATAACTCCTGATCAGGTCAAGCGATTTGTTAAACCGGTCACGGGCCAGGGCGAGGCGTTCTTCACGCTTGAATTTTTCAACATAAAAATGAATAATCAGTTCACGGTAATACAATATGAAAAACATATAAAACATGATCAGGATGATATTCCAGAGATTGAGCCCAATGCCTGAAATTGTATTCATGATCAAATCATTGTGTTGATTTGCCCACTCACTGATATACGCTTTGTCGATATGATCAGGAATGGCAATACCATATTTTTTAAGTGAATTGGAGATATCCTCCAAACGTTCCGACATGGTACCCATCATTCCCGGCAGATCATTGAAAATATGGTTAAGTTCAATGTAGAAAAACCAGGCAATGGCAATAAGGACAACAAGCAATGATAAAAGGAACAGGGTGTTGATTAGTGTGCGTGGTATTTTTACTTTTTCTTCCATATGGGTAAGAAAGCGGTAGCTTGCAAGGGCGATCAACAATGCCCATGCGAGTGGAACTAAAAATGATTTTCCTACTACCATTACGATCACGATGAGGGTGGCAATTACGAGTCGGGCTGTGGTTTTAAGTAAATTACTCTGCGTTTCCATATTGTACTATTAGCGGTTTGTTTTGAAAAACTAAAATTATAAGTAAATATCCTGCCATTTTGAGCCATTCAAATACTGTGAAATAAGCTGGAAAAATATCTATATTTTTATAAAAATAAGCTAATTTGCAAGTTCTACTACCAAATAATTGGTTTCCTGCCAAAATTTGAGCTTATCAGAGATTCCCAGGATTACCTTTCCTTTATCAGTATAATTAAATTCATAACTGCCCTCTGCATGGGGAGTGATAAGGCTGGCATTTTTTGCATCAAATTCAAAAATGTCGGTATCCCTGATATCGATGGGCTTGATATATTCCACCGGGGCATCTGAATTTAGCATTTTTACCCTGCCAATTCCTATAAACCCACCTTCCTGTTCAATGATGCCCATGTCCAGCAGTTGTTTCGAAGTGCCGGCAACATAAAACCCGGTATTGATGATTTCAAGCAGCACGTCCGAATATTCTTTTTGCCTGCTGTATGCTTCACCAAGGGCAGCAATGGTTAATCCTTTGGAAATGACAACCTGATGCAGGTTTTCAATTTCAAGGTCGCGTTCAACAACGGTGCGTGCAAGGTCGTGGGTTTGGTTTTCGAGTTCATGAATTTGCTGATGGCTATCAATATTGTCGCGGCGCAGCATATTCATGGATTTGCTCATGTGGGCAATTTTCTGTTTGGCATTGGCATTCATTTCGTGCAGGTGGCGCAGGTGCATATCAATTTCTGCCTCCACGCTGGCATCGTTTCCAAAAGCCTCCGACTTAATTTCAACGAGTTGTTTTGTTTCATCAATTGCAGCCAGTTGAGCTTCAATATCCTGTAAAGTTTGATGGTAATTTACCATCGACATTTCCATTTGATAAGTGCCATCAGCAAGTAAGTTGTTTTCTTTTTCAAGGGCTTCAATTTTAGCTTTGAGTGCCTCGTTTTCCTGTTTTGTGTTGCTGTTACATGCAGTGGCAAGGGCGAAGATAAAAATGAGGGTGATAAGTTTTAAATTCATCATGATCAATGTTTTGTTATAAAAAAGGTAATTTGTTTTGCAAAAATAAAGATTGGCAACCATAACTTAACATTACGTTGCCAATCCATCCATATTTATTTATATATCTAAAACCTGAGTCGAATACCGAGATTCCACCACCATGCGTGATTTTTAGCTTCATTCGGATCCTCTTTGAAAACCTGGGTCAGTCCCCATTCATGTCCAATATCAAGGAAAAGGAGCCATACATCTATTCCTGCACCTGCATCAACACCCCAAATCAAGTTGTTGAAATCTTCTTTGTCGAGATCTGTATCATCAGTTTGAATTTTAGTTACCCACGACATCGACGGCCCACCAAAAACGCGCAACCCGAAAATGTTTTCTTCATCACCGCCGATGATTTGATATCCTGCAAATACAGGAATTCTGATAGCACTGATGTTGTTGTCAAAATCAATTTCTGTATCATTTTTATGTACCAGGTTCGTACTCATTTTTGTAAAAAAGATCCCTGGTTCGAAATAGAGCTTTTTGCCAAATTGTATGCTTCCTCCCAACTGAAAGCCAATACGGGCTGATTGATTAAAATTTTCCGGATCATTGGATAATCTTGACAGATTTAAACCAAAGGTTGGTTTAATTTCAAACTGTGCTTGCAGGAACAAAAAGGTACCAAGCACCATAGCAAATGTTAATAATGTTCTTTTCATTTTGGTAATTTTTATTTGTGATTAAACATTTATTAAAAGCATGTAACTAATAGCTATCGGGATTTCATTTCCCGGTTTTCTTTTTGATCTCTTAAATGTCAGATAATAATTCTTTAGCCTGGTATTTCCAAAACAGTTTTCGTTTTGGATTGGTTTACAAAAGTAAAACAATCCCTGCCATTTAGTAGGTGATAAAAAGTGAACAAACGCATTTTTAAGTAATAAAATACCGAATTGTGAAAACATCATTTTACGTAATATTTACCATTCAATCCGCTGAAAAACAGGATAAAAATTCACCGGCACAGATCGATTTTATTCCATTGGGCCTCATGAAATTAATTTTACAATGTATTAGCACGTATCTTTGTAATTGTAATAAGAGGAAACAGTTGCAACATGAAAAAATTCTTCAACTCATTTTTATTACCGGCCTTGTTTGCCATTTTTATTTTGGCTGTTCAAACATTGTTCGGTCAGCAGGAGAACGAGGCACCCCAGAAGGAGGTTGAGTCCAAACAGCCCAATCTTACCAATCTCAATTATGAAATTGGCAAAGTGGAGATCGCCTATAAGAAATATGAGTCAGGTTTGAATAAAACCGGCGAGGTAGCCGTTGTTAGTGCATCTTTTTCAAAATATGAAAGTTTCCTCAAGGAGGAAGCTGCTGATTTTAGAGGATTTAACCCCAATAATCTTTCTAAATTTTTTCTTGAAAGTTCGTATCGATTATGGGAAGGTTATTCAAAAAAACTGACTATCTGGGAGGATCAGGTCAATTCAAAACTTGTTGGCGCCCAGCAGCAACTGGATGAGATAAATTCTACCATCGAAACCTGGACCGAAGTTAGTAAGAGTGATTATATGCAGGATGAGCCAAAGGAGTTCAGGAAGCGTGTGAGTAATGTTTTAGGCCAGGCTATTACCTTTCGCGACCGATATTCGGCCTATGCCAGCGACTTAATTCTGCTCGAAGACCGGATATCAGAGGGGCAAACCTATTGTAATAATATCATTGCTGATGTTATACAATTACAGAAAAACAGACAGGACAGCCTGATGATTGCTTCGGAGCCGGCTATCTGGAATATTAAACTTAATGCGGAAGATTTTTCAACTCCCTTAAAACGTTTGAATAAGTTTCGCCATGAAAATTCTAAAACGCTCAGAAACTACCTGGAAACAAAAGACTTCACTTCAGTAATTTTGATTGAGTTGTTCGTATTGATCCTGTTTTTTGTTGTTCGCAGGGCATATAACCGAAAAGGTTTTGATGATTCAGTGGTGGGTTTTAAAAACAGCCAGCGAATTTTCGTGGCCCATCCTTACTACGCTATAATCGTCTTGATGTTTGTTGGATTTCACCTGAACTCGCCCTATTATCCCCTGCTGGTTAATTACATACTCAGTCTTGTTTCATTGTATGCGGTTCGCTTTATTCTTCAGGAATTTACCGATCAACGCACCGTTAAATACATTGACGGACTTTTGCTGCTTTTTGTACTTAATATTTTTGAAATTGTATTGTGGTATTTTGGCGATATAGCAAGGTTATTTCTGCTTTTTGAAGCAGGCGCCGGCTTATTTATCATGTCGCGATTTGTGCAGCGGGTGAAATTAAAAGGCATTTTTAAGGAAGATAGCTTCCGCAGAGGCATCGCTGTGCTTGCTATATTCTCAAGTGTATTGTATGCCCTGGCAATTTTGATTAACCTGGTGGGATTTTTAGACCTCACAGTTCTTCTGCTCAAAATGGCCATACGGGTACCCGAAGTATCCATTGTTTTGTTTGGTATTTATAAAATTCTTACCATATTTTTCAGGTCGTTGATAGCCCTCGGGCGGGCATCCAAAAATCAGCATCTGATGATCTATTGGGATAACCTCGAAAAAAGAGTGATACAAGTGTTGGGAATTACCGGGGTGTTTTACTGGTTCCTGGCTTTTACTATTTCACTTGAAGTTTCAAGGGAGGTTTTTGATGCAATAGGAAATTTCCTGACGAAGGAGCGCAATATTGGAACCCTGCAAATGACTTTTGGTAGTATACTGGCGCTGGTGTTTATTTTACTTGGCACCTACCTGGTGGCAGGCTTGCTTAAGGTGCTCATCGAAAGTGTTATCCTGCGCAATTCAAAATTGCCAAGAGGAGTGCCTGCTGCTATTTCAATTACCATTCGGTATTTTCTGATTACCCTCGGAGTTTTGTTTGCATTGTCAGCGGCAGGTATCGAACTTGGCAAATTCAGCATACTAGCCGGGGCACTTGGTGTAGGTATTGGTTTTGGCTTACAAAACATTGTGAACAATTTCATTTCAGGACTGATCCTGATCTATGAGCGACCCCTAAATGTGGGTGATACCATTGAGATCGAGAATTTGCTGGGACAGGTCAACCGTATCGGGATCCGGTCAAGTAATGTAAAAACATATGATGGGGCTGAAGTGGTGGTCCCCAATGGAAACCTGATCAGTAACCAGTTGATCAACTGGACTCTTTCAGACAACCAGCGCCGTATTGAGATCAGGGTGGGGGTGTCGTATGGATCGGATCCCAACGTAGTTCTTGAATTGCTGGTAAAAGTTGCCAAAGACAATGAAAATGTTCTGAAAGAACCTGAACCATTTGCCTTGTTTGAAGAATTTGGCGACAGCTCCCTGAATTTTCGGCTATTGTTCTGGGTACCCTATGATATCGGGATTAGCACCAAAAGTGATGTGGCCGTTGGTATTTTCAACATATTTAAAGAACATGGTGTTGAGATCCCATTCCCTCAGGTGGATTTGCATGTAAAATCTGATGCAACAAAAAAACCATAATCTTAGTATATGTTTTTTAAAGTTGTCATTTGTAGTTGTTTGCTACTTTTGTGTGGATTAAACTCAATTAAATCATTAAATTATGAAAAATAAAATTACCTTTTTAATGCTGGCACTTATGCTGGTAATCTCCGGTTTTACATTTGCCCAAATTACAATTTTATCCGGGCCAGAACAAGGTTCTTACTATACCATTGCCGGTGATATTGTTAAAGCAGTTGCGCCCACTCTTGGAACTCCAATAATCAACAAACCAACAAGTGGCGCTGCCTATAATTTTGAACAACTTGCCGATCCTGAATCACCTTATAAAATTGCATTGATCCAATCGGATTACCTGTTTTACATGCAGGCAATGGACAGCCGCGATAACACCGAAAAGACAAAAAATTTCAAAGTTGTTCTTCCGCTGGCCAATGAGGAAATCCATTTGGTTACCAAAGCTCAAAACGGCATTATGGGATTGCAGGATTTAAACGATAAAACTGTGGCTATCGGTACCATTGATCAGGGAACCTATGCCACTGCCAACCTGATCAAAGACCGGTCGGAAGTTTACTGGACCTCAAGGAATATTCATTTCGATCAGGCCATGAATGATTTACACATGGATCATATAGATGCTTTCTTTTTTGTGGGATCGGCTCCTGTTGCAAAACTTGACCTCAATCCACAGGCTATGGCTGACGATCTGGCGCTGGTGCCGCTTGAGGATTTTAACGGATGGGCAAGGTATTACCAAAATGATACTATTTTTGCCGGTGAATACAAATGGCTTGAGCAGGACGTACCTACTTTCGCCGTGAGGACATTACTGGTAGTAAATGAAGCCAAGCTTACTCCGGATGATAAAAACAAAATTCTGAAACTGAAAATGGCCATCCAAAACAAGTTTGATGAACTCAAAATGAATGGTCACCCCAAATGGTCTGAAGTCGACTTTTCAGATTGGGATGAAACCGACTGGCCACTGTTTAAATAAAAATATTATTTTGTAAAGATGGCAGCTTGTATCTATTGGTGCGGGCTGTTTTTTTTTGTTTGAAGGAGTCTGGCTCGAGTTTCTAATGTTGCTGGCTTTTGCATAAAGCTGACTTCGACTCCGCATGCCTGAATCGGCAGACAGGCTCAGTCAGCGGGTACCGGATGCATTAAACAGCGAATATTGATCGCTCATTGAGCCTGCCTGCCTGAGGTAGGCGGAGTCGAAATGAGCTAAATGATATAATATTTCTTGAGGAGAGTTTAATGAATCAAGATTAGTTATTTAAATTCGCTATTTTTGAATTAATCAATCATAAACCAAAGTCAGAGAAAGATGCCAAAAGGTTTTATGTATATTCTGAAATGCGATGATGGTTCGTATTATACGGGTAGTACTGTTGATCTGGAAAACCGGCTTAATCAACACCTTAAAGGAAAAGGATCAGTGTATACCAAAACCAGGCTTCCGGTTGAACTGATCTACTATGAAATTTATCCCCGGATTGACCAGGCCTTTTATCGTGAAAAGCAGGTGCAGGGCTGGAGTCGGAAGAAGAAACAGGCATTAATGGATGGGAAGTTGGGAAATCTACCCGGTCTTGCAGCTTGTAAAAATGATAGCCATTTTAAGAATTTTGAAAAGGGGTGAGTGGAGAGGATTGTTGGCTTTAGGTATGGCTTAATACTGGCTTCGGGTTTGGTATAGTGCTGACATCAACTCCGCTTTATTGCTGACTTCGACTCCGTTTTATTGCTG
>JAGQVE010000029.1 GCA_020438105.1 Bacteroidales bacterium
CTGTATTTATTAAACTGATTGGGATTCCGGCTGATCTGATCCTCAATGATGAGCATGGGCACAAGAGCCACAAACAAAAACGCCGGAAATCCATTTACCGGCCAGCCAAGGGTAAACAATATGCCGGAAAGCATTGAAAGTAAAACCAGGTGCTTTTTCTTCATAGTTCAGGAAATAATTTGATGGCAAAGATATTGAAAAGGGGGGAGAGTTCGAAGTTCGAAGTTCGAAGTTCGAAGTTTGAAGTTCGAGGTTTGAAGATTGCCTGCCTGACATGTAGGTTTGAAGTTTCCGGCCCGACTGTGTGAGGCGATAGATATGAAGTTGATTTCAATTTAGTGGTAAAAAAATTTGAATCCCTACTTCTCCTCCTCCGGGTATTCGAAAAGGAAATTGTTGTAAGGATACCGTTTGATATGAATTTTTTTCACCACTTCATAAATCACTCTTCGCAGTTCGTCTACATTTTGCTTTTCGATAGCAGAAATAAATAGACTGGGAAATTCCGAAGCAGCCATCCATGATTTTTTCAAGTCATCCAGACTCAGATTTTCTTTGGTGGCGGGCGTTAAATCATCTTCTTCTTTTTCCACAAAATGATAGGCATCAATTTTATTAAAAAGCATGATGGTTGGCTTTCCGGTGGCATCAATTTCCGACAATGTTTGTTTCACCACGTTGATCTGCTCCTCAAAATCGGGATGTGAAATATCAACCACATGGATCAGTAAATCAGATTCACGAACTTCGTCTAAGGTAGATTTAAACGACTCCACCAAATCATGGGGCAGCTTGCGAATAAACCCTACCGTATCGGAAAGTAAAAAAGGAAGATTTCCCAGAACTACTTTTCTAACGGTAGTATCCAAAGTTGCAAAAAGCTTGTTTTCTGCAAAAACATCCGACTTACTCAACAGGTTCATGATGGTAGATTTACCCACATTGGTATAACCAACCAGCGCTACCTGGACCATACTTCCACGGTTGCCCCTTTGGGTAGACTTTTGTTTATCAATTTTCTCCAGCTTCTTTTTCAGCAATGAAATTCGATCACGGATGATCCGGCGATCGGTTTCAATTTCTGTTTCACCGGGACCTCTCAATCCAATCCCCCCGCGCTGCCGTTCGAGGTGGGTCCACATGCGGGTCAAACGGGGAAGCAGATACTGATATTGAGCCAGCTCCACCTGCGTTTTGGCATGGGCGGTACGCGCTCTGCGGGCAAAAATATCGAGGATAAGATTGTTGCGATCGAGGATACGACATTTGAGTTCCCGTTCAATATTTCGCATTTGCGAAGGGCTCAGCTCATCATCAAAAATGGCAATGTCAATTTTATGTTCCTGAATGTAATCGGCAATTTCCAGCAATTTACCCGAGCCAACAAAAGTGCGTGGATCAATATTATTGAGTTTCTGAACGAAATGCTTTTTGGTAATTGCACCGGCAGTATCAGCCAAAAAAGCAAGCTCATCGAGATATTCATTCACTCGTTCCTCGGTTTCGTCGTGGGTTATCACCCCGATAAGGACCGCTGTTTCGCTACGAACTGCAGTATCGAACATTTCCGGCATAACTGAAAATTGTTATGGATTTTTAAATTCTTAGGGCCTGAATCCAATAATTTCGCGAACCTCTTTAACTGTTTTACCACCTGATGCTATCGCTTTTTCTTTTCCCATCTCCATCACCTTTTTAATATACGCTTCATCAGCAGAAAGCTCTTTTACACGTTCACGAATGGGTTCCGTAAAAATGATGATATCTTCGGCCAGTTGCTTTTTCATATCCCCATACCTAATCTCACAGGCATTGTATTTTTCTTCAAAATAGGCAACGGTATCAGCAGAAGAAACTGCTTGCATCAACAGGAACAGGTTCCTGATGGGCTCCGGTTTTACCGAATTTTTTTCAGTTGGGCCGGCATCAGAAACCGCCCTCATCACTTTTTTACGGATTACAGCCGGTTCATCAGCCAGGAAAATGGCATTGCCTTCCCCTTCTGATTTTCCCATCTTGCCGGAGCCATCCAAACCCGGAATTTTAATGAGTTCCTCACCAAAATTGTACGCCACAGGTTCCGGAAAATAATCCACCTTATAAAGCCTGTTAAATCGATTGGCAAAGGTTCGTGTCATTTCGAGGTGTTGTTCCTGATCTTTTCCCACAGGCACCTTGTGGGCTCTGTGAATCAGGATATCAGCAGCCATTAGCGCCGGATATGTGAGTAAACCGGCATTGATATTATTGGGTTGTTTTTTTGCTTTCTCTTTAAAGGTAGTCACTCTTTCAAGCTCCCCTTTATAAGCATTCATATTTAAAAAAAGGTATAGCTCTGCAGTTTGCGGTAAATCACTTTGCACATATATGGTTGCCACTTCGGGATCGAGGCCGGCAGCCAAATATTCAACCAGCACCTGTTTCACATTATCCTGCAAATGTTCAGGGGTGGGATGTGTGGTTAAAGAGTGATAATCAGCAATAAAAAAATAGCATGTATTTTCATGTTGCATTTTTGTAAAATTCCGCAATGCACCAAAATAATTTCCAAGATGCAGATTACCGGTTGGTCTGATTCCGCTTAAAACAATATCCATCGGTTCAGTTTTTCTGAATTAAAAATTAGTTTGCAAATATCCGAAAATCAGAAGATGTTTGAAAACTGATTAGATTTTAATCTGGTCATCATTTTTATTGAAAAAATGATATTCGAGTAAGTGATAGGTATTTACCTCCATGAGCCTGACCCATATTTTGTATTTCCTGTACCATTTCATACGGGGCGATGGCCAGCCATTTTTCAAATACGCGTAAAGGTATGGATGAACCGAAAGTTTCAGGAATTTTTCATTTTGCTCCTGAACCAGATAACGGATGTTATTCTCAATTTCATCGGTAAACATAATGCTTGGCTTGATTTCACCAGAACCTTCACAAACCGGGCATTTCTCAGCATTTTCAACACTCATCTCGGGCCTAACACGCTGACGTGTAATTTGCACCAGCCCAAATTTACTCGGAGGCAAAATGGTATGCTTGGCTCTGTCTTTGGCCATTTCATCCCTCAATTTCTGGTACAATTTCCGGCGGTTATGCGATTGCTTCATGTCAATGAAGTCGATCACAATGATACCGCCCATATCCCTAAGCCTCAGTTGGCGAGCCAGCTCGGCAGCAGCTTCCAGGTTTACGGCCAGGGCATTTTCTTCCTGACTGTTTTCTTTGTTTACCCGGTGACCGCTGTTAATATCGATCACATGCAGCGCCTCTGTGTGCTCAATGATAAGGTATATTCCACTACGTATGGTAACGATTCGGCCGAATGAATTTTTGATTTGTTTATCGATCCCGAAATTTTCAAAAACCGGCTTTTTACCTTTGTAGATCTTTACAATGTTTGTTTTTTCAGGGGCGATGGAACCAAGGTAATTTCGAATTTCATCAAACAGGGTTTGATCATTAACAATAATGCTGTTAAACGATTCATTTAAAACATCCCTGAGGATCACCGAAGTACGGTCAATTTCGCTGACAATCTTGGAAGGAGGCTGGGCATTGTGCATTTTTTTCACAAGCTGCTCCCATTTTTTCACCAGCGATTTCAGGTCATTATCCAGGTCGGCAACTTTTTTATGTTCAGCTACCGTTCTGATGATAACACCGAAATTATTGGGCTTAATACTCAAAATGAGTCTTTTAAGCCTTTTGCGCTCATCAATGCTTTTGATCCTTTGAGAAATTGAAATCCTGTTTGAGAAAGGAACAAGTACCAGAAATCTTCCTGCGAATGACAATTCGGAAGAAACCCGTGGGCCCTTGGTAGAAATAGGTTCTTTGGCAACCTGCACCAGAATTTGCTGTCCGGCAGCAAGCACCTCAGTAATTTTACCGGTTTTCTCAATATCTTTTTCCTGCTTGAAATTATCAAGGGTTAAGCCTTTGAGTTTTCCCTGAAGGCCTAATCGGGTTAATTTATTGAGTGATTGAACCTGCGGACCTAAATCCAGGTAATGCAGAAAGGCATCTTTTTCGTAACCAACGTCAACAAATGCCGCATTGAGTCCGGGCATAATTTTCCGAACCCGACCCAGGTAAACATCTCCTACTGCGAAACTTGTATCGTTCTTCTCCTTATGTAACTCAACCAGTTGCTTTTCTTCCAGCAATGCAATATCAACCTCGGAAGCACCAGAGTTAATAATTAATTCTTTATTCACATTAATATGTATTTTTCAGTTCAGTATCACGACAAAAGGTCGTTGACATGATTTGGAGAGAGCCGAAAGTAATTGGAGGTATTAAAAAGTTTAAAACATAATGCGGAGGCACTATGTTTTAAACTTTCTCAGATCAAATTATTTCTTTTTGTGTCTGTTTTTCCGTAAGCGTTTTTTACGCTTATGGGTCGCCATCTTATGTCTTTTTCTCTTTTTCCCGCTTGGCATAATCCAAAGTTTTTAGATCAATAAATTTATTTAACGCTTTTTTTAACTTCGTTTACAAAAGTTTTAGCCGGCTTGAAAGCTGGTATATTGTGAGCAGGGATAATAATCGTAGTATTCCTGGAAATATTTCTTCCGGTCTTTTCTGCACGTTGTTTTATAACGAAGCTGCCAAATCCGCGGAGATAAACGTTTTCACCGTTAACCATCGAATCTTTAACTACATCCATAAAAGCCTCTACAGTATGCTGTACAGTAACTTTTTCAATTCCTGTTTTATTCGAAATTTCTGCAACGATTTCTGCTTTTGTCATGATAATTCGTTTTTTATATTCTGTAATTCAATAATTTCACTTAAGGGGTGCAAATATATAAATTTTTTCAAATGCAATAGAATATGGTGCTTTTTTTAACTGACTGTGATTAAATTTGTTCCCTATGAATTTTGGAGAAAAAATTACTGGTTGGTACCATATACATAAGCGCGATTTACCCTGGCGAAAAACATCCGACCCTTACCTGATTTGGCTATCAGAAATTATTTTACAACAAACCCGCATTGAGCAAGGCATGGATTATTACTTTAAATTTAAGAATGCCTTTCCGGTAGTGCATAAGCTTGCCATGGCCAGTGAAGACCAGGTACTTAAGTTGTGGCAGGGACTGGGATATTACACCCGGGCGCGCAACTTGCATAAGGCTGCCAAACAAATTGTTGAGCTGCACAATGGAGTATTTCCAAATAACTATAAGGATGTTTTGCAATTACCGGGAGTAGGGCCTTACACCGCTGCAGCAATTACCTCTATTGCATTCGGTGAGCCGTATCCTGTGGTGGATGGAAATGTGATGCGTGTTATTTCAAGGATTTTCGGGATAGAAACAGCCATAGATAGTACAGATGGCAACAAGGAAATTACAACATTGATGAATAAGTGGATTGATAAAAATGATCCTGGAACCTTTAATCAGGCCGTGATGGAGTTTGGTGCATTGTATTGTAAACCAGCTAATCCGGAGTGCTCAGCCTGCCTTTTTAAAGAAGACTGTTATGCTTATAAAAACAAGATTGTAAACGAACTTCCTCGAAAGAACGGGAAGGTGAAAACGAAAAAACGCTATTTCAACTATCTTGTAATCATTTCAAAAGAGACAAATGAAACCTGGCTTCAAAAACGCACAGAAAAGGATATTTGGCAAAACCTTTATGAATTTCCGCTACTGGAGAGCCACAATACAATGAGTGAAGAGCTGCTGCAAAAAAAGATCGATCAATCGGGATTTAATGGCCAACAGGTAAAAATTCAAAAAACAGTTCACGATTACAAGCACATTTTAACACACCAGCATATTTATGCCCGCTTTTTTGTTCTTTGGCTTACCCCTCACCATTCCGACGCATTTATGAAAGCCATGGGTTTTAAAAGTGCTTTCACCGTAAAAATTCAAAACATTGATCAATATGGTATTTCGAGATTGACAGATCGATATTTAAAGGAGAATAAATTAAATGAAGCATCAACATAAAAATTAAAAAACGCTATTTTTGCATGTCAAAACCAATCAAATAATATTGAGATATGGCAGGCGTAAATAAAGTAATATTAGTAGGAAATTTGGGGAAAGACCCCGAAATCATGACATTTGATAATGGCGTAAAAAAAGCGTCGTTTCCCCTGGCAACAACAGAATCATATAAAAATCGCGAAGGACAAAGGGTAGAAACAACCGAGTGGCACAATGTGGTGCTATGGCGAGGCCTTGCAGAAATAGCTGAGCGGTTTCTTAGGAAAGGAAACCAGGTGTTCATTGAAGGGAAAATAAAAACCCGTTCGTATGAGCAGGATGGAATTAAAAAATATGTAACAGAAATATTCGGAGATAACATGACTATGCTGGGACGCAGGGAAAACGAAGGACAGGCGCCAATGCAGTCTTCGCAAAGTTCACCGGCACCAAAAGCACAGGAACCTGAAATTGAGGCTCCGGATGACGATCTGCCATTTTAATCTAAAGCTCTAAATCAAAGGGGCTTATCTTTTTATTTTACAACTTTGTATTTGTAAGAATTTATTAGTTTTGCGATCGCATTAATAAATTAATTTATCTGTTTTGGAAGAAGCTGATAGTGATCCTTACCTTTTATTTGGTAGTATTTTGGTAAATACCCTTTCAGGTATTTTTTCTATGGGAGTTTTGATCAGTATGATCGTAATCCTTTTACTCCTGTTTTTCTCAGCCCTTATTTCCGGTTCTGAAATTGCATATTTTTCATTAAGCCCGGTAAATCTTCGGGACATTAAAAGCAAGGAATCCTCGGTTAACAAGCAAATTCTTAAACTTCTCGATATTCCCAAACGATTACTTGCCACCATTTTGATAGCCAACAATTTTGTGAACGTGGGTATCGTGATTTTAAGTGCTTATGTTTCGGCTGCACTATTTGATTTTAGTAATTACCCAATTTTAGGCTTTGTGGTAGAAGTGGTTGTAATTACAACCCTGTTGTTACTTTTTGGGGAGATCATGCCCAAAATATTTGCCAATCAGCGGCCTGTCTTTTTTGCCTCCTTTATGGCCAGGCCATTGGGTTTCCTGGTAAAATTGTTTTATCCGCTATCATCAATTCTGGTTAAAATGACCCGCTTGATTGATAAAAAAATGGGAAAAATTAACAAGGAGATATCCATGAGTGAGTTATCAGAAGCCATTGATATAACCGTGGATGATGCGGCATCTGAAGAAAATACCAAGATATTAAAGGGTATTGTAAAGTTTACCGACATTGATGTAAAGGAGATCATGCGGTCGAGGCTTGATATCGTTTCTATTGAATCATCGGTGTCTTTTGAGGAGGTACTCAATGTTGTAAGGGAATCTGGTTATTCACGCATACCTGTTTATACCGATACATTTGATAAAATTGACGGCATTTTGTATGTTAAAGACCTGCTTCCACATATTAATAACAATGGCGACTTTGCCTGGAAAGAATTGATCAGACCTGCATTTTTTGTTCCTGAAAATAAAAAGATCAATGACCTGCTACAGGAAATACAGGAGAAAAAAGTTCACATGGCAATTGTAGTGGATGAATATGGTGGAACCTCCGGTATTGTTACACTCGAAGATATCATTGAAGAGATCGTTGGTGAGATTTCGGATGAATTTGATTCGCCTGAAGATGAAATTGGTTACACGAAAATAGATGACAACAATTATATATTTGAAGCTAAAACCAGCATTCATGATTTTTGTAAAATCGTTGGAGCCGATGATAGCATTTTTGATGAAGTTAAAGGCGATGCTGATTCAATTGCCGGCATCATTTTAGAACTAACAGGGAAAATTCCGGAAAAAAATACCACCGTTAAATACCAGTACTTTGAGTTTAAAGTGGTTACTGTGGATAAACGAAGAATCAAGATGGTGGGTGTTTCACTGAATAAAACTGGTGAAAATGAAAATTAGCAATCTGTTTTTGATTTCAGCTATTTTACTGATTTTGATATCCTGCAATAACGATTACTATCCAAAACCCAGAGGATATTTTCGGATTGATCTTCCTGAAAAAAACTACCAGTTGTTTGATACAAATTTCCCTTATCAATTCGAGTATCCTGTTTACTCAAAAATCATTTTTGATACACTTCAAAATGCCGAAGCTTATTGGATTAACCTCAAATTCAATCAATTTAAGGGGACGCTTCACCTAAGCTATAAGGAGGTGGATAATAACCTTCATGAATACCTGGAAGACACCAGAACGCTTGCTATGAAGCATATTCCAAAAGCCAGCGGTATTGAAAACAAACAGTTCGTTGATAAAGAAAACCAGGTTTACGGGTTAATTTATAACATTTCCGGATCGGGAGCTGCTTCACCTTACCAGTTTTATATTACTGACAGTGTACAGAATTTTGTGCGGGGTGCCCTTTATTTTAATACCGTTCCGAATAACGATTCCTTAGCACCTGTTATAAAATTTCTGGAAGAAGACATCAATCATATGATTGAAACTTTCAGGTGGAAAGATATTTAGTCCTATGGCTATTTCAAAATAATTTTGCCGGTCTGGGTGTTTTGCCCTGAATTTATATTAATCAAATAGATCCCCGGTTTTAAACCATCCAGTTTTAATTCCAATTGATCAATGGAATTATTGCAGGTTTTGTCTTTTACAATTTGTCCTTCGAGGCTTAACACCTGAATAGAATTAATATATTTTACCTTATCAAATCTTATTTTGATCTGATCTTTACCGACGGTTGGATTTGGTGAAATAGTGAAATCCTGATTTAGGTTTTCCTCAACCCCAAGAAACAAAATACTATATACTCCCATATCCGTACAAGCATAAGCAAAATGAACATCGATTCCCTCCCTTTGCTTTACCCTTAAAATATTAGTGCTTGGCAGGCCATCATTCAGAAACGTGAGTCCGGATGTGCCTGTTCCGGGCTCATAAATTGCAAGTCCTTCGTACCCCGATCCGGAATTTTGCCAGGTTACAAGTAAAAAGCCATTTTGATCGTAAGAAACATCACTGATATTATTTGATGCAAATTCCATATCCCAGGTATTTCCACCATCAGTAGTTGAATAAAACCCGGATAATGCCGTATTTAACGGGCACATACCAAAGAAATTTGGCCCGTAATAAGATGCCATCCTGAACAGTGGTGAAAATGAAGATGATGATTGCCAGGTATCACCACTGTTATTTGATCTGTAAACATTGGGTGGAAGTTGGTTTACCGTAACTACCAGGTTAACATAATCAAAGGCTATTTCAAGGCATTGTTTACCACTGAAAAAGCCTACTTCGCTCCAGTTTGTTCCCTCTTCCGAAACCAGCAGGCCGCCGGTATGACCAACGTAATATTTTGATGTTGTTGGATCGAACCGTAAAAACGACGGCTCAAGGCAATATTCAACCAATGTAAACTGCCCGGTGTTAGTATTAAAAATGTAAATACCATCTGAATAAGAGCCGTTGCCCATAACCACAAGTATGGTTTCTGTTTCCAGAAAAATACCTTCAATAACAGGCAATCCCGCTTCGGAATAATGGTCCCACTGAAGGCTGTTTTCATCATTCAGATACATACCATCGTCGGAACAAATCATTATTCCGTTATACAATTCACCGGCAAAACAAATATTGGTAGCCACAATATCGGCCGGGCCAACTAATTCCCATGCTTGAGTGTTAATGAAAATTACAAGGCTGACGAGGAGTAGATAGGGTCTTTTCATGCTTGAAAGGTTTTAAATGAACCTTAAAAGTACAAAAATTCAATAAGAAATGTTAATTGAAAATTATTTTCTTCGGATTTTCTTTTCGATGATATTGCGCAACTTTTCTTTGGAAGGCGGAGGTCCCATGATCAATCTTTTACCATCAATATAAAGCAAGTCGGAAGCTCCCCATTCTTTTAACTGCGAACCATCTGAAGTATTGATAACTTCAACTTCAACCTTATCGCCATACTCGGCTGCAACATTTTTGGCTGTTGAGCAGGCCATATTCATAGCCGAACACCAACCATGCGACATACAGGTAACTTTAACTTTTTCAGATGAGTTTTCAGGTTTCTTTTTTGATTTTATCCATTTCGGGGGAATAGCGTCTTCGGTGAATGGAATCCACATAAGCATATCACCACCTATAAATCCTTTAGAATCCACCTGAATAAATCCCTGTTTTTTGTACCAGCTCGCTTTCATCCAGGTGGGAAGCGAGGTACCCCAGGCTACAATCCCTTTGCTTCCCAATGAACGGGCATCTTCTACAGCTGCTTTAAGCAAGGCTTTTCCCATTCCTTTACCCTGAAAATTACCTGCACCTGCCTTATTGGAATGCACCCATATACAACTAATAAAGTACAGGTCTTTTCCAGCTATCCATGAATGCTCAATCGGGAAATACTGGATCATTCCACCAACTTCGCCATGGTCATCCTTTCCCAATTTTACGCGTAAACCCTTTCCCTTCATATCACGATACCAAAGCTCTTTGGCAGCAATGGCTTCATCCATTTGCTCATGATGTTCTTCCAGACAAAGAAAATATGTTCGTTCGTATTCTTTTGTTAAATCAATAATCTCCATTGAGAATCATTTTAGTTTCGCTGCCTTCCCATTAACAAATAATGGTGGTGCTTGTTCGATTAATTGGATTTTTAAGCTTCTTCGGCAGGCAACTTTCCTGAAGCCTCTGTTGTCTCAATTTTGTTATTTCAAAAACAATGATCATGAGAAAACTTTTATCATTTGTACTTTTTGTACTTCCATTTTCTATTGCCTTATCGCAGCAAATCCAATATTCAAAAGTAAAGGTTTATGCCAATGAGGATCAATTGCTTCAAATGGCGCATGCTGGAATTGACGTTACTGAAGGAGAGCTCAAATTCGGAGTTTACATAATTTCAGACTATTCTGAATTTGAATTGGCTAAAATTAAAGACCTGGGCTTAACCTATGAGATTTTAATCGAAGATGTGGCCAAATATTATGTTCAAAGAAATGAGGGAAAATCGACCAGTATAAATGATTACAAAGGAGCCACCGAATGGATGGTTCCCGAAAATTTTGACTTTGGTTCGATGAGTGGGCACTTAACCTGGGATGAAACAATAGCCATGATTGATAAAATGACCACACTTTATCCCAATTTAATTACATCCAAGGAAAGTATTGGCCAAACCCTGGAAGGCAGGGACATGTGGATGGTGAAAATTTCGGATAATCCTACGCAAAATGAAGGTGAACCTGAAGTGCTTTATACAGCAATTCATCATGCAAGAGAGCCGGCAGGTTTGATGACATTGATGTATTACATGTGGTACCTGCTTGAGAATTACGATACCGACCCGATGATCCAAACCCTGGTTGACAATACGGAAATGTATTTTATTCCTTTTGTTAACCCGGATGGTTATGTTTATAATCAAACTACCAATCCCAACGGGGGAGGCATGTGGCGTAAAAACAGGCGCGATAATTCAGGTTCATCCTGTGATGGAGTGGATATTAACCGAAACTATGGCTATCAATGGGGCCTTGATAATACCGGTTCTTCTGCCGATCCATGTGATGAAGATTACCGTGGAGCATCTGCCTTCTCTGAACCCGAAACACAAGCCATGCGCGATTTCTGCAACAATCACGAATTTATAAATGCACTCAATTATCACACGTATAGCAACCTTTTACTTTATGCCTGGGGTTACACGGAAGATCCCAGTCCTGATGACGATCTGTTTTATGCTCATGCAACTTTATATACACAGGACAGCCATTATACGTACGGCGCCGGAAGTACTACCATTTATCCAACCAACGGTGGATCCGACGACTGGATGTATGGTGAGCAGTCTTCAAAACCTAAAATTTTTGCTTATACTCCTGAACTTGGAGGAGGAAGTGACGGATTTTGGTGCCCGATAGACAGGATCATTCCAATTGCACAGGAAAATATGATCCAGAATATCCTGGCTGCTGCATTTGCAGGAAAATACGCAGATGTAGAAGAGACCTCGTCAATAGTTTTCAATGAACTAACCGGAGCCATTGATTTTGATTTCACGCGGCTGGGTTTAGGTGAAGGCGGAACCTACACAGTTAGCTTAACGCCTGTCAGCGACAACATCGCTTCAGTTGGAAACCCTGTTGAGTTTGTGGATCCAGAGCTACTGGAGACCTTTTCAGAATCGATTCCGTTTGCTCTCAACCCTGGCATTTTCAGTGGCATGCAATTCCAGTTTCTGCTGCAGGTTGATAATGGCGATTATATCCTTTCCGACACAATTACCAAAATATTTGGTGAGGCATTGGTTTTATTTGATGACGATTGCAATACAATGACCAACTGGATATCGCCAAACTGGGATGTAACCAATAATGCTTTTCATTCTGCTACGGGCTCCATTACCGATTCACCAAACGGAGATTACCCTAACAACCATACAAGTGCCGCAATAATGAATGACAATATTGACTTAACCGAAGCTGCATACGCAATGGTAACTTTTTGGGCAAAATGGGAAATTGAGGCCGGGTATGATTATGTTCAGTTTATGGTTTCAGAAAACAATGGAACTACCTGGACAGCCCTGGAAGGAAAATTCACGGTTCCGGGTTCAGGAAACCAGGTGAGCGGACAACCCTTGTACGATGGATTTCAAACTGAATGGGTGCAGGAAGAAATCGATTTGTCGGATTACATTGGAAAAACCGTAAAGTTCAGGTTCTTCCTGAAAACTGACAATTGGGTAACTGAAGATGGTTTTTATTTTGATGATTTTGAGGTTTTGGTTATTAACGGACCCAATACCGCTGTTACAGAGAAGCCTGCTTCAGCCAGGTTTATTTCAGAACCCGCTCCAAACCCCGCAACAGGGGAGGTTAGCTTTAGCCTCAACAAAGCATTGATAAATGAAGCAACCAGTTTTAAAATTTACAGTCTTGAAGGAAAGCTAATATATTCGGAGGCTATTGAAGCTGGATCTGGTCTTATTAATATCAATGTAAACAGCTGGGAACCGGGTATTTATTTTTACAACTTAAAAGGACAAAAAATCCAATCAGACATTGGAAAGCTGATAATTTTATAGTTTTAATTTAGGTTTACATTACCCTGGCATAGATTCATGTCAGGGTTTTTTATTGGAAAATTCATACTAATTTTGGGGCTTTTCAGTTAACAATGATAATTCATTTTAAAATCTCAGGTTGATAT
Source organism: Bacteroidales bacterium (assembly GCA_020438105.1). Taxonomy (GTDB): domain Bacteria; phylum Bacteroidota; class Bacteroidia; order Bacteroidales; family JAADJA01; genus JAADJA01. The sequence continues at coordinate 13,186 of JAGQVE010000029.1, forward strand.
TCATGAACAAAATTTGGTCTGCGCTCCTGCTTGCTTCACTTGTGGTTACTTTCACTGCTTGTAATCAATCCTTATCCACCTCTGAAAATGAAAACAGCGAAGAAGTTGTTTTTCAGCCCACGCTTGCTTACGGGATTCCCGTAGATTCCATGCTGGTTTTTTCGGATAAGGTAAAACGCAATCAATATTTATCCGAAATTCTGCTTGATTACAAAGTGGATTATGCTACCATTGATCTCCTGGCTAAGCGCTCCAAACCAACTTTTGATGTGCGGAAAATCAGGGCCGGAAATCGTTATTCGGTGCTATGTACAAACGACTCAGCCCAAAAGGTGGAGTACTTTGTATATGAAATAAATCCGACGGATTACGTGGTTTTTGATCTGCGTGATTCTGTTCATATTCATTTGGGAGAAAAGGAAATTGAGATCCGTGAAGCCACCACCTCCGGCACCATCAACAGTTCGTTGTGGAATGCCATGGTGGATAACAATACCGATCCAAACCTGGCCAATGAACTTTCGGAAATATATGCCTGGACCATCGACTTTTTTGGAATACAAAAAGGAGATGCCTACAAAGTGATATATGAGCAATTGTATGTGGAAGATGACTATATTGGCATAGGAAAAGTGTATGCAGCAAGCTTCCATCATGCTGATCACGATTTCCTGGCTTATTATTTTGTTCAGGATTCAATTGGGGATTATTTTGATGAAGAAGCCAACAGCTTGCGCCGCACTTTTCTGAAAGCACCTTTAAAATTCAGCAGGATCAGCTCGAGATTCTCAAATAGCCGCCTTCACCCGGTATTAAAGATCCGCCGGCCTCATCATGGCGTGGATTACGCAGCACCTGTCGGAACACCGGTTCATGCAATCGGCGAGGGAGTTGTTATTGAAGCACAGTATCGCGGACAAAACGGGCGGATTGTAAAGATCAAACACAACGGCACCTATACAACGGCATATCTGCATCTTTCAAAATTTGGTGAGGGGATAAAAACCGGCGTGCATGTTCGCCAGGGACAGGTGATCGGTTATGTTGGCCAGAGCGGGCTCGCTTCCGGACCTCACCTTGATTTCAGGTTTTTCAAAAACGGGCAGGCTGTTGATCCGCTCAAAGTGGAGTCCCCTCCTGCTGAGCCGGTTGATACTGCGAATCTAACAGAATACAACCAATTGGTGAGCAAGTTTAAATTACAGTTGGACTCCATTCGCATTCAATCCGACCTGGCTGAAGTGAAGTAAAGTAAAGGCTAAGGTTTTATATTCCCGAATAGTTCATACCTTTTTATCGATAAAAAATTTTAAAAAAATTTGTATATAAACAATATATATTTTTACTTTGCGTTTCAAAGTACTTTATAACCAAATATTACATGGAAAAATCAAAAGAGTTTAAAGACCTGCAGGAGATCAAAAGCCTGATGGAACGCTCCTCAAGGTTTTTGTCGTTGAGTGGCCTGTCGGGAGTTTCGGCCGGTATCATTGCGCTCATAGCTGCTGCCATAGCTTATTATTTGCTCGATTTCGGCCGGATCAAATACACCACCAATTTCTATTTACTCCGACCCATGGAGGAGTTTAGCTACCAGATGGATCTGTTGACCAACTTACTGATCCTGGCAATTGCAACCTTTGTACTGGCGCTTGCTTCTGCTTATTATTTCTCGTGGCGGAAGGCCAAAAAATACAACTACTCCCTGTGGGATCACACAACCAAAAGGTTGTTGTTTCAGCTTTTTATTCCACTGATTGCCGGAGGAGTGTTTGCGCTGATCCTGATCGACCGCAACGATGGAACTTTGCTGGCTGCTGTAACGTTGATCTTTTACGGACTGGCGCTGGTTAATGCAGGGAAATATACCCTCAGCGAGGTGCAGTACCTTGGTATCTCGGAAATTGTATTAGGTTTGCTGGCCGGAATTTTCACCTGCTGGGGTCTGCTGTTCTGGGCCATTGGCTTTGGCATTTTACATATCATTTATGGTTTGGTGATGTATTACCGATACGAACGATGAAAGACATCATTCAGAATTTAAATAAAGCATTCGAAAACAGGGTCAGGCTGGGGATCATGTCGGTTCTGATGGTAAACGACTGGGTGGATTTTAACACCCTGAAAGAGTTGTTGGATACCACCGACGGTAACCTGGCCAGCCACCTGAAGGCGCTTGAAGAGAAAGCACTTATCAGGATGAAAAAGCAGTTTGTCGGACGCAAGCCCAAAACCAGTTTCCAGGCTACAGATAACGGCAAAGCTGAGTTCAGGCAACACCTTGATGCACTTGAAAACTTATTAAAGAACCAATAATTTTTTTAACCTTTTACTTTGTATTTCAAAGTACTTTATATAAAAACAAAAAACAATGCAAACAATCCAGGAATTTTCAAAGAAGTTATCACAGTCGATCTCAGTGAAGATCGCAATTATCGGATTTTTAATCCTCCTTTTACTCATTCCCACCTTCATGATACAGGGTTTGATCGGTGAACGTGAAACGACAAGAAACTCAGTAGTTCAAGAGGTGGGTGACAAATGGGGCCGGCAACAAACCGTAACAGGGCCCATTTTGGCCATCCCCTATTTCGAGCAGTATATAAATAAGGATGATGAAATCGTAAAATCAAACAAAACCCTTTTTGTGCTTCCCGAAAAGCTCGACATTACCGGGCAACTCAATCCGGAGATCAGGCACCGGGGCATTTACAAAGTAATCGTTTACAACTCTGAAATTCGTTTTAACAGCAAATTTCACCTGCCCGACCTGAATGAATTGGGCATTGTACCCGAACAAGTCCATTGGGACAAAGCGTCTGTATTATTTGGCGTGACAGACCTCCGGGGTATTCAAAATGAATTGAAAGTTGTTTTGAATGATCAAAATTACGAGGTGGAGCCCGGGCTGAAATATCCAACTGTTGCCAATGCTGGATTTACTTCAGGGGTAAAACTGAACCCTGAAACCACTGAATACAGGATTTCGCTTGATCTCGACCTGAGTGGCAGTGAAAACATATATTTTTCACCGGTGGGAAAAACCACCAATGTAAATATCACCTCACCCTGGTCAACGCCTTCTTTTACAGGGAGTTTTCTTCCGGATGATCACAACATCGACAGTAACGGCTTCACAGCTTCATGGACCATCCTTGATCTGAACCGCAATTTTCCGCAGGTGTGGAACAATCTAAGCTACCGGGTGGATGAAGCTGCATTCGGGGTGAACCTGCTTTTTCCTGTGGATGAATACCAAAAGTCGATGCGCTCGGCTAAATACGCCATCATGTTCATTGCGCTCACTTTCCTGATCTACCTGTTTGTGGAAATCATCAATAAAAAACGGATCCACCCGGTTCAGTATCTGCTGGTGAGTTTCGCCCTGCTACTGTTTTACACCTTGTTGTTATCGCTTTCCGAACAGGTTGGATTTAACCTTGCTTACCTCATTTCAGCCATTGCGATTATCGGGATGATCACCGTTTTCTCGCACAGCATTTTTAAGTCGGGACGACTGAGCAGGATCATTGCCATTTCGCTGGGGGTGCTCTATGCCTTCCTGTTTACCATTTTGCAGCTTGAGGATTATGCACTTTTGTTTGGCAGCATCGGCCTGTTTATCATCCTTGGCTTTGTGATGTACTTGTCGAAACGGATCAACTGGTACGGGCAGATCAATGAAGAAAATCAATTAAAAGAAAGTTAAAATTTGCGGGTTTCGACCACTTCACCCCAAGGTGGGTAACCATTGCGGGGTGAAGTTTTTAAAATTATGTTATGATTCAAAATAAAATTCAACTTCGTCAACTCAACCTGTACCTGCTGATTTCGGTAAGTTTCAGCATGAGCATGTTACTGTTCAGGATGCTTTTTACAGGTTCACTTTATTATGTTTTCCTGTCATGGAATCTTTTCCTGGCTTTTATTCCACTTTGGATTAGCAGCCGCTTGGTTAAAAAGCAAAATCGCCGCTGGTATCATCTGGTGCTTGCCGGTTCGTTGTGGCTGCTTTTTCTACCCAATGCTCCTTACATCATTACCGATTTTATTCACCTGGAAGATTCCCGTTTTGTGCCCCACTGGTTCGACCTCATGCTCATCCTCACCTTTGCATGGAATGGCCTGTTGTTTTGGCTGATCACCATGTTTCATTTTAACACAGTCATCGAAAACAGGATCAATCCGAAACTGAAATTTTTACTTACCCAATTTATTATCCTGCTTTCAGCGGTGGGTGTTTACCTGGGCCGTTACGGTCGATTCAACAGTTGGGATGCCTTTTTTGAGCCCATAGGTATCATCGGAAAAGTGGTGTATATGATTTTTCATCCAGTGCACTTCCCCGGATTTTACGGAATGGTGCTCGCCGTTTATGTATTCCTGGCCCTGCTGTTTGGATTTATTGATAAAGTAAGGCAAACAGGCATTCCAGAATTGTTAACCCAAAACCAGCGTCATGAACTCAAATAGATCCCTGTCAAAATTAAAATTCAAACTTATACTTCCTGCCCTGCTCGAAGCCAAAAGCCCCGACTGGCGGCCCATCAAATACAGTTTGTTCCCGCCCCTCGGACTGGCCACCCTGGCTGCTTTTATTCCAAACGAATGTGAAACCGAAATCATCGACGAACATGTTGAAGCAATTGATCTTAACGACTATCCTGATGTTGTTGTCATCCAGATTTATATTACCAATGCTTACCGCGCCTACCAAATTGCAGATCATTACCGAAACCGGGGATCGCTTGTTTTACTGGGCGGTCTGCATGTTACTTCGTTACCCCAGGAGGCTGCGCTTCACGCGGATGTGATTTTTTTAGGTCCCGGTGAAGATAGTTTCCCCCGTTTTTTAGATGACCTCAAAAACGGTTCGATCAAAAAAGTTTATCATTCTGAAAACCGATCGCTGCTTAACCTTCCGTTTCCACGAAGGGACCTGATCAAAAAACAGCTCTACCTCGTACCCAATTCCATTACTATTTCACGGGGTTGTCCGCATCAGTGCACCTTTTGCTACAAACATGCATTTTTCGCAGGCGGGAAATCGTATTACAGGCTCGAACTGGAACGTGCCCTTGCTGAAATTAGCGGTTTGAAAGGAAAACACTTATTTTTCCTGGATGACCACCTGCTCGCCAGTGCACCTTTTACAGCCAACCTCTTTGATGAAATGAAAGGGATGGGCAAGGTATTTCAGGGGGCGGCTACCGTGGAAAGTGTGATGGATGATAATCTTTTGAAGAAAGCACATGATGCCGGTTTGCGCAGCCTTTTCATCGGGTTTGAAACCATGAACAGCAGCAATCTGCAATCGGCTAATAAAAACCACAACAAGCTTGAACGATACGACCTGGCCATTCGCAAGCTGCATGATATGGGCATTATGATCAACGGCAGTTTTGTGTATGGTTTTGATGAGGACGACTCGGATGTTTTCAAACGAACCGTTGATTGGGCCGTTTCCAAAGGGATCACTACAGCCACGTTTCACATTCTTACACCCTATCCCGGGACGAAGGTGTTTGAGCAAATGCTAAACGAAAACCGCATCCTGACAACAAACTGGAATCAATACAATACCCGGCAGGTGGTTTTTAAACCGAACAAACTTTCGCCCGAAGCATTGAAAGCAGGCTATGACTGGTCGTACACCGAATTTTATAAGTGGTCGAATATTTTTCAATCGGCGCGGCAACAGGAACCCTTTATGGAACTTGCACGCCACCTGGCTTATTCCGTTGCCTGGAAGAAGATGGAACCTTTATGGAATTATGCGATTAAGTTAAAACAGTTGAACAGAGCCCTACCATTGCTGGTAAATGTATTGAATCAGAAAAAACAAAATTCCAACCGGTTTTCAAATCCGCTGATTATTGAAAAAAGGGACCTGTTGCGAGCCTAATATTAGTTTGATAGATATATTTTCAACCAACAGCTGTTTTTCTTCAACCATAAGTAGCTGATTTTTAGTAAATAATTATTTAATTTGCGAAGTTAAATTAAGGGAGACATATATGTTACTAAAAACAAGCGGGCTAACAATGCTAATTTTAGCAATTGCCCTTTCAATTACTGCTCAGCATCTTCACATCGAAAAGAACGATGGTGGCGAAATAAGCGAAACAATCAGCACCATCGACAAAATCACACTGCCGGCGGGAACAATGAAGATCGATCACAACAATTCGGAACCGACAACAGTGAGTTTATATTCCATTAAGAAAATTTATTTCGACCTGGTTACTGAAACAGACGAATCAACATTAGAATTTAAACCGGTTATCTTTCCTAATCCGGCTTCAAACCAGGTTTTAATATCCAATCTGCCTGCGGGGAAATTTGAAGTAAACCTTTTTTCAATCCATGGCAACCTGGTATTGCAGTCCGAAATAGATGCTTCAAATCCCATTATCGATATAGATTGGCTATCAGGCGGGATTTATATCCTAAAGGTAAATGGTTCAACAACGAAAATTGTAAAACAATGAAAAGAGTAGCCTTGATCAGTGCGGCCTTGTTAGGGACAATTTTCCTGTTTGGCCAAAATATTATGAAATTACATACCGGAAACGAAATCATCCAAATGGAGGTTTCGGAAACCGACAGCCTGTTTTTTACTGAAAACGGAACGATAGCTAATTTTCGGGTTGCCGGAAATTTAAGCCAGTTTAATGTTTCGGAAATTGATAGCATCACCTTCGATCTGGAACCGGTTGTGGATTCAACGGTTTATGTGTACTACACCGGAACATCAGCTTCGGTAAATAATCCGCTGGAATCGGTAGGCGTTACCGCCGAAGTAGATGGCGCCAATGTGACCATAACTTCCACAGCCCCTATAGCGCACATTAACTATGTGTTGTCAGGAAGCAGCAATGAAGGGTCATTCAAAATTTATTCGGATGAGCGGATTGATTTAATTCTTGATGGTGTAAATATCACAAATCCTGATGGTCCGGCTATCAATATCCAATCAGATAAAAGGGTTACCGTTGAGCTTGTTGAAGAAACAAACAACAGTTTAACCGATGGTGAAAATTACCTCGACCCACCCAATGGCGAAGATCAGGATGCTGCATTTTTCAGCGAAGGACAACTGGTCTTTGAAGGAAGTGGCAACTTAACAATAATCGGCCTCGGACTTGATCAGCACGGGCTGGCAAGTGATGACTATATCCGCATTTTGGGAGGAAATATCACGGTAAGCAGCGCCGTAAAAGATGGCATTCATGCAAAAGACGGGTTTTTCATGGAAGATGGGAACGTAGAAGTTACTTCCGATGGCGATGGGGTTGATGCCGGGAATGACAATATTGAAATTTCAGGTGGGGTACTTACAGTTCACAGCCAAAGTGACGAAGTGAGCGCCGTTAAATGCGACAGCACTTTAATTATGACCGATGGATTGCTGGATATTGAAGTTAGCGGGGATAAGTCCAAAGGATTGAACAGCAATATGGAAATAATTCTTTATGGAGGAACTGTTGATATCAATACTTCGGGAGGAGTAATTCTGGAGGCATCCGGACAGGGATATGACCCTTCATACTGCTCGGCGATAAAATCGGAAACGCTGGTGATGATTAACGGAGCATCTGTTACGATCAACTCAACCGGCGAAGCAGGACGGGGTATTTCAAGTGATGGCGATATTGTGATTTCGGGTGGAAGCCTTGAAATTACCGCTTCTGGCGATGGCGACACCTATACGAATATTGAAGGTGATAACGATGCTTATCACGGTGCCTGCCTTAATGCAGATGGAAATATTTCGATCATAGATGGAAACGTAACTTTATCGCATTCGGGTGATGGAGGCAAAGGCATTACCACAGATACTGACCTGCTAATTGGCGGTTCCGGGAATGAACCAATCATTGAAATTACTACCACTGGTGAACGTATTACCATTTCAAGCGGGGGCTGGCCTCCCGGCAGTGGTGACTACGACGAAGCCAAGGCAGTGAAAGCGGACGGCAACATTACCATCGAAAGTGGTGAAATTACAATTGATTCAGCCGATGACGGCTTAAAAACACTGGATACCATTACAATCAACGACGGAACCATAAATATTATCCAATCGGAAGAGGCAATAGAAGGCCCGAACATCATTATCAATGGTGGTAACATTAGCCTTGTTTCGCATGATGACGGATTAAATGCAACCTATGGAAATGGTGGCGAACAAAACGACGGAAGCCTGCTGGAAATTAACGGTGGTTATATTTATATCAATTCATCAAATGGTGATCCTTTGGATAGCAATGGCAACATCCATATCAATGGTGGAGTAATTGTAGTTCATGGCCCGCAGTCTTCGCCTGAGGTTGGAATGGATGTGAATGGCAGTTGTATTGTTACCGGCGGGTTTTTAGTGGTTTCGGGGACCAACTCCAACATGACCGAAAATGCCAGCCCGTCTTCAACCCAATATTGTGTATTGTTAAGAACCAATCAGCAGGTTAGCGCCAATACCATTTTCCATATTGAAGACAATGCCGGAAACTCCCTGTTAACATTCAAACCAGTGCGCAGCTACTATTCAATAATTTTCTCATCAGATCAACTGAGCAGCGGCACAACTTATAAAGTTTACACAGGAGGCAGTTGTACAGGCACACCGGTTAATGGGTTATATGAAGGTGGGACTTACTCCGGTGGAACGCTGAAAACCACATTTTCCTTGAGCAATATGGCTCCCACCGTTTGGTTTTAAGATATATTTTCTATAGGATATTCCAACGAAGAAAGCCGGTTTACGCCGGCTTTTTTTCTTAGTGATAATCCTTAGTAATCAAGACATATCCTCACACCAGAATCCACCATCGGTGAAATAAGACTAAACGCCAAACTCTGAACGCTGAACCCTGAACGAACCTTACTCCACTGTCACCCTCATCCCTTCAGAATGACTCGCAAACTCCGGTGCATACATACACTGAATGCTGGTGATGCCATTGCTGAAATCCCCTTTTTGTGAGGCCACCAGCGGGTATTCAAACACGTAGGTCCCTTTACGCAGGTAATCGAAGAAAAAGTTCGTAGAAGCGTCCAGCGTGCTTTCATAATAACCGAGTCCATCCTGGTACCGGTAGCCCGAGAGCACATTGACCGGCTCAAAGGCCGAAGCCCGCATATCTTTCATGTGAACGAACTCCATATCCCGGTCGACCCGCAACTCAATCCTCACTTTGATTTTTTCGCCAACCTTCAAACCGGCTCCTTCAGTGAAAGGCTCAATTACCGGCCCTGATGGCGTATTCCGTTCCACAAACAGTTGTTTCTTTAACGAAAGCGGCGTTTCATGTGGCGTGATCTTATCCAGATCCTCAAAATATTGCCAGTAAACGGCGCCCCAGGCAACGGTAGAATTCTCGTTGGTAATAATAACTTCGCCCATTTCCGATTCAATATCACCTCCACTCCAGGCAGTTTTAAAATAACCGGTTCCGGCTTCCACTTTTGTATCATCACGCTGCATCGGATTTATCACTTGTTTCCCGATTTTGATTTCAGCCAGTTTATCGTTTGCCAACCAGTCCGATCCCCTCAAAAGCAAAGCATATACAGCACTTGCAGTGGCTTTTGAAGTTCCCCACGACTGTGTTTGTTTTTGCTTAAGCAACCAGATTTTCATTTGCTCAACGGCTTTCCGGTCGTTCATGATCTTATCAAAAGCCTCAATCAACAGGGCTTGAGTTTCGATGGGCGCCTGGTACCAGTAGTATCCCGAATTGTTATCCCGGAAATACAATCCCATCTCCTCCGAATAAAGCGCATGTTCTTTAACTGAAGCAATTATATTGGACGGAGCTGATTTTACGCCCAGGTTATACAACGCCATGGCCATCATCCCTTTGGAATACAGGTCGTGGTTTACCCAAAATTTGATCGCCTGGTCCCTGAAGTAGGCAAATGCCTCCTCCTGCCCTTTGCTAATCACGACTTCATCCATAAAATAACTGCGTGCCAGCAGGTAGTGAATGATCATGTAATTAAGATGATCGTTGTTCTTATAATCTTCATCAAACTTTTTGATTTGCTCAAAATCATCCTTCATTTCCTGGTCAATGTAGCGGATTGCCCGGATAAGCATGTCATAATTTTGCGCATCCTTTACAATGTCGTAAACACCCAGTTGGCGCAAATGTGCCATGCCCAAAACGACTTGCTGACTCACATAGCGGTTATCCCGCATCCCTTTAAACCAGGGCCATCCACCGGAAGGTGACTGCAATTGCCTGAGTTTTCGAAGTGCTGAATTTTTCTCCTGCGCCATTTTATTTATATCAAAAAGCAAGGCGATCCGTTGTTTTTGCTCCGACTCATTTTTTGCATCCATTACCCAGGGCGTTTCATTCAAAATAAGCGACTTTAACTCCTGGTTTTTCTCCAGGTTCGAAAGCAGCGCATCCGGGGTATAATTGCGCCAGGCATCAAACACATTTTTAATTTTCGGATTACTGTTGGCAAGGTGAGAGGCAATGCTGTTGGCATAAAAACGATTCATGGCATGATCGGCTGATTCCTGCTCTTGCTCCATGATATAGGGCAGCGCCTGAACGGCATACCAGGCAGGATTCGACGAAAACTCAAGCGTTAGTTTATGGTTTTTCAAGCTGCCACTTGCATCGCTGTTTTTCAGTTTTTCAAAGACAAATTTTTTGGTTTCGTTGCCGTTAACCGGCAGCGGCAATGATTCCGTTACCAGCATGCGGTTGGTCAACACCGGGATCGGTTTTGATTCACCATCGGTAAAGTCATCAGCTTTGGCCCGGATTTCATAAGATACCACCGAATATGTATCCGGAATTGCAATTTCCCAGGAAACAGCTTTACTGCCATCTTTGCCAACCATGAACGACTGCCTGGTATCACCTTTTAATATAGCCGAAGTGATGTCCTTCAAAGTGATTGGATCTTTAAAAAGCAACTCCACCTCACCTGCTAAAGTATCCTCCGAAAGGTTTACCAGCTTTGCTGTAAAGTTCATTTGGTCGCCTTCCCTGAAAAAGCGGGGCGCATTGGCAACCACCATCAAATCTTTTTGCGTTATTACCTCTTTGCTGAATTGCCCGTATTTTAAATCTTTTGAATAAGCCAGTCCCATCAGCTTCCACCGGGTGAGTGATTCGGGCATTTCGAAGGAAAGGATCACATTGCCCTCCTCGTCGGTTTTTAGATCGGGGAAAAAGAAGGCGGTTTCACGGAAATCGCGGCGGACTTCAAGGCTCTGGGTTGATGAACTTTTAACATTTATCTCCTGTAAACCACCAGTAGTATCCGAATAATTTGCAGAAATGTCATGAAATTTGAAGTCACTGATACCATCTTCAGACTCCTCCATATTTTTGTACTTCTCTAGCGCAACTCCATTCATAAAATACACACCATCCTGACTTTCATTATCTGCACGTCCACCTCTGAGATAATAACCGCCAAAATAATCAAAACCAAACCAGTTGAGTTGATCATAGGTTTTATAAATGGATTTAGGATATTCGGAGATGTAAGGCCGGTTCAATGAGCCTCCCTGACTTAAAAAATTTTGATTTACCGCCCAGTAGCTATAGCCTGAGTAGGAATTATAAAGGTCAAAATTCCAGCTATGTGCAACAAAAGCATCCAACGAAACATCGTACATCGAAGCCAGCAATTCAGCGGCCACCTTGTCGCCGTTTTTCCCTTTTATTTTGATTTGCCAGTTTTCCTTTTGTCCGGGCTGCAGCTTATCCCTGAACGTAATAAACTCAAAATCCAGCTCCTTGTTGGTGTAAGGAACATCCACACGGAAGCCATCTTCATAACTCCGGTTATTTTTTACAAAACAGACCCTGATCGAAAAGCCTCCCCTCAGATCTTCCGTTACCGGAAATTCAATTTTCTTTTGTTCCTTATTCAGCGTGATCCATTCCGATTTTAAAACTTTATATTCACGGGTTACTTCATAAAGCACCCGCACTTTTTCGTCAGCAGAAGCAATCAGGAAGCTTGCATTTTCACCGGGCTCACACCGATTTTTAAGCGGCTTAAACCAGAAAAATTCATGAACAGGCGATTTATTTTTCCCGGGATTATAAACCGTGAATATTTTTGAATATGCCACTTTAGTTCCAAACTCATCAGTAGTTTCAGCACTTACTTGATACCTTCCAGCAGTGAGGGCCGGCATTTCATTTAATGGAAGCAGGCTGTCGATTTCCGAATTAAATGAAAAATTCAACAACTCCTTACCCTCTTTCAGATTTTCCATAGAAGGATTTCCTGAATAGGAATCATACGGAAAAGAATTTTTAAATTCATCTTCGGGGATTACCTGCTGATCAGGAGCTGCCCAATACCTTTCACGAATCAATTGATCAGGTTCTTCCAGTGCAAAAAGTTTAATTGTGCCAGAAGCGGCCACCGGCTGATCATTCAGGTTAGTAGTCCAGAACTTGATTTGTGTAAGTTTTGTAGCATCCACCTCCTCATCCAGGTCAAACTTTACCTGAAGCGCTTCATAACCCACATTAACAATGGTTTGAGCCGATTGAGTTTCGCCGGTAATATCGGTTACATCCGCATACACGGTGTAACTGAACATGGGCTTATATTTTTCAGGAATGGAATAATCCGGAATGGCCGTAAAATCAATGGAAAATGCACCATTATCATCCGTGCTGGTTGTTCCATTAGTTATTTCCATGCTTGCATTGTTGAAGGGCCAGAATCTCCAGAAAAGGTCAAACCAGGGAAAACGCACCTCACGAATAACCCGGTATTTCACCTGTGAACCCGACACCAGATTTCCGGCATAAGCTTTCGCTTTTCCTTTAACGGTAACCTTTTCATTAATTTTATACGCGCCTTCAATTGGATCAAAAGAAATCTCAAAGGTGGGTCGTTTGTATTCTTCAACCCTGATCTGTTGCGAACCGGATTTATCCCGAATGGTCATACTCCCGTTCAAAACACCCTGGGGTGCCACAAAAGTAGCATTGAAAGAACCGTAATCATTGGTGGTAACAGTAACCTCAGAAATCTTCTGGTAATTGGCATCCAGGAATTCCACCGTAGTGGAATAGCCCGTTTTGATATCTTTTTGATCACCCAGCACATCCATCACAATACCTTTGAAATAAATGGTTTGGCCGGGCCGGTAAATCGCCCTGTCGGTAAAAAACCAGGTGCGGGTAGTTTTGCGCAGCTCCTGCGACGAATAATAGGATCTGTAAAAACGATCGCCCGTGATCAGCGCTTCATTATTCCAATTAAATGCAAGAAAATAGTTGCGCGATCTGTCTGTTTTGTCAAGTTCGGGAACTTCAAAAAATCCATTTTCATCGCTGGTGAAACTGCCTCCGGCTTCGGTGGAATATTCATTTCGGCGATAGTCGTAATACTGGTAATAAAGGTCGGCAGACACGCCTGCCAATGGTAAACCCGATTTACGATTTAGCATATAAAACTGCTGGTTTGAGTTGCCATTTTGCCTGGATATATAGCTGATATTCGACGACCATAATTTTTCATAAAAAATCAGGTTTGAATCGGGATTAAATTCAGCCGATTCGGAAGCCAGTAAGATGTAATAACCGGCAGGCAAAGCATCGATTTTGATCTCCGTGGAATGCGACTGAAAATCTCCCTCATCGATCAGTGCTTGTGTCCATTCGCGGAAAACAGGCAAGCCGATATATTTATTCAGTAATTCGTTGAGGTTCCTGTTTTCTTTTGCCATCTGTTCCGCTTTTTTATAATCAACCTTTGCTAACCTCAGGTAAAGGTTTTCCAGATTCTTGTATTTAACCAAAGCAAGCGCCGCTTCGCCGGGAACGATCACATTCTCAGTAGTAATCTCCAGCTCTTTTCGCTGAATACTAAATAAAAGCGCACGGCAATTTTGCGCGCCATCCGAATCAGGAAACCGCTTGATGGCCTCATGGCAAATATCAGCCGCAGCTTTGATTTCCCAACGATGTTTATCAGAAATGGCCGGATTGTATTGTAGGCCCGTTTGCTGCAGTTGCTGAGCAATGGCATAACTTACCAAAGTTGAAACGGGTTCGGAAACTAAGGTTTGTTCATACTCTTTAAGTGCTGCCAAATACAAATAATCTTTTTCCGGCAGAACAGCATTTTCCTTTACAAAACTCAATCGTTTCAGGTTTACATCAACCAGTGCATCCGGATTTTTATCGTTCAGATGGAAATCCATTAAATCTTGCAGGATGCGAATTGCATAATATTTCAGTGAAAGGGAATCGCTTGATTTTATATCAATCTTGGAGAAGCTTTTCGGATCAGAAAAGAATTCGGCGTTATCAATCTCAAAGGTATTGGCAGGTTTGGTAAGGCTTGCTTCATCATTCATAAAAAAATCAACGGCACGGTGAGCCAGGAAATCATAAAGCGTTGGTCGGATCTCTTTGGAATTTCCGGGTGATAAAATGGCGTCGTAATCCTTCAGGTTGATTTTCTTTAGCGATTTTGGGTCTTCAAGTGAAGCCTGATAATTTTGAATGATCCGGCCCATAATGGTCTTAAGATCCCAGGTTTTTATATCATCTGAAGGAGAACCAGAAACCGTTGATCTTTCCATGAATTTCCAGCGATTCGATTGGTAATATCTCCAGTAAATTTCGGCTTGAATGGAGTAAAGAATTTCTTTTACGGGGGGTTCGGATTTTTTAATCTCACCCTGCAACTCCTCAACGATCTTAACCAGGAAATCCTCCTGAAAATCGGCGTTTAAGCGCATTTTATACAGAAGTGACTTGATGTATTGCGGGTGGTTTTCGGTGGCAAGCGCTTGTTTATAGATCTTTTCGGTAATCTCTAAAGCTGATTTTGGCAATCCCAGACTTATCAACGAATCCACCGCCTTCCATTCTTTTTGGAAGTCATCGCCGGGAGCAGCCGGTTCAGGAATTGAATTAAAAACCGGGGCATTATTCAATAAACTAAAACTACTGATCAGCAGGGCGGCAATAATTACAGCGCCTGTATAGAGAATTTTATTTTTACGCATATGCTGTACTTTTTTGGAATTTATTGTTTGGATGCAATATTGGTTTACATTCCATAAATGATGCCATGCTAAATTAATCAAATTTCACGGCAGGATAAGCCGGAAAAGAAAAAGATAAGAATTGGTGAGATGTCAGTCGGCCTGCTGAATAAGGGATGTAAGGGGATTGGCAAGGCCTGAATATTCCATCAGCTCGGCCTTAACATTGCCAACAATCACAGCCGACTTGATAAGGATGGGAAGATGATTTTTATCGTCGGTGACCCACATTTCCATGGGATATTTATCGGCAAACACTTCACCGGTCGCCATACCAGGCCTGAACTTAAGGCACCGGAAGGTACCCAGTTCGATCTCGATATTTTCGCGCCCGTCAAACAAAATGGCGGAATTATAAACTGAGTCATCCAGGAAAAAATAAACCGGGATCATGTCGCCAACTTTGAGGGTATCGCTGCTAAAAGTCCGGGCAAAATAAATGGCCGACACAAAATCCTGCGTATATCTGGGGATTTTCATCGTATCGCTGCGCGTCATCACATATTCCTCTTGATGATTGAAGCGATATTCATCAAATTTTTTATAGCCGCCCTCACGGGTTTTTCTTTCAAAATAATGGGGTGCCACCGATTCAACATCAATGTAGCTGTCAAACTCATCTTTCACCTTAAAAAACCAGTTGAACATCCCTTTTGAGTTACCTTCGGTATCGATGTGCCAAACCTCTCTTCCATAAAACTTCCGGTTGGTGGTTTTCACCTCCAGGGTGCCAGTTCCGGCGGTGATTTTTCCGGTAAGCCAGGCATCATAATAAAAGCGGTATTTTAACACTTCACCCGGGGCAAAGGCTTCATTATTCCATTTGCGCCATTGCTCGTCCTGCGCAATCAAATCAGAGCAAAGAAACAAGGTTAGGAGTAATAAAATGCCGCTTTTGAATATTTGCATCATGTTGTTTTACCGGTTATATTTTCCAGCCAATGAAACTAAGAAACCACAATATTTATTATCTTTTTCGGAACAACAATTACTTTGCGCACCTGCTTGCCTTCAATCCATTTTTCGGTACGCTCGTCGGCGAGAGCTGCTTTTTCAACTTCATCTTTACCCATTTCCACAGGCAATTCAAGTTTAAAACGCATTTTTCCATTGAATGAAACCGGGTATTCAAAAGCACTCTCTTTCACATAATCCCCGATAAACTCAGGAAATGCAGCAAAGTTGACACTCGAATCATGCCCCAGTTTATGCCACAGCTCCTCAGCCATGTGTGGAGCATAGGAAGAAATCAAAATTACCAGCGGTTCCAGAATCGCTTTCTTGTGACAGTTGAGATCATGAAGCTCATTAACACAGATCATAAACTGGCTCACGGCGGTATTCAAAGAAAGCCGCTCGATATCGTCCTGGATTTTTTTAATGGTTTGGTGCAACACCTTCAATTCTGCGGGAACGGGTTTTTCATCTGTAACGATAAAATTGCTGTTTTCATCATAAAACAAACGCCACAGCTTTTTCATGAACCGGTAAACGCCTTCAATTCCTTTGGTATCCCAGGGTTTGTGGGTTTCCAAAGGACCCAGGAACATCTCATATAAACGGAAGGTATCGGCGCCATAATGATCGATCAATTCATCAGGATTAACCACATTGTGTTTCGATTTCGACATTTTTTCAACCTCCCAGCCACAGATGTATTTGTCATTTTCAAGGATAAATTCTGCATTTGCATATTCAGGACGCCATTGCCTGAATGCTTCAATATCCAACTCATCATTATCCACCATATTCACATCCACATGGATGGGGGTGGTTTTATATTCTTTTTTTAGATTTTTAGAAACAAACTGATTGCTGCCATCAATGCGGTAAACAAAATTTGATCGGCCCTGAATTTTCCCCTGGTTGATCAGCTTTTTAAAAGGCTCTTCTTCGCAAACCAAACCAAGGTCGAATAAAAACATATTCCAGAACCGTGAATAGATCAGGTGGCCGGTGGCATGCTCGTCGCCACCAAGGTAAAGATCCACATCGCGCCAGTATTCATTCGCTTCTTTTGAGAAATAACGATCCTTGTTCCAGGGATCCATATATCTTAAATAATAGCCGCTCGAACCGGCAAAACCGGGCATTGTGTTCGTTTCCAGCGGATAGCCTTCTTTGGTGTGCCAATTTTGAGCACGGGCCAATGGCGGTTCACCTGACTCAGTAGGTAAATATTTATCGACTTCGGGCAATTCCAAAGGCAATTCCGATTCGTCGAGCGGATAAGGCATACCGTCTTTGTAATAGATCGGGAAGGGCTCACCCCAGTAGCGCTGACGACTGAAAATGGCATCCCTCAATTTAAAATTCACCTGCCCGAAACCCAAATTCTTATCTTCCAGATAATCGATGGTTTTCCTGATCGCCTCCTTCACATCCATTCCGTTTATAAACCCGGAGTTGATCATTGTACCCTCTTTGGCATCATAACTCTCGTCCCATGCAGCGGGGTCGGATTCCTCACCTGCCTTGGCAACCACCTGTTTGATTGGAATATCGAAATGACGTGCAAAGGCAAAGTCGCGACTGTCGTGTGCCGGAACCGCCATGATGGCTCCGGTTCCATAGCCGGCAAGCACATAATCGGCAACCCAGATCGGTATCTCCTCGCCACTCACGGGGTTGATTCCATATGCCCCGGTAAATTCACCGGTTACCTTTTTCACTTCCGACATCCGTTCCACCTCGGAGCGGTTTTTAGCCCAGGTGACATATTTTTCGACTGCTTCTCTGCGGTCAGATGTGGCTATTTTTTTTATAATATCATGTTCGGGCGCAAGAACCATAAAAGTGGCTCCCCATAGGGTATCAGGGCGGGTTGTGAACACTTCCAGCTGATCATCAAAACCTTTAACACCAAAATACACAGCAGCTCCTTCAGAGCGACCGATCCAGTAGCGTTGCATCTCTTTGAGCGACTCAAACCAATCCACTTTATTCAATCCATCGAGCAATCGCTGTGCATAGGCCGTAATCCGCAACGACCACTGCCGCATCAACTTTCGTTCAACCGGATGCCCACCTCTTTCTGAAACACCATTCACCACTTCGTCGTTAGCCAGCACGGTTCCCAACTCAGGGCACCAGTTTACCCAGGTGTCGGCCAGGTAAGCCAGGCGGTAATTCACGAGGATCTCCTGTCTTTCAACCTCGCTCATCTGTTTCCAGTTTTCAGATGAAAAGGTATCAACCTCACCCGAAACAGCCTTTATTCCTGCATTTCCATCGCTTTCAAAAACAGCGGTCAAATCTTCGATGGGCTCGGCTTTGTTGGTTTCGAGGTTATACCAATGCCTGAAAAGCTGAATGAAAGTCCATTGGGTCCACTTGTAATAATGCGGATCGGAAGTACGTACCTCACGGTCCCAATCGTATGAAAAGCCAATCTTGTCCATTTGCTCACGATAGCGGGCAATGTTCTTTTCGGTGGTGATGGCCGGATGGGTACCGGTTTGAATGGCATATTGCTCAGCCGGTAATCCGTAAGCATCATAACCCATCGGATGTAAAACATTAAAGCCTTTCAACCTTTTGTACCTCGAAAAAATATCAGAGGCGATATATCCCAGCGGATGCCCCACATGCAAACCTGCACCCGAAGGATAAGGAAACATATCGAGCACATAATATTTGGGTTTATCATGATCGACTTCTGTTTTGTAAGTTTTGTTTTCAGCCCAGTACTGCTGCCACTTTTTCTCAATTTCCCGGTGATTGTATTCCATCTTTCACACAATTATTTAAGGGTGCGAAATTATAAAAAATATCCATCTGCCAATGGTTCAATAAACCTTGCATTCCGAGGAACAAATTCGATTGCCAAACAATATTTTCATAACTTTACATTTCAAAATAAGCAGCAAATATGAAAGCAAAAAATCTACTTTTACTAATCGCAATAATTGGACTGGCTATCGGCTGCAATCAGCAATCAGGCGCAGATCAAACCAATGAAGATGCAATTATTACAGCGGCTGATACAGCCCTGATGCAATCAGCACAGGCTTGGTTTCAACCCCTGCCGACAATTGCCGAAAATCCGGCCAATCCTTTATCTCCCGGGAAAATTGCACTCGGAAAAGCGCTTTATTACGACAAAAGGCTTAGTAAAGACGAAAACATCAGTTGTAACTCCTGCCATAACCTGGAAACTTTTGGTGTGGATAATGAAGCTACCTCCGACGGCGATACCGGCGAAAAGGGCGATCGTAATTCGCCGACAGTTTTAAATGCAGCGCTCCATTTTGTTCAGTTTTGGGATGGAAGGGCTGCAGATGTTGAAGAGCAGGCCGGCGGCCCGATTTTAAATCCCGTTGAAATGGCCATTCCAAGCGAAGAATTTCTGATCAACCGGCTTAATACAATTGACGAATACAAGGATAAATTTGCGGAAGCATTTCCGGGGCAGGAAAATCCAATTACTTATGATAATGTAGAAAACTCAATTGCTGCTTTTGAAAGAACTTTGCTCACCAGGGCTCCATTTGACGATTATCTTGAAGGCAATTTCAACGCCCTGAACGAACAACAACGCAAAGGACTGAATACCTTTATAAATGCAGGCTGTACCATGTGCCATTCAGGTGCTTTGCTCGGCGGGAATATGTATCATAAATTCGGGATATATGATGAATACTGGAAACACACCAAAAGTGAAAAAATTGATGAAGGTCTTGCCGGGATCACCGGGGAAGAATCCCAAAAGTTTATGTTTAAGGTTCCATCTTTAAGAAACGTTGAGAAAACATTTCCCTATTATCATGATGGCAGTGTATCTGAGCTGGGCGAAGCCATTGAAATTATGGCATACACGCAATTGGATAAAGAACTGACCGATCAGGAAATTGCCGACATCGGGGCATTTTTATCCACATTAACCGGGACAATTCCCGAGGAAGTCCTTAAAAAAGATTAGCTTACCTGGATGAATATTGACTGAGCTGGGCCGACAGGCTATCAATTGCATATACCGACTGAAATTTTCCAATATAAACCGAGTCAACATAAAAGCCCTGTTCATTGAGCATTTGCATCCCCGCCGGGCTTAAAGGCCTGCCGGTGATGATCATTTTTGTGCCATATTCTTTCACCAGATCAACGGTCGGATAAGCAGTTTCCCAGTGCTGAAAATGACCGAACATAACATTAAAAAAGTATGCCTCGGGATACAGATCATCCAATGCAAACCTGTTGAGTATCTTTGAATACCCATTACCAAATTTAAGTGCAGAAATTTTGTTGAGCCCGTCAGGATAATGATAAATTCTTAAATAACCCGGATAATTGCAATCCATAAAAGTTTCCACCTTTTTCAATTCTGCATTAGTATCGTAATAACCTTTGTCTTTTACCTGAAGAATGGGTATGGAATGAAATACAAAAATCACTAACGCGATGATCAGGAAACCAGCCGATAAATATGATTTTATTTTTTGAAGTTTAAAAACACCTGAAATTACTTCAACTAAAAAGAAAAACATAAGCCCCGATAAAGACAGTACAGGAAGCAGGTAATGATTATTGAAATAGTGTTTAGCAACGATTAACACAGCTAAAAGATTTGCTACAACCAGCGCAGAAAGGATTTTAAAAGCCAGCGTGGATTTGGTTTGAATCCTTTTCACCAAAACCCAAATAATAATTGCGACCGCTAAAACAAGAAATACTGTAAAATAAGGATTGTTGACCAATATTTCAGGAATAGCTTTAAAGTAGGCGGACACATCAATCAAACCTTTATCACCGCTTCCGTAAACGCCGGTGTGACCGATAAGCCTGTCGTACCAGCGAAACATGTTTTTGTATTCTTTGTGGGCAGGAAAGGTGAAAAGGAAAAAAGCTGCTATTGTTCCCAGAAAATAGAATAGTTTGTTTTTCCATCCTTTTAACAGGAAAAAGGGAATTACTAAAACCGGCAGGAAAGTAGTTTTAGTAGCTAGACCCAATCCTCCAAAAACAGCAAATAAGATGAGATAAGTGACCGGGGATTTTTTTTCGTCGAAATAAAACCAACCAAGCAATACAACATACATTGTTGTAATAAAAAGCAACACCGGCTCAGGTGCCACTGTAGTCCATGATCGCTCCAAAACATTGATTGATAAAAAGGGGGTAAATTGAATAACAAATGCCATCCAGATATTATCCGTTTTTGCGTAATAAAACCAACCGGCAAAAATCAGGGAGAGAGTAATCAATAAAATGAAAAAAACTCGAATTAAGCCAACATATTTATCCGGATCATGGAGCACCTCTTCCTGCAGGGTTTTTTCGTCAGAACCATTGATTAAATGATGAATATAAATTACTCCTGTACCGATTTCCATTACCGGTGTTCCCGGATTATCAACATGTCCGGCATCTTTTCCCCGGGCAAGATTGATGGCATTCATCAAATAGATATAACTGGGATCGCCGGCATATTTGGCCGAATTAAAATTTGACCCAACAAATAAAAAAATTGATGGAAATATTAAAAGCAAAGCCAGTGCCCAGATTTTTCGGGTCATACATTTATTTTGATGAAATTCTGAATATACCGGCCCGGAATTAAACGCGCGGTTTAATGTTTAAGACGGTTATTGATAATCTCATTAATTTTTTCAATACCAACCCGCTCTTGCTGCATGCGATCCCGCTCACGAATAGTTACCGAATTATCCTCCAGGGTTTGATGATCAACGGTTATACAATACGGTGTTCCAATGGCGTCCTGCCGGCGGTAACGTTTTCCGATGGAATCTTTCTCCTCGTAAAAACACATGTAATCATTTTTAAGCGAATCAAAAATCTCCATGGCTTTTTCAGGAAGGCCATCCTTTTTAACAAGAGGCAGAACGGCTGCTTTAATAGGTGCCAAAAATGGCGGGATCCGCATCACAACCCGCTCCGAACCATCTTCCAGTTGCTCTTCGTTGTAAGCATAACTCAGGACAGCCAGGAATGTTCTGTCCAAGCCAATGGAGGTTTCAACCACGTAAGGCACATAAGATTCGTTAATCTCAGGATCAAAATACTGGATCTTCTTCCCGGAATATTGCTGATGGGCGTTCAAGTCAAAATCGGTTCGCGAGTGAATACCTTCCAGTTCCTTGAAACCCATCGGGAAATTGAATTCGATATCGAATGCGGCATTGGCATAATGAGCCAGTTTTTCATGTTCATGAAACCTGTACTCCGATTGTGGAATTCCCATGTTGAGATGCCATTTCATCCGCTCATTTTTCCAGTAATCAAACCATTTAAGCTCTTCACCGGGTTTTACAAAAAATTGCATTTCCATTTGTTCGAACTCCCGCATCCTGAATATAAACTGACGGGCTACTATCTCGTTCCTGAAAGCTTTTCCAATCTGGGCAATCCCAAAGGGAATTTTCATCCGCCCTGTTTTCTGGATGTTGAGATAGTTCACAAAAATCCCCTGGGCGGTTTCGGGCCGAAGATAAATTTTACTGGCACCTTCGGCAGTTGAACCCATCTCGGTGGAGAACATCAGGTTAAATTGCCGAACATCAGTCCAGTTGCGTGATCCGCTAATCGGGCAGGCTATTTCCAAATCCTCGATCAGATTTTTTATGTCATCCAACCTGTTTTCATCCATGGCCGAATAGAGCCTGGATTTTATGTCCTCGATCTCTTTTTCTCTATCCAGTATCCTTTGGTTAGTCGATCTGAACTGTGCTTCGTCGAAAGCATCACCAAAACGTTTGGCCGCTTTTTCAACATCCTTATCGTTTTTGGCTTCAATTTTCGCGATATGATCTTCCACTAAAACATCCGCACGATAGCGCTTTTTCGAGTCTTTGTTGTCGATCATCGGATCGTTAAATGCATCCACATGCCCAGAGGCTTTCCAGGTGGTGGGATGCATAAAAATTGCAGCATCCAGCCCAACGATATTCTCATGGAACTGAACCATCGATTTCCACCAGTAATTTTTGATGTTATTTTTCAGTTCAACACCATACTGGCCATAATCATATGCTGCAGCCAATCCATCATATATTTCACTTGATTGAAAAACAAACCCATACTCCTTGGCATGGGCTATTATCTTTTTGAATTTATCCTCATTGTTTGCCATGGCGCAAAAGTAGAACAAAAAATAAAAATTAGTTTGTGAAAAAATCAAGGATATTTCCAAGCTGGCTGCTTGGGGCAGCAAAAAACTCGGTATACCGGCAACGGGTGCATGTGATGGTTGTAAACTTCCGGTTCTGAATATTGAAAAGTTTTGTTACAAAACTACCGGTTGCTCTCATTTCGCCGGTTTCAAATTGTTTATTGCCACATTTTGGGCAGGTGTATTTAAGCTGGTTCATGATTGTATGTATTTAAAACAAAATTACAAAAATCATCAAACCGCCCGGCCATGGCTAATCTGTCACTTTTTCACGAAGCGATTTAAAGCCATTACCGAGTATTTCATTGGCATTGATAACGGTCATGAAAGCCTGGGGGTCAATTTGATGGACAAACTCCTGAAGCATAGCCATTTCACGTCGGTTAACAACGGTGTAAATAAGTGTCCGCTCCTGGTTATTATACATTCCCCGCCCGGGGATAAATGTGCCACCCCGGTTCAGATCATTGATAATTTTATCTCTTAATTCCTGCGGTTTACTGGATATTATAAACAGGGTTTTATCATAACTAACGCCTTGTAAAACCAGGTCGATAACCCTTCCGGTAATAAAAATTACAATCAATGAATACAACGGAATTTTCCAGTCGTGAAAAGCAACAAGACCAACCAGAACAATTACTGAATCAACGGCGATCATTAACTGCCCGAGAGGTAGTTTGGTATATTTACTAATTATCATAGCAACAATATCAGATCCCCCGGAAGTAGCTTTTGATTTAAATATTAATCCCAAACCAAGTCCAACCAAAACACCTCCAAATATTGAAGATAGTAAGGGATCACCTTCCACCAAAGGACTTTCGCCGTATATCCAAGTAAGTAAATCCACAAATACAGCTGTCAGCACAAAGCCAACAACGGTTTTAATTCCAAACCGGGGTCCAAGTATCCTGACACCTAAAATTGTTAGCGGGATATCAAAAGCCAGCGCTACCAATCCTACGGGGGTTCCAAACATATGGTGAAGCACAATGGAAATACCATAAACGCCACCCGGGACAATTTTATAGGGTGTGATAAAAAATACAAATCCGGCGGCCATGATAAAGGTGCCAACAACGATCAGGCTGTAAGCAATAAACCACTTTTTACTAAACAGCTTTTCTTTGGTTATAAATGCCATATATGGTGTATTTTAAGATCATATTATTTCAAAAAGCGCGCAAAATTAATATTTCGGTAAGAATCAAAAAGGAAAGCAGCAGATTTTTTCAAAAAAGCGGATTATTTATAATTAATTTGAACAAGGCAACTTTTTCAACAGTTTACTTGTCAAATTATTCGAAAGCTGACTTGGATTAAAAAAATATCGTTACAGACTAATAATCAATTTTTAACGTTATTTGTTACGCTGTGTAGCGACATAGAATCAGGTTAAGTTATTAACAATTACAATATTAACTCATCATACTGGGAACATTAGTTGCAAAAAAAATCTCAAATAAGCCTTTTTAATGGAAATAAAATCCACGGATTTATAGGCCAAGTTTGAAATATGTAGTTTTTGCAATTAATTTTTTTTGTTAATTTAGCCACCTTTTAAATGGACAATTATCGAATGAAATATATTCTACGAGCCTTCTGCGTTGCTGCATTATTGTTTGCATTTGCTCCACTGCATGCACAACAAGAACAACATAATGCTCACAATATGTTTAACCAAGTGAGTTATAACCCTGGATTTACAGGTAGTATTGGCGGTATTTGTGCCACCGGATTAGTTCGTCAGCAATGGGTTGGATTTAAAGATGAAGCTGGCAATAATGTAGCTCCTCAATCTTATTCCGTAAACATTCACAGTCCGCTAAATATTTTGCATGGTGGTATTGGTGCTTCGATTTACCAGGACCAGTTGGGTTTCCAGAAAGAAATCGGAGTAAAACTCTTATATGCTTACCGCAAAGATATCGGAATGGGTAACCTCGGGGTTGGAGTACAAGTTGGGTTCATTAACGGAAGTATTGATTTCGCATCACTTTATGAAGGGGCTCGTGATAAAACGGACCCTTTGTTATCGCAAGAAGAAAAGAGTGACATGTTACTTGACTTTGGGTTTGGTGTTCATTATTTTGTACCTGAAAAGTTTTATGTTGGTGTATCTACCACCCGAATCAGTGAGCAGCAGTCAACCACACTTTCATACAATACTACCCGGCATTATTATTTTAATGCCGGATATGAATTCGCATTTCCGGGCAATTCATCCTATGTATTGGAGCCTTCAATACTAATAAAATCAGACCTTGTAAAAACACAATACGATATTGCAACCCTGCTGAAGTACAATAATAGAGTTTGGGGTGGCGTTAGTTATAGCGCAATTAGAAACATGGATCCATTTTCTGTGTTATTGGGATTAAAAATAAAAGATGTGCGGGTTGGTTATGCCTACACAATCCCCACCTCTAAGATAGGCAGCAGCGGTAGTCACGAAATTATGATAGGTTATTGCTTTAAAGTAAGCTTTGACCGTGGAAGAGAAAGTTACAAAAATACACGGTTCTTATAAAATTGTGCTTTGTAACCTTATTAATTAAGAATTTGTAAAAGACCATTTATATTATAGTATACTATAAGAATTCGAATAAAATCAGCTTTCAAATGAAAAGAGTCTTTTTATATCTGGCCGCTTTGATCATACTTGGTAGCTGTGGTAATTCTGGAAACGGAGAATTGGTTGGCGTTCAAAATCGTAAACCATATTACCAACCTACACCTTATGGAATGGCATATATACCTCTGGGAAGTTATACCATGGGTGCTGGTGAGGAAGATGTTGCTTATGCACTTACTACTCAGCCCAGAACTGTTACCATTGCAGCATTCTACATGGATGAAACCGAAGTAACTAACAATGAGTACCGGCAATTTGTGTATTGGGTACGCGATTCTATCGCCCGTGTTTTATTGGGGGATATGAATCCTGAAGATTACCTGATTGAAGAAGATCGGAGAACCGGTGAATTCTTTGATCCGCCATTCCTGAACTGGTCCACCAGGATCGATTGGGATGGAGAGGAAGAAAGGGACATCCTCATGGAAATGTATCTTCCTGAACATGAAAGGTTTCAGCGGAAAAAGGAATTTGATGTGCGTAAATTCAATTATGAGTATTACTGGGTAGATCTTCAGGCAGCTGCTAAAAAAGACTTCAGCCAGGATGGTAACGTTGAGGCAGGTGCATTGAACAATCGTCCGCAAGGTCTTCAGGACAGATCGGTATATGTGCGTAAGGAGGTTGTTAATGTATATCCTGATACATTGGCCTGGTTATATGACTATTCTTATTCATTTAATGAGCCATTAACTCAAAAATATTTCTGGCATCCAGCTTATGACAACTATCCTGTAGTTGGAGTAAACTGGCGTCAGGCCAAAGCATTTTGCGTTTGGAGAACACAATTAAAGAACTCCTGGCTTGCTTCTAAAAAAGGTGATGCCAGTATTCATGATTACCGTTTGCCTACAGAAGCCGAATGGGAATGGGCAGCCAGAGGTGGTCATGATTTCAACCCCTATCCATGGGGTGGTCCTTACACCAGAAACGATAAAGGATGTTTCCTTGGAAACTACAAACCACTTCGGGGAAATTATACCGACGATGGTGGAGCAACACCAATTATTGTTGCCCATTACCCGCCAAACGACTGGGGTTTATATGATATGTCAGGTAACGTAGCAGAATGGACAGCAGATGCTTTCGATGAATCCTCCTACAATTTCACATGGGATCTGAACCCGCATTACCAGTATAATGCCGATATTAATGATCCTGCGGTATTAAAGCGTAAAGTTGTTAGGGGTGGTTCCTGGAAAGATGTAGGTTATTACTTACAGGTTTCTGCCCGTACCTACGAATACCAGGATACTGCAAAATCCTATATCGGATTCCGTTGTGTGCAACCTTATCTGGGTCGTCAGAAAGACGATAACCCTGCAAAGGCTTCACACATTTATAAAAAATAGTTCATTTAACTGAGTGTAAAATCAATTCTATTTAATTTTTATCACTAATCATGGGATTAAACAACATTGTAAAAAGCAGGGGTTTTAAAAACTTTATGGCCAAGCTTTACGGTATTGGTGCCGCAGTAGTAATTCTGGGAGCATTGTTCAAAATCAATCACTACAACGGTGCAGATATCATGCTAATTATTGGTTTGACAACCGAGTCAGTAATCTTCTTTTTCTCAGCATTTGAGCCACCTCATGTGGAGCCCGACTGGAGTTTGGTTTATCCGGAGTTAGCTGGCATGTACCATGGTGTAACTGCTGAAATTGAAGATGGAGAGCGGCAAGAAGGTTTAACAGAAGACCTTGATAGAATGTTATCGGAAGCCAAAATTGGTCCGGAACTTATCGAAAGTCTTGGCTCCGGATTGCGTTCATTGAGTGATAATACCAGTAAACTTAATGATGTTACCGATGCAACTGTGGCAACTAAAGATTTCACAGAAAAAGTTAAAGGTGCTACACAATCGGTAAGTTCATTATCTGAATCTTACAATAAACAAACGGCTTCTATCAATGAAGAGATTTCTGCATCAGAAGCTTATTTGAATAATGTAAAGAATGCTTCTGATAATGTTGGCGGACTTTCTGACATTTATTCACGTGCCTCCAAGTCAATTGAATCCGACCTGGAAGCAACTGCAGGTTTCGCAGAAAGTGTTAAAGCAGCAACAAGTTCAGCAAATCAACTGGCAGCAAATTACAACAAATCATCCGAAGCACTAGCCGCTTCCGCGAAAGCTCTTGATTTTACTTCACTGAGTGAGCACAATTACAACGATCAGCTTTCAAAAATTGCCCAAAACCTCAATTCATTGAATGCTGCTTACGAAGCGCAATTAAAAAATTCTGAAAGCCAGGTTAGCTCTGCTGCCCGCTTACAGGAAACCATGGATAAATTTGTTTCTAACCTTAACAGTTCCGTAGAAAACACCTCTAAATACCAACAAAATCTTGAAGCATTGAATAGTGCATTCCAGAGCCAGTTGGCTGGAACCAATAGTCAGGTTGAGAAAGTTGGTAAACTTCAGGATTCACTGGAAGACTTTCTTGCTAAATTAAATGACTCAGCTGATAAGACTTTAAAATACAATCAGGAATTGGATAACCTTGCCAAAAAAGTTTCAGCACTTAATACTGTATATGGCAACATGCTTTCGGCAATGAATGTGAAAGCAGAAGGTTAATATTATTTTTAATGATTACCAACAAACTAAAAACAGAGTCTTAAAATGGCTGGATATAAGGAAACCCCACGGCAAAAAATGATCGCCATGATGTACCTGGTTCTAACGGCACTCCTTGCATTGAATGTGTCGAAAGAGATCCTTGATGCATTTCTTGTTGTGAATGATAGTATTGAGGTTACCAATGAAAAATTTGCACAAAAAATTGATAAGGTTTACAGCGACTTTGAGAAACAATATACACTGAATCCAGAAAAGGTAAAAGATGAGTGGGATCAAGCAAAGAGCGTAAGAAAACGTTCCAGGGAACTGGTGAATTATGTTGATAGCTTAAAATATGAAATGATCGCCTTTACTGAAAAAATTCCATTTAGTGAAGCGAAAGTAATTAATCTGGTAGACGTAAAAAAGAAGGATAATTTTGATTACCCCACCAATTTTTTTATTGGGAGCGATACTAAAAAGGGAGTTGCGGGACCACTGCGTGATAGTTTGACAAATTACAGAACTGCTTTATTAAAATACATTGATGAGGCAAGAAGGCCTGCCTACGATGAACGTTTAGGATTGAAAATCATTGAAGGCAAAGGTTATAAGAATGCCAGCGGCACTCCAATCGATTGGGAAACATACAATTTCTTTCATACCATTGTTGCTGCTGATGTTACCATCATGAATAAAATTAAAGCCGAGATTTATAATGCAGAATCAGATATTATAAATTATCTCTACTCCTCCATTACCGAGGCTGATTTTAAATTTTCAGGGTTAAGTGCTAAAGTAATTGCAAAAAGCAATTATGTTTTTCAGGGTGGCGATTATGAGGCTGAAGTGCTCGTAGCTGCAATTGATGAAACTCAAAACCCGGTTGTGTACTATATTGAAGGTGCTGATACAATGACACATGCACAAATAGAACAGGCAACCCGAATAGAAGGGGATAAAGGAAGTGTAAGCTTAACCTTACCTGCAAGCAGAGAAGGTTCACATAAATATGCAGGTATTATCGAAATGAAGGATCCAACCGGAATGGATGTTTATTATGGCTTCAAACAGGAATACATTGTTGCCAAACCTTCGGCAACGATTTCACCCACCAAAATGAATGTATTTTATCGTGGAGTCGACAATCCGGTTAGTATTTCAGCTTCCGGTAAAGCTGATTCTCAACTTGATATCAGTATTTCTGATGGTCAAATTGCCAGAACCGATACAGGTTGGGTAGTGAAAGATTTACCTGGTGAAGCATATGAAACAACTATCAGGGTTTATGCTGATGATGACGGTGGAAAGAAATTTATGGGAGAACAGTTGTTTAGGATTAAAAGTTTGCCCGATCCCATTGCACGAATAATTGGAGCAACTGATGATAAAATATCTGTACAAAAAATGTTGGCAAACCCATTCCTCTATTGTACCATGCCCGAATATGTAGATTTTGAATATAACTTTAAGGTAACCTCGTTCACCATGTATATTCCACAGGGAGGAGGATATTTTGTAACTGAAAAATCGGAAAGTCAAATGTTTACGGATAAAATGAAAAGCCAGATACAGGCATTGAAAAAGAATGACATTGTTGTTTTCCGTGACATTAAAGTTCGCGGTCCGGAAGGTCCTCGTAAAATTGAATCAATAAACATTACAATACAATAAGGAGATTTCTTATGAAAACTTTATTGAGCTTACTCGTTTTTGCTGGATTAATTGTCGGAATCAGTTCCGAATCCATTGCACAAATCCTCGATAGTCCGCGAGATGGTGTATATGATCCAATTCATATTCCCGATAAAAAACCAATTCCATACACACCGGTTCGTGAAGCGGATGTGGCCTGGCAAAAGCGCATTTGGCGGATCATGGATTTAAGACAAAAAATTAATCACCCGTTTTACTATCCTGAAACACCTAAAAAAGGATGGAAAAACTTTATGACCGTGGTCATGGATGCAATTCGTGAAGGAAGTATTACCGCTTACGACCCGGCTCAGGATGATCAGTTTCTTGTTCCATTGACCTACCAGGAAATTGAAAAGAAATTTACCCGTATTGACACCGTGCCGATCAGGGACCCGAATAATCCCACAAGGATACTGCGATACGAAGTGGTGAAAGAAGATTTTGACCCAACCGCTGTACAAAGAATTAAACTTAAAGAAGAGTGGTTTTTCGATAAACAACGTTCTGTAATGGATGTTCGCATCCTGGGAATTTGCCCGGTGCGTAATCTTTACAATGATGACGGAACCTTCTTCGGTTTTGAAGATATGTTCTGGATTTATTTTCCTGAAGCCCGTCCGGTTTTTGCACAGGCAATTGTTTTTAACACCCACAATAGCGCTGAACAACGCACCTATGATGAAATTTTCTGGAAACGGATGTTCGGTAGTTATGTATACAAAGAAGAAAATGTTTATGATCGCGAAATCTCCGACTATGCCAGTGGTATGGATGCATTGCTTGAAGCCGAAAGGGTGAAAAGCGAACTGGGGGAATTTGAACATGAACTTTGGGAATTTTAATCCCTGAAATCGAAATAAAAAACTCTTCCCAAATCGGAGGAGTTTTTTTATGCCCAGCCACCCCGATTTTAGCTAAATTTGTTGCACATGGCCCGTAATGTCGACATACTGGAAACGCCCATTGAATACCTTAAGGGAGTGGGTCCTGCCCGTGCTGATGTGCTTAAAAAAGAACTTGGAATTTTCAACTTTAACCACCTTCTTACCTACTATCCTTTTCGCTATATTGATCGGAGTAAGTTTTACAAGATTCGCGAAATCAATGATGATTCCACATACATCCAAATCAAAGGCACTATTCTGAATATTCAGAAAATAGGGAAGCCACGATCGCAGCGGCTGGTGGCCATGTTCAGGGATGAATCCGGTATTACAGAGCTGGTGTGGTTTAAAGGCATTAAATGGATCGAGCAGAAATTAACTCCAGGGGCCGAATATGTCGTTTTTGGGAAACCGAACCTATTTAATAACAGATACAATTTCCCTCACCCCGAAATTGAAACGGTAGCCGAACAACAGGAAACCATCGAAGAAAAACTCCAACCCTTTTATTCCTCAACTGAAAAATTAAAAAGCAAAGGCCTGGACAGCAAAGGCATCCGAAAGATCACAAAAAACCTGCTGGTGCAAGTGCAGGGGTTTATCAAAGAAAATCTAAATGAGGAGTTGCTTACTTCCCTTAAGTTGATCCCACGTGAACAAGCCATTTTAAACATCCATTTTCCCACCGATCCTGCTGTTCTTGAAAAAGCACGTGCCCGTTTGAAATTTGAGGAGTTTTTTTTCATTCAGTTGAACCTGTTAAAATTAAAGCTCCTCCGGCTTGAAAAACTGCAAGGAAACCGGTTTGGAGTAGTTGGAACTTTTTTCAATGACTTTTTTCAAAACCACCTGCCCTTTGAATTGACCAATGCCCAAAAAAAGGTGATCAAAGAGATCCGTGCTGATCTGGGTTCCGGCAAACAAATGAACCGGCTTTTGCAAGGCGATGTAGGAAGCGGTAAAACCCTGGTGGCTCTCATGTCGATGCTGATTGCACTTGACAACGGTTTCCAGGCCTGCCTCATGGCCCCCACCGAAATTCTCGCAGCACAACACTATAAAACCATCTCACGGATGATGGAAGGCCTACCGGTTCAGGTAGACCTCCTCACCGGCTCCACCAAAGCTAAACAGCGCAAAGAAATGCATGAGTTGCTCCAAAGCGGTAACCTCCACATTTTAATCGGTACACATGCCCTGATCGAAGAAAGTGTGCAATTCAATAACCTTGGTTTGGTGGTGATCGACGAGCAACACCGTTTTGGGGTGGCACAGCGCGCCCGAATGTGGAAAAAAAATACCATTCCGCCCCATGTGCTGGTGATGACAGCTACACCCATCCCCCGAACTTTAGCCAT
>JAGQVE010000002.1:0-209327 GCA_020438105.1 Bacteroidales bacterium
TTACATTGAAAACTGAGATTGAATCGTTGGATGCTGTCAGAAAGATTTACGAGGCGCGCTTTCCGGGAGCTATTTTCATTGAATCGGATATCGCGGAATTGAGTAATGAAGCGAACCTGGTGCCTTGCACACTGAATATTTTATTGGAAAAAGCAGTGCTGACGAATATCATTTCTGAAAGTTTGCCCCTCCATTTTAAAACGCAGCTAAAAGGCAAAAAGCTAATTATTGGCTATAATGAAAACAAACGACTGCGCAGGCATGACCCTAAAAACACGAGGATGGAGTTTTTAGAAAAGGCCTATAAGTTTTTCTCGAAAGACGGGATTCAAATAAGCCAAAAACAAGATTTTATAAGCTATCAAATACCATTGATCAAAATAGAAGAAGAATAATAAATGAAAGTTATAATCATAGAAGACGAAAAGCCGGCTGTAGAAAAGCTGGAAATGATGTTAAAAGAATACGATCCTGAAATTGAGGTGCTGGCTAAGTTTGGATCCGTTATTCAAACGGTGGACTGGATTAAAAATTCGGCCGAGGAAGCCGACCTTTTTTTTATGGATATTCTGCTCACCGATGGGCAAAGCTTCGATATTTTTGAACAGGTAGAGATTAACAAGCCGGTTATTTTCATCACTGCTTATAACGAATACGCCATCAAAGCATTTAAGGTGAACAGCATCGATTATTTGCTTAAGCCGCTCAATTATGAGGATCTTTACAAAAGCCTTGAAAAGATCAAGGTGCTTCGCGAAAACCTTCCGGCCAACAAAGAACGCATACGCTACGAAGAACTCAGCCGCGCCTTAATGAACATGAACCGCAGTTATAAAAACCGCTTTATGGTGAAGGTAGGCGAACATATCCGATCAGTAAAAACTGAAAATATTTCACTCTTTTATGCCGATGGTCGTACCGTGTATCTGATCACCCAGAAACAACACAAATATATCGTTGATTACACCCTCGAAGATTTGGTGAAAACCCTTGATCCCGATATGTTTTTCAGGGTTAACCGAACCTATATCGTTAATATCAATGCCATTCAGGATGTGGTGGTGTATTCAAACAGCCGCTTGCTTATTGAACTGAATTTCGATTTTGAAAATGAAATTATTGTGAGTCGCGACCGGGTGGCCCAGCTAAAAACCTGGTTCGAGGGCGCCTGAGCTTAGTAGTTCTTTTTGGTCGTGTCCTAAACTATCCTGTTCGTAGTATTTTTGATAATCCGTCGACCGGTCAACATCCAGCAATTCAATTTCCCAGTCGTGTTCAAGGGTATAAACGCCACCAATAAATGGGTTGAGCATATAACCCCAGGAAGGGCTATCGCCGGCGCGGCATTCCCAGTATTTATCCTCGAAATAGAATTTGAATTTATCTTCATCATGGCGAATAATGCAATGATACACTTCACCCGGTTGAACCGTATCAATTGTGATTTGCTGATCATCGGCTTCATTGGGGTGAACACCGTTAACATAACAATAGCCACCAATTAAAAGTACAGTATCATTGATGCATTTGTAAACCAATCTTGCTGAACTGCCATCATGATGCATCCCTTTTGAAAATCCACGAAGTTTACTCCAGCCGTTGCGTTCAGGTTCCGGGTAATACCAGCTTGAGTCGGTCTTAAAGTAAAATTCAATCTCCTCTAAATTATAAACAAATTTCACGGAGGGATAATAACTATGCTTTCCTGCCGGGATAGTAATGGTTCGCCAGGTATTATTCAAGTTAATGAAAGTAGTGTAGGAAACAAAAAACACTTCAGTGATGGGTAGCAAAACGATAAGGATGGTAAGCGCCTTAATTATAAAACTGGTTTCTTTAAAGCGCTCAAGCAATACTTTAAACCATTGTTTAATTGTATATCGAATACCAAAAATGCTCACTTCCCTATTAGTTTTTTCAATTGCAGGGCTTGCGGGTTGTCCGGGCTTATTTTCTCAATTCTGTAAATCAGTTTTATCACTTCCGCTTTATTCTGTTGTTCGAGCTTTACAGCAGCCTTATTGAGCAATGCCTGAAGATTGTCAGGGTCAAGTGCCAAAGCTTTGTTCAACATGTTTTCTGCGTCATTGATTTGGTTTTGATGCATTTTGATAAATCCCAGATTCACCCATGCGGCTGTATATTTCTCATCCTCATTGAGGATAAATTTGAATACAGCTTCAGCCTCAATAATTTTCCCTCTCTTTACGAACAAACTTCCCAATTTGTTCTGAAATTCAAGGTTATATTTCGCCAGATCAACGGCTTTTTCATAGAAATAAGAGGCTACCATCAGGTTGTTCCCGGCTTCAAAAGCCTGACCAATCCGGTAGGCGGTCCATGCATCACTGTTACTATAATCAATGGTTGTCAACTGCTTATTCAGAATTGTGGTAATTCCCTTTGATTCGGCCAATTGGTTTATTGCCGCGTAATTATTCTTTAAAAAGTAATAATTAATCAGAGCGTTGAAATGATAATCCGCACTGCTGTTGTTTTTTGCCTGCAAATAAACCCAGGCCGAATCGAGGTATTGTTCATCAGGATGATAGGTTTCGTATTCCAACAAATAACCACGCGCCATCGTCAGGCTGTCGGCATTGGAATTGTTAACCGCGATCAGCCCCTTAAAAATCCGTTCTGATTTCAATGACTCGTCAGACGGTGGAATTGAAATTTTATGATCGTGCACCCTAACATGAGGGATATCGCGGGAACCTGATTGTCGCATATGACATTCAATGCAGTTATCATCTGCTTTTGCCCGAATTTGCAAATTTTCTGTACAAGTGTTTTTCGATTCTGAATGACAACCCATACACACGTTTAGGTACTTTTCAAATTTGGTCTCTTTGGCTGAAATATGCGGATTGTGACAACTGATACAATTGAAGCCGTGTTCTGAACCGATGTAACAATTACTTTGGCTCATACGCTCATAATGCGAAGCCATAATAAAATCCTCCTTCCCTCCTTCAAACAAAGGCATGAAAATATCCATCACATCAATAAGCCGCATGCCCGGCCTGAAACTATAAAAGTCTTTTCCGGGCATTAAAACCATGGTACCCTGCAGGTGGCAGCGGGCACAAATATCGGTTTGCCGGTCGATGGGAAGGTCGGTTGGAGTTACAATACTGTAGTCGATATATTTGCTAGTGTCAACCGCAATTCCACTTTTGATGTTTTTTACATGAATTTCACCGGGGCCATGGCATCGCTCGCAGTCGATTCCGTCGGGTATGAAATTGTATTTGTTTTCGGAGCCCAGCACAAAATCAGGCAAAGCGTTGTGGCAACTCATGCATTCGAGACCGATCTTTCGATCAAAACGGCTGTTGTTTCCATCTTCAAATCCGGGTGGAAAATCAAAGCGACCATCCTGTGTATAATAGGTAAATGGTGCCTGAAATGCATAATCGCCCGAAAGAAAGATATGCGAATTTGTATGGTGCCCCGACCCAACAACATAATCTATTTTTTGAATTCTTTTATGAACGGTATCTCCGTTTATAAGCCGAAATTCCTTCAGGAAAAGTGTGTCATCAATCCAAAATGGTTGATAGGAAAGGTTTTTATACGGATCAAATAAAATGCTGTCAGGGCCAATTACCGCAGCACTTTTGTTCCGGTTTGCTGTATCAAATGAAAGCCCCATCCCGGTTCGGCTGTAACTGAGATAATTGATTATGTGACATGCTTTACAAGCCTCACGCCCGACATACTTAACTGTATCATTCAGGTTAAGGTACACCCCTTCATCATAGGGATTTTCAACATTTTGACGTGAACATGCAAAGAAAATTACAATAAACAACAACAGGAGATTTCTCCCCTTACAGATCATTTTTAAATGCAACATTTACATTACAAATATAGGTCTAATTTTAATGATAAAAAATGCAGCAAATAGATGATCAGATATGCAGAAATCGTATATTTGTTGGGTAATACTTTAAATAAAAACATCCAACATGAAACATTTTACTTTACTTTTCGCAACGATATTTATTATTCAATTCTCAATTGGCCAGAAAAATCCGGTCACTTATGATGAATCCGGAAATACACCCAGAAATAGCTCGATAAAGTCCCTGCCTGAGAATCAGGTAAAGGCGATTTTGGCGAATGCCTGGACTGCCGCGGGTCCTTTTGGAGGAGATGTGATGGACATAGCCATGGATCCAACAAATCCTGATCGGGGTTTTGCAGCTGCCGGTTATCCTTATATCAGGGTTGGAGCCACAGAACAATGGACAGTGGTTCAAAGTTTGCTTCAGTTATCGCCCTCCGGGATTCATTGCATTGAGATCAACAGCAATGGAACCATGTTCGCCGCGGGAAATTATACTTATGGTAAAATATTTATTTCAACTGACGGAGGTGATACATGGGCTCAAAAGACCCTTGGGATCAGTGCCGGTATACTCAGTATAACAGTTGACCCAACGAACCCGGACATCGTTTATGCGACTACTTCCGGGATTTTAGGATCAACGCAAAGTAAAGTAGTCGTAAAATCAATTGATGAAGGTGCAACCTGGCAACTTCTTGACCTTACTGCGGCCATGCCTGGTGGCTATGGCTGTGTTGGATTAGCTATTGATCCGGGAGCCCCGGCTACCCTTTTTGCCATCGGTTCAGGAGGCATTAGCGAGGCTACAATTGTCAGTAGCACGGATGGCGGTGAAACATGGCAATCTGCCATGGGGAATCTTCCTGCAAGTAAGCCGCTTAATGCTGTTACCATTGCCAATGGCGCTGTGTATGTTTGTGGTGGCCAGCTTTTCGGTGGCAATGTAATGGGTGTTTACAAATCAGAAAATTACGGAACCACCTGGACATCCATTTCTAACAGCTTTCCTAATAAGGTTGCCAACGATCTGCTGATCAACCCTACGGATGGAAATAAAATGTATGTAGCAACCGAAGGAGATGGGGTTTATTATACCAATGATGGAGGTGCAAACTGGGTGTTTAATACAGGCGGTGCGGGTGATAATGGCTCGGCCCGCAAAGTTATTCTGCATCCTGAAGATGATGCCACCATTATTGCTGGATATCTCAGTTTAGGCGTTTGTTATAGCGGTGATGGAGGTGAAAACTGGGTTTCAGCTACCGAAGGAATTTCAGCCCTTGAGCTTAACGATATCGAAGTTGATCCAAATAATGCAGGAATTTTACTTGCCTCTTTTGAAGCAGAAAACTCAGGCGGATGTTATATGTTCAGTAACAATGAATGGAGTTTGGTTGAATCACTGCCGGCAACCCGTTTTTCCGCTGTAGATATAGGTTATGATGGCACCTTATATGCCTGGTCAAACGGACCTACAACTGTTGCAGCTGAGGGCGTTTATAAATCCTCTGATGGCGGAGTAACCTGGGATAATATGGGGCCAAACCTGGGCTCTGTATTTGAAACACAAATTTGGGATATTGAGGTTTCTGCACAGGATGATAATTTGCTTTTTATTGGCGGAAATAACTTTGGAGTGGCTGGTTGGGCTTCCATGTTGTACCGTTCAACGGATCAGGGTGAAAACTGGGACAACGTATTTATGGGACCTGAAAATGATGCCATTCGGTTTGTGCACATGGTTCAGGGGGCAAATGATATGGATGTTTATGCAGCTTATAAATCTGAAACTGGAGGAGGTTTCTTAAAAAGTATTGATGGAGGAACTAACTGGCTGCCCATAAATGACGGGCTTCCCTCAGCTGTTAAATGGTGCGGAGCCATTGTTTCCGATCCTAATAATAGTGATGTGCTGTATGGAGGGGTAGGCGGATATGGCGGTGTTCCGGGTACGGTTTATAAATCGGAAGATGCCGGTAGTAGCTGGAATGCAATGAGTATAACATTTGGCAATTACAGTAAAGTAACTGATTTTGTCATCGGGACGGATAACAGCATGGTAATTTATGCAGCTACCACCCTCGATGGTGTATATATGACCTGGGATGGTGAAAACTGGTCGGCAGCCAATGACGGACTTCCTGCAAGCAATATCACAGGATTTTCGAGGATTGCTGATTCAGGGTTTGATATTCAGTTATTTTATGCTTCCACAGCTACTAACAGCGCGTTTTACACGGAGGTTGATTATCCCACAGGGACAGGAATTAATGAAAAAGGGATTTCGGGTATCAGTATTTTCCCAAATCCGGCAAAAGAAATAATATCTATCCGTTCAGAGTTTATCGAAGTTATTCAGTCCATTGAAATTCGTGATATTACGGGCAGACTGGTTTTTGAAAGTTCATCTTTAGAAAAGAATTCTGACTTGATAGTTATTAAGCCTGAGCTTAATTCGGGCTCATACATCGTTTCAGCCCGATCTGCCAGCAATGTTTGGGTAAGTAAATTGGTGATTGAGTAATTTTACAACCCCATCAAAATTGCAATACCACTTAACAAAACAATCAAGCCAGCAAGCGCATGGGTGTGACGCTCAAGCTTACCAAGTTTAATGGTATTTAAGCCAAAAGTTACCATCAATACTATTCCGAGCATGGTAATTATGGTGACAAGTGAAAAAATCATTGCAATAAATATCATTCCTGAAGTACTGCTTTCGGCTGCTGGATACATTAATATTGGAATCAGTGGTTCGCAGGGACCAAGAACAAAAATGAGGAATAAAATCCAGGGGGTAATGTTTTTTTTATGGGTATGATCATGGGAATCCTTGTGGTGGTGCTCATGTACATGAATGGTGCCGTCATCATGGAAGTGTTTGTGCTTGTGTGGCTTATTACTAATCGACCGGTAAAGCCCCCAAATGAAATATCCCAATCCAAAAATGACAAATGCCCATGCGGCTAAATTACCTCTCACACCTTCGATAAGTTCAAGTTGTGCTAGTTCAATGCTTAAATAAAATCCAACTACTCCTAATAGCACCGAACTGCCGACATGCCCTATTCCACACAAAATTGTAATCCAGCTTGTTTTAAATACCGACCAGTTTCTGGCTTTCGCCAAAAAAATAAAAGGGAGGTAATGATCCGGTCCCAGTGCGGTGTGGACAATTCCAACAGTTGCAGCTGTACCGGCAAGTAAAATTATGTCCTGGGGAAAAAGCATATCGTTTAACTTTTTGATGTCATTACCAATTCACCGTGAACAACCCCTTTGATGGCAATGAGCTGGTTGGCCAAATCACGTAACTCATTGGCTTTTCCTTTCACGGCAATGGTCTCCAAACAATTGTGATGATCAAGGTGTACATGCTGTACCGATAAAATCAGATGATGAAAGTCGTGCTGAATGTTTGTTGATTTAGATTGAAGTTCCCTTTTATGATGATCATAAACCAAAATTACTGCACCGGCAACTTCAGCATTTTCGGTCCATTCATCTTCTACAGAGTACTTTTTTATTAAATACCTTATGGCCTGGGATCGGTTTGGGAACTGATATTTTATCACCAGCCTGTCGAGCTCCTGTTGAAGGTCTTCTTCCAGCGAAACTCCAAATCGTTTGACGTTCATGATGTCACTAAATTATTATTGGTGGCACAAATGTAAAAATATATGATTTTATATTACTCATTTTTATGAATTTTAATTAGCCAAATTTTCGATAAAAAGGATTATGTGATTTTTGAGAATCCAATGTCATTCCTCTTTTTTACCTTTGGAAACTAATTTATAGTTTATGCACAGGTATTTTCTCCATTTGGCCTACGATGGAACCCCTTTTAATGGATGGCAAATTCAAAAGAATGCCCCGTCGGTGCAGGAAACATTAAATCGGGCACTATTCCATTTATGCAAAGAACCTATAAACGTTGTGGGATGCGGCCGGACTGACACCGGAGTTCATGCACGCAACTTTTACGCTCATTTCGATACCATCACAGCCATCATTAACCCCACTTTACTTGTTGAAAATCTGAACAATTATCTTCCCAAAGGAATACTCATTTACGATCTAATAAATGTAAGTCAGGATGCGCATGCAAGATTTGACGCCATCAGCAGAACCTATAAATACTACATTTTAAGGGAAAAGGATCCATTTAATCAGTTATATGCTCACTATTACCGCGGACCATTAAATATTGAATTGATGAATACAGCATGTGAAATTTTAATTCAGCATCGCGATTTTACATCCTTCTCAAAAGTGAAAACAGATGTAAAAACCTTCATCTGTGAAATTTCAGAAGCAAAGTGGACAAGCGAAGGAAATCAACTTATTTTTCAAATCTCAGCCGACCGGTTCCTTCGAAATATGGTCCGTGCTATAGTTGGAACCATGCTTGACATTGGAAAAGAAAAATTTTCAATTAGTGACTTCAACAAAATTATCGAAAGTAAAAATCGGTCGAATGCCGGGTATTCAGTTCCGGCAAAGGGATTATTTCTCGAAAATATTTCCTATCCCTCCAGCCTGTTTCCCCCTGAAAAACAATAATGTAGACACATATTGGAATTTAATTATTTAGATTTGTTAAAAATTTAACAGCTATTTAACTGTTCATTCAAAGAAATTTATACATTTGTCTGTTATTAGAATAACAAGGTATGAATATGAAGAGACTTCCTGACAAAACAGTAGAACGTTTAAGTCAATACCGCCGAACACTCAACAATCAACTGGCAAAAGGAAAAACCCATATTTTTTCGCATGAAATAGCTAACTTGCTTCACATTACACCTGTACAGGTTCGACGTGATATAATGTTGATCGGCTATTCCGGCACATTGCGCAAGGGCTACGACATAAGTGAAATGATCGAGTTAATCGGAACCATCATTGATACAGATCAAGGAGTAAGAATCGCGGTTATCGGAATGGGGAACCTCGGAAAAGCTTTCATCCACTATATGTATGAAAAAAGAACCAAACTCAAGATAGTTGCCGCATTTGATGTAAATCCCGATAAAATTGACAAATCATACGAAGATGTGTATTGTTATCATCTTGACAAGCTTGAGGAGATCATGATAGAGAAAGAGATTTCGGTGGCAATTATTGCAACTCCTCCTGAAGTAGCCTCGCCGCTGGCTGATCGGTTGAAAGAAGCTGGTATTCGGGGTATTTTGAATTATACACCTCGACCTTTAAGTCCGCGTGAGGGTGTTTACCTCGAGGAGCACGACATGATTACTTCCCTGGAAAAAGTAGCTTATTTTGTCAAGAATTAATTTGTTTTAGTAAGCGCCCATCCTTTTTCTTACAAGCCATTCTATACTCAAGAGTAAAATCACCAACCCGAGTAACCACGGTATGTTCAGCAATTCGCTGAAACGACTTTCGCGGTAGCTGATCGTTTTTATTTTATTGCTGTCAATAATTGTTTTCTCAAGTTCATCAAGCTGGTTGGGGTAAAACATTTCACCTCCCCTGTTATGGGCCATATTGAAAAGTAAATTATGATCAGCAATTGTATTGATGAGTTCAATATTTAAAGGATTCACTGTAAATTCACCGTTTTCTGTGAGCAATTTATCTCCCAATTGAACAGTGGCTTTGTATTTATAATTCCCTGCTGGCAATCTGCCGGTATTTAAAT
Source organism: Bacteroidales bacterium (assembly GCA_020438105.1). Classification (GTDB taxonomy): domain Bacteria; phylum Bacteroidota; class Bacteroidia; order Bacteroidales; family JAADJA01; genus JAADJA01. The sequence goes on from JAGQVE010000002.1 coordinate 9,525, forward strand.
GGTAAGCATTAATGGTTTTATTAAAAACAAATGGGAAATCATTGCCCATTTCATCGGTAAAAATGATTTTAACCTCAGGTTCATTTATAAGCTCATAAATTTCGTTGTAAACCTGGGCATCCATTTCAATATCCTGGTTTTCATTAAAATTATTGTCGTGGATAACTTTAAAAAACCGTTTATCAACCTTTAAGGATAAAAATTGTACAATTTTATTAATGAGCTGATCAAAGGGCTCATGTGTTCCTTTCTGGGCCCATGACTTCAATCTCCATCGCCATAATCCTTCGGCCAGCACAACGCCTGTTTTTTGGTTCGTTGATTCACTTAAAACCAGCAATGGTTCTTCGGTTTCTATGGAGCCGATGGTTTGAAATAGTAATGGTGTTGCTGAAGCTTGAATATTTATTGATCCATAAGGACTCACCACGGGAGGGGTGCTTTTAAGCATTTCCCGGGTTTGATCGCCGATGGTAAATAAACTGAATTTTTCATTAACCGAAGGCATCACCTCATTAAAAATCAGGTTTTCACCTCGTACAGAAACGCCTGCTAATTGATCATTAAACAATCGGTAATAAGTGTTTTTAGTAAGAAAATACAACACCGGGATCTGCTTTTCTCTTATTTGGTTTAAAAGACCTGTAATATTGCTCTTTAATGAGGGCAGCCCATGTAATATCACCAGGTTATAGGCCTCCACCGATTGATCAAACTTATCAATCATAAAATCTTGAACCTCATAGTTTTTATTACTTAAAATTGCCTGTTTAATTGCCGAAACATCAGGATGAGGAACCCCCGAAAGGATCAGTATTTTCTGTTTTCCTTCAAGAATATCGATGAATACATCCTGCTTATTATTGGCCTTACTTATTTCATCATTAACAGGAGTTAGTTCAATGGTATATCGCTGCAAACCTTTGGTATTGGCTTCCAGCAAAAGCTTTTCAGTTTGAAGAAAGTTATTTGAATTTATATGAATTGTTTTGCTGAATAAGTCATTCCCATCATTAACCACGGTGAGCCTGGTTTGCTGATCCTTGCATTTTCCGGCTTGAATGGTTATCTCCATCGGGAACTCATTTCCGAGGTATGCAATCCTGTTAAAATTCACTTTTTTAAGGATTATATCGCGTTGAATGTTGGTATCACCAAGTGCAATGGTGTAAATGGGGAAATTAAATTTATCAATGTCGTAAACAGGATTTGAACCCCGGTTATAAATGCCATCCGAAGCGATGATCATAGCCCCGATGTTGCGGTATGCAAATCTGTTTTTAACATCCTTCAAAACGGATGAAAAATCAGTAATTGCACCTTTAAAATCAATATTTAAGTCATCATGTAATTGATCATCAAAAACAAAAGATGCAACATCGTATTTCTTTTCCAGGTCATTTGAAAAACGTTTTATCTGCTGCACATAATCAGTGAGGTAATAGGTTGAGTCTTTGCTGGTTTTTACGGAGGATGAATTATCCTGTAAAAAAAGAATAACCGGTTTTTCCGTAAATCGTTTTTGACTTTCAATAAGCGGGTTCAGGAGTAAAAATGCAATAAATGATATGATTATAGCACGAATTACGCCAAGGGTTATATTGGTGGGAAAGCTAAGTTCAAACCGTTTATTTTTGTAATAAAGTAACAAGGATATTAAAATCCCTGCAACAATACAAAGAAGGATTAACCATGAAGGATATGTTGTTGTGAGATCCAATCTGTTATCAATATCAATTTCCCTGGTTTATAATCTTCATGGTCATATAAGGCTTGCTCATTACTGGTTTAAGGCCGTTAGTAAGGAATACCCCTGAAGTTTACCGTTTTTGTTGTAACTTTCACTTTTAACTACTCCCACATCTTCAGCAATCCATTCAACGGCTTTTGCCTGAACTTTTACCAGCATTTTCGTTTCAATGTCGTAAGTGATCTTCAGGCAATTAAAAGTACCCGCAGGGGTGGATATTTCTTCGAGACCTGTTACTTCTCTGTTAGTGATCATAACAGTCATGGTAAACATATTTACACCCGATGAACTTGCCTTGATGGTAATAGACGCATCCGGAAGTTTATCACCCACTTCCACATCCGAATTAAACGACATATTGGAAGCATCCACAGCAATCTCCATGTTTTCATACGCTGCAAGCGCTTCATCATCGATATAATTTCGCATATCCATGTAAAAAACGCCGTCTTCGCAGGTTACCGTAAATTCTCCATCAGCTACCTTTTCATCTTTTTTATCAAAGCTTTCATGATTTACAGTAACTGATAACTTATCCCCTTCTTCCTCACGTTTAAGGATGTGCTGTACCGTTTTCCCTGTAACTTTATCATTTTTATCGTAATTGGTTATTTCCATTTGAGTGCCTTCCTCGCTTGGAAAAAACATTTTGCAATCCTGCGCAAGTACTACGGTTATGGATGCAAAAAAAACTAATAAGAACAATACCTTTTTCATTTTATAGAATTTGAAAGGTTGAACGATATTCAAATTGAAATATTTTGAAAGCCGGAATATTGAGTTCTAAGTGCTCATGCCGCCACAAACGCTGATCACCTGTCCCGAAACATAGGAAGATAATTCAGATCCTAGAAAGACGCAGACATTGGCTACATCTTCGGGAGTGCCACCGCGTTTCAAAGGAATTTTTTCAGCCCAGCTGTTTCTAACATCTTCAGGCAGTTTTTCAGTCATTTCGGTAATAATAAAGCCCGGTGCAATGGCATTACAGCGAATATTTCGTGACCCCAGCTCCTGGGCAATTGATTTTGTAAATCCAATTAATCCGGCCTTGGAGGCACTGTAGTTAGCCTGGCCTGCATTTCCGTTAACACCTACCACCGAACTCATATTAATGATCGACCCAGAACGCTGTTTCATCATGGTGCGCAAAACTCCTTTGGTAAGGTTAAATGCTGATTTAAGATTGATCTTCATAATCAAATCCCAGTCAGCTTCCCCCATGCGCATTAAAAGGTTATCACGGGTGATACCAGCGTTATTTACCAAAATATCCACTTGCCCGAAGTCGGTTAAAACATCATTTATAAATTGCTCACTTCCCTCAAAAGAGCTGGCATCAGAGGCATATCCTTTTCCTTTTACACCCATGGCTTCGAGTTCTTTTTCAAGTGATTCACAGTTTTCATCATATCGGATGTCGCTGAAAGCAACATTAGCACCTTCAGCACCAAATTTAAGTGCGATAGCTCTTCCGATTCCGCGCGCTGCGCCAGTGATTACAGCCGTTTTACCTTCTAATAATTTCATATTTACATTATTTGGTTAGCAGCGCCAAAGATACAACTTTTCGTTATTTGTGTTGATTATAAATAGAAAGATAAGGCTTGAATAATAAAGGGTTTCGGAGAGGTTAACCAGATTTAAAGATGTTTAAATCTCATTCGACTGTGTGAATTTATCAGCCAGCTTATAAATGGTTTCCTTTTCTGAAATTTCAATGGCAATGATATCCAGCGCTAAAAAATTGACAAGAATCTTTTCTGCCTCATGAGGCGAAATATGGGCCAATTTCCTGAATTCTGTAAAGGTAATTGATGGATTTTTCTCGAGGTACGTCAGTAAACATTTTTCATTTTCGCTGTAGCTGATGTAAGTTCCATCAGGACTGTTTTTGCGAAGAAGCGCCTTAACAAGTATTTTATTAGCCAGGATATTCTGATCCCCCACCCTAACATAGGTTTTCCAAGAATCATCCGGCATCTGAGCCCTGTATGGCTGCTGCTCACCCCTGGGTATTTTAATTTCCAAAACAACCTTTTTATTGATCACCCACTCCTTACTGGTAAATTCAACCTCCGGATTGCAATACATTTTAGCAGCAGATTCAGCCATAAATTTCTCTTCTTCGCTGCGAACACCGGCTATAGCTCCGTTATCTTTTACTCCGATCAGAAGCGTACCTCCATCCGTATTGGCAAAAGCAACAAAGGTTTTGGCAATCTTTTTAGCATCTGATATCTCGAATTTAAAATCGAGTTGCTGGTGTTCGCCTTGAGCTATTAAATGCTGAATATGTAGTTTTTTAGCCATTCTTCAAGCTGACAAAAATAGTTAAAAACGAGCATGACTCATTTTTGCCTGGTACAAATGCAAGCCGGATAGCTTGGCTGTTGCATAAGCCCCCATGACTAATCGGTTTTATGATATTTTTTAAAAAATTGTAAGGTATCAAATCGTTGTTCGACTGAGTACGAAATAATAATTAATTTAATTTAAACTTTAAGTAATGAATAGTATATTTTTAAAATACAGTAACTTGACTATTAATCTTGAAAAATTAAATGATTTCCCCCTTTTATTTTTTCGATTGGTATTGGCTTACGGCTTTTGGATTACCGGCAGTACCAAGTGGCAAAACATCGAAGGAGTTGCCCAATGGTTTGAAAGTCTTGGATACCCATTGCCAACTCTCAATGCTTACATGGCAGCATCAACGGAAATTGCAGGTGTAATTCTGCTCACGCTCGGACTTGGCACCCGCCTGATTTCCATTCCGCTGATAATTGTGATGATTGTAGCTATAACAACCGTTCATTTGGGCAACGGTTTTAATGCCGGGGATAATGGTTTTGAAATCCCATTGTACTACCTGCTGATGTTGTTTGCACTTTTGGTTTATGGACCAGGTCGAATTAGTATTGATCACTTGATTGGTAAAAGCAGGAATTGAATCTCTGTTTAATGTTAATGATTATTTTTACGGAGAATTCGGGCAAAATCAATGGCGGCTGAACCTCACAAAAATGATCATCTGAAATACGACGAGGAATTCAAAAAAATATTCCTGGAGAATTATAATCCCCTGTGTAATTATGCACGGGGTTTTCTAAATGATTCAGAAGCAGCCGAAGACGTGGTTCAAAACCTTTTCATCCAACTATGGGAAAGAAATGCCTTGATATCTGTTCAAAACAAGGAGCATTATTTACTGCGAAGTACTAAACTCAAATGTATCGATTACCTCCGACACCGCAGTTCGAAGCGTGAGATTATATTGCCTGAATTTCCTGAAAAAGTAATTGAGTCGAAAAGTGAAATCTCTGAAGAAGATATTGAGCCAATGCTCCTGTATTTTGCTTCGAAACTCCCACCCAAAACCTGTGAAGTTTTCCTCCTGAGCCGACAATCAAAACTAACTTACGCAGAAATAGCCAATGAACTGGGTATTTCAGTTAAGACAGTTGAAAACCAAATGGGCCGGGCTTTAAAGCAAATGCGGCAACTTTTAAAAGCGCATCATTTCATATCACTGATCCCTTTTCTTTAATTTTTTCCTGTATCAAATAGGGGTATCCCGAATTTTATCCGACATCAATATAAAACATCAAAAATTTACTGATGAAAGATATCTACGAAATATTAGCAAAACATTTTCAAAATGATACAACAGCTGACGAAGAAAAATTGATTGAAAATTTTAAAGTTGATAATCCCGGGGAGTATAGTGCCCTGAAACTTCTTTGGTTTGAGGAGCGTGTTGATGTGAGGGAGTTTGATCCTGAAAATGGGTGGCGCATGATGTTGGCTAAATTTGAGTTGCAAAAACAAACAAAGGTTATTCCAATTCGCCGCAATTACACCCGGATAGCTTCAGTGGCAGCCATTCTTATAATTGGTTTAGTACTCACCATCTATCTTTTAATGCTTAATCAGGAAACCACTTACATAATTGAAGCCGGACCCCAGGAACGAAATAAAATGGTTCTTCTTTCAGATGGGTCCACTTTATGGCTTAACGCATCTTCATCTATTGCTTATACCAGTAGTTTTCAAAAAAGGAAAAGGGAGGTAAAGCTAAGAGGTGAAGCTTTTTTTGAGGTCGTACCCGATCCTGAAAGTCCCTTTACCGTTGAAACAACCTATTCCGATATTACAGTTTTGGGAACTTCCTTTGATGTAAATGCCGGTGAATTGCAAACAGAAGTGGTAGTAAAAACTGGCAAGGTTCAGGTTTCAAGTTTGCATTCCTCTGATAAAACACTACTTCTTCCAAACCAAATGGCTGTTGTGAGCAAAACTAAATTTCTAAGCCATTTAAACACCGATCCCAATTATCTCTCCTGGCAAACCGGTGTGTTTAAATTTGAAAACACACCAATCATAAGGGTTCTTGAAGATTTAAACAGCTATTACAGCGAACAATTTTCCTTAGTTACGGCATTCGGTTCAGATTGTAAGTTAACAGCTGAGTTCAACCAGCTAACCATCGGGCAGGTAATTGAAATACTTGAAATTACATGCGATATCAAAATTACCAATGAAGGAAATAAATACTTTTTAAAGAATAATAACGCTACAAATTTATGAGCAAAACATTGAAACTATCCGGTCTTCTTATTCTATTTGGATTTTTGTTTTTGCAAGGAAAGACACAAAACACCGATTTAAGCAAAAAGATAAGCATTTCATTTGAAAATGTCACGATCAGGCAGGCTATTCAAACACTTCACGACTCCACAAAAATCAGTTTTTCATACAATTCTGAGTTGGCTGAATTTGACCGGCGAATAACCCACGATTTTAAATTCACTGCAATTAATGATATTCTTGATAAAATCCTTGAAAATTCAGGGCTTGCATACAGAGTCATCGGGAATCAGGTAACTCTTTACAAAAAACCTCAAACAGGCAGCATAAATCTTAATGAAGCGGCAGGAGAAATAAGAGGCCGGGTACTTGATCAAAACACCGGTTCGCCGCTCCCTTTTGTGAATGTGGCGCTCGAGGGAACAACCCTGGGCGCTGTAACCGATGCCAGTGGTAATTTTCAGATAAAAGAACTCAACCCTGATTATTACACCCTGGTAACTTCGTTTATAGGATATACCCCGGCCATCGTTCAGGATATTCTGGTAAAAGAAAGCGCTGTTTACGACGTAGGTACGCTTCAGCTAAAAGAATCAGCCGTGTCATTGAATGAGGTTGTAATTACACCCGGTAGTTTCTCGGTAATGGGTTCCATTCCATTATCACAGCAAACCATCACCGAAAAAGATATCAAATACATGTCGTACTCCGAAGATGTGAGCCGTGCGGTAAGCAGGCTTCCGGGCGTGGCTTCCAACGACTATTCATCGAAGTTTACCGTAAGGGGTGGCGAAACAGATGAAGTGCTTATCACTTTGGATGGTATGGAACTTTACGAGCCCTTTCATCAGCGTGATTTTGTGGGTGGACTTTTCAGTGTTGTCGACATTGAGGCAGTTAGTGGTCTTGAATTGTTAACGGGAGGATTTTCAGCAGATTACGGCTATAAGCAAAGTGCGATTTTTAATATGACTACCAAAGAGGCAAGGGAATCACGCCCGCACGGAATTATCGGTTTAAGTGTGGTAAATGCGGGTATTTTTTTAAATGGGAAAACAAAAAATGAAAAGACCAGCTACCTGATTTCAGCTCGCCGGGGTATGTTGGATCAATCACTCAAAATTTTAGGTGAAACCGAAAATGTACCTGTTTATTATGATGGTTTGGCCAGGATAACCCACAAGTTTAATAACAAACACAGCTTGTCATTTCATTTATTAACAGCCGGCGATAAAACACAAGTACGTGATATAACCGAAGAAGCCTATGATATTCACGACACGAAGTATTTCAGCGGATATTCATGGATTACACTAAGCTCCATTTATAACTCTAAATTATCGTCAAGGTCGATAGTATACGCAGCCAACATTAACCAGGAAAGAAATGGAAATACTAAAAAATATGAGTATTCCGATAAAATGGAATTTAAACTGACAGATAACCGTGATTATACTTATTACGGAATAAAACAGGACTGGAAATGGATAACCGGCAATTGGATAATTTTGAAATCCGGGTTTGATTTCAGGGCGTCGGAAGCCACTTATGATTATTCGCTAAACCTGAATGATATCCGTGTGAATGCTGAGGGTGAAGTTGGGCCTTACTCAATTAGCAGAACATATGAGGGCAAGCCGACCGGAACACAGATTGGAATTTACGTGTCAACCAAATTAATGCCTTTAAAAGGATTTTTCCTGGAACCGGGTTTGCGATATGACCAGGTAAGCTGGACCGGTGATAAAAACTGGAGCCCTCGTTTAAGTGCCGCATATTCGTTAAGTAAAAAAACAACCCTGCGGGCCGCCTGGGGTTATTACTACCAAAGTCAGTATATCAATAATCTGGAAGTCAACTTTGGTGTGAATTCATTTTATGAGGCTGAATTGGCAAAACATTATGTATTGGGAATTGAACATCAAACCAATTCAGGATTGAACATTCGTATCGAAGGCTATTATAAGGATATTTCATTACCTACGGTAAGTTACCAGAATGTTCGTGATGCCTTCGAAGTTTTTCCTGAAGTTCGGAGCGACCTTGCAAAACTTTATTTAAGCGGAGCACGTGCAAAAGGTATTGAGTTGTTTGTTAAATATGATATGGGTAAAAAATTCTCGTATTGGTTTAGCTATTCCCTGGCTAAAGCAGAGGAAAACGTTGACAGTATTCAGTTTGATGGATTACTTGAGCACCGGACCGGATGGCTACGTCGCATCAGTAATCAAAACCATACCATTAATGCAGATGTGATTTACAGGCCAAAGAAAAGCTGGGTAATTAACCTGAGTTGGCAATTCTGGAATGATTGGCCATTAACTACATATCATTATGAGTTTACCTATCTTGAAAATGGCGACCTTCATTTTTATCCAAATCATCATGGTTTCCGCGATGATAGTTACACACCATATCACAGAATGGATCTACGGGTGAATAAACGTTTCCAATTGCGAAAGGGATTTTTGAATGCTTATATACATATTATTAACCTTTACAACCGCGAAAACCTCCGAAAATTTGATGTGGACGTAAGAAATGATCAGGAACAGTTGATTCCTGATGGAAATGGTGGATACGAGACTTTCCAATCAAATACTTACTGGTTTGGAATAACGCCGGTTTTTGGAGTTAATTGGGAGTTTTAGTTAATGGATTAGTTTTAGTTGAAGATGGTTGGAACTACTGCTTTTGTTCCAATCATCTTTTTTATTTTATCTTTAGAATGTCAACAGATTTACGAGGTATCTTTAAACGCTGAGATTCGACTTAATAAACATGAAGAAATTTCTGCTTTTGCTGAATATTACAATAATTACTTTTGCACTGAATGCCCAGGATCTTGTTATTTCAGGGAAAATAGTAGAGCAAAGCAGTGATGAGCCACTCCAGTATGCAACTATTGGAATTTACAATAGTTCCGATTCCTTATCGCCCATCGCCAATGCAGTTTCCGATTTAGAAGGTGACTTTTCTTTTGTCAGCCTTTTCCCTGGAAATTATCACATTGAAATTTCGTTTATCGGATTTGAAACAAAAAGGATCGATTCAATTTATTTAAATAAATCGGTTGACCTCGGCAATATTCCAATCAAAGCTTCTAATTATCTCCTTGACGACGTTGAAATTACAGGAAACAAAAGTACTTTGGTACAAATGATTGACAAGAAGGTTTATAATGTTGGAAACGATGTATCAAGCGAATCCGTTTCGGCTAGTGAAATTTTGCAGAACATTCCTTCAGTTACTGTTGATATAAATGGAAATGTTTCCCTTCGCGGAACATCCAATATCTTATACCTTATTAATGGGCGTCCATCTTCCCTGCTTCGTCGTGATGCCGCCAATGCATTGCAGCAAATTCCGGCTGCTACCATTGATCGCATCGAAGTAATTACCAATCCTTCCGCCAAATACAAACCCGACGGAACTGGTGGTATCATCAATATTGTTTTAAAAAAGGAGACAAAACCAGGATTTAACGGCCAAGTTTCGGCCAATGTTGGAAATGAAGAAAGATATAATGCAAATGTGATGGCCAATTATGGTGGCGAAGACTGGAATATTCATGGAAACTATAGCCTTCGTCATTCAGCCAGAACTTATTATTATTCTGACGACCGAATCATCAACGACTCAACTGGAGAGACAATTATTAATAAATATTTCGAATCCGGTCACACTGTCAATGATGGATTGGCCCATATTTTTTCAGGTGGGATGTCTTATGAAATAAACGATAATAACAGCTTTGAACTTTCTGGTTCCTATTTTACACAAAACACGAATCATAAAGGTGTTTCTGACATTACAAATGAAGATGGATTTAGTAATCCTGAAACACATTTTACGTCCAATGAAACCAATGATGAATTTGAACACGAAGGAGAAGGCGTATTTGCCTGGGAGCATGTTTTCGGCGATAATGAGGATCATGCATTATCAACAGAAATTGCATTTGCATCCTACAACGAAGAAGAGGATTTAACTTTTATGGAAGATTATTTCTTTCCGGAGATCAGCAGCAATGTGGAAAAAATCTTAATTCAGAAGGTCGGTTATCAAACAGAAGTAAGTCTTGAATACAATTTGCCGGTTGGCGAAGATGCAGAAATAGAATCAGGTTATGCAGGAGAGTTTGTTCAGGAAGATATCCGGTATTCAAACAATGATAATCCCAACCGTTTTCTGCTCAACCAAAATGTTCATGCAATTTACGGTATCTATGCAATGGATATAGAAGATTTTAGTTTTAAGGCCGGCATTCGGGTTGAACAAACAAATATCCGTTCGCACTTAAAAGAACCCATTGATTCATTGATTCCGAATGATTATTTCAAACCATATCCGACCCTTCATCTGGCATATTCCTTAAATGAAAATCAAACTCTTTTTTTTAGTTATAGCAAGCGAGTCAATCGCCCGGATGCCGATGAAATGAATCCCTTTCCTGAGTTTTCTGATCCCAGGAATGCATATGCTGGAAACCCATATTTAAAACCTCAGCAAATCCACTCACTCGAATTGGGCTATCAACTTCAGGGCAAAAAACTGAGTTTTAACCCCACCTTGTATTATCGATATATGTATGATGCTTTTACATCGATCAGACAAACCATAGGTGACACGCTGGTATTAAGTACTATTGAAAATCTGGATAACCGGCAGTCGGCAGGACTTGAGTTAGTTTTATCAGGAGAATTATCAAAAAAATGGGAGTTCGACCTCAGTGCAAATGTATTTTATGACCAGATAAATGCAACTGGTTTGGGTTTTTCTGATAAAAAATCAGTTTTTTCATCAGATATAAAGTTTTATTCAATTTACAAGCTAACCAAAAAGACCCTTTTTCAATTCAATGCTTATTATTATTCTCCGAGAATAACCCCACAAGGACAACGAAGTGACTATTATTACCTGAATGCCGGAATAAAACAACAGATATTCAGAAAACGGGCAACCCTAACTTTTACTGTTACCGATATGTTGCATACCTATCGGATAACGAGGGAAATTGATACACCTGAACTGTTTCAAACGACCAAATATCAGCGCAAAAATCCAATTGTTTATTTTGGATTTACCTGGTTCTTTAAGCCGCAGAAAGAAACACAAAAGGAAATCAAATTTGACTCGGAAGGGCTTTAACTAACCTGATAGGTTAGCCCAGACTCGTGCTGACGCAAACCCAACCTGATAGGTTAGCAAGGGCTCGTGCTAACGCAAACCCAACCTCGCAAACCCAACCTGATAGGTTAGCAAGGGCTCGTGCTAACGCAAACCTATCAGGTTGGGCTCTGATTCTCACGATGATACTTAACAAATTCATTTAATTCCCCAAAAAAAGAAATTCCTAAATCCTTGTTAACTATTGTGGTTTTATTTGACAAATAAGCGTTAAAAGAAGAATACAACCATTGATCATAATGCTTTACTAATCCATGATGAACAGGATTTCTATGGATATAATTAATAATATTCAGAAAATAGTCTGGATCTTCCACAAGAATCCTTTTATATGGCAGCATAAAAAGTTTACCCATTCTTCGATGTTTCAAATTGATTGCTTTTGCATACGCATTGAAGAAATTACTGAAGGCTCGTTTTAGATGGTAATCAATGAGCTCTTGTTTTTCAAGCTTTAAGTTTTGTTGAATTGTTTTATCGTCGAAGGTTCGAATGAAGAAGTGAAAATGATTTGGAATAAGGCAATAAGCAATTAAGTCACATATAGGTAGGATGAATTTTTCCAATTTACGAAAGAACAAGGCATAATCAGTTTCATCAATAAATAGAAGTTCATTTCCAACAGCTCTGTTGTATATGTGGTAATATCTTTCGGGTTCTAATATTTCGGTTTGGTTTGGCATTAATTTTCAGCTAAAGATGTAATCAATTGTATTAAGTTAACGGTTTTAGTTGCGACTGAATAATAACAAAGATAGCAATTCTACGCAACCCAACTTATAGGTTAGCGCGGGCACGGGCTGTCGCAAACCCAACCTGATAGGTTAACCCGGGCACGGGCTGACGCAAACCCAACCTGATAGGTTAGCCTGGGCTCGTGCTGACGCAAACCCAACCTGATAGGTTAGCCTGGGCTCGTGCTGACGCAAACCTATCAGGTTGGGTTAGGCCTCCCGCGGATCTCCCTTTAGCGGCAGCTTAGCCAACTTCTCTACCGTCAGGCTCGGGAACTCAAACTCCTCAGTTACTTCTCCTAAAATTAGATATACACCTTTCCCTTTAAAAGGATAATTCTGCAGCGATTTCGGAAAATGAACCGAATCAAAAAACTCACCTGTGGCATCGAGGAAGGTACCGAAATGCATCCACTCCTTCTTCACGGTTTTTACATATTTGATGGTAACCAGATTGCCAACCATGCGCACCTTTTTCCCAACAAACTGGATCATGTCTTTAGCCAGGATCTCCCCCCGAAACGAAGTTTTCAGCATATCAAAATGAGTCATCGTCACCGGGAAGCCGATCAATTCAATCTCGTCGTAAGCATTTTCGATCAGGCTGGTTTCGAGTTGGGGCAAGGTGAAAGTTTTCGGTTTGGAATAAAACAGGGCATTCTGCACCGACTTCTTTTCTTTGCTCACTAACATATGCGATTCCCACAACAGTTCCTGTTTGGTGCTCACTGTAAATCGGAAAGCGTCGATCTTGATCAAAATAATCAACTGCTCAATTCCGATAGGAACCCGCCGGATGAAATCTTCCAAATCAACAAAATCGCCGTTGTGGTTGCGTTCTTCTTCAATTCGGATAGCTACTTTGTTTTCGAGGTTTGCAATATGGACAAACCCAACATAAATATCTTTGCCGATGATTCGGGTAGCATAAGTGCTGTTGTTGATACAAGGCAGTTTGATATTAGCACCCTGCCGCCGGGCTTCATTAAAATAGACCCAGGTATGGTAAAACCCCCCGAAGTTGTTGATCACTGCCGTCATGAACTCCAGCGGGAAATAGGCTTTCAGGAAGAGGCTCTGGAAGCTTTCAACCGCATACGAAGCCGAGTGCGCTTTGGAAAAGGAATATCCTGCAAAGGAGTCGATCTGCCGCCAGATCTCGTTCGTGAGTTCATCAGGATAACCACGTTCTTTGCAATTCGAAAAAAACTTATCGACGATCCGTTTCATCTCCTCATGTCCGCGAAACTTGCCGCTCATGGCGCGTCGCAACACATCGGCATCGGCCAGATCGAGGCCGGCAAAATGATGGCACACTTTAATCACGTCTTCCTGGTAAACCATCACACCATAAGTCTCTTCCAACTGATCTCTCATAATCGGATGGAGGTATTCGAAATCATCAGGATGATGAAACCGATGGATATACTGACGCATCATCCCCGACTTGGCCACCCCCGGCCGGATGATGGAGCTTGCCGCCACCAGGCTCAGGTAGTTGTCGCAGTGCAGCTTTTTCAGCAATCCACGCATAGCAGGACTCTCAATATAAAAACAGCCGATGGTCTCCCCTTTTTTGAGTTGGCCTTTTACCTTTTTATCATTCTTGAATTTATCCACCTCATGCACATCCACCTTTATTCCACGATTTTGCAGGATGATGTCGGCTGCATCGCGGATATGACCGATTCCCCGCTGACTCAGAATATCTAGTTTCTCAAAACCGATATCCTCAGCGACATACATATCCCATTGCGTGGTGGGAAATCCTTTTGGTGGAAGGTCAAGGGCGGTGTAATACGAAAGCGGTTCTTCAGAGATCAGGATCCCGCCTGCGTGAATGCTCCGCAGGTTGGGAAAATCAAGCACTTCCTGTGAAATTTCATAGATTTTTCGGGTGATTTCATTTTTATCCACTTCCGTTTCGGGATTGTCGACCAGCGCATCAATCTCCTGCTTGGGAAGTCCGTATACCTTCCCCAATTCCCTGAAAATTGACTTGCCTTTAAAGGTAGAAGTCGCGCCTAACAGGGCAGTATGTTTTTCGCCATATCTTTTAAAAATGTAATCCTGCACATCTTCGCGTTCGCGCCAGGAGTAATCGATGTCAAAATCGGGCGGACTGGTTCGTTTTGGATTGATGAATCGCTCAAAGTAAAGATCAAGGTCGATGGGATCAACGTCTGTTATTTTAAGACAATAAGCCACCACGCTGTTGGCGCCACTCCCCCGCCCCACATGGTAAAAACCACGCGACATCGAATAATGAATGATGTCCCAGGTGATCAGAAAATAAGAAGCAAAACCGAGATTAAAAATAATGTTCAATTCGTTCTCCACCCTGCGACCCGCTTCCTTATTGTTTTTGCCATAGCGATATTCCAGGCCTTCATATGCCAGCTTGGTCAACAATTTCTGATCGTCGGCCTTATTGCCGGTAAAGGTCTTTTTGTTTTTAAAAGTCCTGTAATCGTAATCGATACCGCAATCTCCCAGAATTCGCTCCGTATTTTTGATAATTTGTGGAAAATCCCGAAAAGGTTTGAGCAATTGATCCGTTTCCATCATCCACTCCGATTCGTGTGCCAGCATTTCCGGTTTAAGTTTTGAAAGCAAAATGTTGTTATCAATTGCCCTCAAATTTTGATGGATATCATATCCTTTCTCATCACCAAAAGTGACCGGGTGATGGATCAGCAGCCGCGAATGATCTTTTGAAAAATCGGAAGAATACAATTTCATCAGATCACTTTTCCGAACCCCGATAAATTCATGGTCATCCGGCAGGATGGTTTGTTTTCCCCGAAACGGATAAACCAGATACGCATGCTCAAATGGTTTCGGCCGAGCCGGGTAATCTGATTTATTGAGATTATGCCAGGTAACGAACTCGTTCAGTTCGCGCATGCCCTCATTGTTTTTGGCAATTCCTGTATAAAGAAATTCATTGCCATTCCGAAACTCGATCCCTCCGATAGGTTTTATCTCGTTTTCTTTACAGATCCTTACAAAATCGATCATACCGGTGGAATTGTTGATATCGGTCAGCGCTAAAGCCCGGATATTCCTTTCCTGGGCCAGCTTTACCAACTTATCAATGGCGAGGGTGCCGTAACGAAGGCTGTAATATGAGTGTGTGTTGAGGTACAATTTTGAGTGAGCTAAAGTTAAAAGTGACTAAAGTTTTAAGTGAGCTAAGTTATAAGTGCATAAAGTAATTTGGCTTTCGTAAAAACAGTTTTCATATCATAATTCCTGAATCCCTCAACTGGCGAAGGAGGGCAGAACCCCCGTCCGAACGGATGTTCATCCGGGCGGGCTGAACTCCGAACTAACTTCGAACCTCAAACATCGAACTCATACCTGATACTTCAAATGGTGAACCTCCTTCACTACATTCATCCCTGCCGCCCTTCGCACCGCCTTGTTTCCAAACCGCAACCTGATCCGGTCCATCGCCTGGTAAAGGCTTGTCATTTCAGGTGTATCTTCAAACAGGTTCAATTGTTGGGCACCCTGCACCAGTCCACTGAATTTGACCCCTATCAACCGCACCAGCATCCTTCTCGAATAAACCTTTTCGAATAATTCCAGTGCTGTTTTTAGCAAAATGTGATCGAATGAGGTATATGGAATATGATGTTGCAAGGTATGCGTATCAAAATTCGAATAACGGATCTTCACAGTTATACAAGAGGTGAGTTTATCTTCTTTACGCAGTTGAAACGCGATTTTTTCCACCATCCCGATCAAAATATCTTTAAGCATCTTAACATCGATCGTATCAGTTTCAAAAGTCCGTTCCGTCCCGATCGACTTACGCTCCGAGTATTGCTGCACGGGAGTCGGGTCAATACCATTGGCCTTTTTCCAGATCACTGTTCCGTTTTTGCCCATCACCCGTTCGATCATATCGGGTGGAACATCGCGAAGCGTCCTCACTGTAGAGATCCCCATCGACCTTAAAAGTTGATAGGTCTTCCCTCCCACCATCGGGATCTTTTTGATCGATAGCGGATCGAGGAATGGAATGACACCTTGCTGCGGAATCTGTAAAAGGCCGTTGGGTTTAGCCTCTCCGGTCGCAATCTTTGATACCGTTTTATTAATAGAAACCCCGAATGAAATTGGCAGGTGTGTCTCTTTGATGATTTTTTCGCGTAGTTCCTGCGACCATTTCAGGTTTCCGAAAAAGCGGTCCATCCCGGTGATATCAAGATAATGTTCATCGATAGAAGCCTTTTCGTACACCGGCGCCCTTTCGGCGATGATTTCCGTGACCATCTTCGAAAACTTGCTGTACTGATCCTGGTCACCTCTAACAACGATCGCATGATCGCAGAGTATCCGTGCCATCTTCATCGGCATGGCAGAATGAACACCGAACTGCCGGGCTTCATAACTACAGGAAGCAACTACCCCTCTGTCGGAAGTACCCCCAATGATCACCGGCTTGCCGATCAGCTTGGGATTCAGCAATCGCTCCACCGAAACAAAAAAGGTGTCGAGATCGAGATGTACTATGCAGCGGTTTGTGAGTGACATTGTTGATTGACCATGCAAAAAGTGACTAAAGTGGTTTAAGTGAGCTAAAATGCCTAAAGTTAACCCTGAACTCTGAACCCCCGTCCGAACGGATGTTCATCCGGGCGGGCCCGTCCGAATCCGCCAACCGACGGAGGCGGGCTGAAACCAGAACCTTTTAAACAACTTCGAACATCGAACTTCAAACATCGAACTTCAAACTATTTCCATTTTTTTCATTTTTTACTTGACATTTTAATTTTTCATTGTATCTTTGATCAGATTTTAATCATTTAAACGATTACAATTTAATCATTTTTTCGAAACTATAAATAGCTAAACGAAAATATTTTTTTAAAGAACCATTTAAATCGTAGTAAAATGAGTGCATACAAGAATCTTGAAATATACCAGTCGGCCTTTAACCTGGCCATTAAAGTTTACCGGATGAACATCATGTTGCCGGTAAATGCATTACTAAACCAGGGAAACCGGCTGCGGTGGGCATCGCTACTAATTAAAGATCTGATCGCAGAAGCATACACCGGAATAAAAAGCGAAAAGGAAGTAGTAAGAAATCTTACACTTGCTGAAACTTCAACTGAAGAAGTCATCAAGCTTTTAAAAAAGATCAGGGCAAATAACGAAAACCTGAAACAGTTACCCGAGTTGATCAAAAGTTATAAAAGTCTGAAAAGGAACATCAGTGCACATATTCATAAAATACAGGATGATAAAAATACCTACGTGCTCCCTTTTCCGGATAGCATGGTGATGGAAGTGGCATAATCTGAATTTTTAATTACAATCTTTATACTATATAAATAATGTATTTCAACAGCAATATAAAATTTATGAGAAAGCGCCGGGGCCGCACACAGGATGATGTGGCCTTTGCCCTGGAGATGAAACGCTCCACCCTCAGCGGTTACGAAAACGAAGTAGCCAAACCCAGTGTGGAAGTGCTGCTCGCTTTTTCCGACTACTATAAAATATCGGTAGATACTTTAATCAAAATCGACCTCTCTTCACTTCCTGAAAGTCAGCTACGCCAGTTGGAACTCGGCTATGATGTTTTTATAAAAGGAAGCAATTTGCGTATTCTTGCAACCACGGTTGACAGCGAGGATAATGAAAACATTGAACTGGTTTCTGAAAAAGCCAGTGCCGGTTACACCAGCGGTTTTGCTGACCCGGAATACATCAAAGTACTGCCAACATTCAAACTGCCATTCCTTTCAAGAGAACGTAAGTACCGCACTTTTCAGATCAATGGTGACTCCATGCTGCCGATACCCGATAAATCGTTTGTTACGGGTGAGTTTATCGAAAACTGGCAACATATCAAAGACGGGCAGCCCTGCATTATCCTCACACTGGATGATGGGATTGTTTTTAAGGTAGTGGAAAACAAAATCGATAGCAGCGGCACCTTTCGGCTGCACTCACTGAACACCCTTTACGATCCCTATGAAATACCGGTGAACGACATTCGTGAAGTATGGAAATTCGTGAATTATATCAGCTCTGAAATGCCCGACCGCAATGTGGAAAAAGATGAACTGGTGAGCGAAGTACGGGCTTTAAGGCAGGAAGTGAGGGCTATACAGATGAAGTTGAATTTATAAGTAAGTTTGCCTTTGGAAAAACTGATAGCAAGGAAACAGCGAATAACTTCAAACATCGAACTTCCCCGCCTGCATAACGCAGTCGGGCAGGAAACTTCGAACTGGCAGTGTTCTCCATCATCGACATAGAAACCACCGGACTCAGCCCCAAACGGGAGAAAATCACCGAGATCGCCATTTTTGTGCATGATGGCGAAAAGGTGGTGGATGAGTTTTCTACCTTAATTAATCCCGAGGTCGATATCCCCTACCGCATCACACAGATCACAGGCATCAATAATAAAATGGTAAAGGATTCTCCGAAATTTTATGAGGTGGCCAAACATATTGTGGAGATGACAGAAGGAACCACTTTTGTTGGGCACAACGTTCATTTCGATTATAATTTTGTACGAAAAGAATTCCGGGAGTTGGGATATGATTACCAGCGGAAGGTTATTTGTACTGCAAAACTTAGTCGCAAACTACTGCCGGGACGACGTTCCTACTCGTTAGGAAAATTATGCCCGGAGTTGGGAATTGAAAATCCTCACAGGCATCGGGCATTTGGAGATGCAGCTGCAACTACACGACTATTTGAAATCTTAATGAAAGTGGAGAAAAATATCGAATCGATTTCGCTTCGGGATTTAAATACCAGTCTTAACAGGGATTTAATCCGCAGCCTTCCCCACGAACCAGGAGTTTATTATTTCTATGATATCGACGAAAACCTTATTTATGTAGGCAAAAGCAAAAATATCCACGATCGGGTGATGTCGCACCTCACGAATAATGGTTCCAAAAGAGCTATCGAAATGCGTAATCAGATTGCCGATATTGACTTTAAAAAGACCGGTAATGAACTTGTAGCACTTTTGCTTGAATCGGATGAGATCAAAAAGCACCTGCCCCGCTTTAACCGAGCTCAACGCCGAACATCATCGCAATGGGGCCTTTTTTATCATAAAGATGAAAACGGCTATATCAGGTTGAAAATTGATCATAATGATCGTGAAGAATTACCCTTAACTACTTTTAATTCGCTTCAAAGTGCTAAAAATCACCTTTTCACACTTGTGGAGGCCTTTACTCTTTGCCAAAAACTTTGCGGATTGTTTGATACGAAAGGCGCTTGTTTTCATTACAATTTAAAGCAATGCAAGGGCGCTTGTATCGGGCAGGAATCTGCAGGAAAATATAATGCCCGGGTTTTGCAGGCCATTGAGCCTTATCGCTTTGAAGAACGCAATTTTATGGTGATTGGAAAAGGAAGACGCGACACGGAAAAATCGGTGGTTTTGGTCGAAAACGGCACATACCGCGGATTTGGGTTTATTGACTCAGAATTTGATCAAAACCTTAAAACAGATGATTTGAAAAATGCAGTTAGAGTCTACCCTGATAACAGGGATATCCAGCAGATACTAAGAAGTTACCTCAAACAAAATGGATCTTCACAAATAATTACCTTTTAACTTTATTTTTTGCTGGGTTAAGAAACTTATCTTTGTGTTAAACGTTTTTTAGCTCAAACAAAACGAACATGACACTGAAGAAACCATTTTCCAAAGATATTTTACACATTGAAAACATTGAAAAATTAACCAAAGGCCTTTGTGAAAGACTGGTAGAGGATGTTTTCAGAAAATATAAAAGACGTGGTGCTGTAATTGGAATTAGTGGTGGCATCGACTCTTCTGTTACCATGGCTTTAGCTGTAAAAGCCTTCGGAGCAAACAGGGTTTATGGTGTGATGATGCCCGAAAAGGATTCCAGTCCTGACAGTAAGAATCTTGCCCAGGTTTTGGCCGATAAATTTGGCGTAGAAGCGGTAGTTGAAAATATTCGTCCGGCTTTGGAAGGGTTACGTTGTTATGAGCGCCGTGATGAAGCCATCCAAAGGGTTTTCCCTGATTTTAATCCAAAAACTGATAAATCAAAAATAGGTGTAAACCAAACTGGTCTGGATCAAAACCTCCCGCCTGTTTTTCATCTGACGGTAATCGACTCAAAGAACATTGTGCGGAGCAAAATATTACCTGTAAATGAATACCTTCAAATTGTTGCGGCTTCCAATTTTAAACAGCGAACACGCATGGAAATGGTTTATTATCATGCCGAGCAAAAGCATTATGTTGTTCTGGGTACTGCCAACAAACATGAAATTGATCAGGGATTTTTCGTGAAATTCGGTGACGGTGGTTCTGATATGTATCCCCTTGCCGGATTATACAAAACACAGGTTTACCAATTGGCCGCTCACCTTGGGGTTCCGCAGGAAATTATCGACAGGACACCAACAACCGATACCTATAGCGCGGAACAAACACAGGAAGAATTTTTCTATCAGTTACCCTTCGATGTGATGGATCTGATGTGGTATGGAATGGAAAATGGGTATTCACCTGTAGAGGTTGCTGATGTTATGGGAAAATCAGAAGGTGAAGTTAAAAGTATCTTCAAAAACTTCGAACGTAAAATAAAAACCACTGATTACCTGCGAGCCAACCCAATGATGTATCCCGGTTTTGAAAGTTTTTAATCATGAATGTTTTTGATTATCTCTTCGAAAACACTTCTTCGCTTAATAAAAACCTTGTTCTTGGCAATAAGGAAAAAATCTCTTACCAGCAGATTTACGATAATACCTTAAGTGTAACGCAGCAAATTATTGACAGCTTCGGAACTGAAAATAACATCATACTTTTAAGTGAAAACTCTGTATTTTTCATAACGGCCTACCTGGCTATCATGAAATCGGGAAATGTTTGTGTCCCGCTCAATCCTGCTCTCGAAGATGGCAGTTTAAAAGAGATTATTGAAAAAACAGAATCAAAAATAGCTTTTGTAAGCAAGCGTTTTTTTAAAAAACTTGAAAACTATGATTTGAATTTGATAGATAATGAGTTGGTTGAAAAATGGACTCATCTAAATCCGGGTAGTAATTCACAAAGTTTCGCCTCCGATTTCGAACCGGAAAAACTGGCTCAGATCATATTTACTTCCGGTTCCACCGGAGAACAAAAAGGTGTAATGCTTAGTCATAAAAATTTGATAGCAAACACCGGTTCAATACTCGATTACCTGCATCTTACTTCTGAGGATACCATTCTTATAGTTATGCCCTTTTATTACTGTTATGGGCTGTCATTATTGCACACACATCTTCGGATTGGCGGATCTGTAGTTTTAAATAATTCTTTTGTGTTTATTGGTACAGTGATCAATGACCTCAATAAATATGCTTGTACAGGTTTTTCAGGAGTCCCTAGCCATTTTCAAATCCTCTTACGAAAAACCAAAGATTTTAAAACTACTCAATTCGAAACGCTCAGGTATGTTACCCAGGCAGGAGGTAAATTGCACAATGCCTTTATACAGGAATTTCTGGATGCATTTCCACAAATCAGCTTTTTTGTTATGTATGGTCAAACAGAGGCCACTGCAAGACTTTCTTATCTCCCCCCCGAACAATTACCTGCTAAGCTTGGCTCCATGGGAAAAGGAATACCAAACGTGGAGTTACAGGTTGTAAATAATGATGGATTGAAGGTTAAAGCGGGTGAAGTTGGCGAAATCATAGCCAGGGGCGATAACATTATGCAAGGTTATTTTAAAGACCCCGAAACAACTGCAAAAACGCTCAAAAACGGATGGTTATATACCGGGGACATGGCCACTGTTGACGAAGAAGGATATATCTTCATTCAAAGCAGGGCCAAGGAAATAATCAAAGTGCGCGGAATCCGTATCAGTCCCAAAGAAATCGAAGAGGTAATTGTTGAATATCCGGGGGTTGTGGATTGCACGATTGTAGCAATGGAGGATGAAATTGCTGGCGAAGCTTTAAAAGCAATTGTATATATAAATGATGCTGATAAGGATTCTTTTCTGGAGGATGATATTCGAAAACATTGTGCTGAGCAGCTTGCTTCACACAAAGTTCCCCAGTTTGTTGAGTTTCAAACAAAATTGATATTCAATGCCGCCGGTAAAAAAACAAAAGCGGCTATTAATCCGAGAATTTAAAAGCCATGTGTTTTCACACCCTCCCGAAGTGGTTTTTCGCCCCAGATCTCATCTGTAATTTCATCAAGTAGATATTTTCTTGGATGGAAAAAGTCTGTAAAATTCTGACGTTCTTCACTTATGGTTAGTCCCGAATCATAATCGATGAGTTTGCCCAATGAAGCAATATCCCTCTTAAATCTCATGTAAGGTTCCCAAAGTCCTATCTCGCGCAAATGCGTCCCAAGTGCTTTGTATGTAGGCATGATAATAAAAACCAGTTCAATATTATTGTGATCACAGTAGTTCGCAATTTCAGTTAAACCGGCGAATATGGAATCAGGATATTCATAACTTTCAAAAAATAAATCCATCCGTTCGTTTGCCAAAATATCCATTTCATATGCAGGTGCCAGTTCATGCGAATTAATAACCAGATACTGGTTACCTGAAATGGCGTAGCGCATATTTATCCACGAATCAAATAGTATCTCTTTACGAGCAAAATATAAGTATGGTTTATCCATATAATCAGTCCCTAAGTTGGAGATATTATATGACCGAAATCCGTTATAATTCATGAACGATACCTCCATGTATACCTTTTTTAATTTGACTTTTTCGGCACAAAACCAAAAATTATCAAAAATGGTTTCATAGCTTGCTCCCGGAATACAGAAATTAAACCAGTCCTCTCCTGTCAATGAATCAAGCTGGGACTCTTCTATTGCGCGACATTGTGAATCGCCAAATAATACATTCTCAACCGGATTTCTTTTATAATGTACAAGTTTCCATAACAAATTACCCCGCGGACCGGATTCATCATTTCTGTTAAGAACCTTAAGCTTTTTATCCGCAGAAATTATGTGCACCAAATTTATGAACTCATAAGGATCGACAATGGTAATGTAACTTATAAATAAGAAAATCGGAATGCTGAATAATAGGCTCTTATATATTTGTTTCTTCATGCGTTACCTAAAATTTCAAATAAACAAAAGTGCTATCGGAACTACTGAAATAGTATATCATGATGATCAGTAAATAATAGCCGGACCACCTGATGATCCTGGAACGGTTCAAAAACCATTTTACCAAATCAACTCCTTTTTCCTGGTAGTACTCAATAATAAACAAGACTAAAAACGCTGCAAGGGCAATTCCAAAATTGAGTTTTTCATAAACAAGCCCATGACCAGTCATTTTAAGTTCAAAATTTGAAAAAAGATGAGTGATGAAATAAGCTGCGTCGCTTATATTTTGGGAGTTGAAAAATACCAGTGTAAAACAAAAAAACACAAACGTGATTAACCTGCTGGTGAATGTAACAAACTTAGCAGGCAACTTTGATGCAATTTGAATCCGTTTGCGTTTGGTATAAAATTCATAACTGATAGCAATTCCCTGCAGAATCCCCAACACCACAAATGTCCAGTTTGCACCGTGCCAGATACCAATAACAAAAAAAGTCAGGAATATTCCAATAATGGCAGCCTTCTGCCCCATCTTGCGGTATTTGACGATAAAAGGTGAAAATATAAAATCGTTGCACCAGCTTGATAGTGACAAATGCCATCTACGCCAAAACTCTCCTACGTTTTTGGCAAAAAATGGCCGGTTAAAATTGTCAGCCAGTTTAATCCCAAATAATCTGGCAGAGCCAAGGGCCATATCCGTATATCCAGAAAAATCGCAATACAAATGAATTACCTGAACAAAGAGTACCATCAATAGTGGAAATCCCGAGTAATCATGCACATCGCCATAAACAGTCATTACAGGTGCTGCAAGATTATTCCCGATTACCACTTTTTTAAAAAGTCCCCACAAAAAAAGCCTTCCACCAGCACTTACGTTTTCACTATTAAAAAGTATGGGCTTTTGTAATTGCGGAAAAAAATGGTTGGAGCGCTCTACCGGACCAGCCAAAAACTTTGGGAAAAATGTTAAATAAAGAGCAAACTTGATAAAGTTCTTTTCGGGTTGTTCCGAGCCCCTATTTATTCTGATTATATAACCCAGTGCCTGAAAGGTATAATATGAAATTCCTACAGGTATGATGATCGACAGGTAAGGAATTTCAGGTTGTGATGGGAATAACCCGAGTACAACATTAATATTTTCGGATATGAAATTGATATACTTGTAAAAAGCCAATATTCCAATATCAAGATAAACCGCAAACCAGAATAATCTTTTTCGTTTTTGTTTTGTTTTAATAGCAACTAAGCCAAGTCCAGTAAAATAATTTAGGACTGAAAATAATAGTGTAAAAATGATTAATTGAGGGGCAATATATCCGATGAAAAATAAGGAGGCTAACAGTAAAATTAAATTCCTAAACCGGTATTGAACGGCATAGTAAATCACCAATAACATCCCCAAAAACAGAAAATAATAAAATGAATTAAAAAGCATTATTGATTATCCTTGTGAGGTACAAAACTATCAGCACTTTAGGTGCATTTCGTACGTAATAAAACAAAATTAGTTAGTTTTAGATTTCTAAATCAGACACAAATGTGCAAACAAATTTTAAAATATTTCGGATCACTTTTCACAATAATTTTGATGGTCCAATGTTCAAGTCCGGAAATGCCTGCTCCTGATAGAGATACAACCAAAATATTATTTCTTCACCACAGCACAGGGCAGTTAATTTGGGACGGCAAACCCAGGGGTATTGATATTGTTCGGAATTGGTTTACGAAAGTACATGCTGTTCCTGAATGGTTTATAGATTACAATAGTAAAAACGGCACAAAATATTATATTGAGGAGCGTGCCTTCCCGACCGACAAACCATACGGCTGGAAGAACTATCCTTTTGATTACTATAATATTTGGGTTAAAAATGCAGGCCCGGAACCTTACCTCGAACAACCAACTTTGGAAATGCTAACGCCGGATTTTAATGTGATTATTTTTAAACATTGCTTTCCCGTTGGTCAAATAGAGGAAGATACCGGAAACGCGGACATAAACTCCGAGGTTCGCAGTATTGAAAATTACAAGTTGCAATATTTAGCACTTCGTGATAAATTACATGAATTTCCCAATACCAAATTTATTGTATGGACAGGTGCAGCATTGGTGGAGAACAAAACGACACCTGAAAAAGCAAAACGAACAAAATTATTTTTTGATTGGGTTGTGAACGAGTGGGATCAGGATAACGATAACATTTATATTTGGGATTTTTATCAACTGGAAACAGAAGGCGGATATTACCTTAAAAATGAATATGCGCGTAACAAAGGAAACTCACACCCAAATAAAAGTTTTTCAGGCAGTGTTTCCCCGTTATTTTGTAATCGTATAGTTGATGTAATTGAAAATGAAGGCACTGAAACAACCCTTTCAGGTAGGATCAAATAATTTTTGCATGCGATGAAACTTAAAATTACAAGGCAAATATAACAACTGAATTTTATACCTCTAACTAATATGGAAATGATCGAAACGATTGAAATTAAAGAAAAGATCCGGAAATTTATTGCAGAAACAGCTTTTGTTCCGGAGGAGAAAATACAGGATGGAACAATGATCTTCACCGAAGGAATTTTTGATTCAATGGGATTTTTATCCCTGATCAATTTTATTGAAGATAATTTCGATGTAAAAGCTGAGGACGCCGAACTCCTTGAGGAGAATTTCGAATCGTTGGAAGCCATTTCTGCTTTCGTTGTTCGCAAAACCAATTAATAATCATGTGCGGCATTGCCGGAATTTTTCATTTCCAGTATCCCGATAAACCGGTAAGTGAAAACAAAATAGCCAATATGCTTCGGGTAATCCGTCATCGGGGACCCGATGAAAGCGGGATTTACCTTGGTGAAAATATTGGTCTGGGGAATGTAAGGCTTAGTATTATTGACCTTTCTTCAGGAAGCCAACCCATCGGTGTTCAGGATAACAGGTATTGGATTGTATATAATGGTGAACTTTTCAATTACCCTGAATTAAAGCATGAACTGGAAACCATGGGGTACCAATTTATAACCAGTTCCGACACTGAAGTGGTAGCACAAGCTTATGCATGTTGGGGTGCCGATTGTTTAAAGAAATTTAACGGTCAGTTTGCCATCAGCATTTGGGATCGAAAAGAAAAACAACTTTTTCTTGCCCGCGACAGAGCTGGTATCAGGCCTGTGTTTTACACGGTGCAAAATGGTGGTATTTATTTCTGTTCAGAGATTAAAGGAATATTTGAAAATCTGGAAATTCAACGGATTTTATCAAAAGATGGCTTGAATCAGGTATTCCGTTATTGGACCACACTTTCACCCAATACACCCTGGGAAAGAATAGAAGAGCTGCCTCCCGCTCATTTTATGATCGTAAACCAAAACGGTTTACATATTGAAAAGTACTGGCAGCTTGAATTTCCGGCCAAAGAAGCGTTAACAAATGAAAAGCCGATAAGCGAGTATATTGATGAACTCAGCGGACTATTCAGTGATGCTGTAAAAATCAGGCTTCGGGCTGATGTAGAAGTTGCGGCATATTTAAGTGGAGGGATCGACTCTACAATAACCACATCCTTTATTCATGAAATTGATCCTAATATTCTGAATACATTTTCCATTGGTTTTACCGATCGCGACTTCGATGAGTCAGTTTATCAGCAGGAGGCAGCTCATTATTTTGGCACCAATCACACGGCATTTACCTGCACATCCGGCGAAATTGGTGAAAACTTTATGGATACCGTCTATTTTTCAGAATTCCCGATTTTAAGAACGGCTCCCACACCCATGTATTTATTATCAAAGAAAGTTCGTGAGCGCGGAATTAAGGTGGTAATAACCGGTGAGGGGGCTGATGAAGTTTTTGCAGGGTACAATATTTTCAAAGAAGCCAAGATACGGAGATTTTGGGCCAGTCAACCTAAATCGGAAGCAAGGGCCTTACTCCTCAAAAAATTATATCCGTACTTGCCCATTATGAAGGATGCCAGAAGCAACACCTTAAAAATGTTTTTTGGCTATGCACTTGAAGATGTTAAAAACCCATTTTATTCGCATTTGCTCAGATGGCACAATACCAGCCGCATCAGTAACTATCTTCAAAACGACTGGCAGGTTGGTAATGATTCTGAAAGTTGGGATCGGCACTTATTAAATACGATTCATCCCGATTTTGGTGATTTTGGTGATCTTGCGAAATCGCAATACCTGGAGTTTTCTATTTTTATGTCGAATTATTTGCTATCGTCGCAAGGCGACCGAATGGCGATGGGAAATTCTGTGGAAGGCAGGTACCCTTTTCTTGACTATCGTATTATTGAGTTTGCAGCAAAACTTCCAGAGCGATATAAGCTGAATGCTTTAAATGAAAAATTTATTCTTAAAAAAATGATGGCAGGTAAAATACCTGACAGCATCCTGAAACGAAGCAAACAAGCATACAGAGCGCCAATTGGTTCGAGTTTGTATGGGAAAAACCCCCCGGAATATGCTCAAATTTTATTATCTGAAAAAAGCATTACCTCTTTTGGATATTTTAATCCTGAAATGGTAAATAAGTTAAAAGAAAAACTGCTTACTGGCAAAATGATCTCAGAAATTGATCATATGGCACTTTCGGGAATTCTGTCCACCCAGCTTCTTCACCATTTATTCATCGACAGAAAAAACATTGATTTCAAAAAAGATGACCTCCGTAATCTGAAGGTCATCCACGAACACAATCTAAAATCTTAACTCTATTTTATAGAACATCCAATTGCTTTGGTAAATTCCGGATTGGGCACACCTCCTTCAATCAAGGCATTTACAGCATCCTGAACGTATCTTTTGTCGGCGGCCTCTGCATCGGTATGGTTATTATCAATAGCCCCGATATAACGGATGATGTACTCACCATGCTCTTTATTAACAATAAATACGTGAGGAGTACGTGACGCACCATAAACCGGAAATACCTTTTGTCCATCATCAAAAAGGTACGGAAAGGTAAAACCCTTTTCTTTAGCCCTTATTTTCATTTCTTCAAATGAATCTTCAGGCTGAATTGCCGGATCATTCGGATTAATTGCAATTACCGGATATCCTTTTGATTTAAATGTATTATCAAGTTCAATGATCCGGTCTTCATAGGCTTTTGAATAAGGGCAGTGATTGCAGGTGAAAATTAAAATGAATCCTTTCGCATCCGGGTAATCTGCCATGGAAACCATTTTGCCATCTACATTTTTAAGCTCAAAGTCACTTGCTTTATCACCAACTTTATAACCGGTTTGAGCAAAAGTCAATCCTGCTAAAAGGATGACTGTCGTGAGTAAGGTGAGTTTCTTCATTTTTTAAAGTTTAGTTTTAACAATTGATTTTAGTTTTTCGAAGTTCATTTGGGATTCGTAAAATCCCCTGTCGTTGCCTTTGTAAATCAAGGTTGCTGGGATGGCACCCGACCATTCCGGGCTTACTTTATCAATCCAGGCATTGGCATCTACATCCGTTAAATGAATAATTTGTGATTGCAAGTTTTTCTCCTTTACAAAAGGCAAAAGCAACTGCTCATATTTATTGGGGAAATCGAGGCTAACCAGGATCACACTAACCTTCTGATCTTCATATTCAGTGTTAAGTTGCTCAAAAGCCGGCAATTCTTCAATGCATGGTTTGCACCAGGTAGCCCAAAAATTGATCACATAAACGGTATCGTTTTGCTGATGTAAAAGCGTTTCAAATTCCTGAAAATTCATTTGCGGAATCTGTCGGCTCTTTTCCCCTGAACACGCAGAAATCATACATGCAGAAAGTAAAACAATCAAGATTAATATACAAGATTTATGAAACATTATGTAGCCTTTTGACAGAGGCATAACAAAAAAGTGATGAGAAAGGTTTATAAAGATTAAGTGGAAAGAAAGTTTAAAACAGCTGGCAGTTCGATGGTTTTTTCGCCATCAATAATCAAAATATCGGATTCATTTTTGGGCTGACCATACTTGAGGAAACTCTCCCATATATGTTCGATGTACCATTCAGGTTCTTTTCCCCAGCGTAAATCATTCCTTTTCCTTTTTACAAATTCGCTTTTCGAAATGGTAACATAGATTTTTTTATCGTAAATATCAAAAAGTTCAGATGAATGAAATGCCATCAAACCCTCAGCAATAACAACTTCATAACGACTGGATGCTTCCTTTAAGGTTTCCTGGTACCTTTTAAAATCGACGGACTGCGGGCTTTCCCAATCAATATGATCACCTGTTTTTCGGATTTTATCTATCGGCAGCGTAAAATCATCCTGACAAATAACAACTGCCTTTCCGGAATCAAATGAATCCATAATAAGCTTTGCCAGAGCTGACTTACCTGAATTGCTAACGCCACCAATACCGATAATCATGTATAAAGTTTGAAAGGTTTGATTGGCAACAAAGATACAATTTACTTGGTTCCGTACAACTGTATAACAGAGGCCATGCCTTTGTGATGGGAGCCCTCATTGAGTACCCGGGTTTTTTCTTCAATTTCCAAATCAGAAAGGGCAGCAAAATCACCTTGTAATTCCGCTTTTGAAAATAACATGCTTAATTCTTTCGGACCTCCTGAGTTAAATTCAATCTGGTTTTTAGCAAACCCTTCCAATATCAACTTCCCTCCCGGTTTGAGGTACCGGAAAAGTTTCCTGTGCCACTCCGATCGGTATTGAGCAGGCATATGTGCAAATACAAGCACCAAAATATCAAACTGGTTTTCGGGGTAAACAACTTCCTGATATTTGGCTGTTTTATAATTGATTTTCAGGCCCAGACTCGCTGCAAAATCGAGCGCTTTGGTTTTAGCAACTTCACTGGCATCAAATGCAAATACTTCAAACCCCAGTCCGGCAGCAAACACTGCATTCCGTCCTTCTCCTTCAGCGGCAAAGAGGGCTTTTCCGGGTGTTAAACTTGATAATTTCTCTTTGATAAAATCATTGGGGGTTTTGCCATAGATATATTCCGTAGTAGCGTAGCGGCTGTCCCAAAATTCTGCCATAAATCTGATTTAGGCTCTTATAACAATTCAAATTGTTCTATGTTCAGAAAAAAAAAGCCCCGAATTACCGGGGCCAATGATTTAAATCGGTTTGTTTGGTAGCTATTCAAGAATGATCTTACGTGTACTTATTTTGTTGTCCTGCTGAATTTTCAGGAAATAAACACCATTCTTTTCGTTGCTGATATCAATTTCTTTTTCATACCTCCCATTAAAGTTTTTGATATTTTCAGCGTATACATTTTTGCCATTCATATCATAAATATCGATACTGGTATTGCTCTGATCAGGGGTGGTAAAGGCAAGCGTAAATTTTCCATTGTTTGGATTTGGATTAAATGTGAGGTCATCAATTTCGAGGATTTCCTTTCCCTCATCCATTTTCACACCGGACTTTTCAAGGGTTTCAGAATCTTTATCACTGAGTTCCCGGATGATTACATGGCTTTTAACGATTACTACCTTGTTTCCATCTTTTGCATCAAATTTTCGAACAAATACATTTTCATCCTCACCATTTGTATTTTCTTCAGTGGTAATGATTATCTGTTTCTCCATGTGTTCATTTTCCTCTCCGCCATTGTTTTCATCCATATGTTTTACAATTACTTTTGAATTTGTGCCCTCGTCCGAAACGGTTACCCAAACAAGATTATCGCCTTCTTTTTCGTTCCAAATCATTTCGCCTTCACCTTCCACTTTAGTTATTTTTCCATCTTCATCTATCATATAGGTTCCGTTTTCACCAACAGTGTACTCCTGAATAGTTCCATCCTCACGGGTAACTTTAATCGTATTTCCTTCCGCTGTACTTTCCACTTCCACATGCGTACCTTCATCTCCGGTCCAAACCATTTCATCCGAAATAGTAAAAGTATGTTCACCCGGTTCACCTTCTGAGTTAATTACAAATACCTTATTACCCGATTTATGCAATTTAGAAGTATCACCTTCATCCGAAATAAAATAAGTATAATTTCCTTCTTCATCACTGCTCATGCTTATGGAATGAGATTGCATACCGGCACCATCCGCAGTGATCATCAATTCAATATTTGATTCCCCATCACCATCTGTTTCTATTTCTTTATTCACAATAAACATCTGGTTTTCTCCATCCTCTCCCGTATCAATGAAATAAACATTATCAAGGTCTTCCAGATCATCAAGATTGATTCCGAGATTTTTAAAATCTTCACCGGCGAGTAATTCCTTTAATTTCTGAATCTCCTCATCGGAACTCAAATCAGAGATGTTGATTATAGTGTCAACAGTAGTAACGCTGCCATTTTCATCTTTTACAATTTTTAATTTTAGCTCTTTATTAGCCTTTTCCTGGGCTGAGGCAAACTGAGGCAAAAATGAGCCAAGGATAAGCGCAATCAGGATCATGTTCAGATTTTTCATAATTTTAATAGTTTTCATGATTATAATTATTGATATTTTCTGAAGCAAAACTAATCACAGGTTGAATTGGAGATAGTTAAAGGCGGGTTAAAAAAGGTTAAGGAAAAGTTAAAGTGATTTTTTTGACGAAGTAAACTGGCCATCTTTGCAACGTTATTCTAAATTAGTAAGAAACTATTGAAAAAAAATACGGTTACCGGCATCATCATTCTAATGAGTATTTCTTTGGCAGGGATCATTCTTGTACAGGTTTTTTGGATGAAAAATGCCGTTGAAATAAAAGAAAAACAATTTGACCAGGCTGCTAATGAATCGCTTGTTGCTGCCGTGAAGGCACTTTCGAAACATCAGTCGGTTTCCTGGGTTTCCAGTCAGTTTTTTACGGATAATTCTCCTGGTAAAGAGGATACATTAGTTGTGGTTAACGATAAAGATGAAAATGTATTTGTTCAGTCGAAACCAGGCCAAACCTATACTTATGTTATTAGTTCATCAGAAAGCACAGGAAGTGGCGATAAGACTTCACACAGTTCGGTTTCGGTGAATTTTAACAGTAACGATAAGCGCTTTTTAACTGAAAAGGAATTGGTAGACTCCCTGAAAGATGAAATTGAGGATGACCACATGATCGTACTTACCGAATTTACGGATTCAGTGAATGTGATCGTTAGAAAAAAATTATCGCAAATTACCAACCGTGGCAAAGCGATGGATGCAGCATTAAATGAGCTGGTTTATGAAATTAATACCATTGATGAAGCCACAGATGATTTTTATAATGAAAGTAATATCACTGATTTACTCTCCGAAAATTTAGCAGACAATGGTATAGAAATACCCTTTGAATTTGGGGTATTAATTCCTGAAAATGACTCACTCACTGATCTTCATTCTGAAGGCTTTAACGTTTCGGGCTCGACAAAGCTTTACAAAACGCGCCTTTTCCCCGAAAGGTTATTCAGCAAGTCGGACCTGCTGCTGCTATCATTTCCCGATCAGGGAATGCATATTTTCAGGTCACTTGGATTGTTATTTGGAGGTTCGGTACTTTTCACACTGGTTATAATAGTTACATTTATCATTACCATCAGGGTAATTTTAAGGCAGAAGAAACTCTCAGAGATCAAATCGGATTTTATCAACAACATGACCCATGAATTTAAAACACCGATAGCAACGATATCTCTTGCTGTAGACAGTATTAACAATGCCCGTGTGATCAGCGACCCTGAAAAAGTAAAATATTTCACGCGAATTATCGGCGAAGAAAATAAAAGAATGAATACCAGTGTGGAGAATGTTTTGCAAATGTCGTTGATCGATAAAAGAGATTTTGATTTTAAACCTGAAAGGTTTGATTTTCATGACTTAATTAGCCAGGTTGCCAGAAACATGCAGTTACAACTGGATCAGAAGGCTGGTGAAATTGAGTTGGATTTAAAAGCTGAAAATACAATTGTGCATTTGGATCGATTGCATTTTACCAATGTGGTGACCAACCTGGTGGACAACGCCATAAAATATGCAGAAAAACCGCATATTGAACTTGGTACCACCAATACAGATCAGTTTTTCATATTTTCGGTGAAAGACAACGGCAGAGGCCTTTCCAGGGAAGAAAAAGAAAAGGTTTTTGAAAAATTTTACCGGGTTTCGAGCGGCAACATTCACAATATAAAGGGCTTTGGGCTGGGCTTGAGTTATGTTAAGGCCATTGTGCTTGCTTCGGGCGGTCAAATTGAGGTGGAAAGCAAACAGGGTGAAGGGGCAACTTTTATCATTAAAATACCGCAAAACCCAAATAACGGATGAAAAACCAGGAAAAAATATTATTGGTAGAAGATGATCAAAATTTCGGGTCGGTTTTAAAAGCTTACCTTGAAATGTTTGATTACCTGGTAACCTGGGTAGATGATGGAAAAGATGCGGTAAAAACTTTTAATGAAACTGAATTTTCGATTTGTGTTTTAGATGTGATGCTTCCTAACGTGGATGGCTTTACCATTGCTGAAAATATTCGAAAACTAAACAAGCAAGTTCCTTTCATTTTTTTAACGGCAAAAACGCTCAAGGAGGATATACTTCGTGGTTATTCAACCGGCGCTGATGATTATCTCACTAAACCTTTTGATTCCGAAATTCTGTTGTGTAAAATTGATGCCATTTTAAAACGTAACGGAAACCAATCAAATTTGCCGGATTTGGAGGAATTTCTGATCGGAAAGCTGAGCTTTAATTATAAACTGAGAATCCTGGAATCAGGGGAAAATAAAATTAACCTTTCGCCAAAAGAATCGGATTTGCTTAAGTTGTTATGCCAGCATAAAAATGAAATTCTTCCGCGTGATCTTGCGCTAAAAAGTATTTGGGGCGACGACAGCTATTTTACCACCCGCAGTATGGATGTGTATATCACAAAACTTCGAAAATATCTCAAAAGCGAACAAAAGGTTCAAATTGTAAATGTACACGGAAATGGTTACCGGCTTATTATTCCGGAATAAACCCGGCATCAAATAATCATATTCAAATTTCTTAAATATTTATTGTAATTTTTGTGAACAACTCACCTGAGCCTTTGTTCTATTGCTGAAATAATTATTCACTTTTTACCTAAACAAACATTATTATGAAGAGAATTTACAATTTACTTATTATCATCGCTGTCCCTGCATTATTCCTGCTTTTTACAAGTGAGGTGCTTTATCATACCGGTTCGCCCGGAGGTAAAACCGGTTCACCTGGCGATGGCGGTCACAATTGTACCGATTGCCTGCAGGTACACCTGTTAACGAAGAATTCTGGATTTATTCACCCGAATTATTACTTCAGAATTATGAACCTGGTCAAACCTATAGTGTAGTTGTAATTGGGGTGGATTCAGAAGCCAACAAAATTGGGTTTGAAGCTACTGCTGAGGATGATGCAGGTAACAAAGTAGGAACTTTTGTTGCTGGTTTTGGCGGATTTACACAAATCCTGAACGGAGGAACATCTATAACGCATACAGCACTTGGTTCCACTCCCATTGCTGATACCGGAACAGTTTTCTTTTTCTCATGGATCGCACCGGCCACCAATGTTGGGGATGTTACTTTTTATACGGCCGTGAACACTGCCAATGGTAACGGAAACAACACCGGTGATCAAATTCACTTTTCACAATTTAAACCCGGAACCCTTGGTGTTGGAATTGCTCAAAATGAGGAAACTCAATTTAATATGTATCCAAATCCTTCGGATGGGATGATATCAATAAGCAATACTTTTAAATCTTCAACTACTGCACAAGTGATGAATATTAAAGGACAGGTGGTTAAAGAGGTGATTCTTTCAGATCAGGTGAACAGCGTTGATTTATCTGAATTGAAACAGGGAATATATTTTGTAAGGATTGGAAACAACACACAAAAACTGGTCATAAATTAAACCCTTACTATAAGGATAACAGCAGCCCTTTCAGTTCGAAAGGGCTTTTTTTATGACTAAGAATTAAACTCCCCCGATAAATATCATCAACCCTGCATTCAATCGTCTCTTTTTGTGCATCATGATTACCTAATATTGCTAATGGCAAAAGAATATTTTTACCATAATCATTTTGGAGTTCCAAGGCTGGTGTTTCTTTCTCAGGATATTTTTGAATACTGGTCCTGCATACTATGGTAAAAGCATATGTTTCCCCTATGGTATAAAAAGGATGATCCGGCTCAAAATAAAAACCTGATTCACCCCTGATCATTCGGCACCTCACCAACTGACCGGGCTTTAAAAAGTACTTTTGATAATATTTTGTTCTGAGGTGGTAAGTCCTGTCCAAATCATCTTTCAAAATATAATATTCGTATTTCTGACTAAGCGTTCGTAAACCCGAAATACGGAAGCTGTGGTAGGCATTTTTTATAATTTCATCAAAACAAGAAGCTTGAGGTTCGGCATCCACATAAATTTGTCCTTTTTTAATTCGGATCACCCTGGCTTCTAATTCATCTAAATCTTTTTCGCTCCAGTCAAATGAAGTTTTTATCTTATTCCCAAAATGATCTTTAAGGATTACAATTTTTTCCTGCTCTCCCAATTTATTGATGATCGTGTCATATCCCAAAACCTGAAATTTGTACAACTGACCTGGTTTATAGATGGGATGCTCAGGTTCGATGAAAATTTTACCGGTGCAATTGATATGATCAACCCGGCAATTTATTTTTTGACCTTTTGTTAGATTATAAAAACGATACTCATCGGCATTCAGGAGATGTTTATAACCATTCGGGTCGCTCAATTTGAAGTATTTATCACCGGAAGGTAAAACCAATTCACCCTCCAGGGTAAATTCATAAAAACACCCTTCGATTATCTTTATAAACTCACCTTTCATTTTGATTTTACTAACTTAAATTGATGCGGGTGGCCTTTTTAACTCCTTTGATTTTTAGCAGCTTGTGAATGAGCATTTCGAGGTGTGAGGTATCCTTAACACTCAGCTTGATCCTGGCTTCAAATCCATTTCCTTTGCCTGAATCAACATTAAGTGAAACCATATTTACCTTAAAGTCATTGGAAATAACCGTGGTGATATTATTCAAAATTCCAACATCATCATCTCCAACGATATTGATAGTGGTGAGCCAGGTTTTGTGTTCATCGGTTTTGCGCCATTTAACATCTATAACCCGGTAATTGTATTTGGATAACATTTGACGTGCATTGGGGCAATTGATGCGATGAATGGTTATGCCTTTACCCACGGTTACAAAACCAAAAACAGCATCACCGGAAATCGGATTGCAGCACCTGGCCAGCTCATAGTCAAGGTTATCGATATCATTATCAATAACCATATAATCACGCGACTCGTCGGTTTTTGTTTGTTTTACCGATTTTTCAGCATCTGCCGGCAAGTCCTTTGCTATTGTAGTTTTTTCCTGATCCTCGTCACTTATTGATTTTTTAATGTCGTTCAAATCAATTTTTTCAATGGCGATGAGATAATATAAATCAACCGATGAGCTCAGTTTATACTGCTTAATCAGTTTGTCAACAATGGCATCATTAAACTGGATTTTTCTGTTCCTTAGTTTTCTGCGCAATATTTCCTTCCCGATCTCCGCTTCCTGGAAACGCTCCTCTTTCATGGCCCTTTTTATCTTCCCTTTGGCCTTGTTAGTTACCACAAAGGAAAGCCAATCCATTTTGGGTTTCTGGTTTTTAGAGGTGATGATCTCAACCCTGTCGCCATTTTGCAAAACATAACGAATGGGCACAATGCGGTTGTTTACGCGGGCTCCATTGCACATATCCCCCACACTGGTGTGAATATCATAGGCAAAATCAAGCACCGTAGCACCGTGAGGAAGCGTTCTTAAATCACCTTCAGGAGTAAAAACAAAGGTTTTATCGCTGTACAAGTCAATTTTTGATACACCAGCCTTATCCAGTATTTCTGCATCGGCATTTTCAATAACATCCCTTATGCGAAACATCCACTCCTCCTGCTCAGCTTTTTTACCCCCTTCTTTATATTTCCAGTGCGCTGCCAGTCCCTGCTCTGCAACACTGTCCATTCGTTTGGTTCTGATCTGAACCTCAACCCATTTCCCGTTAGGGCCAAAAACGGTGGTATGCAACGATTCATAACCACTCGCTTTGGGGGTTGTGATCCAGTCGCGCAGCCGGTTTGGATTGGGTTGATAAATATCCGTTACAATAGAATACACCTTCCAGCAATCTGCTTTTTCCTTGTTCCTGGGTGTATCCACAATCACACGAATAGCGAACAGGTCATACACCTCATCGAATCCAACATTTTGCTTTTTCATTTTTTGCCAAATGCTGTGAATCGATTTTGGACGGCCTTTTATTTCAAATTCAAAACCTTGCTTAAAAAGCTCCTTTTCGATGGGGGAAACAAAATCAGCGATATAAGCATTTTGCTTTGCGCGCGAATCTTTTACCTTTTTACTGATACTTCGGTAAATTGCTGTATGAGCATGCTTCATCCACAGCTCCTCAAGCTCGGTTTTAACATTGTACAAGCCCAAACGATGCGCAATGGGAATATAAATATGATTTACCTCGGCCAGGAATTTTTGGGATTTTTCCACGGGGATTTCATTGAATTTCCGCATATCATAAAGCCTGTGGGCAAGTTTGATCAGAATCACCCTGATATCGGGTACCAATGAAAGGTATAGCTTTCTGAAACTATCGGAATGAATTGAAATTTTTTCTGTTTGAATGTCAGAGAGCTTATTATATCCTTCAACGATAATAGCCACTTCTTCTCCAAACTCCTTTTTAATATCATTCAGCGTGGTGATTTCGCCATCCACCACATTATGAAGTAAAGCACAAATTACCGAAGTCATTCCAAGATTCACCTCTTTCAAAACGATACGTGCCACTTCTATGCTATGATAAACATAATCCTCGCCGTTCTTTTCCCAATTTGGGTAATGAAATTCAAGAACTTTATCAAATGCTTTCCTTAGCCTGACCGACTCATCTTTATTAAGAATGGGTGCACAGTAAATAAGTAAAGATTTGTATATCTTTTTAATCCTTTGTGTATTTTGAGTTGATTGGTTCATCAATTTAAAAAGAATATAGTTGCAAAAGTATAACAGCTAAATATGAAAACAGGTTGCGTTGATGTTTTATTTTGCCATTATTGGAATTTATAAGTCATAAAAAAACGGGCTGAAGATATCCTCCGGCCCGTTTAAATTTCATTTAAAATTTGATTTAAATTTCGGAGGAATCATCCTTTTTGTCATTTTTCCTTTTCGACTGCTGTTGGGGTTCTCCAATGGCATCCCTCATTTTGGTATCAGCCATAATGTTTTTATAGCGGTAATAATCCATGATTCCTAAATTTCCATTTCTGAATGCTTCCGCAATAGCCAACGGAACCTCAACTTCCGCTTCAATTACTTTAGCTCTTGCTTCCTGTGCTTTGGCTTTCATTTCCTGTTCAAGAGCAACGGCCATTGCACGGCGTTCTTCGGCTTTAGCCTGGGCGATATTTTTATCGGCATTGGCTTGATCCATTTGCAAAACAGCACCAATATTTTTTCCGATATCGATATCTGCAATATCAATGGAAAGTATCTCAAAGGCAGTTCCTGAGTCGAGGCCTTTTTCGAGCACAACGCGTGAAATAGAATCAGGGTTTTCAAGCACCGATTTATGTGAATCGGCTGAACCGATGGAAGAAACAACTCCCTCACCTACCCTGGCAAGCACGGTTTCTTCGCCGGCACCACCCACCAGTTGTTTGATATTTGCCCGCACAGTTACCCTGGCTTTGGCAATTAACTGGATACCATCTTTGGCAACAGCTGTTACCGGCGGTGTATCTATCACCTTGGGATTTACTGACATTTGCACGGCTTCCAGCACATTTCTACCGGCGAGATCGATGGCTGTAGCCACTTTGAATTCAAGATTCATGTTGGCTTTGTCAGCCGATATTAAAGCATTCACCACAGGTACCACATTTCCTCCGGCCAGGTAATGCGCTTCCAATTCGTCGCGATTTACCTTGAGTCCGGCTTTCGTTGCAGAGATCATACTCCTTACGATAACCTGTGGTGGAACTTTACGCCAACGCATTAATACCAGCTGAATAAGCGATATCCTTACGCTTGAAAGTAATGCCGTGAACCACAAGCCCACAGGAATAAAATAAAAGATTATCCAGAGCGCAAACAAGGATGCCACTCCAAAGGCAATGTAAATAAATGCGTTAGCTTCCATTTATAAAGGTTTTTTAAGTTTAACAGTTATTTTATTGATGTCGATTTTTGTAACAACGATTTCAGAACCCTGGTCAATCATTTCGCCATTTGTTCTCACTTCAAAATAATTACCATTAAAACTGGCTTTCCCCATGGGCACCAGCCGGGATATTGCTTTTCCGGAATCTCCTACTTTGATCTGCTCTTCATTGATCGTATTCACCCGCCCATCAATGGAGGCTTTCAAGGAGGCTTTCTTCCAGGTATTGGACTTAAGGGCAAACCACAATGCAACAACGGAGACCACAATAGTGGCTCCCAGGGTTATGGTGCCGGCAATTTTACCGTACTCGGTATAGGCTTGATAAACGCCAATTGCGATCAATATAAATCCTACTACACCTGCCAGATTAGTCCCTGGTAATACAAGAATTTCGAGCAAGAGGAATAAAAACCCGATAATGATCAATACTGCAATAATGGTCCAGGACATAATTTTCAGGCTATGGTAACACTTAATTTACGGTTGAGCATTTCGTCGTGAGGGGGTTTTAATTCAGTAAATGATCCTGATTTCACCGTGCATTTCCCATTATAATGAGCAATCATGGCACATTGTTCAGCCTGGTACGGATCATGTCCGCACACATCTATGAGTGTTTCAATTACGAAATCAAAAGTATTTACGTCGTCATTAAAAAGTATAAGATCATTTTCATTTGAACTTAACTCCTCGGTGGCGTCGGCTGGCTGAAGTTTCTCGGGTATCATTTCCAGGTTCCCTTTATATTGCTTTAAAAATAAGCATAATTATAATTTCAAAGGCAATTATATGAAATATCTTTGCACGTTTGAACCGAATTTATAAAATGTGGAAAAATTCTGAACCCAGAAGCTATCTTTCTGTTATTGGAATATGAATATAAGTGGTGAAAATTTCAATAAATTTTGTGAGCAGCTCGGCGAAAGGTTAAAAGCCACTTTGCCCGGTACAGAGGCACATCTTAAAATGGCTTCAAGGCTTCGCCTTCAGGAAATGGTAAATGCCTATAATACTGAAAATGCAATTAAAAGTGCCGTGCTTATTTTATTTTATTTGGATAAAAACAAAGTTTCCATACCCTTTATTCTCAGACCCGATTATAATGGTGTTCATTCAGGACAGGTGGCGTTTCCCGGAGGCCGATACGAAAAGGATGACAAATCAATGATTGAAACAGCGCTGCGGGAAGCGCAGGAGGAGGTGAATATTGATCCAAATAAAGTATCCATATTAGGAACTCTCACCAACCTTTATATTCCTCCCTCAAATTACATTGTAACCCCGGTGGTGGCTTTCACTGAAACTAAACCTGATTTTGTGAGAGATCCGTCAGAAGTTGCCCAAATTATCGAGGCTGAAATTGATTTTCTTTTCAATCCTGATTTACGCAAAGAGAAAATAATCAACGTCAGAGGTTATGAAATTGAGGCTCCTTACTTCGACATTGATAATTATGTCGTTTGGGGCGCTACCGCCATGATGTTAAGCGAGTTAACTGAAGTAATTGAAAGTATCAATTAAATCAACTTTAATCCTCAACGATAATTTCATAATCGATCTCGGCTGCTTTACTCAGCATGGCTGTTACCCCGCAATAACGGTCTTGTGACAATGTTACAGCCTTTTCCAGTTTATCCATTGGCAAGTCATTACCTTTAAATTTGTAAATGATCTTGATTTTGTGATAATATTTAGGATGCTCTTCAGTAAGCTCAGCCTCCACATCGATATCCAGTTTTTCAAAATCAACCCGCATCTTCTTTAAGATTGAAACTACATCCATTCCGGTACATCCGCCCAGCGACACCAGTGTGAGCGCTTTCGGCCGGGGCCCGCGATCATTCCCCCCAACGGATTCATCAGCATCGATAATAATTTTATGGTTGTTAACGGTGGCCTCAAAAGCCATGTCCTCGGTATAGTTTATGGATACTTTATTTTTCATAATGTTCAAATTTTAAGTGTGCTGCAAAATTAGCTAATTCTAATTAGACAGAATTCTAAATAGCTACTTGCCATCATTAATTGCCAATACAAACATCAGTTGGGCCAACTCCGGCCTGCAAAGAATCAATCAGGGTTCCTGTAGTTTGAAATCTGTAAACCCAACCATCCTGCTGAAAATCCCCGGCGTCTGTGGCGTAAATCACATCATTTTTCGAATCAAAATCCAGTGAATAAAAGCCATTAGCATGGTTCATTATTTTTGCCAATTCCAAATTTGCAGAAGCAATAGATTGTTTATAAATACCTCCCGGATAAATATAAAATAACTCATCACCCCCAGCATTGATTTCAAGTTTTTCGGGATGCTGATCTGTTTCAGGAAATTCAAGATCAACCAAAATTGAATAATCCGAAGGATCAATGCAAACAAGATGACCTCTTGAATCGCCGGATGCCGGCCATCCATTCCAACCATGCCCGGAACACATCACCCACACATTTCCGTTTTCATCCACTTGAATCCCGGTTGGTTTGGGGTAAACCATTACAGTTTGAGATACCTGCCTGGCATTTATATCAATAATCGTGATGGTACTATCAATGCTGTATCCACCCTGGTTCAGCACCCACAGGGCTTCACCAACCTTCATCATTTTTTCAGGGCCTGTACCGGTTGACACTTCTCCCTGAACGGTTAATGCTTCTGGATCAAATACAAATACTTTATTATCCCAGGAACTTACCCATGCATTTCCATCACCTGTGTTTACAATAAATCTTGGCAAATTAATTCCCTCGATAGCACCTTTCTGCTGGAATGTTTTTAACGATACTGCACGAATGATATTGGCATTATTTACAACAATAAATCCATCATTGTTTATTATGGTCATCGACTGGGCCAAATTACCCAATGGCAAAAGATTGTTTGATTTTTCGAATAATTTGGGTGTCCTGTCTGAACCATCCATTTTGAACCAGGTAACACTGCCCGAACCGCTCGGAAATAGTCCTTCGTTCACAATGAAAATACCCTCACTAAAATCAGTTGTGCTCACAGGAGGTGTATCTTCATCCTTTGCGCATGAATAAAGTAAAAACATCGAAAATGCTAAAAGCATCAATCTGGAAATGGTGTTAAGTGAATTTTTCATTTGTTTATTGAATTATTAATTGAATTGATATACTGTATGACCGTCCGGGCATGGGATAATACAAAACCGCCTGGTATTCCTCATTTAACAAATTGAGGATTTCGGCTTTTAAAATCAACCGGTCATTGTTAAATATTAAGCTTTTCTGAACATACATATTTGTAAGTAAATACCCCTCCATTGATTCCGTATTATCTGCTGATACATACCTTTCGCCCGTATATGATTGATCAACCCCCACTACCCAGTATGCGAATACCAGGTTTAAACTGAGCTGAAACCGGTGTTTGGGGATATAAATCAACTGCTTTTGATAAACCGGATCATTGTCGTACAATTTTTTTTCATTGGTTGACCTTGTGTAAGTATAGTTAGCCATGATACCTGCTTTTACTTTACCGAAGGAGACATTGGATTTTGCCGTAGCTTCAATACCTCTTGCCCATACCCTGCGAATATTTAAAGGCGACCAAAGGGCACCATCCGGAATCCACATGATCCAATCATCTACCATTGAATTAAAAGCAGTTAACTCTGAATAAAAATCAATCCTGGAAGCGGTGTCTGTTTTGTAAAGTAATCCAATATCCTGATTCCAGCTGGTTTCTGGCTTAAGCTCCGAATTGCCTCCGGGAATCCAGTAAAGATCATTGAAGGTAGGAATCCGAAAGTTCTTTGAAACGGTGGCTTTTATTTTAAGATTGTTTATTACCGGTCCTTCCAGGCCTAAAGAGGGTGTAAATGGCATAGTAAAATCAGTGTTAAAATCCTGCCTCATTTTCAAATTGGCAACCCATTTATTTTGCAGAAATCGTTGTGAAATCAATAAATAAATTCCTGCCTGCTGCTGATTTATTTGTTGAGCATAGTTTACACTTTTCCCAGTCAGGTGAATTAATTCAACGCCGGCATCGAACATGGTGGATTTAGAAATTTGTTTATTCATTGAAACTTCTCCCTGAATTCGGGTTGTTTCAATCTCCGAATCGATCTCAAGGACCTGCAAACTATCCGGATCAATATAATGCTCGTAATCATTAAACACGGCCAACTTGGCCGAAATAAATCCTTTGGGAATAAATTGTTTGCTTGACAAAACGCCTCTCAATGACCTGTCTTTCTGATCAGCATCAGCAGGCTTACTTGTTAATGTGGCCGGAATTTCTTTATCGTTTTCCTGGTACCAAAGCGAAATTCCTGAAATATTCCGACCCTTAAAATTTCGGAAAACATCCTGCATGAATCCCTTTTGCCGGAGTGCGGCATTTGCAAAATTTTCATATTCACCTTCCAGGGATTTATACCTGAAATCATTTTGGGCTTTTCGGCCCATAACCTGGGTTTTAAAATACCATTTTGGATTGGCGTAAATAGCTTTAATATTTCCTGAATATTCATGAAAGCTGGCAATTGAATTATAAAAACTCAAATATTGAAGTTTTTTAAAAACAGGTTTGTTATTTAAATGAATGCCAGCACCAATATTACCACTTCCGTATAAACTGCTGCTGCCTCCATATAAAATGGAAATATCATTGAAATAATTGGCCGGGATAATTGAAAGGTCGATGAGGCTGTTGTTCGGTGGATTAAGCTGAAAGCCATTCCAATACACACTAGATTGCGACGAGGTA
The DNA here is from genome assembly GCA_020438105.1 of Bacteroidales bacterium. Lineage (GTDB taxonomy): Bacteria > Bacteroidota > Bacteroidia > Bacteroidales > JAADJA01 > JAADJA01. The sequence continues at coordinate 53,849 of JAGQVE010000002.1, forward strand.
GTACCACGGACAGACAGCAGGTTTAACCCATTCAGGTTGTAACGGTTAATGTTTAAGGAGCTATTTCGGTACAACAACTCCCCCAGCCCCACATTTCCTGAACCGGAGATTAGTGTACTATCGATGGATTCTACCTTTTGCCCTGCTGAGTAAGTCACAATCTTACTTGCTGAGACCCGAACATCCGGAAGCATATATATACTGTCGGGATGGAGTTTTTGTGCAAAAGTCCAGCTTGCAGTCAGTGTAAGGTAAAATATGATCAATAATTGCCTCATGTGATTTAATTGATCGCACTTTTAAAACCTACAGGAAAAAGAATGCCGAATAGTTGACGGATCAATTATCCACCGCTTTTTACCCGAAAGCTTTGAATGTTTTGCATAATTGGCAGGTCTTCTGACTTACACCCTTTTTGAAAGTCTTCCCATCGCACCAACCGGCGGACAGTGACTATCAGGACTTCAAAAAGTTAAAAGGTGATCACAGCAGCGGGTACTGTTGCCGGTTCGCACGGCATTCCCTTTTCAGACTGTTCTTTTTTTAATGAACAAGTGCACCAATAATGCGAAAGCAAAGTTATGTGATTATTTATAAACTTCGGAATTTTTGTACTTGGATAATCATAAGTTTTTAACAAATAATATTTTAATAAAATTAATGAGGTATTTGCTCAGTAAGCACTTTAATCTGCTCCTTTAACTCTTTGATTCGGAACTCACGACCAACAAATAACTTATTAAATCTTTCAAGTTCTTCATTTTTCGTTTCCAGTTCTTTAGTTCGTTCTTTTACTAAATTTTCAAGATTCTCACGATAAAGTTCCAATTCCTGAATTGTATTTTTACGTTCAGTAATATCCCGAATAATTCCATAGAAAAATATTTTACCCTCAATTTTAAATTTTTTAGTTGACACTTCCACCGGAATTTCTTTTCCATTTTTAGTGATGTGCACTGATTCAATAATAAATGTACTGTTAAATTTCTTATCCTTCCAAAATTCCCTGAATTTGTTTAAATCGAAATTTTTATCAATTTTATCAATTGACAATCCAATTATTTCATCCTTCGAATATCCCATTGATTTACACGCTTCCATGTTTGATTCAACCACCAATCCCTCTTCATCCATCAAATAAATAGCATCTGAAGCTGTTTCAACCAGCTGTTTATATTTAGATTCACTTGATATCAATTTAAATTCGGTATTTACCCTTTCGGTAACATCCCTGATGTTTACAATCATACCATTGAAATTCCCTTTGCTATCTATTCTCGGTGTCATCCAACCATTTTGCCAGGTATTGCGGCCCGCAGGTGTTTTAACCCTCACTTCATACCATACCGGTTTTAAAGTATTTCGAGCCTTTTGATAAAACTTCAGAAACTCTTCTGTTGTTTCTTTTGGGAAGTCGCGGGTAACTATATTTCCTGTTATCTTGTCTCGTGGTACGCCTGCAATTTTTTCCATTCCCGGATTTGCATAAAAAATCATATCATTTTTATCCGAAATCCAAATACCATCCTGGGCATTTTCCAAGATCGCTTCATAAAATGACTTAATTCCATCAAAAATATTTTGTTGAAGTTGCTTTTCTCCAACATTTTCACTTGAACTCAATGTTCCAAAAATTTCATTTTTATCATTTTAAGTAAAGTGTTGTGCCAGGCGATAATCTTCGTAGAACCATCTTTAACAATAACAGGTGTTTCAGCGTAATGCGATGCTTTTATTTCTCCGCTGATCATTTTATTGAAAATGGCTTTTACTTTTTTTGTTGATTCGTCAGGCAGGAAACTTTCAAACCAATTTTGGCCGATCAATTCATCAGTAGTATAACCCAATACCTCGGCCGCTTTTGCATTTACCATACTTACATAGCCTAGCTTATTAAGTGCCAAAATGAGATTTCCAGAGTTATCAACGAAATGCCGGGATAATTGCTTCTCAGTGATGATAAATTGATCTGAACCGGGCTTTTGTTTGTAAGTATTTTTCATAACAATTGTAATTTCTCTGCTGGGTTTTAAAATAATGAAATAGCCATTTTATCACGAAACCTTCCCAATCATAACTACGCTAATTTTCATGAAGTTAAACTGGAAATGTTATTAAAATTTTATTCGGATTCACCTTTTGGTTTCTCCAATTTTGCAATTTTTTCTTTCAGTTCCTTAATCCTAAACTCACGTCCAATAAATAACTGGTTAAACCGCTCAAGTTCCTGATTTTTTTCTTCGAGTTCCATGGTGCGTTCTTTTACCAGATCCTCTAATTTTCCTTTGTAATTTTCAAGTTCCTTTTCTGCAATTTTTCTTCTTAGGAAGATAGAAACCTGTGAAACAAAAGCTTCTACCAACTCCAATTTAAAAGGCTTATTTCCCTGGAGTTTAACCAGGTTTACAAAACCCAAAATCTCACTATCCTGGGCAAAAATTATTTCATAAATCTTATCGACTTTAAACAAAGTGAATCCCGCTCTCAATCCCAATTTCGGTATACCGTATACGCTATAGAAATCAGGATTTGAGCTAAGCTCGGTTATTTTATTTATTACAATATTATTTCTATTCAAAAAATCTCTGGTTCCAGAAAATTTGATCAGTGGTGCTCCAAATAATTGATTTACTTTTTCGACATATCGGCCCAACCCGCAATAAGCCTTGATCGACCAATGATTAGTTTCATTTTTATAATCACTCACAATTACCACTCCCTCGTTATTGGTGATCTCATAAATTTTATCTGCCGTATATTGCCAAATATCCTGCTCTTTTTCAAACTCGGCAAGTTCCAGTGCTGCGGTGGCCAAAAAGTGGACTTGTTTCTCTTTGTCGGTAAGTTCAGCAGAGGTTTTTTTACTTTTTGTAATATCAACAATAGCTGCAATTCCATACAGTACATTTCCGGAGGTATCTCGGATTACGTTTGCGTGTAAGTTTATCCAAACTATCGATCCATTTTTATGAATATATCTTTTTTCAAGAATGAATGAATCAATTTTATTATCTACGATTTGATCCACCTTATCCTTATCCAATTTGAGGTCATCAGGATGGGTTATCATTTCGTAAGTATGGTTTTTTAATTCCTCATTGGTATAGCCGGTAATTTCACAAAACTTTTCATTGATCATTACAAATTTTGAATCCTTATCTGTAATTGAAATACCAATTGCAGCCTGGTTGAATACAGTTTTAAACCGGATCTCGGTTTCCTGTATTTTAGATTCCATTTTTTTTCTTTCTGAAATATCACGGCTTACTCCTGTAAAGGCAATTAATTTATTGTCATTATCCCTGAGCTCATTTATTGAAATTTCAAAAATGACAACATCTCCACTACTTTTTAATACTTTAAACTCATGTATCTGGGCGTTTTTATTTGTATTTTTATAGCCCTGTTCCATAATCAACTCCACCAGTCCCATATCATCCGGATGAATTAGCTGATTTACATTCAATCCTATAGCTTCATCGGGTCCATACCCCAGGATTTTTGTAACCGATGGACTTACGAAACTAAAAGTTCCGTCGAGCTCCATACGCCAAACTATATCATTTAGATTTCCGGTAATTATTCTTAAAAACTCCTCATTTTCTTTTAAAACTTTTTCAGCTTTTAGTTGCTCGGTAATATCTCGGGTAATGCTGCCAATCATGTTACCCTGACCCGTGGTTATTGCAAAGGTAGTTTGGTTTATATGTCTTAATTCACCATTTTTTGTAAAGATACTTGCCTTAATATTTTTACCAATCCACTCTGATTTACCATTTTCAAAATAGCCTTCAAACACATTCTGGATTTCTGATTTCTTCAATGTTTTTTTATGCTCGGGCGGAATCATGTTCCATTGCACTTCCCATATTTTTTTCCCCAACACTTCATTTCTGGAAAACCCGGTTAATTTTTCGTGGGCATTGTTCCATTCCTGTACTTCGCAGTCACTATTTACAATCACCATTGCTTCATGTGATTGCTGGATAAAACTTTGAAATTTATTTTCAAACTCCAGAAGTTTCATATCATCTGAACTGCCAATGGGTTTAATAAGAAGATTAAATGGAGACCCTTTACCATTGTGAAAGGGATAATCAATCAATTTTAGTTTCTCATGCTCAAAGTCAATGTATTTTTTATTGGGAACGACATAAATGAAGCCGGGCTTTATTTCCATTCCTTCTATTACATTTTGGATTGGATAATTTCCATTTTGCCGGTTTATCGGGCGGATTGATTGTTCAAAATCAGAGGATGAATCATGGGTGATAAATATAGATGTTTTGCCTCCAGCCATGAAATGCTTAAGAGCAGTGTCCATTAAACTTAAACCCCGCCCCCTGATATCGATTCCAATCAATACAATATTGAGTTGTTTGTCATTTTCCTGTAGGCTGATATTACTCATCTCCGCTATTTAATTTACAGAATTGAAGCTCTAAATTGAATAAATCAATCTTCAATAAACGCTTTGCATTTAAAGAAGCTAAGTATAAAAAATCAAAGCTTTGCTTGGAATCCGCCCCCCAATCTGATAGTGAAAAGAGTTTTAAAGTGTTAAATCCGATCTGAGTTTTGCTTTAGGGTGTTAAAGTTAATTAATTTTTTTTAAACTCCAAACTTGGCTCCCCTGGTAAGGGATTATATTACTCCATTCGCATAAAAATAAACAATGCACTATCATCAGGGATCATCTGCATATAGGTTTGAAAATACAGAAGTTTAATTCCTGATGAGATATATTCCAAAATTGTTCTTTCAGTGTAATATTCAAATTTCACCCCCCTGTGTTCAACGGTTTTATCGCCATACCAAAAGGAGTGGCACAATAAACCTCCGGGGTTCAGCAATTCAACCTGTCGTGCGAAGGATCGCTTTAAATCGGAGCGCGAAAGCTGATGCAGTACTTTATTTGAATAAATACAATCAAATTTCCCGGAAGTTTCAATGGAGGCTGCATCCAGTATCAATAAATCAGCCTGCGGATTTTTTGCGCGATACAAATCAAGAAAACCATTGGAAATGTCGGAACCGGTAACACGGTATTTTTCTTTTAAAATATCCAAATCCCGGCCAGGGCCCATGCCCAACTCCAAAATTGAAGATGCTGGTTTTAGGTACATTTCAAGTACTTCTATCAAATAACGACCATCCTCCCCTGCGGAGAGCACTTTGTATTCAAATGCTTTAAAATGATCATTCATTAATTTTGCAATTTACTTCAATGAAAAATTGTCATTGGTTTTGGGCTCCCCATTAACAACGATGGTGATTTTGTGAGCACCTGCATAGTGTTTACGCGTGGTTAAGTCGGCAAAGGAATGTTTACGATTAAAAGTGGTTTTACCAGGTGGCAATTCACGTTCGGCAATTTGAAATACTTTCTCCGAGGTTTTTCCTCTCGCCTTTGCAAACTGAATAATGTACTCCAGCCGTACCAATTGCCCCCCGGAACTTAGATTGTATAAGTCAAACGAAAACCGGATGGAATCACCTATTCTTAAACTTTTGGAACTTAACTTAAGGTTTTTCACTTCAAGATTATCCGCACCAGACACCCCCATTAAATTTAGTGCCCTTTGATTGCCCTTTTTGAGGAGGGTTCGTAGCCCGTGTTTGACAATCCAATTGGTACGATCCGAATATCCATACCACCGGCTTGCAATATCCATTACCAGGTCGGGATGGTCTTTAGAAATATCGTTTAAATTATTTGCAACACTTTTCCTAACAAAAACTGAATGATCATCCTTTAACTTTTCAAGCACCTCAACAACGGGCTCCGGGTTGGCAATAAATTTGGGAAGCAGCATGGCCCAGGGCAAACGCGGCCGGCAGCCTTCACTGGCAAATCGACGCACATTTTCATTATCATTTTCAGCCCAAACCATCATATAATGCATTACCAAATCAGGTTTTTGATCAAGAAAAGGCCGAATGGCAAACTCTGATGATGAATATGTTGTAAAATGCCCCAAAGCATTCAGCGATTCTTCCCAATGACCCATGCCATATTGTTCTACAAAATCGGGCAACACCATGCCCTCGAAGCCTTTAATTTCCGGGGCTATTTTAATCAGCATAAGTAAGGCAGTTAAATAATCTGCCGGGAGGCATTGTTTAAGACTTCGGGTTACCTGCCGCATCCTTGCTTTAAGCTCTAATGTTTCCCAGGCGCTATTGTAAATAAGTTCGGTAAATTTAACTTTATCAAATTCAGGGAATTGGTTTTCAATGGCATAAATAAACTTCCCAATGGAGGAGGATGTGAAAAATTGATCTTTTAGTTTTTCCGCCATATCATTTCTTTAAATATAAACCGTAAGATTATTAAGTCCTAAAAATAATGAAGTTTTGAAAAGAAGATTTTTAATCAATTTGTTTTTTAAGCTCCCTGATTTGATCCTTTAACTCCTTGATTCGAAATTCACGACCTACAAAGAGTTCATTAAAGCGTTCAAGTTCTTTGTTTTTTGCTTCCAGTTCACTGGTTCTTGCTTTTACCAGTTCTTCTAACTTTTCACGATACATTGAGAGTTCTTCTTCTTCCTTTTTTCGTTTAGTAATATCACGAATGATTCCCGTAATATTTTTACTTTGTGTGTCATATGAAGTTGAAATCTCCAAATACGAACTATCATATTTAATCTCAAAAGGTTCGATTGAATGGCCTTTCAAGGCCAACCTAACCTTTTTCAAAATCGACGGGATCTGCGAAAATGATATAAGTTCTTTGACCAATAATATTGCATTGCGGCCTACAATTTTTTCCTTCTTTAATTTAGTTATATCCAGAAGTGCCTGGTTAATATTTAAAATCTTCCCATTTCTATCCACATAAACAACTCCATCACTTACTGATTGAAATATATTGCGGAATTTGTCTTCACTTTCCTGTAGCTTTTGCTGAATGGCCTTAATACGTGTTACATCTCTTGCGCTGCCCACAATGCCTATCATTTCACCATTTTCATTTAGCAGCGGTGCTTTGTGTACGTCGAGGAATAAAAACGCTCCCTTTACATTGCCATATTCATCAAATTGCCCCGGCTTTTTTGAGTCGATAATTACCTGATCCGAATCCTGGCAGACCTCTCCAAAGGTGTGCCATTGATTATTTTCAGGATGTTTCTGCCGCTCCCTTTCTGCAAAAAACATATCATTTTTTCCCAGTGGCTCATCTGTTGAAGCGGCATTTAACAGATTATCACATATCGCTTTATTTGAAAAGATATATTCTTTATTGAGATCCTTGGCCCATAGCATATCAGTTAGGTTATCACTAATTGATCTTAACAAGTTGTAAAGCGTTTTGTAATTTCTCTGACTTTCAACGAGTCTTTGCACCGAAATGTAATGATCAATACTATTGGCTATTATCTGGGCCACTGTTTTAAGTAAAGTTACATCGGTATCTTCCCAATTCCGATGGTCATCACACTCATCAAACCCCAGAAACCCATCAAAACGCTCTGCAACAAACATGGGGACAACCAATATTGATTTTATCTGTTGCTGCGAAAGCAATTCCCTTACAGTTGCATTTGTAACAGAACTGATGTTTGAATAGTTGATTACCCTGTTTTCCTGCAATTCATCCATCCAGTCGCGATATATTTCACAATCAAGATTCTGAAGTGTCTCAATTTGAGATAATATACCCCCCTTAACCCACTCATGAGTATTGCTTATGGTATTATGCTCATAATCTTTCTTAAATACATAAACCCTGCTCACTTGCAGCCCTATGCCAAGGATATTAAGGCATTGATTAATAAAAAGGTTCATTTCACCCGGATTGATTGCAAGCTGGTTAATCTTGGAAATTATCCTTTCGTAAACAAGTCTCTTCTCAATTTCCTGCTCTGCTCTTTTTCTATCTGTAATATCAATGGCAAATGCAGTTACTACTTTTTCACCTTTAAAAACACCCGGGTATAACTTTACAATTTTTGGGAATATTTCACCATTTTTGCGAACTCCCCAGAAATCAATTTGCTGCGGAATTCCATTGATGGCGTCTTCCAATCGTTGGGATACATATTCAAGATCGTTTTTCCCCTCTGCCGAAACATCAGCAGGTGTTTTGCCTATAAATTCCTCCAGCGAGTAACCATACATCTTTTCGGCTCCCTTGTTTACCATGATAAATTTACCCTCCTTATCCAGGATATAAATAGCATCATCTGCTGAATCGAAAAGGCTGCCGTACATTTCAAGTCTCAGGGATGTGGTGGATTTCGAATTGTTTATTTGAGATTTACCGAAACCACTCAGACCGATTGGATCACTTTCCATAAAATGTCTTTTGGTACTTCAATATTTAAAAAACAAATATACTTTTTTTTAAAGTTTGATAACTAAATCTTATTAACAAGATATTCAGCATAATAAACAGAAAAAGCCGGAAATTAAATGCCCGGCTTTTTCACTTAAATTATTAAGGTTTAACTATGCCTCATCCATAAACCGGTAACGATAATCGATGGGTGGAATAAAATTTTCCTTGATCGTTCGGGGTGATACCCACCGCAATAAATTAAGATATGACCCTGATTTGTCATTGGTTCCGGAAGCCCTTGCACCCCCAAACGGTTGCTGGCCTACAACAGCTCCAGTTGGTTTATCATTGATGTAAAAGTTTCCGGCTGAATTAACAAGCTTGCTAAAAGCAGTTTCGATAGCCCAACGATCCTGTGCGAAAATAGCCCCGGTAAGAGCATAAGGAGAAGTTTTATCGAGCATCTCCAGCGTTTCTTCATATTGATCGGCAGGGTAAACATAGATGGTTAAAACCGGACCAAAAATTTCCTCTTGCATGGAGCGATATTGTGGATCGGTAGTAACAATAACCGTGGGTTCAATAAAATAGCCAACCGATTTATCATAATCTCCACCGGCAATAATTTCGCAGGTAGCATCATTTTTTGCATGATCAATATAAGAGGTGATCTTTTCAAAAGCAGCCTCATCGATCACCGCATTGATGAAATTCCTGAAATCTTCAGGACCACCCATTTTAAATGAATTCACATCTGTTACCAGCTTTGCTTTAACTTGCGGCCAGATATTATCCGGGATGTAAGCCCTTGAAGCAGCAGAGCATTTTTGCCCCTGATATTCAAATGCCCCTCTTGCAAGGGCCGTGGCTACCTGTTCAGGTTTAGCAGATTTATGAACCATCACAAAATCTTTTCCTCCTGTTTCACCAACGATCTTTGGATAGGTATTATGCAGTGAAACGTTGTCGCCAATGGCTTTCCAGATTCGTTTAAATACTTCGGTGGAACCGGTAAAATGTACACCCACAAAATCAGGGTGCATGGCCATAACCTTTCCTCCAACAGGACCATTAACAAATACCATGTTAATTACACCGTCAGGAAGGCCAGCCTCTCTGAAAATCTCCATTAAAACAGCAGCCGAATAAATTTGTGTTTCGGCAGGCTTCCATACAACAACATTGCCCATGAGTGCAGGGGCAGCAGGCAGGTTACCAGCTATGGATGTAAAATTAAAAGGAGTAATAGCATATACAAACCCTTCGAGTGGACGCTGTTCCACCCTGTTCCAAACGCCTTTGGATGAATTGGGTTGCTGATTATAAATATCAGACATAAACTCCACATTAAACCTGAAAAAATCTGCCATTTCACATGCAGCATCAATCTCCGCCTGGAAGGCGTTTTTCGATTGGCCAAGCATTGTTGCAGCATTGATCTTTGCCCGATAAGGACCCGAAACCAGATCAGCAGCTTTTAAAAATACAGCTGCCCGCTGATCCCATGGCAAATCCTGCCAACCCTTGCGGGCTTTGAGTGCAGCCTTAATGGCATCATGCACATGGTCGGCCGTTCCGTAATGATAGTGCCCCAGCAAATGCTGGTGATCATGTGGAGGATGAATGCTCCTGATATCGTTGGTACGAACCTCTTTGCCGCCAATAAACATAGGGATATCCACAACTTCCGAGCGCATTTTACTGATCATTGCTTTTAACTCTTTTCGTTCAGCAGACCCTGGTGCATATTCTTTAACAGCTTCATTATAAGCTTTTGGTACGTGATAAAGTCCTCTTGACATTTTTATATTCGTTTAATTTATTAATTTTCAAAGATCAACACCATAGTTGTGTTTTAGTTCAAAGTGACGATAATTTCAGCCGTTTTGAATTTTATTTTAGTAACTGTGGTAACCAAAGATGATCATTATCTGAAGAGGAATTGCACATTTTGGGCTATTTTTGTGAAAGCAATCCTTACATTATGAAATCGAAAAGAAAACTATTTTACAAAGTACTTTTCATTCTTTTGGTGCTTTTTATTCTGGGCTTGTTTTTACCAAAATATGTACAGCGCTATTTTTACTGGAATTTTGCTGATATCTACGATTCTGAAAAGTTCCCTAAAGTTGAAATTAAAAACGACCCGAATAATGTCAGCCTTTTGGCAAAACGACCTGCAAATTTTGAGTTTGTTGTGCCTGAAAAATTTTATGACCGCAATGAAAATTTAACTTTTGAAACTTTTATTGAAGATCATGATGCCGTTGCATTGCTGGTGCTGAAAAGGGATACCATTATTTACGAAAACTACTTTGATGAATTTAACGAAACATACAACCTTCCTTCATTCAGTGTTTCAAAATCCTTTGTATCAGCGCTCACGGGAATTGCAATTGATGAGGGGTATATTTACAGTACGAAACAATCTATCACTTTTTTCCTGAAGGAACTGGGATCTGAATTTAATGCTGTTTCGATAGAGGACTTGCTCAACATGCGCTCAGGAATCGAATTTAATGAGGGATATACAAATCCTTTTGCCGATATGCCAAAGTATTATTATGGTACAGATCTGTTGAAATACGTCAAAGACCTCAAAGTGGAAGATGCGCCGGATTTACATTATAATTATATCAGTGTAAACACGCTTTTACTGGGCCAAATTATTGAAAGAGCCACCAATACCAAATTAAATAATTATCTCGAAAAAAAAATATGGATACCAGCCGGAATGGAATCAGAAGCTTCCTGGAATGTGGATTCGGAGGAACATGAAACCATCAAAGCCTTTTGCTGCATCAATGCTGTTGCCCGTGATTTCGCCCGCTTTGGATTGATTTATCTGCACGACGGCTATTGGAATAACAGGCAGATAGTCCCTGCCGAATGGGTGAAACGTTCCACCAGCATCATCAATGATTCGAGGGACTCGCAAAATTACCCGTATACCTACCAATGGCGTGTACTTGAAAACGGGGCATTTTTTGCCAAGGGAATACTTGGCCAATACATCCTTGTTTATCCTGAAAAAGAGTTGGTATTTGTCAGGTTGGGTAAATCCGTCGGAGATCTCGATTGGGCAGATCTCTTTATTTCCTTATCGGATCAGATCAATTAATCTTTGATAAAAAACTTTTCAAATTCGGGGTAATATAACTTTTCACGAGCTATTTGCTCCGGGTAAACAAAATATTTCACAATCCCGTCGCAGCAAATATTTCCGTCAGCATTAATCAGGGCCACCTGAACATTGGCAATGCGTTTACTGAACTCTTCAATTTTGGCTTGCAGCGTAATTTCTCCTTTGTCCACAAAAACAGGTTTACGATATCTCAGGTCGAGGTTTGCTGTTACACCGGCGGTCTTTAATTTTAATTGCACAGCCCAGCTTGCAATTTCATCCAACAAAGTAGCCTGAATACCCCCATGAAGGATATTTTTATATCCAGCGAAATGAGGTTTTGGTTTCCAAACGGATTTAACAAATTCGCCTTCTTCATAAAAATGAAGTTGCAATCCAAGATCATTACCCGGCGAACATCCGAAACAATTATAACCTTCAAGTTTTGTGTATGGATTATTTATCAAACGTTTTCCCGATGCCCCTGACATATTATTCTTCAATTTTACCTGCAGTGTACTTTGTGGTTTTAATCACCTTGCCGGTTGGATCAAATTCAATCCACTCCCCATCCTTTTCCCCGGCCTTATAGTTACCGGTTATTTTCTTTTTGCCTGTTGGATAAAATTCCACATAGGCACCTTCAAGAATATTATTACTGTAGTTTTTTTCTGCTTCAATGTTTCCGCTTGGGTAAAAAGTTCTGTTTATCCCATCAAATAGTCCATCCTTATAATTATACTGAGCCACCATTTTAGCATTTTCATCAAACCATTTGCTGGTACCCGACTTAACACCATTCTTATAATTTGACTCCTCCATCATCCGGCCGTTTTCATAATACATGGTGTATTTGCCCCAAAGTAACCCATCCTTATAGGAAGCTTTAGTTTTCGGTTTATTGGCACTGTAATATTCTATCACCCAGCCATCAAGCTTCCCATGAATATAAAACTCCTGTTTGGTGAGTGTGCCCACCCGGTCGAAGGTAAGGCAAACACCCTCCTTGAAACCCTCATTATATGTTTCAACCTCAGAGATGATCCCTTCGCGGCTCACTTTGATCCATGATCCGTTTTTCTGACCATTTTTATAAAACCCCTTTTCTGTATAGCTTCCAAGTTTTCTTTCGAAAAAACCATTTTCAGGTGGTTGCTGGGCATAAAGTGTAAAAGAAACCGAAACCAGCGCCAATACTAATATTCTTGATAAATTCATAATACAGTGTAATTAGGGCAGACAAAGTTAGATAAAGAAAAAACCGTATCAAAACTTTAAACCTTTCAAAAATTATTTATTTTTGCGGCCTTGATGCGGGTGTGGCGGAATTGGTAGACGCGCCAGACTTAGGATCTGGTGCCGCAAGGCGTGGGGGTTCGAGTCCCTTCACCCGCACGAAGTAAGGGAAAGGGACGAAAAGTTTATCCCGAAGATCGAAGATCCTTCGGGGAGTCCCTTCACCCGCACTTTTTAGGACTTCCATCCAATTTGTAACTCGCTTGACTTTTAAAGAATTCAAAGATATTGACATCCGCAGGATCGTTTAAGTATAGCCAAATAGATCTAATGCTGTAAAATTCCATTCTGTTTAAATCATACAACTTTTTAGTTCATCAAATTGTTTTTAATGAATTGAACTACCGGATAATTGGTAATATTTATCTATTTTTGCACCCCGAAAAATTAATATGTTTTTAGCATGAATATTACAAAGGAAAGTACTGGAGATTTAACAGCAACAATTCAAATTGACCTTACTGCTGAAGATTATGGCGAAAAGGTAAATGCAGCTTTAAAAGAGCTTCAGCGTAAAGCAGCCCTCAAAGGGTTCAGGCCGGGCAAAGTGCCTTTTGGCCTTGTTAAGAAAATGTATGGAAATTCAGCCATGGCTGAAGAGGTAAATAAAATATTATCCGAATCATTAAACAATTACATCAAAGATAATGAGCTGGATATTTTAGGATATCCGATAGCAAATGAAGAAAAAAACCAGAAAGTTGATTTCGAAAATCAAACCGAATTCAGTTTCTTTTTTGATATTGGAACGGCCCCTGAAGTTAACCTTGAAATTAATGATAAAACAGCGGTTACTTTTTATAACATAACTGTTGAAGATGAAAAAGTGGATGATTATCTGAAAAACATCCGTAACCAGTTTGGCGCAAATATTAATCCTGAAACCGCTGAAAAAGGTGACTTGATCAAAGGTGATTTTGTTCAGGTAAATGGAGATGGAAATCCGATTGAAGGCGCAGTAACTCACAATTCATCATTATCCATTGAATTTGTCAAGGACGAAGATGTGCAGAAGAAATTCGTTGGGGCCAAGGTGGGCGATAAAATTGTTTTCAATCCACTCAAAGCAACCGGCAACGAAAGTGAAACTTCGTCGATGTTGAATATTGCCAAAGACGACCGTGAAAAAATGGAGTCGGATTACCAGTTTACCTTAACTGAAATCAGCAGAATTGCACCCGCAGAAGTAAATAAAGAATTATTTGATAAGGTTTATCCAACCGATAACATTGAAACGGAAGAGCAATTCCGCGAACGCTTGCGGCAGGAGGCTTCCAAATATTTCCAGAAAGAATCCGACAACTTCTTTGTGCATGAAACACTGGAAAAATTGGTTAATGAAACTGATATTCCATTACCCGAGGAGTTTGTAAAACGCTGGATGCTCGAAACCGATGATAAACTTACCAAAGAGTCGATCGATCATGATTTTGAACATTACGCTAAATCGCTCAAACAGCAGCTTATCGTTAATAAAATTGCAAAGGATCATGATATCAAAGTAGATGAACAGGATGTAAGAAATCACATCAAAGGCTATTTTGGGAAACAATATATGATCGATATCACGGATGAGGAAAAGAGCAAACAACTTGATGCACTTGTAAACTCAGTAATGCAAAACCAGGAAGAAGTCAGAAAAATCTATGACGAATTATTCGACGAAAAAGTGCGTGAGATTTTTAAAAACAACCTTAAATTAAACAAGGTTGACGTTACTTATGATAAATTTATTGAAACTGTAAACGAACATCACAAACATCATCATAACCATGAACATTAAAAAAGAATTTGATAATTACGCAGTAAAACACCGGGGCATCAGCAGTACTACGCTCCGTAAATACGAATCTGTAGCACAAAACTATATTTCTCCTACCATTATTGAAGAACGGCAGTTGAACATCGCAACCATGGATGTATTCAGCCGCCTGATGATGGACCGTATCATTTTTCTGGGTGTACCCATTGATGACTATGTTGCCAATATCATTCAGGCCCAGTTGCTGTTCCTTGAGTCGGTGGATGCTACCAAGGATATTCAGATTTACCTGAACACACCTGGTGGTGGCGTTTATGCAGGTTTGGGAATATACGACACCATGCAGTACATTCGTCCGGATGTAGCAACCATATGCACCGGAGTAGCTGCTTCAATGGGAGCCGTATTGCTTTGTGCCGGCGAAAAAGGGAAAAGAACTGCCCTACCCCATTCCAGGATATTGATCCACCAGCCAATGGGTGGTGCTCAGGGTCAGGCCTCCGACATTGAAATTACCGCAAGGGAGATCCAAAAACTAAAACAGGAACTTTACGAAATCATTGCCAGTCACAGCGGACAAACCTACAAGAAGATATGGAAAGACGGAGATCGGGATTATTGGATGACTGCTGCTGAAGCCAAAGACTACGGCATGATCGACGAGGTACTTGTACAATCTAAATCAAAGTAAACGTTCGAAACCTGTTTCCTTAAAACCCGTTTCGAATGTTTTAACATAAAGTATGGTAAAAAAACTAGAAAGATGCTCATTTTGCGGCCGCGAGAAGGCGCAAACCAATGTGTTGATAGCAGGGCTTGATGCGCATATTTGCGATTCTTGTGTTGTGCAGGCTCAAACCATTATTGACGAGGAGATCACTTCGAAGCAATCACGGTACCTGAATAAAATTGAATTGCAAACACCTAAGGAAATTAAAAATTACCTGGATAAGTTTGTGATTGGTCAGGATGAAGCTAAAATTGTGATGGCCGTAGCCGTTTATAATCATTATAAGCGCATTAAGCAATCAGCCAAAGAGGGTGATGATGTAGAGATCGAAAAATCAAATATCATCATGGTGGGTGAAACCGGAACTGGTAAAACCCTGTTGGCGCGGACCATTGCTAAAATGCTGAAGGTGCCGTTTTGTATTGCTGATGCCACAGTTTTAACGGAAGCGGGTTATGTGGGTGAAGATGTGGAGAGCATATTAAGCAGGTTGCTCCAGGTAGCTGATTATAATGTGGCAGCCGCTGAAAAGGGAATTATTTTCATTGATGAGATTGATAAAATTTCACGGAAAAGCGACAATCCTTCAATCACTCGTGATGTTTCAGGCGAAGGGGTTCAGCAGGCTTTGCTAAAATTACTGGAGGGCTCCACGGTAAATGTACCGCCACAAGGCGGCCGTAAGCACCCGGAGCAAAAGATGATCCAGATTGATACTAAAAACATTTTGTTTATAGCAGGTGGTGCATTTGATGGCATTGATAAGGTTATTGCCTCACGACTGCGCACCAACGTGATAGGATACAGCACTGATAAGGAAAAGCATGAGATTGACAAGGAGAATATACTTCAGTATATTTCGCCCCCGGATATTAAAAAATTTGGGCTTATCCCCGAAATTGTAGGCAGGATGCCGGTGGTTACTTTCCTTCATCCACTGCACAAGGAAACTTTAAAACGAATTTTGGTGGAACCTCAAAATGCACTGATTAAACAATACACAAAATTGTTTAAAATGGACAATATTGAGTTGAAAGTGGATGATGCGGTACTCGATTTCGTAGTTGATAGGTCCATTGAATTCAAACTTGGTGCCCGGGGACTGAGGTCGATCATAGAAGGAATTTTAACAGATGCAATGTTTGAAATGCCAAGCAATAAGTCGGCAAAGAACTTGCATGTAACGCTATCCTACGCCGAAGAGAAATTCAGAAAAACCAGCATTGCTAAGCTGAGGGTAGCGTAAAATATACTTTTTATCAGGGAAAAATAAATGGGTGTTAATAATTTTATAGCACCCATTTTCGTTGGCATAAATATTGTCTGTTATCTTCGTTATACAAATTCATGAACCGGACAATCATCTTCATATTATCTTTTTTTATTGCGCAAGCAGCTATTTCGCAGGTTGCAGGCAGTGCACCCGATTCAAGCAACTACAGGATAGTAATTGCCAAAATCGTTAACGGTGATACCATTATAACAGCTACATTACCCGAATACGCCGTTAATGCAAAACTTCCCCGAAAACTTAGGGCTGCTGCCCAGAGAAATGCCAAGTTGGTTTACAATGTAAAAAAGGTTTATCCTTATGCGAAGCTCGCAGGGATTAAGCTAAAAGAGTACGAAGAGATACTTAAAAATGCCAGCAGTGACGCAGAACGCAAGCGATTGATGAAACAGGCGGAAGACGAATTAAGAGCTGAATTTGAAGATGACCTCAAAAAACTCACATTCAAACAGGGAATTATCCTCATTAAACTTGTTGATCGTGAAACCGGTGATTCATCTTATGTTTTGGTTCAGGAATTAAGAGGTAAATTCGTGGCTTTTTTCTGGCAGACCTTTGCCCGTTTATTTGGATATAACCTTAAAACGGAATATGACCCGGAAGGAGAAGATAAAGACATTGAAGAGATTGTGGTACTGATTGAAAACGGCCAAATATAATTCCCAATTAGTTATGTTTTCCCTTTTGCCCACTTGATGTAGCTTTCCATTGATTGTACTCCCTTACCATTTTATATACATCGGCATAATTGTATTCCCGACTGCGTAGCTTTTCGGCTATTTCATCATTGTCACTGAAAAATTCGATAAGTTTATTCTGAGGTGTATGTTTTCCCATCAATATTTTTTTCCCATCTGGCATTAAAATATAAAAGAAAAATCGTTCATCAAAGTCATTCACCCCATAAACATACTCAGCCAATTCAAAGGCGCTGGAAAGGCTTTTGTCGCTGGAAGGATAATATTTATATAATTTAAGATACCCCTGATCGCCAATAACCATTAAAAACAGATGTGAGTCTTTATAAAAATTAACTGAAACAAAAGCGGGAGTTTGAAAATCGTAAAAGAAATAAAAAGAGCTAATGCTGCCCGGAAGATAAATTTTTCTCACCCCATCTTTATTATAAAACACGAGCTTATCCTGCAACTTTGCATGCTCAAGCCTGCCTTCCTTATCGGTTTTTATCCTGATCTTTCCGTAAATGGTATCTCCCTGGTTGGTAATAATGTAACCCTCCACTTTTTTGGTTCCTGCATAAAGCGCAAAAGCAAAAAGTATAAATGAACCTAAAAGGAATAGTTTTTTCATTATTTATTGATTGGAAAGATAACTGAATTGGGTATGATTTATTTTCCGCGACCCTGAATTACAATTAAAACCGTGTAGATCATAATTTTAACATCCATAGCCAGCGACATATTTTCGATATAAAGGATATCGTATTTCAGCCTTTCGATCATTTCATCCACATTCGAAGCATAACCATACTTTACCTGTCCCCAAGAGGTGATTCCCGGTTTTACCTTGTGAAGTAACCTGTAATGAGGTGCTCGCTGAACGATTTGATCAATAAAGAACTGCCTTTCGGGCCTGGGGCCCACCAGCGACATATCACCCTTAAATACCGAATAAAATTGTGGAATCTCATCCAATCTGACTTTTCGCAAAAATTTACCAAACGGTGTTATGCGGCTGTCATTTTCAGAAGAAAGCATGGGTGTTCCTTTCTCAGCATCATTTCGCATTGAGCGGAACTTATACATAAAAAAAGGCTTGCTGTGAATTCCAATGCGTTCCTGTTTGTAAATTACAGGGCCTTTAGATGAGAATTTAACGCCTAAGGCAACACCTATATATACCGGCAGTAAAATGATCATCCCTATCAGTGATATTACAATATCCAGGATCCGCTTTAACGACATTTGCCATGCAGGCATTAAATCGGGTGAAATTTTAACAAGCGGAGCATGCCAAATACCTTCGGTTTTGACCGCGCCGGTTATAAAATCCTGCAAACTTGGGATGATTTTAATTACTACTTCTGTGTCCTCAATTTCCGTGATGATATTTTCAATTTTCTTTTGTTCCTTGCGCTCAATGGCAATGATCACCTCTTCAATCTTATAGTCATCAATAATTTTACGAAGCGATTTTATATCGCCAAGGTGCTTACAATGTTCTGCAAGTAAATAGTTATCGTATTTCTCGGCATTAACAAAACCCACAAATTTATTACCCGATGAAAGCCGTTCATTTTCTATTTCATTGTAGATTTTAACCGCATTGGCATTGCTGCCAACAATTACCGTATTAAAACCGATTGCCCGTTTGTGAATTTTGCGGATAGTTCTTGTCGTAAGAAACAAGCGGAAAAAATAAGTAAATGAGAAATGTAACAGAAAAAGAATCAGGAAGGATTGATAATAGGACCTGTATGAAATTATAATATCGTCGAGAATAATGGAAAAGAAAATAAAAATTACCCCGATAAATGTTATTCCCAAAGTTTGGCTTAATTCTTTCAGCCTCGATTTACGGTATATTTTACGGTAAGTACCGATGATAATGTAAAGTGTAAGCCAAAATAAAGGAATGATTGCCAGCCCAACATATAGTTTTCTGTCAGCAAAAATCAGTTCAGGATTTTGAAATACATCAGGTGTTACAACATATTTGCGGTAGGTAAAAAACAAGCTCCAGGCAATTGCTGCTGAGAGGACATCGGCGAATACATATTTTGCTACCTGTAAATTTTTATTCATTTCAAATTATCGGCTCTAATTTCGGTAAATCACTTTTAAGTTGTCCAGGTAAACATACTCCAAATCATCATATGCTTGCTTTTCGGCATGGAAGTATACATTATAGTAATCGGCGCTGCTGTATTGATCCACTGCCGGTGTAAGATTTACATATATCTTTTTCCATTTACCATCAGTAGGTTTCAAAATAACAATTGAATGCTGGATGATTCCACTGGCAATTTCATAAATGAACAATCCTACGAGTAACTGCGTATTGCTGTTGTATTCCATTTCCATCAGAACATACTCGCCATAACGCGGCAGGTCAAGCCCTCCTGCTTCCGGGTCATAAGATGCAATTTCAAAGATGGCATGCGAATCATCAAGATAACCCGCACCGGAGGCCAGGCCATAAGGCGGATTTGAACTTGAAT
Organism: Bacteroidales bacterium; assembly: GCA_020438105.1. Taxonomy (GTDB): domain Bacteria; phylum Bacteroidota; class Bacteroidia; order Bacteroidales; family JAADJA01; genus JAADJA01. The sequence continues at coordinate 73,517 of JAGQVE010000002.1, forward strand.
ACATAATCCTGTTAATGGTAGTATCACTATTGGAGGTTGGCTGCAAACCCAGTGATGGATCCTCAAAATTCTCCATCCAGGCAAAAACGGTATTATCCCTGTATGTAACCGTAGGATTTTTAATGATGGTACTGTCAATAATAAAATTGAAGTTTTCATAAACCCGTGGTTCGATAAAAGGGTAAGGTGATCGGGTACCTGAAAGCCCGTTTAACTTAATTCCGGCATACAGTGTAAGCTTGTGTTCGCCATTGGCAAGTACCGGAATATCTGCCGGCAATTCAAATGCGCCGAGTAAATCATCATCAATATAAGCCCAAACGTCAGTAAAATTGTGAGTTAAAGCTCCTTCGGCAAGCTCCGGATTGTTGCCCAGAAAAATGGTATCTACATGAATATATGACGGAATGGTTTGATCCCCTTCGAATTTATCACATGAAACGCCAATTATTCCCAGAATGATGATTGATATAACCCAATAAAATCTTCGTACACTGTCCACTTATTCAAATTTTCGAGGTGCGAAATTAAAAAAACGATTGATAGAAAGGAATATTATTGCTGAATTATTGACAAATCAACAATTTATCCTTCGAATGAATAGTTCATTTTTTCCATTATCTTGTGGGCGATATCAAGCGCCTGATAGCCATCATTTATGGATACGAGGGGATTAGTATTGGTTTGGATGGCATGTGCAAAACTTTCCAGTTCGTCTTTAATGGCATTGCCCGGTACTACCTCCGGTTTGTCGAATATGATTTGTTTGTTTCCTTTGCCTTTTCCAAGATCAATGATCATGGCAAACGGATCTGCTTTCGACGGATCGTCAACATTCTCCATGCGCAGTATTTCTGCTTTTTTTGTTAAAAAATCAACGGCGATATATGCATCTTGCTGGAAGAATCGGGATTTGCGCATGTTTTTCATTGAAATCCGACTGGCTGTTAAATTGGCCACACAGCCATTATCAAATTCAAGTCGTGCATTGGCTATATCAGGAGTGTCGCTCACCACTGAAACTCCGCTTGCACTGATTTTACGGATATTTGACCTTACCACACTTAAAACAATGTCAATATCATGGATCATTAAATCGAGGATAACCGGGACATCAGTTCCACGGGGATTAAATTGCGCCAAACGATGCGTTTCGATAAACATGGGTTTTGTTAAATAAGGGAATGCCGCTTTAAAGGCTGGATTGAACCGTTCAACATGCCCAACCTGCACTTTTACTTCTGCTTCTTCGGCAAGTGCTATTAGTTGCTTAGCCTCTTCGGGAGTGGTAACGATGGGTTTTTCGATAAAAACATGTTTAAATCCTTTTAACGACTGAATAGCGCAATCAAAATGCGAAATGGTAGGAGTAACAATATCTACGATGTCCACGGCATCGATCAGGGTGGTGATATCGTCAAAATATTTGACTCCAAAATCCTCTTCAACCTGCTTTGTAATCGAACTATCAGGATCATAAAATCCAACCATTTCAAGTTTGTCCGATTCAAGGATACATTTAATGTGTATTTTACCTAAATGACCTGCTCCCAAAACACCAATTTTCAACATAACGCTCTTGATATTTTATATTTTTGTATATCGCAAAAATAGAGGGTGATTGCGTACTTTCGCAAAAAGTTTAAATCAGTTATAAACATAAAAAGGTTAACTGCTTTGGGTTAAATTGTTTGCTACGGCATGATAAACGACACATACAGACATAAAGGATTACGTAAGAAACTTTCTGAGCTTGTTGCAGAAAAAGGCATCAGGGACCAGCGAATTTTAGATGCCATTGCCACCGTTCCCAGGCATCTTTTTATGGATTCGTCCTTTCTTGAATTTGCATACGAAGATAAACCCTTCCCTATTGGGAGCGGACAAACCATTTCGCAACCTTACACAGTGGCTTTTCAAACCGAATTGCTGGAAGTTAGAAAAGGCGAAAAAATTCTGGAAATCGGGACCGGATCAGGTTATCAGGCATGTGTACTTATGGAACTGGGCGCCCGCGTTTACACCATCGAGCGACAAAAAGCACTGTATTTAAAATCCAAAGCACTTTTTGAAAATATGGGATATAAACCCCGATTGCAAACTTACGGTGATGGATATAAAGGTTTGCCTGCATGGGCACCCTTTGATAAAATCATTGTAACGGCTGGAGCACCTTTTATCCCGGCTCCACTTATTGAACAACTTAAAATAGGTGGTGTTTTGGTTATTCCTGTCGGTGATGACGTTCAAATAATGAAACGATTGATAAAAATCAATGAAACAGAAACAAAGGTAGAAGAACATGGATTATTTAAGTTTGTCCCGTTATTAAACGACAAAAATGCCGGCGAGTAAATAAGGGAATACTTTTTGATAATGATTTGCGTTCTTAACAAGTTTTTGAATAAAATACCATGAATTGCAAATAATTAATAATTTTGCACTTTAATCTAACACAGTAGAAATCATAAATTTTAATCTGAGAATAAAATGAAAAAACTAACGTATTTATTAGGTTTGCTGGTTGTTGCCAGTGCTATTTTCACATCCTGCTCAAAAGATGAAACTGAGCCCGATCCACCAAGCATTACTTTCCTGGGAGGAACTGAACCGTCAACCGGTTGGGAACGTGTGGATGGCGATGTTAGCCTTACAGTAGGAGAGCCTTTTGTATTTGGATTTACAGCATCAAGTAATTCTGACAAAAATTTATCCACGATCAAAGTTACACGGAACTATGAAAATGTTACACAAAGTACACTGCTCGACTCAGCAGTTAGTGTAAAAAGTTTCACCATTGATATCCAAACCATCGCTTTCCCAAATGTTCCAGGCAGCGAAGTATTTGAAGTAACTGTTACTGATAAAAATGGCAAATCTTCTTCTTTGAGCTTTACGGTAACTACTACAGCAGTTGATCCAGGTATTACCGAGTATAATAATGTTGAACTCGGGTCTTACGATATTTCTACACCAAGTTCGTTTGCCAGTATTACAGGTGAAACTTTTGAAATTACTGCAGCTACTGCCGATGAAGCAATTCAGGCAAAAATCGATTGGGTGTATTTTGACGGTGCAACTGGGGGCCACACAATTATGTCTCCCGCCAATGCAAGTATCGAAGCTATTTACCCTTCAATCGCTGGGTGGACAAATCGGAACTCTACACTGATGGCAAAAACGACACTTTCAGTAAATGACTATGAGTCAATTGAAACTAAAACACAAATGATCGCTGTTATTTCTAATCAGGGTTTAACTTTTGATAAAAACTTTTATAGTGAAAATACATCAAATCCCGGTGGATTTTCTGTTGGAGATATTTTTGCATGTGAAACTTCAACTGGCAAATATGCACTTATTAAAATTATCGAAGTTAATCAGGGAGCTTCAAATGGTAAAAGCACCATTAAATATAATATTAAAGTTGAGAAATAGTAATTTATTCTCTTTCTAAATACAGCGGGGTCAGTAACTGATCCCGCTTTTTTTTATACTTTAGGTGCAAAATAAATTCAAACCAAATCAATAATTTAATCTTAAAACGTATGAAGAGATTATCAAGAAAAATGCTGCTGTTGTTGGTTATTTTGTTCCTTGGATTATCTTTTTCGTGTTCAAAGGACGATGGAAATGATGAACCTGAACCACAACTCCCATCAATTACAATTATTTCGCCATCATCAGGATCAGCAACAGTTTATCCTGGTCAGGAAATTGCAATTGCAATTTCAGCAAAATCAAATTCACAAAGTAACTCCACACTAACAGGATTCACCTTAACCAGGACCTTTGCAGATGCCGGTCCGGTCATTGAAATGGACTCTACTCTGGATGCGAAAGAATTTGAAATAACCGGGTTAATTATAAAAGCCAGCGAGCTCAACGGACAGGAAGTTTGGACTTCCAAAGTTACCGACAAAAGTGGTGAATCGGCAGAAGCTTCTTTTACGCTAAGTATTGAAGGTGTTGCCCCTGATTTTACACCACAGTTGGATTTAAAAACTGGAACGCATTCATCAGGAAACCCTTACGTTTACGAAGATATAACATTGCAGGTTAACTTACCAATAGTCCTCGGGATAATTGCAGAATCCAACCAGGAAAGCAATGCAAAATTAACTCATTTGAGAATTGAAAGAATCTATGAGCAAGTTTCAACCAGTGTAGCTTACAATGAAGATATTGACACTTATGCACTTGATCTGGATGTAACCACCATCACCTACCCTATTACCGGTGATGAACTTTGGCGTATCATTCTTACAGATGAAGACGGAGAGCAAAGTATCAAAGAATTTACGATCACCAATGTAATTACAGATCCGGGAATATATATTGTTAATAATATTAGCCTCGGCTCCTATGCGAGTACCATTTCAGGTGTTCTTGATGCAGATTTCGGGGTAAAATATACCCTGACAGAAGCCAATGATGATACCGAAATTCAGGCCAGGATTGATTGTATTTATTATGAGGGAGCTGTTGCTGGGCATACCCTGATGTCGCCGGCAAATGAGGACCTGGCCATTGTATTTCCATCTATTGATAACTGGACAAACAGGCGGGACACTAAAATTGGAAAAACTACATTGGGTGTTACCGCCTTTAATCAGATTACAGATTTGAGCCAACTCATTGTGTTAATTCAAGGGCAATTGTTATCCGGTGATCTGGATTTATCAGAAAATTATTACAGCGAAAACAGCGCTACACCAGGGGGATTTGAAACAGGTGATATTTTTGCGTTTGAAACAGAAGCAGGCAACTACGGATTGATTAGAATAACGGAAATCAATGAAAATGCCAGTAACGGAGAAAGTTTTATTAAAATTGACTTGAAGGTTGAGAAATAATTAGGAAAAATATAAAACAAAAAACCCTGACTTTCGAAGTCAGGGTTTTTTGTTTTATTAAATTTAAATCTTAAAGATTTACCATAACTCCGAAGTTGAAAGTTCTTGGCAGGCCAAGATATACTTCAGCTGCATCAGCCATGTGAGGATTAACGATTGCACCATCAACCCGGTAAGCATTAAATGAGCTGTTATCAACTGCATCCTGAACATAAATTTCATCAAACAAATTGAAAATATGAACAAATACCTGAACTTTAACGTCGTCAGTATTTAATGGAAGATCATAGAATCCATGGAAATCAAATACTGTGTATGAAGGAGTTTTCCATACTTGCTCACGATCATCTTCTGTTGTTCTTGAGAACGGATCCCAATCAGCATAGTGATTAGCATAATATTTGCCAACTAACTGAGCTTTCAGTCCTTTAGCAGGATAAACTGTTAAACCAAGAGCAAACTGAGTTTGTGGAGCATCACCAACTTTCAGATCTTTAGTATAGAAGTTATACTCAACATCCGGATTATTGGCATCGCTGTAATCTTTATAAACTCCTGATACGTCTTTCGTGTAAGTCCAGTTGTTAACTGATCCGGCAAAAAGGAAACCAAGGGCCTGAATCGGACGATACGTTCCTTCCACTTCGAAACCACTGTGTTTTTGCTCCATTCCTGTAATAAACACAATACCATCTGCTTTATTAGCATCCTGGTAGCTCAGGCTTAAAGCACGGTCTTTCCACAAGGTATAATAATAATTACCTGTAATGGTAAATTTACTATTTAATGAAGTATAATTCGCACCTATTTCAATTGAAGTGAATTTTTCGTTTTCAGGATTTTCAGCTTTTGTACCTGTTCCATCATCAATAACATAGTCAAAGATTGGCACTTTGGATACATAACCAACATTTGCAAATCCCATCAGGGTTTCAGTAAAGCGGTAGCTTAATCCACCTTTTACCTGGTATCCTGCAATCCAGTCGGCCTCAGTAACTAATTCACCACTGTTTACATCAGGATCACCGTTAGCTAATGTATCGGCAGTAGCAAAATGGTTGGTGTATTTGTATTTGATCATTGAATAACCAGCCATACCGTAAGCAGTAACATTACCATAATTATATTCACCCTGAATAAAGCCACCCAACCAGTCTACATTATTGGTATTGAAATAATTGAATTTATCACCAGGCATTTTTCTGTGGTCAGCATCAGCAGTTTCAAAATCATCATCATTCCTGTAATAGTAGTTACCGCCCAGCAAATCACGAACCTCGTAATAGTGTTCAATTTGGGCAGTTCTGCCATCAATACCGAATTGCATTTTGAATTTTTCATTTACATTCCAGCGTAATTTTGAAATCAAACCAACAGTCCACTGATTGTTAACTGAATTTCTTAAGATACCTGCTGATCCGTCAAGTGTGTCATTATTGGCAATGGTTTTATCAAAATCAATAAACCTTGATGGTCCGCTATAATCCCATTTTAATGAACCATAAGTACCGGTTCCGCCACCTTTACCTCCAGAATAATAAGCTGTGGTAAATAATGAAACATCATCGCTGAATTGCGAATACCAGTTAAGGTTAATCAATGGTTTGTGGTAATAATTCTCTCTTTCGTTCATAAAATGTGGACTGTAACGTTCATGATATTTACCGTTCCAGTTTTGCATTGCATAATTATCCACATTATTAGAGTATGAAGGATTATAATAGGTAGGATTTAACGGGCCCCATGTTTCATTATAAAGCCTGCCTCTTTGAGCTTCCGGGAATGCATCTAATGCAGCTGGATCATAATCATCCAGGCTTTCAGCATAATCTTTACTGTAAGCGCCAATGTTTTGTTTGTAAAGATTTTGTCCGTGACGTTGAGGTGCTCCTACTGCAAAAATCTCAAGCCTGTTTTTGGAATTAATGTTATAGCTTGCACCAAAATAGTAAGCCCATGCATCAGTCCAGGTTGCATCAATAACGCCTTCTCCGGTTTTTCTTACTCCACCAACGCTGATGGCATATTTCCCGTTTATCTGACCTGTATGAGCGAAAACAGTTGATTTGATAAAATTTCCTGATCCAAACTCTTGCTTGTAGGTAATTCCGCCTTTTTGTTCGGCAGGGCTGGTAATTACGTTCATGGTACCACCAATAGATGGAGTAGCCAGGTTAACAGCACTTAATCCACGCTGCATTTGGATAGATGAAGTGGCATCGCCTACACCATCCCAGTTCGACCAGTAAACCCATCCGTTTTCCATATCATTAACCGGAACACCATTGATCATAATGGCTACGTTGCGTTGGTTAAATCCACGAACATTGATACGAGCATCACCGGCTCCACCACCTTGCATGGTAGCATAAACGTTAGGTGTAACGTCCATGGCCAATGGAATATCACGTGAACCTAATTGCTCTTCAATTTCTTGTTTATTCAGGTTTGAAAATGCAACAGGAGTTTCACGCTCGCGGGCACGGTCGGCAATAATGGATACACCAGCCAAACCAATTGCACTGGCATCCAGTTTGATGTTTCCAAGGTCAGTGTACTGACCTGTTGAAACCTTTACAGGAACTGCAATAGGATCATAACCGGTATAACTGATAGTTACTGTGTAATCGCCTGGTTCTTTGTCCATTTTAAACCTACCATTGAGGTCGGTCGCAGTGCCTTCTGTTGTTCCGTCGATCACAACATTTGCACCAATTAGCGTTTCGCCGGTTTGTGAATCTTTAATCACTCCCTTGAATCCGCTTTGGGCAAATGCTGCCTGACCAAATAAAGCCAGAACAATTAGTAATGAAAAGTTGCGTAAAATCTTTTTCATAGACATAATAATTTAGGTGAATAATGAAAATTTTAGTTTAGTTGACAATTTTATTAATAAAATACTTCCATTTGATTTTACTTTATAAACAAATCATGAAAGTTAATAACAGCATAGTTTTTAATCATATGGCTTCAATTTTCAGGGTTTTTACCCTTCACATAAAACCAATGCAAATCTACGGACAAATAAAAAGCTAAACTTAATTTTCTTTTAAATAAAGCTTAACTTTATAATTATTCTAAATACTGTTTAAAGCCTATTTGGCGAAGTTTTCATCAAGGATGTTGATGATCTGATCTTTAGACTGGATACTACTGGTAGCTTTAACCACTTTACCATTTTTATAATATACGGTAAAAGGTAGTCCCATAAATCCCCGGCACTCCGGCAGGTTGCGGATTACACCTGCATCAGGCAAATCAAATTCCATATCATAGAATTTTACATCATGGTAGGTGGATTCGAGATCTTTCATGGCGGCATAAACCGGCACACACATGGGGCCCATTCTGCCACAACAAACCATGACATTTTCATTTTCCTGAAGTATCTTTTCCAGCTCTGAAGCTGACTCTACGTGATTTAAGTTCGTTTGTAACATATAATTTTATTTTCTGGAGGGGGCTATCAGAAACTATGCCATGAGCAGTGCGATCAAAGCGCTAATAATTAAAACTATTTTATCTCTTTGATGATCAATGATAATTGAAATTAATTTAGACGGAATTCTAAATTGCAGTTCTGTCAGTAAAGGATCGTTCTGTCATAAAATACGCCTGATCAAGCGTAACTGATGTGAGTACTTTTTAAGGTCTTCATTATAAATTCCCTGGTGATCAACCCGATCAATTCTTACACGGCCTGATGCATGTATTATTTTTTGATCCTCCATTAAAACACCCACGTGTACAATCTTCCCTTCGCTATTATCAAAAAATAAAAGATCGCCCGGTTTTGCCTCGGCGAATAAACTTATTAATTCACCCATGGTGGCTTGTTGATTTGCATCCCGCAAAAGGTCGGCTCCACACAACCGAAATAATACTTGTGTAAAACCTGAACAATCCATTCCAAATACTGATTTCCCACCCCAAAGGTAGGGAGCGTTTAAAAACATCAGGGCATTTTCAAAAAGTGATTCAGGAAATCCTTTGGCAGTGGGAGTTGCCAGATCACCTTCAATATAATAACTTTTAGCACCTATCCGGAATTTACCATTTTCATTTCCACGCAAAGTACTGCCAAGTAATACCGGAAATGGCCGTGCACCTTCAATTTCTGTAACAACTTCAATAAGCTCGGTTACCAACTCAACTTTGGATTGTTGTAACCTGTCAAATTCTGATTTATCAATTATCAATATCTGTTTAAAATCCACCCATCCCTCATAATTATCCGAAATCGAACGAATAAACCACCAACTCCCCTGCTCTTTTTCAACAATAATAAGGTCACCAAATAGCAATTGATTACTCATCTCCGACCGGTCGGACGGCTCCTTTCGCACTGGTATAATACTCAACTCAACAATGCCAAATTTCATAGTTCACTTTTAATTTTCAAATTTAACAAAAATAAAAGCCTAATGTTGCCAGCATTTGTATTGCTACAATAAAAACTTCGATTAAACGTATTAAATGGCATGAATATTTATCTTTGACGAAATTTTCAAAAAAGCATGTTTTCTCGTCTTTTTCAAGCCATCGTTCTGATTGCAGGTTTATACCTGTTAGTGTCATCTTGCAGAAAGGAAGATGATATTGCGACATCACCGGATTATAAACTTGCATTTTCAAATGATACAATCATTTTTGATACTGTTTTTACAACTGTTGGATCCACCACAAGGACACTGAAAGTTTATAACAGAAATGATAAAAAAGTAAAAATATCAAATATCAGACTCGCCCGTGGAACTTCCTCTAATTTTGAAATGAATGTGAATGGGTTTTCAGGTACAGTGATTAAAGATATTGAACTTGACAGCGACGACAGCCTGTACATTTTTGTCAGGGTAACCGTTGATCCTACACAAAGTAATAATCCGCTGATTATTTCAGACAGCATCATGTTTGAAACCAACAGCAACTTCCAGGATATTGACCTGGTAGCCTGGGGGCAGGATGCACATTTTTACGTTGGTCGAAATAAACTTCAAGGGTTGAGTTATCCGTATGGAATTGTTGCAGGTGAAGGAGAATCCGTTACTTGGGAAGACGATAAACCCTATGTTATTTATGGATGGGCGGTGGTTGACAGCACTGGAATCTTGAATATTGGCCCCGGTTGCGATATCCATTTTCACCAAAATTCAGGATTATGGATTTACAGGGGAGGTAGTATTAAGGTAAATGGTTTGGTGGATAGTGTAGTCACCTTTCAGGGTGACAGGCTGGAAGCGGAGTATAAGAACTTACCCGGCCAATGGGATCGCATCTGGATTAATGAAGGCGCTGTAGATAATGAATTCAATTATGCTGTTGTCAAAAATGGGTTTATTGGGATTCAGGCTGAAATTACACGTCAGTCAATGGGTAATAAACTGGTTTTAAACAATACGATGATTCAGAATATGAGCCGGTGGGGATTATTTACCATTGGCTACCGGGTAGAAGGTTATAATTCAATATTTGCAAATTGTGCCGAAAATACAGCATTCTTTTCAGTGGGTGGTTTGTATGACTTCAGGCAGTGTACTTTTGCCAATTTCTGGAACCAATCTGTGAGGCTCGATCCTTCATTCACCGTAAGTAATAACTTAACAGTATTTGATGCAGATGGCAATCCAATAACCTTTCTGGGTGATTTAAACGCAAGTTTCAGGAATTGTATTATTTATGGCAATCTTGATGAAGAACTGGTTTTATCCGAAGATAAAAGTGTAGCTTTTGAAGTGCTTTTTCAGAATTGCGACATCAGAACAGAAGATCCTCTTGAGGCAAATTATTTTGTTGATTGCATTAAAAATGCAGGACCAAAATTTATAGATGTTGCTGCTAATAATTACCGGCTCGACACACTTTCTCCGGTTTCGGATATAGGAAATTTGGAAGTGATCAACGGTTCTACAGTTGATATATCAAAAGATTTTGATGGAAATAGCCGGATTGCCGATGATGGTCCCGACCTGGGTGCATTCGAATTTGTGCCTGCGGGCAAACGCAAATAAAAAAAATATCAGCTTAGAATTTTCTCTCTCGATTCGCTCCGTAAAGTGTAGATTTTACGGGATGCATAGCCCATTCCTAACGAAACCAAAATAATTAATCCACCTCCAATAGAGGCTCCCCCACCTACTGGTGTATTACCTGAATTAGGATCATTTCCTCCATTTGGATGGGGAGGTAATTGGGCTAACAATGTTCCGACTGAGATCAGGAATAAAACAGTAAAACTTACGATAATCTTTTTCATAATATGTATTAGTAGTTGCTTGAAAAATGATAATTAGGTGGGCATATTACAGAATCATGCCAATTTATGTTGCGGCTGCAACCACTTAAAAACAAATTAATTACATTCTGGATTAAATAAAAGACGGCTATCCGGAATCGGAAAAATATCCAGTTTCGTAGAATGGAGCTTTACCAGAAAAAGCTATAAAGGAATGCCAGAATGATCATGATCACAAATGCACTGATATTAAACCGGCTCCCGGTTTTGAAAAGTCCTTTGGTTAAAGGAATTCCTTTTGGATCATCTGCACCTCTTCGTTCAAAATAACTTATTAGGATAATTATCAATGAAACAACCAGAAAGGTATAGCCCATTTGATGCATCCATGGTAATTGCGGAAAAATGCTTTCCAGCGAGGAACCGGCAACCCAATCTTTACTCCCTACTTTAAAAAACAGAGCGACCGGAATGGCCAGGATGGCACCCCAAATTGCACCAATATTGGTTGTTTTTTTCCAGAACAATCCAAGCATAAAAATGGCAAGAATTCCCGGACTTACAATACCTGTATATTCCTGAATAAATTGAAAAGCCTGCGGAATGCTTCCGAGCAAAGGAGCCATAAAACCCGCCACAACCAGTGCTGCAGCCGCAGTAATCCTTCCTACTGAAACGGTTTGCCTGTCGGTGGCATTTTTATTAAAAAAGGGCTTATAAATATCCATGGTAAAAATGGTAGCTGTAGAGTTAAGCATGGATGCAAGCGATGATACAATCGCTGCTGCGAGTGCCGCTAAAACCAGCCCTTTCAGTCCTGTTGGAATAAACTGACTGATTAGCCATGGGAAAGCCCTGTCATTATCAATGGTACCAGAGGCAGAAACAAAGGTTGGATCCACATGCTGTGCAGTAACGGTTCCGTCGGGACCGGCATTCATCACATAGGCAACAATTCCGGGAACAACAACGATAACCGGTATAATTAACTTAAGAAAAGCGGCAAAGGCAATTCCGCGCTGCGATTCTTTCAGGCTTTTGGCAGCCAGTGTACGCTGAATGATATATTGATTAAAACCCCAGTAATATAAATTGGCGATCCACATTCCTCCAAGTAAAACAGCCAGTCCCGGTAAATCACCGTAAGCATCTTTTCCGTTGGGTGTAATGATTTCGCCCTTGCTCAAAATCATGCTGAATTTTTCAGGAACAGCATTATAAAGGTATTTGGCACCTTCAATAACACCCCCGTTTGGAGCCAGATGATCCAATGCAATAACCGTGGTGATCAATCCACCCACAACCAGCAAAGCTACCTGTACCACGTCCGTCCATGCCACGGCCGATAAACCACCCCATAGTGAATAGGCAGCAGCAAATAATGCTAATCCAATGATTGCCGTATACAATATCGATCCGTCTCCATTTCCTAAAATCGTATCAAGCGCCTTAGCACCCAAAAAGAGCACAGAAGTGAGATTAACAAAGACGAACAGCGCAATCCAAAATACGGCCAGAATTGATTTTAAATTGGTACTAAACCGTTTTTCCAAAAATTCAGGAATGGTGTATAATTTCTTTTCGATGAAGATCGGGAGGAAAAATTTACCCACAATGATCAATGTGGCAGCAGCCATCCATTCATAGGAAGCAATGGCTAACCCTATTGCAAACCCTGAACCCGACATGCCGATAAACTGCTCAGCAGAAATATTTGCAGCTATTAATGATGCTCCGATGGTCCACCACGGTAACGATTTACCGGCAAGAAAATAATCCTCTGCATTTCGCTGATGCCCTTTTTTGGTTCGCGAAACCCATAAACCAATACCGACTATGACAATACCATAAGCTATAAAGATCAGGTAATCAAACAGTGAAAAATTGTTTGTATTCATGAATGGATAATTTTGATAGAACCAAATATACAAAGATCAACTATGCTCAACCCAAAATTTTAAGTTTTGCATATTTTAAAAGCAGTTGTTTTTGACCAACATTTTTAAAAAACACCGAAGCTTTCCTGCTTGCTCCTGCTCCTTCAACACTTATCACCTTTCCTTTACCAAACCGGTCGTGCTCCACTTCAACACCCGGCTGTACTTTTTCAATCAATTCCGGATCAATGATGCCACCAGGCAAAACCATGGTGTTCATTTTCTTGAGGTTTTTCTTTTGAAAAGCAGGTGGATTATTGAGTGTTGCAACCGGTTTTGACGGCTGGACCGGAGCTGCACGTCGCGGAAACTCAAGGTATTTTTCATCAATTTCTTCAATAAATCTGCTGGGTTCACAAATGGTCAAATTTCCCCACCTGTAGCGCGTTTCGGCGTAGGATAAGTGCAGCTTTTGCTCAGCACGAGTCAGCGCTACATAAAACAAACGACGCTCCTCTTCAAGGTCAGGTCGTGAACTTAAAGATTGAATAGATGGAAACAGATTCTCTTCCATACCAACAACATAAACATAGGGGAACTCCAGTCCTTTTGCTGCATGAATGGTCATCATTGAAACCTTATCGCGGTCGTCGTCATCTTTGGTATCGGCATCCGTTATTAAAGCAATTTCCTGCAAAAACATATCCAGGGTTTTTATCTCCTGCTCTTCAGCATTTAGCTCCTGCCCTGGAATTAACGGTGTTTCCCTTTCAGAATATTCCTTGATCGCATTCAATAACTCTTCAATATTTTCGTATCGACTGATACCTTCAGGTGTTTTGTCTTCATAAAGTTCTTTCAGGATACCGCTGGATCCAGCAATGAGCTTGGCCAGATCAAATGCATTTTTCTTTTTTACCTGGGCAGAAAAACTACGGATCATAGTTACAAAAGCATCAATTTTGTTGAGCACACCACTATTGAACCCGAGCGAAAACTGCTGCGGATTCGAATACACCTGCCACTGAGTGGTATCACGCTGTTCAGCCACAATGATCACTTTTTCCTGGGTGGTTTTTCCGATTCCCCGTGCCGGATAATTGATGACTCTTCGAAGCGCCTCTTCATCATTATTATTTACACAAAGACGCATATAGGCCAGCAAGTCTTTGATCTCCTTGCGCTGGTAAAAAGAAAGTCCGCCATAAATCCTATAAGGAATATTCAATTTCCGAAGAGCTTCTTCCAGTGATCTGGATTGTGCATTGGTTCGATAAAGGATTGCAAAAGCATCATTGCGGGCTTGTTGATTCATCTTGGTTTCGAAAATGCTGTTGGCAACAAGTGCACCTTCCTCACTATCCGAATTGGCTTTTATCAATCTGATCCGGTCGCCCTCATCATTTTGTGTCCAGATTTCTTTAAATATCTGATCCTTATTATTTACTATCACCGAATTGGCTGCATTCACGATCATTTTTGTCGACCGGTAATTTTGCTCCAATTTATATTCCTGCGCGTCGGGATAATCTCTTTTAAAATTGAGGATATTTTGAATATTGGCACCCCGGAATGCATAAATACTTTGTGCATCGTCGCCCACAACACAGATGTTTTCATTGTTGGCCGCCAGTTGTTTGATGATCATGTATTGCACCCGGTTGGTGTCCTGGTACTCGTCAACAAGGATGAACTGAAACTTGTGTTGATATTTTAATAAAACCTCCGGAAAATCTTTTAGAAGGTTGTAGGTGTTCAGAAGCAGGTCATCAAAATCCATGGCGGATGCTTTAAAAAGCCTTTGCTGGTATACCTTGTACATTTCGCCGATATGCGGCTTTCCCGCCATTTTATCCTGCAGTAAAAGTTCTTCAGCCTGATTGTAGGCAGCAGCGGTAATCAAGTTGGTTTTGGCAGCCGAAATCCGGTTTAAAACATAATTTGGAGTATACACCTTATCGTTGGCATTCATCTCCTTAATTATATTTTTTATCAGTCTTTTCGAATCATCGGTATCGTAAATGGTGAAATTGGTGGGATAACCAATTCGCTGGGCTTCGGAGCGAAGCACGCGGGCAAAGATGGAGTGAAATGTTCCCATCCAGACATTTTTAGCATCGGCGCTTCCTACCAGTTTGATGATCCTTTCCTTCATTTCACGGGCTGCCTTATTGGTAAAAGTCAGCGCCAGAATATTGAACGGGTCCACACCCTGATTTAACAAATGTGCAACCCTGTAGGTCAGCACCCGGGTTTTACCTGAACCGGCTCCCGCAATCACCATTACAGGACCTTCAATGGCCTCTACTGCCTGTCGTTGCTCATTATTCAGATCTGCTAAGATATCTGCCACACTTAATCATTTTAGTGCGCAAAATTAAGGATAAATAGCTTGGAAGAGGGAGATGATGGGAAGGCTCTTTGTAAAAGTTATTCACAATAAAAAAACCTTGCAGCACCAGTGTAATTAAACATGAAATTCAAACGGATTTGAGTTAAACTTCATACCAACCGTATCTTTAACAAAAATCTTGACATTGCTTGGATGAAAATTTTTTGATTTAAGGGTTTCACCGTAATGACCGATCTCAATTTCGCAATTAACCTCATCGCCAACCTTTAAAATCCGCGGAAACTTACAGTGCACTTTTTTGGGATCAACCTGGAAAATTTCGGATCCCGTCAGACTGTAAAAACTCACAAATGGGGCTACTATTTTAATCCGCTTTTTCCCGGTATTTTTCACATGAACCGAAATAATGTTTTGCTTTAGATCAGTAAGCTCCTTGTGTTCACAATTGATCTCCAGCTTTTTGCCCGGTTTGTATAACAATGAAACCAGAACCACAATTAGTAAAATAAACAGGCCAATGCCAATGATTATTTGTGTTGAAGAAAAGGTATCCATAGTGAATTAAATTAGTTTGTGGCCTAAATTTACTAATTATTCATGGAATTTAAAGGAAAATTTTGCCAACACCTTTTCCTTTTACTTTTCCAATCATTTTACTTTCAGTCAGCCCGGCGCCAATAAGAGCTTGCAATAAAGGTTTGGATTGATCCTCTTTTATTGCAATCAGCAAGCCACCTGAAGTTTGAGCATCACACAGCATTAACTGTTGATGATCCGTTTTAATATCGTCCCAATTTACCCAATCCGAAACATACTCACGGTTGTTTAAAGTCCCGCCCGGAATCACGCCGTTAACTGCCAATTGTTCAACACCGTAAATGAAAGGTATAGCATTAAAATCAATTTGCACATCCATTTTACTTCCTTTGCTCATTTCCATCAAGTGCCCCAGCAAACCAAAACCGGTAACATCGGTGCAGGCATTTACATTGAAATTATCCATCACTTCGGCGGCAGCTTTATTTAACTGACGCATCACCGATTTGGCCTTATTAGCAAGTTCTTCGTTAGCAAGACCGCGTTTTAAGGCTGTGGCAATTATGCCGGTACCGATGGGTTTGGTGAGGATCAATACATCTCCCTCCTTTAAGTTATTGTTAGTTAAAATCTTTTCAGGATGGATAATGCCGGTTACCGTCATTCCGAATTTGGGTTCGGTATCTTCAACAGTATGTCCCCCCAGGATATAAATTCCTGCTTCATCCGCTACATCCTGGGCCCCTTTCAAAATTAGCTTTAACACTTCTTCGGGAAGCCGGTTATCCGGAAAACCAACGATATTCAGCGCAAATAAAGGTTTACCGCCCATGGCGTATATATCGCTCAGTGCGTTGGCAGCAGCAATCGCCCCAAAATCATAAGGATCATCCACAACGGGTGTGAAAAAGTCGACCGTTTGAATAATCGCCTGCTCCTCATTTATTTTATAAACTGCCGCATCATCCGCCGAGCTTAAGGATACCAGCACGTTTGGATCAATGGGCAAAGGGAAATCTTTTAATACCCGTTCCAGGTATTGCGGCCTGATCTTGCAGGCGCAACCCAGTCCATGGGTGTATTGTGTTAACCTGATTTCACTCATATCCACCACTGAAACAGGTTTTAAATCAGCCGGCGATTTTAACTTATTTACCACCTCAGCAATGCTTTCCACAGCTTTTTTAATCTCATCCGAAGTGTTGTGCCTGCCTGTCGAAAACCGGATAGTTCCCATGGCAAAATGAACCGGCAATTTCATCGCTTCGAGTACCGGCGAAACATCCACCGAATCGGTATGGCAGGCCGCACCTGCCGAAGCAGCAACATCGGTCAATTCGGCCAAAAGCGTGTTGGCTTCAACGCCCGGAAAGGAAATACTGAGGGTATTAGGTAGCCGTTTTTCAGGATGGCCATTAAGTTTAATATCGGGGAGCTTTTTGATTAACCCATTAAATAATTGATCCCGTATGTTTTGAAAATGCTGTTTATTTTTTTGCAGATCACGATAAGCGATTTCTGCCGCTTTGCCCAGCCCAACAATTTCCAGAACATTTTCGGTACCAGCCCGGAGGTTCATTTCGTGATCGGCGCCGTGTATCAGTTTTTGTAGTTTCACTCCACGCCGGATATACAAGGCTCCAATGCCTTTGGGTGCATACAGTTTATGACCGGCAATCGACAGCAAATCCACACCCATTTTTTCCACATTTACATCAATCTTTCCAAGCGACTGCGCTGCATCCGAGTGAAACAGGATATTGTGTTTTTTCGCCAGTTTCCCAATTTCTTCAATGGGCTGAATGGTTCCCACTTCATTGTTGGCGTGCATCACTGAAATAAGGATGGTTTGTGGAGTAATTGCATTTTCAATATCACTTGCATCCACCAATCCAAATTCATCCACTGGAATATAAGTAATTTTAAAACCTTCTTTCTCCAGGTAACGGCAAACCTCTGTTACTGCAGGGTGCTCCACAGATGAAGTGATGATATGATTTCCCTTTTCGCGGTTAGCAAAAGCAGCACCCTTAATGGCATAATTATTTGATTCTGTTCCTCCGCTTGTAAAAATGATCTCATCAGGATTGGCTCCTATCAAAGCAGCAATTTGTTCCCGCGCCTGAATCACCGCCTTTTTGGCCGTTACCCCAAAAGTATGCACCGAAGAAGGATTACCAAAATATTCCTCCAGGTAAGGTCTCATTGCATTTGCTACTTCTTTGTCGATGGGCGTGGTGGCGTTATAATCGAGATAGATGGGTGTCATTATTTATACTTTAATTTTCATCAAAAATTCATTTCGGCGACTGCTTGCTTAAGGGTATTAACAATGTTGATATCCTTTTCGGGCGAGCAAGGCAAATGATACACTTTTTCCTGATCGCGCATTCCAAGGCCTTTCAAATAGGCTTTATCGTAATAATAAAGCAGGATATTGGCGACAGTTTCATAATCTTTTTCAAATAAAGCTTCAATGGATTTTTTTTCATTTAATCCTCCCAAACGTTTGGCGATTCGGTGTATCGCTGCCTCCAGTCGATTGGGATCAAAATCGGCATAATTTTTCACAAGCCTATTGATGCGCTCTTCTTTGTCAACATCTATGAATAGCACATTCGAACTCCGTATTTTAACAAAAAGCGGATCGGGTAAACTCACCCGGCCAATGGCCTTGCTTTCGTCCTCAATCCAAATGGGCTTACTAAAATCAAACATTCGCCATTGTTCGTAAAGATTGTTTTCAAATTGCTCAGTAGTTGGCTGTTCGGCCTGTCCCAGGTCACCGAAAGCCGAGCCCCGGTGATGGGCAATCTCCTCCAGCTCCAGCACCTGCTCCCCTGCCATTTTCAGGTTCTGCAATACATCCGATTTGCCACTTCCGGTTTTTCCTCCCAAAATAATCAGTTTAGCATCCTGTTCCCACGTTTGCCTGATATAATGTCGGTAAGCTTTGTAACCACCCGTCAGTACATTAACCCTATATCCTGCTGTTTCAAATAAAAAGGCCATATTTTTACTGCGCAACCCTCCTCGCCAGCAATGCAGCAAAACAGAATAACCATTAATTTTTTCCTGTGCCTCAATTACAAATTGTTTCAGCTTTGGGCCAACCAGTTCCATCCCCTTGAGGATTGCAGCATTTCGACCCGTTTTTTTATAAAGTGTACCCACAATTTTCCGTTCTTCATCGTCAAACAAGGCTATGTTAACTGCTCCCGGAATATGACCCTGCCTGAATTCTGATGGAGATCGAACATCAACAATTGTTGTATTTTTTTGATTGGTCAAAAAATCCGCTGCTTCAATGTATTCCATATTACATCCGCTAAGACATCAAAATTACATTAAATCGGCGTGAAAAATACATGAGATTACCATTTGAAAATTGAACATTCTTCTTGTCATTCCCTTATATTTGTATATCGATTTTGCCCGACTCACTCAAAACAAAAAACCATGTTCCGAATATTACCTCTTTTAAGTTTTATCATCTTTATGACATTTACTGGTTTTAGCCAAATTGCTGATAATACGGAAATCCCAGACACTTTTGCTTTTGTTTGTAACAAACATCCGCATATTGAAATAATCACTGCCAAAACGGTGATCAATCCCAATCCTTTCGTGGATGATTACGATGTTAAATTTATTAAACTCAATTTGGAAGCCTACGACACCACTGATCAGTTTTCAGGTTATGCGGAAATTGCTGCCGAGGTGGGTGTTTCGGAGATGGATACTTTTTCGGTGGAATTGCATGATAAACTTGCGGCGGACTCAGTGTTCATAAACGGAACGAACACCCCATTTTCCCATACAAACAATAATCTTTATGTTCCTGTGGATCCTGTTTTTAATGCCGGGCAGATGATAACCTTCAGACTTTATTACCACACACCCGAAACCTATAGCTCAACTTATTACACCGTTAGTGAATCGCCCACTTATGGCAATTTCAAATCGGCGCACTCTTTTTCCGAGCCCTATTATGCATATGAATGGATGCCCTGCAAACAGGAGTTGACAGACAAGGCCGATTCGGTGCATATTTTTATTACAACAGATACCAATTTGCGGGTTGCAGGCCCAGGTGTACTCACCGAAGTTCTTTTACCAAACGGAAAAATAAGATATGAATGGCGAACCTATGAAAAAACGGCCTACTACCTGATCGCTTTTGCTGTTTCGGATTACCAGCAATACAGTATTTACGCCAAACCCGATAGTTTACCAGGTGATTCCATTCATATTTTGAATTATGTTTTTGATTACCCCAACTGCCTTGAATCCAACATTAACAGTATCAACAATACAAAAAATTTCATCGAGCTGCTTTCCAATATTTATGGGCTTTTTCCTTTCCATGAAGAAAAATATGGTCATTACATGTGGTACCCCACCAACTTTTCGGGGATGGAACATATCACCATGAGCGGGGTACGTTCTTTTAGCTACGACCTGGTTTCTCATGAACTTGCACATTCGTGGTTTGGGGATGAGATCACTTGCGCCACCTGGCAGGACATTTGGATCAACGAAGGTTTCGCAACCTATACGCAATACATCGTCCGTGAAAATTTAATATCCAAAGCCAATGCCGACGCTCAAATGCTGGCCTACCATAACTATGTAATGTTAAGTCCAACCGGATCAGTTTATGTTCCTGCTTCATCCCTCAGCAGTTGGGGAAGGATTTTCAGTACAAGATATACTTATCGCAAAGGAGGTGCATTGTTACACATGATCCGGTTTGAGATGCAGAGTGATTCTTTATTTTACAAAACATTATGGGAATACCGGCAACAATTTAAGGATTCAGTAGCATCTGGAATGGATTTTAAAAATGTTTGTGAACAAGTAAGCGGTCTCGATTTCGACGATTTTTTCAACCAGTGGTATTTTGGGGAAGGATACCCGGTTTTTGATCTCGATTGGTGGCAGGACGAAGATACGCTTTTTTTGCAGGTTCATCAGGGCACGTCAACTCCCATAACGCCGCTTTACAAACTCCACATGGAATATGGCATTCAAATGGGAAGCAATGATACCACCGTGCTGGCTTTCCAGCAAACCAATGATACTCTTTATAAAATTATCATACCTGAAGAAGTTACTGATGTAATTATTGACCCCAACAATTGGGTTTTAAACCAAACGGGAACAATACGTCATTTGAAATCCTTACGTTTTAACGCATTTCTGGAAGGGCCATTCAATAATTTAAGCAGTGAAATGAGTACCCTGTTAAATCCTGAGCTTCTTCCTTTACAACAACCTTATAACCAACCTCCCTGGAATTACAATGGAACAGAAATGGCCGTATTAATCCCAACCGATGCGGTGGATTGGGTATTGATCCGTTTATTCGACACCACCGATGTTTCCCTGGCTTCTCCACCCGCTCTTATGAGCAGTAAAGCCGGTTTTATATTGAAAGATGGCACAATCACCGATAGTGATGGAAAAACTCCTATTCGGTTCACAGAAACAGTGAACCACGATTTATTTGTGAGCATTCACCACAGGAACCATTTATCAGTAGTGGCCGCTACAGCTTTAAATTATGATAAAGGGAATTATCAATTTGATTTTACAATTGCCGGGGCAAATTATGCAAATACACCTCAAAAGGAAATTCAGCCTGGGGTTTGGAGTATGATTGCGGGCGATGCCAATGCAGACGGGCAGGTGGATGATTTGGACAAAACTGTTTCATGGGAGAATAATGCCGGTAAAAACAGCTATGATCCCGCAGATCTGAATTTGGACGGACAGGTTGATAATAAGGATAAGGATGATTATTGGTATCCAAATTTGGGTTTGGGTAAATAATTGAACATTTTTGTTTAGTACCTACGGCACTAATATTTTGTTCACATCAAGCTTTCTAACCAGGTTGCGACCCTACGTGTCGGTCTTAATCTGTCAATAATTGTGTAATATCATAGCATAACTCCGCAGGAGCTAAATATTTGTAGAAACAATGTTACAAATAAAATAAACATGCCGTTAGGTATGCAACATCAAATGCTATTTGAACCAGAGTTAATATTAGCCAAATTGAAAATCAATCCCCAATCATCCCCTCAAATTCCTCTTCCGAAATAATTGGAACGCCCAACTCCTGAGCTTTTGTCAATTTATTTGGGCCGATGTTTTCACCGGCTAAAAGAAAATCTGTGTTCTTGGAAACGGAGGAGGCGGGCTTACCACCATGTTGCATAATCACCTCCTTAATATCTTCCCTGGAATAATTTTGAAGCTTCCCACTTGCCACTATTGTTTTACCCATTAGCTTATCTGATTTTGTTTCAAGTTTATCTTTAAGCTCCATTTGTACACCACTATTTTTCAACCTGTTAATAACTTCAATATTTTTGACACTTTGAAAATAATTAACCACCGATTCTGCTATTTTTTCTCCCACTTCATCCACCAGGATCAGCTCTTCAAAACTTACATTTTTAAGATTGTCCATTTTATGATAATGGGTTGCAAGTTTACGTGCAACTGTTTGACCAACATACCGAATTCCCAGGCCATACAGCACTTTGTCGAAAGAAACCTGTTTTGAGGCTTCGATTCCATTTAAAATATTATTAACGGTTTTATCCTGAAAACTGATTTTTTTCTCCTTTTTGTCGCCATCCGCTTCTATCACTTTCTCCAGTCCATGAAGCTGATCGTAAGTAAGGTCAAATAAATCAGCCACATTATGCACAAGTCCTGCATCTATCATCATCTCCAGCCGCCCCTCTCCTATGGTATCAATATCCATCGCATTTCGGCTGATGAAATGCAGGATACGCCCTTTGATCTGTGGCGGGCAGCTCTCCTCGTTGGGACAATAATGTTGCGCTTCCCCCTCCTTGCGGGTCAGGGTTGTTCCACATTCCGGGCATTTTGAAATAAATTCAACAGGCATAGCATTTGCCGGACGCTGTGAAAGATCAACAGCCGTGATCTTTGGAATGATCTCCCCTCCTTTTTCAACATAAACCATGTCGCCGATGCGCACATCCAGTGCCTTGATGATATCGGCATTGTGGAGCGAAGCCCGTTTAACAGTGGTCCCTGCCAGCAGAACAGGTTCAAGGTTGGCAACGGGCGTAATGGCACCTGTTCGGCCAACCTGGTAATCGATGGAATTAAGCCGCGTACTTGCTTGTTCAGCCTTATACTTGTACGCAATGGCCCATCGGGGCGATTTTGCAGTTACGCCCAATTCATCCCACTGTGCGAATTTATTAATTTTGATTACAACTCCGTCGATCTCAAACGGAAGCTGATCCCGCCCTTTTTCCCATTCATTGATCAGACTGAACACCTCGCGGATCGTTTTGCATTTGACCATAAAATCCGGCACTTTAAATCCCCAGCTTTTGCACGCTTTGAGGTTGTCATAATGATTATCAAAAGGGAGGTTTTCGCCCAGGATAAAATACAAAAAACAATCAAGGGGACGTTTGGCCACTTCGGCTGAGTCCTGCATTTTTAAACTTCCCGAAGCAGAATTCCGGGGATTGGCAAAGGGATCTTCCCCGTTTTCAATGCGACTTTCATTGAGACGGGCAAATCCTGCCCTGGTCATAAATATCTCACCCCGGATGACAAATGACTGAGGATAATCTTTGCCATGAAGTCGCAATGGAATGCTTCGTATTGTTTTAACATTTGCGGTTACGTCATCACCCTGAACCCCGTCGCCACGGGTAACAGCCCTTAACAATTTACCGTTTTCATAGGTAAGACTTATAGAAACGCCGTCATATTTGAGTTCACATACGTATTCAAAGTCATCACCAATGGCCTTTCTGACCCGTGCATCGAAATCAATCAGTTCCTGCTCTGAATAAGTATTTGACAAGCTCAGCATGGGATATTGGTGGCGCACCTGCTCAAAATCTTTGGTGATATCGCCACCCACTCTTTTTGTTGGTGAATCGGGATCGGCAAGTTCAGGAAATCTGGTTTCCAAATCCTCCAGCTCTTTCATGAGCATATCAAACTCATAATCAGAAACTACAGGTTTTGAAAGTACATAATAGCGGTAATTATGTTGATTCAGTTGCTCCGTCAATTCTTCTATGCGGGCACGAGCATCATTTTTATCCATCATAAAATCAAGTTTAAAACATCGGCCGGTTAGCCACTTCACAAAGTTAATTGATATTGAACAACCCTTTTCCGAAAGGGTTGATTTATCTTTGCAAAAAATGGAACTATACGCAATTCATATCATCGATGAGGCAGATTTTGAAAGCTTTAAGGATACTCTGCTAAATTTATTGCCAGTCAAACAGCAGGAAAGGATCACACTTTTAAAAAAGCCTACCGATATGCAGAGGTCTTTACTCGGAGAGGCAATGTGCCGGATTTTTCTGAGCGAAAAACTAAAACGCAAACCTCATCAAATCGAATTATTTAAATCAGAAAAAGGCAAGCCCTTTTTAAAAGGAAATGCAAACCTTCACTTCAATATTTCCCATTCGGGTAACTGGGTCATTATCGGGTTGGATAAAAACGAAATTGGTGTTGATGTGGAAAATGTGCGTAAAATGAATTACCGGATCGCTCAGCGTTTTTACTCGCAAGAGGAATATGCCGCCCTGAACGCTCTTGAGGGAGAGGCTAAACAGAAGTTCTTTTTTAAATTATGGACCATCAAGGAGAGTTACCTCAAATTTTTAGGTAAGGGATTAACCAAATCTCTTGGATCATTTACCGTTTTTGAACAAGATGGAAACTTCCGTATTAAACATGAGAATAGTTTAGATGAAAACATCTTTTTTAAAATCTATCATGCAGATCCGGAACACCTGCTTGCCGTTTGTTCAAATGAAAACTTATTCCCAAAAGAAATAACGACCTTACATATTCAGGAATTATTAAAAAGGGCTGATTTATGAACCGGCAAAAGCAAAATGTGGCTTTGGTATTATCGGGTGGAGGCGCACGGGGTATGGCCCATATAGGAGTCATTGAAAAGATGCTCGAAAAAAATCTTGAGATAACGTCTGTTGCAGGTACGTCGATTGGCGCACTGGTAGGCGGAGTGTATGCTTCAGGCAACCTTAATGCCTTCAGGGAATGGGTAAAAACCCAAAGCCGCATGGATGTTATCCGGCTGATGGATGTGGTGATCAGCCGAAATGGATTTATCCGGGGCGAAAAGGTTTTTAAGGAATTAAGCCAGTTTATCAGTGATAAAAATATCGAAGATCTGCCAATTCCTTATGCGGCGATTGCCGTGGATATCAAAAAACATCAGGAAATTGTTTTCACAAAAGGCAAATTAAAAGATGCAATCAGAGCTTCAGTTTCTGTTCCAACGGTTTTTAAGCCCAAACTTTTTAACGGAGTTGAACTGGTGGATGGCGGTGTACTTAACCCCCTTCCGCTTGATCGCGTGATGCGCAGTGACGGTGACCAATTGTGGGCCGTTGACCTGAATGCGGATATTCCCTACAAACAACCCAAACAGAATAAGGAGCAGGAAAATGTAAATGAGAATTACCGGAACGCACTCGATTTTATCAATGAAAAATGGTCGAAATATTTCAAAAGCGGAAAACAAAAATCGTCCGGTTTCTTTGATATTATTACCATGTCGGTTTATGCCATGCAAATGAAACTGACCGAAATTGCTATCGAAAAGCACCAACCCGACCTTTTGGTAAAGATATCTAAAACCGCTTGTGATCTATTTGAATTTCACCGTTCGGAGGAGCTTATTAATTATGGCAAAAAGCAACTGGAGAAGGCCTTATTGGATAAAATGAAAGAA
Source organism: Bacteroidales bacterium (assembly GCA_020438105.1). Classification (GTDB taxonomy): domain Bacteria; phylum Bacteroidota; class Bacteroidia; order Bacteroidales; family JAADJA01; genus JAADJA01. The sequence goes on from JAGQVE010000002.1 coordinate 99,162, forward strand.
AGTTAACGAAAGCTCCGGATTCATGTTTTTATAACAAAACGCTATTGACAGCCACGCATTATCCCTATTATTTGTATTACGAGCTTAGACACATTTTTATAAATTTGTAACCTAAAATCAGAAATTATGCGCTTTTTTATTCTGTCTTTACTATCTCTTATAACCTATTCAACAATTTTTTCACAGGTAGCTCCCGACACTTATTGGATCCGTTTTACCGATAAAAATGGTTCACCTTATAGTATCAATAACCCGGAAGCATTTCTGAGCCCGCGCGCGATCGATCGACGCACAGCTCAGGGCATCGCTATTCAGCAAAATGATATTCCGGTAAATCAAACTTATATTGACGCGGTGGCTGGTGCTGGCGCAACCGTTCTCAATGTTTCAAAGTGGATGAACTCTGTAACTGTTTACACCACCAACCCATCAGTAATCACAACAATTGAAGGCTTTTCGTTTGTATTATCGGCATCGAAAGTTAGCGATGAAACAAAAAAAACCACCAGTATAAAACCGTTTATTGACAATGAAAAAATAGATGAAGAAGGGATAAATAAAATACAAACTCCCGGCAAATCGGGACAAAGCTTTAGTTACGGTTCTGCATATAATCAAATCAATATGCTTAATGGAATAGCGCTTCATGACATGGGATTTGACGGCACCGGCATGGTTATCGCTGTTCTGGATGCAGGATTTACCAACGCGAATATACTATCAGCTTTTGATTCGCTGTGGATCAACGGGCAAATCCTCGGAACCAAAGATTTTGTAAGTCCGCTAAGTCCCAATATTTTTGGAAGTCATTCACACGGAACCAACGTTTTATCGACCATGGGTGCCAACCTGCCTGGCCAAATGGTGGGCACAGCTCCCCATGCTGATTACTGGTTACTTCGTTCAGAAAACGGCAGTACAGAATATTTGGTGGAGGAACTCAATTGGGTATCAGCCGCCGAATTTGCCGACAGCGTCGGAGCCGACGTTATCAACTCATCCCTCGGGTACACCACTTTTGATGATCCTTCGCAGGACCACACCTATTCCGATATGGATGGCAACACCACACCCATCACCATTGGGGCTGATCTGGCTGCAAGCAAAGGTATCCTGGTGGTGAATAGCGCCGGAAATTCAGGGAACAGCTCCTGGTTATATATTGGTGCACCTGCCGATGGTGATAGTGTGTTCACCATTGGTGCGGTTAATTCGAGCGGGAATTATGCTTCATTCAGCTCCCGCGGTCCGACCTTCGATGGCAGAATAAAACCAGATGTGGTGGCGCAGGGTCAAAGCACTGTACTTATTAATGCTTTTACCGGTTCTGTTACCACCGGAAGCGGAACATCCTTTTCGTCGCCTGTAACAGCAGGTATGGTGGCTTGTTTATGGTCGGCATTCCCCGACAGAAAAAACACAGAGGTAATGGAAGCTATCAGGCAAAGTGCCTCACAATATAGCTCACCTGACGGGTTTTTGGGCTATGGTATTCCTGATTATCTGGAGGCCTTTAATATATTGGAAGCAACAGCAGCCCATACCATCCAACTTGATCTGAAAATGTATCTTGAAGGCGCTTTTGACGGAGCTATGATGAGTACCAGCATCAACGGGCTTTTACCTTTTAATCAGCCTTTTATTTCGGCTCCGTTCAACTATTCAGGAAATGAGGCGGTAACAGCTATTCCATCTGTTGATATAGTTGACTGGATATTGATTGAACTTCGCGACACCACAGAAGCAGCATTTGCAAATGCATCAACGCAGGTTGCAAGACAGGCCTGCTTTCTGAAATCCGACGGAACCATTGTTGATACCAGCGGCACGGAAATGCCATCATTTACCCTTACCGTTTCTGATAGTTTGTTCTTGGTAATTCATCATCGAAATCATTTGAAAATAATGAGTAGCATAGCCCTTAAGGATGATGGAAACGGCATTTACAGTTTTGATTTTTCCAATAACATCAACAAAGCTTTTGGCATTGATCCTATGAAAATACTCGCTCCCGGAATTTATGGTGTGGTCAGCGGCGATGTAAATGCTGACGGTTCAATTAATGAAGCTGATCTCGATTCGGGCTGGGATAATTTTTCAGGGAACAGGGGTTATCAGAGTGGTGATTTAAATCTGGACGGACAGGTTGACAACAGGGATAAAGATGATTTTTGGTATACAAACCAGTCCTATGGCAGCCAGGTTCCGGAGTAGAATTTAAATACTTTCATTTTCCTGAACAACCTCCTGATTTACAGTAAACGGGCGCTGACGTACAACTGCTTTGGTTTTCCATTTTCCGGTTAAATAATAAGCCCAGGAAAAAAGCAATCCTAAAAACCAGCCGATTGGAATAGCCCACCAAATTCCGGCTTCACCAATTCTTTGAGAAAGAAACCAGGATAGCGGCACCCTCACAAATAATAAGGCAATTAAAGTGGTAAACATCGGAATAATGGTATCGCCGGCACCTCGCATAACCCCATTGATCACAAACATCGAAGAGAAAATAATATAAAAGCTGCTGACAATATACAAATACTGCTGACCTATTTCAATTACCGCCTGATCATCCGTAAAAATACCGAGCAAAGGTTTTGATAAAACAATGGCGAAAACAGAGGTGGACAACGCGATAATGGTGGTCATTTTGAAAGTGGCAATCAGTCCGGATCGTACCCGTTCCGTTTTATAGGCTCCGATGTTTTGTCCGACGAAAGTGGATAAAGCAGCTGCAAAGTTCATGGCGGGCATGGCTGCTATTGAATCAATTCGCATAACAACGGAAAAGGCTGCAATGACATCGGTACCAAAAAGGTTTACGATCCAAACTACAGCTATCAATCCCAATGAAACAAAAGTTTGCTGGAAACCGGTTGGCAACCCGATCCGGAGACTCTGTTTAAAAATTTCCCGGTCGAATTTCAACTTTCTCACCGACAACCTGACTACTTCATGGGTTCGGTTTAAATACCATATTGCCGTAAGGAAGGCACCACCCTGTGAAATAACTGTTGCTATTGCTACTCCTGCGATCCCCCAATCAAATACCACTACAAATAACAAATCCAGGACAATATTGGCAATGGTTGAAATAATCAAAAAATAAAGCGGTGTTTTGGAATCGCCCAAACCCCTTAAAATGGCAGAAGTTCCGTTAAATCCAAAGAAAAAAACCAGTCCTGAAATATAAACCCGCATATATAAAACAGCCTCCGGAAGCACCTCTTCCGGCAATTCAATCAAGCGGAATATATCATCGGTAAAAACAATACCAATTACCGACAAAATCACGGAGGCAAAAAACATCACGATGTAAAGCGTATCAATGGTATGCCTTACTTTGTCCATTTGTTTGGCCCCAAAAAACTGGGCGATCATGATGGTGGCACCCATTGCAAACCCGATCACCATTGAGATTAGGGCAAAAATGATAGGAAAAGATGCTCCAACTGCTGCCAATGCTTCCTTTCCAATAAAGTTTCCAATAACAATGCTGTCGACAATGTTATACATCTGCTGGAACACATTTCCGAGCAACATTGGCGCCGCAAACTGCAGGATTAACTTACTCTCTTTGCCTGTGGTGAGGTCTTTCACGAATCGCTTCTGTTTTTAAATTCTTTGATATATGTATTGGATAATCTTTTAATGCCAGGTTAAGTTATCATACCAAAAATTAAATGGCCCAAATGTATCCAAATTGATCGTTCGCTGAATGCTTTTTCATTTGCACATTGTCAACAACTGGAAACAGTTTAAGTTTGACTGCCCTGATTTAATTTTGTTTTAATCCGGTTGAAAAATCCATGCAATAAGGATAATGTCAGTGCTTGCGGCTGTGGAAAACATTTTCGCTGAAAGAATTGTTTAGTTCATGATTTTATAATGATTTTGTTACTTTTGCCTTGCTAAAAACAATGAATAAAATGAACAAGATAAAACTCAGCCCGAAAATCGTATTTGTAATCAGTTTAATCGCTTTTGGCGCCCTTATGCGCTTATTGCCTCACTGGCCAAACTTCACTCCCATTGCGGCAATGGCATTATTTGGCGGTGCTCAACTTGGCAAAAAGCACCTTGCGTTTATCATTCCGTTGGCAGCTTTGTTTTTAAGTGATCTCGTTTTAGGTCTTCATCAATGGATGATCGCGGTTTATGTGAGTTTTGCGCTGGTGGTTGTCCTTGGGATATGGTTGAAAAAAAGCATTAAGGTTGGAACCGTTTTAATGGCTACCCTGGCCTCTTCCACCTTGTTTTTCATTATAACCAACTTTGCCATGTGGATTGGCGCACCCTATTACAGTCAGGATATTTACGGATTACTGGAATGTTATACACTTGCCCTTCCGTTTTTCCTGAATGGCATCATGGGCGACCTGTTTTTTAGCGGGATATTCTTTGGGTCCTTCTATCTTGTGCAACAGCGTTACCCGGCACTGGTCAGGGCGTAAATTCAAAAAGAAATTGAAGGAAGAAGCGTTGCTTAGGCGGCGCTTTTTTTGTTTAAGTTACAAAATTGCACTTTATGTCAGTCAATGATTCGTTCCAAACCGATCGGCTTACGCTTCGCCCTGTCAGCATTGATGATGCCCATTTCATTTATGACCTTATGAACTCAGCAGGTTGGTTGCAGTTTATTGGCGACAGGAACATTGGTTCGGTGATGGCTGCTGAAAAATATATCAGGGAACGGATGTTTCCACAATTCAACCGGCTGGGATTTGGTAATTATACAATTATTTCAAAGTCTGATAATAATAAGATTGGCACCGTTGGTTTGTTTGACCGGGATGGTGTTAATGGAATTGACCTGGGTTTTGCACTTCTGCCGGAATTTGAAGGATTCGGATATGCTTATGAGGCGGCAAAACGACTTCAGCAAGCTGCCTGTGAAGATTTTGGGCTGGATGAATTGAGCGCGATAACAACAAAGGATAACAGCCGGTCGCAGCAATTATTGAAAAGATTAGCTTTTGAAACAGAAAGTTCACTAATACTTCCCAATGATACTGAGGAGTTATTATTATTTAAATGGAAAAACCCCGATAAGGAATTAATAGGAAAGATCTTTAAATATTCTAAAGTACTTCGAATTATCACCTCCATCTTGGGAGCCCTATTGATCTTTGCCGGAATGGCATTATTAGGATTTGCCTTCTTTGATTACGAATCATTATCTGCCGTAAAATATGTTTTTATCCCAATGGGAGTAATTCTTTTAGGCCTTGCAATAATGGGTTTATTAGAAGTTTATAAAACTCGATTTATTATCGGCAGAAATGAACTTACAAGGATAGCACCATTTTACACTCGAGTATTAAAATTTAACGAAATAAAAGGGACATATGAAAGACAAAGCAATCTCGAAATTTTGCCAAAAAATGCCAGGAAAAAGAAACTTATGATAAGTGAATACATTAAAGGCTATGCTGGCCTTAGTTTTTATTTGCGCCCAAAATTCCCAAATTATAATGTAATGGGTATTAGCCCGGAATTGGATGAGATTTATAATAATGAATCTTATGGAGCAACAATGGACGATCGGAAAAACAAATATATTCAGAACAGTAAAATCGTTAAAAGACTCAATTTAGCATCCTGGATAATTTCTATAGTTTCCTTTTTTATCTCTTTTTATATTGAGTTTTTCATTTTTATACTCATCCCAATACCACTTTTTGGAATTTTCTTATTCTGGAGATTAAAAGGGATGATACCACTTCTGGAAATTAAAAAAACTGATCTTCCTTCATTTTCCAGCAACTTATTGGTACCTTCTTTAGGTTTATCATTAAAGCCAATATTTTTAAATGATATACTATCCTTTCAAAATTTTTGGATGCCTGCACTAATAATAGTCATCGTACTAACAGCATTTACATTAGCTGCATTGATAAATACCATGAAAAATCACCGCGTAATCATATATTTAAGTTTTGCAATTATTATAAATAGTATGTATGCCTATGGAACCACTTTAATTATCAATCATGTTTTAGACAAATCCGAAGCTAAGGTTTATAAAACAGTAGTCCTCGATAAACGTATTGAGTATGGAAAATATACCAATTATTATATCAAAATTGATAAATGGGGACCACAATCAAAAATTAAAGATATAGATGTCGATAAAACTTTTTACAATCAAACCGAAATAGGTGATCGGGTCATTATTATTCTTCATCAAGGATTTTTTAAAATCCCATATTATAATGTTTACCAATGATTTGTTACAATTCATTATTTTTGCGACCTACACCAACAATCAGAACAAAATTTATATTTATCTATGAAAAAATTCAAGCCAGTGTTTGCTGTTATCCTCGCCACAATTTGGATCAGCATCTCCGAGTTTGTCCGCAATGAGTTTATCCTGAAATCCTATTGGACCGAACATTATCAAAACCTGGGTTTAACCTTTCCTTCCGAACCCATTAACGGTGCCATTTGGGGAATATGGTCATTGTTCTTCGCAATTGGGATTTTTTTGATTGCAAAAAAATTCAGTCTGTGGCATACCACCTTTATTAGCTGGTGGATGGGCTTTGTACTTATGTGGGTAGTAACCGGGAATATGGCCGTACTGCCTTTTGACATTCTTCCGTTTGCCATACCACTGAGCTTACTCGAAGCTTTTTTGGCCAGTTTAATTATTAAGAAATTGAGCTAATCTTAAGCGGTTTATACTAATATCATTAAATTAGCCGTTACAAAAAAGCTAAAATCTTGTCATGAAAAGATTTCTCCCGATCATCGCTTTTCTGATCATTTTATTTTTTGTTTTTACCTGCAATTCAAAAGACAACGAACAAGTTGAGGGTATCCCTATTACAAATACTTCCTGTAACCTTTATAAAAGCAACCCGGACTCACTGTCGGTTCCATCGGATCAATCTTGTATTAATTACAGCTATGATGAGGTTTCCAAAAAATTAACGTTCATTCATAAAAATGCAGCATTTAACTGTTGCCCGGGTACAATCTATTATAATCCAACTGCCAATGACAGCCTGATCAGCATCCGGGAATTTGAAACAGAGGGTTTGTGTGATTGCAGTTGTTTGTATGATTTAAACATGACTATTTCTAATGTGGAAGCCAGGCATTATCTGGTTAAATTTATCGAGCCTTATCGGGGTGGACAGGAGGAACTGGTATTTGATGTCGATTTAATCAATTTTCCAACAGGAGTGTATTGTGTAAGCAGATATAATTACCCCTGGGGAATAAACAAATAAATACTTTGATAATTAACTTCAATTTTAATTATGAAAAGAATCATATTAGTTTTATCATTCGTTGTTCCTTTTTTTGCGTTTTCGCAAAGTGACTTTGCCTATTTTCAGGATATCTTTTTCGGCCGGCAACCCACAGCCCATGCCGAGGCGCTGGGAGGCAGTTTAAGTTCCCTTGACGGTGACCTTTCTGCCACCTATTACAATCCTGCAGCCTCCTCTTCCATTGAAGGTTTACAAGTTGCAGGGTCTTACTCTTCTCCCGTTTCTGTAATTGATGATGCCTACTACAATTACCTGGGAGCAGGTTATAAACTTAACCGCTTTTTAACATTCGGGATCACGCGCTACCATTTTAGTTATGGAGAAATTTACCTGACCGATGAAACCGGAACATTGACCGGAGGGAAAGTTAAGCCACGAGACTCCTTTTACACCCTTAACCTTTCTTCTGAACCCAGAAAAAATCTCTATGTCGGAATAAACATAAATTACCAGGACTGGGAATTTGTGCAATTAAAAGATCAAACACTATTTGCCGATTTCGGAATTATCAAAAAATTTATCATTTCCCGGGAAAAGAATAAAAATCAATCCGTGAATGTCGGAGCTGGTATTACGAATTTCACATTTTCAAAGTTAAAACCTAAAATAGATGATGAAGTGTATGAATATAAACTTCCGGCAATTACAAGGTTTGGCGTTAATTATAGTTACGGTACGGGAATACGGGAGCGGCCCGACAGTCTGGAAATGTTTAAAGTAACCGTACTGGCCGATTATAATACAGTATTAAATTCGGCATACTTTACATCATTTCGTTCAGGGGCCGAATTGCAGTTTTTTGAATTTGTACTGGTCCGGCTTGGATATTATAATCAGTTTATAAATGATCACGATATGCCTGAGTATTATAAGGATCATCTCAGTCAGTTTACCTGGGGACTTGGTATTAATTTCCCACTTCATAAAATTGCAGAAATCCCATTACAGTTTACCTTTGACTACACCTCCTTACCACAAGAAAGTAATAACAAGGAAGCCGTGGATTACGACAATTTCACTACCTGGTCGGCCCGGTTGAGCATTTTTCTTTAACTGAATGAGCATGAGTGAAAATTATTTCTTTGGGCAAAACTTCCAAAACAAGGACTTTACAAAAGCACCATTTACAATCAGCGAATTTGAGGCATGCACTTTTAAAGGTTGTAATTTTACTGACCTCGATCTTTCTGAGTTTAGGTTTATTGATACCAGTTTTATTGACTGCAACCTGAGCAATGCCAAATTACTAAAAGCCGCCTTTCAGGGTGTTTCTTTTAAGGATTGTAAGTTACTTGGTTTGCATTTCGAAGATTGTAACACATTTAATTTTTCTATACATTTTGAAAATTGCCAGCTTGATCATGCATCGTTCTACGAAATAAAGTCCGGTGGATTAAATTTTAGGAATTGCCAGTTAAAAGGGGTTGACTTTACTGAGGCCAACCTAAAAAACAGCACCTTAATTGAATGCGATCTTTCAGAAGCAATATTTGATCAAACAAACCTGCAAAATGCTGATTTACGAAATTCAGTAAACTATCAAATCGATCCTGATAAAAATATTATCAAGGGCGCCCGGTTTTCTATGCCGGATGTGGTTGGGTTACTAGTTAAATATGATATTTTAATAGACCCTTGAATTGTCCAGGCAAGGTCCACACTTTAAGAGGTCATAAAAACATGGGGAATTAAAAAAAGCAGAATCCCCGGAAACACCTGAAAAGTAAAAAAAGGTGGATTAAAAGAGCCGTTAGGGTAATCGAACTCCTTATAATTCTCAGCATTTTTACTGTGATTATTCCTATATGCATTCAGGGTGATCGTAGCAGGTCATTTGAAATTAAAACAAACAAGCCTGCATTTATAAGGGAAGGCGCATTAACCTTCATTAGAGAGTCAAAAAATAAGGATATTAAAATAGATATCGAAATCACTGACAACCGCTTTGAGCAGGTTCGCGGATTGATGTTCAGGACCAACCTGCCCGAAATGGGTGGCATGCTGTTTATCATGGATCGCGAGGAGCCACAGTCATTCTGGATGAAAAACACTTATATTTCGCTGGATATCATTTATGTGGATAGCCGGTTTGAAATAGTTACTATTCAAAAATACACACAACCACTATCCGAAGAGTCAATCCCTTCGGGCAAAATGGCTAAATACATGGTGGAGGTTAATGCCGGATTTTGTGACAGATTTGGCATTATGGAAGGTGATAAAATTAAATTCAACCGAATTTAAAGCCATTCAATCTTACTAAACAAACTATTCTAAAATTGGTTTTACAATTACCAATTCATTGAATATTTATATCAAATCAAACAAATCAAATGGATCCAGTAGTACATTTTGAAATGCCGGCCAAAGACAGGGACCGCATGAGTGATTTTTATGCAAAAGCCTTCGGATGGGTAGCCCACAAGTATGGCGAAGAAATGGGAAATTATGTAGTAGTGCATACAGCTGATACCGATGAGAACGGTATGATTCAGCAAAAAGGCGCAATTAACGGCGGTTTATTTCCAGTTAAAGAAAGTGATCCGCCTCAATACCCTTCAGTGGTAATATCGGTGGATGATATTCATGCTTCCGTTAAAAAAATTCAGGAAGCGGGTGGAAAAGTAAATGGGGAGCCTATGAAAATACCTGGTATCGGGCTATATGTTCAATTTACGGATACCGAGGGCAATGTGTCGAGCATTTTGCAACCTGTAATGAGATAGCGATATAAAATATAAGGCCGCAACTTTGTTGCGGCCTTAGTCTAAAAGCATTTATTTTCTATTCAAACAAACTCTCATCCCGCTCAAGCAGCAGGATAGAATGCTGCGGAACAATGAAATACTTCTCATTGTCGTACATCACTTCCACAGCACCCTTTTGCATGAAAATAGCCAGGTCACCTTCACGGGCCTGTAAAGGGATGTATTTGATCTTATCGTCAGCCTTTTTCCAGGGCTCGTCGATGTCATCACCGGGCAAGGGAATCGGATAACCCGGTCCCACTTTGATCACATACCCTGAGTGCACATCCTCCTTTTCCTGGTATCCCGGAGGCAGCAACAAGCCACCTTTACTGGTTTTGTCGTGCTTAACTGGTTTGATCAACACCCGGTCGCCAACTACGATCAAATTGCTTAATTTCCCTTTGCCGTTTACTTCCATGCTCAACGATTATATAGTCTTAGCTTCCCAGGGTAGCCACCATCACAGCTTTAATAGTATGAAGGCGGTTTTCAGCTTCATCAAAAACAATGGAAGCTTCCGATTCAAAAACTTCTTCGCTTACTTCCATGGCATCAATACCATATTTTTGATAAATTTCTTCACCAACTTTGGTATCGCGGTTATGGAATGCTGGCAGACAATGCAGGAATTTTACTTTCGGATTACCTGTCTTTATAAACAACTCTTTATTCACCTGGTAAGGCAACATTTCCTGGATACGTTTTTCCCATAAAGAAGCATCCTCTCCCATCGACAACCACACGTCAGTATACAGAAAATCAACACCTTTAACGCCCTTACCTACATCATCAGTTACGGTAATTTTGGCACCGGTTTGTTTAGCAATTTCCTTACACTCCTTCACCAGTTTAGCTTCAGGCTGACCTGATTTTGGTGCAACAGCCCTGAAATCCATTCCCATTTTTGCGGCTCCAACCATCAATGAATTGCCCATATTGTTTCGAGCATCGCCGAGGTATGCAAATGAAATCTGATGCAAAGGTTTATCAGAATGTTCTTCCATGGTGAGGAAATCAGCAAGGATTTGTGTGGGATGATATTCATTGGTTAATCCGTTCCATACTGGCACACCGGCATATTTTGCCAGTTCTTCCACGATCTCCTGTCCAAAGCCCCTGTATTCGATACCATCGTACATACGACCCAAAACACGGGCGGTATCTTTCATGGTTTCTTTATATCCTATTTGTGAACCAGAAGGACCTAAATAGGTCACCTGGGCACCCTGATCAAAAGCTGCTACTTCGAAAGCACAGCGTGTACGTGTGGATGCTTTTTCAAAAATCAGGGCAATATTTTTGCCTTTCAGCCGGGGTTGTTCATAACCGCCATATTTAGCCTTTTTGAGGTCAGCTGATAAATTCAATAAAAAACGGATCTCTTCCGGGGTAAAATCGAGCAACTTCAAAAAGTGCCTGTTTCTTAAGTTGTATGCCATAATATTTTTATTTTGTAATTATTGTTTGATCTCTAAACCATGGTGATCCTGGTTCCGCCATCATCCACACCTAAAAGCGTGGTTTTAGTAATGATGGCATCTTTTCCGGTATTTTCAACAAAGTCAACTGCAGCCCTGATCTTTGGTGCCATACTACCTTCGCCAAACTGGCCTTCATTTAAATAAGCCCTGGCCTCAGCGATGGTCATCCTGCTGATGGTTTTCTCCTGAGGGGTATTAAAGTTAAGGCAAACCTTTGCTACATCAGTCAAAATAAAAAGTTTATCTGCGCCGATTTGTTTTGCCAGCAATGCCGAGGCAAGGTCTTTATCGATCACCGCATCAATGCCTTGCAGTTTATTGGGTGCCACATAAAATGCAGGTATTCCTCCACCGCCCACTGCTATTACAATCTGTCCGCTGCGAGCCAAAGCCTCAATTGATTTCTTATTGCTGATCACCAGTGGCCTGGGCGATGCAACTACCTTTCGCCACCCTCCTCTCTTTTTATCTTCAACAAACACCGAATTGGTTTCTGCTGCGACCTTGTCTGCCACCTCTTTTGGATAATACGGGCCAATAGGTTTGGTAGGTTTGCTAAAAGCAGGATCATCCTTGTTCACCAAAACCTGCGTAATGATGGATATTATGTCACGATCCATATCATTGGCAGCTAAAACATTCCGCAATTGTTGCTCGATAATATACCCAATAAAACCCTGGGAATACGCAACACATACATCAAGCGGCATTTGAGGCAAGCCATGTACCTGCTCTCCTGCCTGCTCCGAAAGCAGGATATTTCCAACTTGCGGGCCATTACCATGGGTGATTACAATGTTATAGTTTTCTTTTAGCAATTTCAGCAGGTTTTTACTGGCCTGGTAGGCGTTTTCTTCCTGCTCACCGATGGTGCCTTTTTGTCCGGCCTGCAACAATGCATTGCCCCCAAAAGCAACTACTCCAAGTTTTTTCATAGGTATTAAATCAAATGCTCCGGCAAAACTATAAATTTTATTAATTTCGGTTCTTTATTCAGATAAAAATCAATCTTTCCGAAAGGAAAAATATGAAAAAGAACGCCCGTTTTTTCTTTGGATTGTTTGGTGGCCTGCTGGCTCCCCTATTAATCATATTGTTTGTTGATCTTGATCCATCGAAACCGGCAGTTACTTACACCCTGGCCATTGCTGTTTTAATGGCTATCTGGTGGATTACCGAGGTGGTACCCCTTGCGGTTACTTCTTTGCTGCCTGTTGTTCTTTTTCCAGCCTTTGGTATTCTTAACGGCAAAACAGTTTCGTCGGCTTATTTCAATGATGTTATTTTTTTATTCCTGGGGGGGTTTTTACTAGCGCTTGCCATGCAAAAATGGAATCTACACAAACGCATTGCACTCAAAATCCTTCATTTTACAGGTGTAAGCCGGGGCAGGATATTACTGGGATTCATGCTGGCCACTGCATTTTTATCCATGTGGATATCGAATACGGCCACTGCCATGATGATGATTCCAATAGTAATTTCGGTTATTAGTCAAATGGAAGAACAATTTGGCAAAGAAAATACACGCAAATACGCTATTGGATTGTTGCTGGCCATTGCTTACAGTGCCTCCACCGGAGGAATTGCAACGCTTGTTGGAACGCCACCCAACCTTGCTTTTGCTCGAATATTTTCAATTTCATTTCCGCATGCACCTGAAATCAGCTTTGGGCAATGGATGATTTTTGCTCTTCCGGTTAGTATCGCCATTCTTATGGTAATTTTTATATACCTCTACTTTGTTTTTTGCAAATCGAAATCAGAAGATGAAAATGAAATTAATCCTCCCGATTTCAGTTCGCATTACCGGGCGCTTGGACCGTTTAAGACCGAAGAAAAAGTAATTCTGGCAGCCTTCCTGTTTTTTGCGCTTTTACTTCTTTTCAGAAGCGAGATCCAGCTTGGTTCGATCAAAATACCCGGTTGGTCGATGCTGTTTGCTGAACCGGCATTTCTGAATGACGGAACAATTGCCATTTTTATTGGAGTTATTTTATTTATGATCCCATCAAAAACAGGAAAGGAAATGCTCCTCGACTGGGAAACAGCCCGCCAGCTTCCGTGGCATATTGTAATACTATTTGGTGGAGGTTTCGCCCTTGCCGAGGGATTTATCGCCAGTGGACTTTCGGAATGGATTGGGAACAGCATGCAATCCGTTTCGGGGTTCCATCCTTTACTGGTTATCATTATCCTGACAACTATCATGATATTCCTTACGGAAGTAACCAGCAATACAGCAACAGCTCAAATGATGCTTCCCATTGTCGGGGCATTATCGGTTTCGGCGGGCGTGCATCCCCTCCTGTTTATGCTGCCAGTAACACTTGCTGGATCTATGGCTTTTATGCTTCCTGTTGCCACCCCGCCTAACGCCATTATATTTGGCACCGATCGCATCCGTATTGCGGATATGGCAAAAGCCGGATTATTCCTGAATTTGATTGGGATTGTTCTGGTAAGCCTGTCGGTTTGGTTTTATGGCCGTTTTATATTTGATATCGATCTTCAAAACCTTCCCGATTGGGTAAACTTCCATTAACTTTGTATTTATGAAATTAAGCGTAATCGATTTTTCATTACTCATAGGCTATGCCCTGGTTTGCATCCTGATCGGGTTTTGGAGCTCCCGAAAAAACAAAGACGAGGACTACCTGATTGCAGGTCGAAATATGTCGCTGGTTGGGTTTGTAGCTTCGGTGGTAGCTAGTTATGTGGGAGGTGCTGCCATTGTTTTATACTCCGCTTATGTTTACAAATTTGGAATATCAGCCATCGCCGTTTTTCTGGGAACTGCTGCCGGGTTTCTTTTTTTTATACCCTATGCATTAAAACTCCGCAAAATCAGCAGCCAGCAAAAATTCCTCACTTTATCCGACTGGTTTTATTTTAAATACGATAAGCAAACCGGTATTATTTCCGCAATTATTTTATTTGTTGTTTATTTTGGCATGCTGCTGAATCAGTTCATTGCGGGCAGTTCAATTTTAGCACATATCAGCGGATTGAAATACGAAACTGCCTTACTAATTTCAGCCTCAATCATAACAATTTACCTTTTGGCCGGAGGGTTCAACAGCGTTATTAAAACCGACATATTCCAATATATTATCCTCTTTGTTCTTTTTGTTTTACTGGGAGTTATCCTTTTAAAAGGCGATCATCATTTCACAACTGAATTGGCTGACTTTTCAAGGATGGATCCGGCCATGACGGTTGTTTTTATAATTTTCGGAGTGCTGATAATTTTTCAATCGGCCGAATACTGGCAAAGGGTGTATGCTGCCAAAAGCAGTCTTGTTGTTAAAAGAGGCTTCACTTGGTCGGCAGTTTTTGTGATCATCACCGGCCTTGCCATTTCCATTGTGGGCCTCTCGGCACATATGCATGTTCCCGGTATTGATCCTAAAAGTGCTTTCGCCGAAGGATTAACAGTGCTCATCCCGCATAAATTTATCGGAGCCAGTCTGGTGCTGTTATTCGCGGCCATCATGAGTTCGGCTGATACCATCATATTTGTGCTGGCGTCAAGTGTTTCCAAAGATTATATTGCCAATTTTACCAAAAAAGAAATCAACCAGCACAACCTGAAAAATTATACGCGACTCTTTATCCTCATTTTTGCCGTTGCTGGTTTTGTTATGGCCTTTTTTTTCAGGGATATCGTTACGGTAATTGTTTTTATTACAGGAATTGGATTTACCATTATCCCAGCCGCCATTGCTTCTTTTCATTTTAATTTGGACAAAAAAGCAGTGCTGTTCAGTTTTCTTTCAGGGATCGTTTGGATCATCATTTTATTTTTAACCAACAACCTGCAGGCTGAACTCAGTATTGCCTCGGTGGCGGTGGCAACCATTGTTTTAGTTATTTCACAATTAATTTTGAAATCGAGGGTATGAAAAGAAAATTGATAGTTTTCAGTGTATTGATTGCTCTTGCATATTCAATGGTATACGGTCAGGATACTATATCTTCCGGCGAAAAGGAAGAAAAGGAGGTTAAAGGTTTCAATTTCGTTCCTTTGCCCGTAATCGGGTATAATGTAGATATCGGATTTCAGTACGGATTGATCGTTAATTTTTTCAATTATGGTGATGGAAGCCTTTATCCTGATTACAAATATTCCTTGTACACCGAGTTCAGCCGTACCACCAAAGGAAGCGGAGTAAATCAATTATTTTTTGATTCGAAATATCTGATCCCTGGTAATATCAGGATAACCGCCGACTTAAGCTACCTCACAGAACTCACCCTCAATTTTTATGGTTTTAACGGATATGATGCGGTTTATCATACCGAATTTATTGACGAAGGATCTGAAGAATACCAATCCCGTGTTTTTTATAATCAGGAACGAAAATTCCTGCGATTCACTAGCGACCTGCAGGGCAATATTGGGATTAAAAATATGAAGTGGCTTGGAGGGATTGGTTATTTCAATATTAAAATGGGAGGAGTTGATACCGAACGACTTAATAAGGGGAAGAGCGAAACAAAAAGACTTCCTGATACCACTTTGTTGATCGACAAATATCAGGAATGGGGAATCATCGGAGAGCAGGAAGCTCAAGGTGGGATCATTCCCAGCATTAAAACCGGATTGATTTACGACAGTCGGGATAATGAACCCAATCCAATGAAAGGCATCTGGACTGAAGCTTTGCTTTTTTATGTTCCGAAAATTGCCGGGAATACTGATTTTTCCTATGCTAAGCTGGCAATTACCCACCGGCAATATTTTACACTAATTCCCCAAAATTTAAATTTGGTTTACCGGTTGGGATATCAGGGCAACATTGCAGGTAAATCACCCTATTTTATGCAACCCTATATGATTACCTCATTTGCCAAAGTTACAACTACCGACGGGCTGGGAGGAGCCAAATCGTTGCGCGGGATACTAAGGAACCGGGTGGTTGGCGATGCCATTGCATTTGCCAATATTGAAGCAAGGTATAAGTTCAGGCATGCTACCTTGTTTAGATCAAACATTTACTGGTCAATTAATCTTTTTGCTGATGCCGGCAGGGTTGTAAAGAAAATGGAATTACCTGCCGATCTGGATAGCAAGCTTGGTCCCGATGATGTTTTTAGTGATTTTTTTGATCCGGGAACTGAAAAAATCCATTTAACAGCAGGTGGTGGATTACAATTGGTTTTTGACCAAAACACAGTGATAAATTTTGAATATGGGCGGGCTTTTGATCAAAGAGATGGAAATGGTGGTTTGTATATTGGCATCGGATTTTTATTTTAAAAAGTAAAATGGCAAAACCTATTTCAAACATACGGGCCTTTTTTCTGCTTCTGGCAATATTATCTGCCTTGCTGGCGATAGATATCACTGCCGTTTTTTGGTATAACCGGCATGTTAATGATTTTATTTCCGGTCAACCCATGATTAAACATGCCGATGCCGGTGTGGTATTTTTTGGTGACTATATGGATGATGGAGCTGCTTTGGGACCTGATTCAAAACACAGAGCGCAGGTTGCAGCCGGCCTTTATAAAAACCGGGTTATCAGAAAAGTGATATGTGTTGGTGGTTATGACAACAGGAAATGGAAAGGAAAGCCGCATCTCATGAAAATGTTTCTTGAAGAACAAAATGTACCTCCCAATGACATTTATTATGATTCACTGTCATTTAACACCATTACCAATTGGGTGGAAGCTCAAAAGATCATTCAGCATAAAAATTATGATTCAGTTATAGCGATCAGTGCCCCATTGCATATTTACCGGATTGCAAAGATGATCAACGACACCGCTGTGTTTTACGACTCCTACACATACCGTTTAAATAGTTTTAAAAGTTACTGGCGCCTGTACCTGGATGTTCACCACGAATGGGTAAGCATGTTCTTGTCGATGGCCCTTCGCGATGAAGCGCGTAACCGGCTTGTTTACATTGTAAGAACCGCCCTGGAAGAATTAAATGATCTTTTTTAGCCACCGCTGCAATGAAATCACAAAACAAAGCATACCTGTTTGCAATTGCAGCTATCCTCTGCTGGTCGACCATAGCATCGGCTTTTAAACTTACACTACAGCACCTCGATTATTTAAACACCTTGCTTTACAGCTCAGCCGTGGCTACGCTTGTTTTGTTTGTGTTGCTTTTACTACAGCGAAAAACCAGCCGGATAAAACAATTGTCAAAAAAGGACCTTATCCGGGCAACTGTTCGGGGTGCACTTAATCCGTTTTTATATTACATGGTTTTGCTCAAAGCCTACGATTTGCTTAAAGCACAAGAGGCCGGGACCTTAAACTATATTTGGCCCATAACCCTGGTTTTATTATCCATTCCGCTTTTAAAACAAAAAATCGGATGGCTCAGCTTGCTGGCAATTTTTATATCATTTTCTGGCATCCTGGTTATTTCCACGGAGGGAAGGATAACCAGCCTTGAGTTTCGTGAACCTCTGGGCGTTTTGCTGGCCGTTGGCAGCAGCATTTTCTGGGCCCTTTACTGGATATTGAACCTGAAGGATAAAAAAGATGAGGTTCTTAAATTATTTCTCAATTTCTTTTTTGGTACGTCCATGATTTTGGTGTGGATGCTCATCAGAGGGCAGATTATTTTACCAAGCCTGGCAGGTGTTTTCGGAACTCTATACATCGGCATATTTGAAATGGGTCTTACTTTTTTCCTTTGGATGATGGGACTCAAATACTCTGAAAACACGGCAAGGGTCTCCAACCTGGTTTACCTCTCCCCTTTTATTTCCTTGCTGATCATTCATTTTGCTGTAAATGAAGCGATTTTACCGGCCACTATCGGGGGTTTGATTTTAATCGTATCGGGGATTTTGCTTCAGCACCTGAGCCGAAAAGCGAAGCATCCGATCAGGAAATAAAGTCTTCAAGTATCTGGATAAGCTTAACAGGCCTGATGGGTTTGGAAATATACAAGTCGCAGCCTGCCTGAAGACTTTTGGCCTCATCCTCCGACATGGCATAGGCTGTAACCGAAATTACCGGGATGTTGGGGTTTATTGACTTAATAATACGGGTAGCATCGTAACCATTCATTTTTGGCATCCGGATATCCATTAAAACAACATCAACATTTCCGTTGGTTTTTATGTAATTTACCGCTTCCTCCCCGTTTTTCGTATGAATAATTTTAATCCTTGTTTTCAGCAAGGTAGCTTTGACCAATTCATAATTTGATGATTCATCCTCAGCCACCAAAATGGTTTTATCACTCCAATCGATTTCAGGATCAGTTGATGTTATCTTATTGGTTTCCGACTGATCGTCCTTCACATATGGAAGTGTAAAATAAAATACCGATCCCGATCCGGGCACCGAATCCACCCAAATGGTTCCGCCCATAATTTCAATGAGTCGTTTTGAAATGGAAAGACCCAAGCCGGTGCCACCATAATTGCGTGTTTGGGAGTCGTCGACCTGCCTGAATCTTTCGAAAATAATTTCCTGTTTATCTTTTGGAATGCCGATGCCGGTATCTTTCACAAAAAACTCCAGAGAAGGTTTATTATGGCTTTCTTTTATCGTGTACCCAAATTCAATGAATCCTGATTCGGTAAATTTAATGGCATTGCTCAACAAATTTGAGATCACCTGTTTATACCTGAGCGGGTCGGTATGGCATTGAATCGTATCGCTGTTTTCAGGTAGTGATAATTTAAATTCAACATTTTTATCCCTGCTGGTTTCTTTAAAGCTGGCAAAGATCTCCTTCGAAACCGTATTTAAATTAAAATAAGTGGAATTGAAGTTAATTTGTCCTGCTTCAATTTTTGAAATATCAATAATGTCTTCAATCAAATTTAAGAGAATATTGCTGCTTTGCAAAATATGGCCCAGGTACTCCTCCCTTTTTGCTACAGCCAACGACCGGTCGGAAAGCAGGTTTGAAAAGCCAACAATAGAATTCATAGGAGTACGAATCTCATGCGACATATTGGCCAAAAAAGCAGTTTTGAGCTTATCCGACTCCTCGGCTTTTATTTTCGACTCCTGCAGACTTCCGATAAATGACAAACGCTCAGTAATATCAGTAATTACCACAATGTACAAATCGGGCTTGTCGGATTCATAAGAAATCTGCCGGCCTGTGATCTCCGCGGTGAAGCTGTCATTGGGATTTGTTCCGATCCTGTATTGTACCTTATTCAAATTACCCGACCTGATTTTGTGGAGCAGATCTTTGTGCGATTTAACATCCTTATCATCCACAAACAATGAGTTCAACCGGTGGTTCTGCAAATCGCCTTTTTCGCTGATGTGAAATAATTTCAGGCTCGTTTCATTACAATCGCGGATTTTCAGATCATCATCAATGACGAGTATCCCATATGGTGAAATATCAAATATACTGCGAAGTTTCCCTTCATTTTCAGTAAGCGCCTGATTGATTTTACTAATGATCCCCTGCGATCGTAATATTTCATCATTTTGTTCCTGCAACAATTCGTTGGCCAGGGTTTTTTGCCTTAACAACCTGAAAATGATCGCAACAAAAATCAGGGCAATTATCAATCCTGCTATTACACTATAGATGGCCAGGTTTCGCTGTTGAATCTGGGCTTCTTTAGTGGAGAGTTCAAGCTGGGTACGCTCAATTTCTTCTTGTTTTTTTTCAATTTCATATTTGATCATCATCTCCTCAATCATGCTGCTGTGCATCATCGATTGGAGTGAGTCATCGTATTGGTTGAAAAGGATATAACTGTCAAGGGCATTTTTATACCAGCCCATTTTTTCGTAGACTACTGAAAAGTTCTGATAAATATCCCGGATGGTTTTCACCTGGTTATTTTCACGGGCAAATCGTATGGCTTTATTAAGGTAGGTGAGCGCTTTATTATAATTTTCCAGAACAATGTAAACCTGCGCAATATTATTAAACGTGTTGCTGTTGCTGATCCCCAGCTTTTCATATAGCTCAACCGCTTTGTTATAATAATTGAGCGCCTCTGAATAGTTTCCAAGCAGGAAATTGCTTTTGCCGAGATTATGATAACTATCGGCCATTCCTTTGTGATTATTAACACTTAAGCCAACCTCAAGCGATTCGTTAAAATAATTGATCGCTTTTTCCTGATCGCCCGCTTCCTGCCCGATCATGCCCAGGTTATTTAAAATACTCGCTACATTCGATCTTTGATTTAACATGCGCGATAATTCAAGGGCTTTCTGAAAATAATCATAGGATTTAGAATATTCGCCCAACTCAAGGTAGATGCTTCCGATGTTGTTGTATGAATTAGAAATCCCGGCTGAATCATTTAATTTGATTTTAAGATCAAGGCTTTTTAAATGAAAATCAATGGATTTCTGATAATCGCCCAGGTTGTGATAAATTATTCCAAGGTTATTCCAAACCTTGGCCTGCCCCATCGAATCGCCCGCCAACTTATACTCCAAAACACTCGAATCATAAAAGCTGATTACATTGTTTAAGTCGCCTTTGTACATTGAAATATTACCAAGTAACTTGTAAGATTCTGCCGTTTTTAGGGGATCGTTTAAATCCTTTGCGGTTTTGAGTGCCATCATGGCGTACTCATGCGATGAATCCAGTGAAAATGACAAATAAATGCGCGACAGGTTTTGCAGGATTTCATATTTCTGCTCAGGCGGTGAGTTAGGCAGGGCCTTCAGAAGGCTATCAATCTCATCTTGCTTATCTTCAATGCCCGGATTGCGGGCAAATGTTCCCAATGCCATACAAGTAAATAGCAATAGAAATAAAACATATTTGATATTAATAACCTTTTTCAAATCTATTTTTTTATCTGGATATCCTGAACGAATACTTCTAGTTTATTTAATAGTTCACTAGGTTTAAACGGTTTAGAAATGTGGGCATTGCATCCGGCATCAATACTTCTCTGAATATCATCCGACATGGCATAAGCAGTTAATGAAATAATTGGCAGATCAGGGTAAATAAGCCGGATTCGACGGGTAGCCTCATGACCATTCATCACCGGCATACGGATATCCATAAGTATCAAATCCACCGGTTTTCCCGCCTGAATAATTTCAACCGCTTCCAAACCATTGTATGCTCTCACAATGTTCGCTTTTGTTTTATTTAATGTGGCACTGATCAGCTCAAAATTTGAAGCTTCATCTTCAGCCACCAGAATCGACATATTTGACCAATCGTGTGTATCGTATTGTTTGAATAAAGGTTTCGTTGGTTCACTAACATTTGTGGATTGGTAAGGCAGTGAAAAATAAAAAGTACTGCCTTCATGCAGCACCGACTCCACCCACATACTTCCGCCCATGATCTCCACCAGACGCCTCGAAATGGTGAGTCCAAGCCCTGTTCCGCCATACTCTTTGGTACTGGATTCTTCGGCCTGCCTGAACCTTTCGAAAATAAGCGACAATTTATCGTCCTTCAAACCGATACCTGTATCTTTCACATAAAAAATAATTTTTCCTTGTTCGGCCTCGATATTATAACCAATTTCCACATAACCTTTTTCGGTAAATTTAATGGCATTGCCCACCAGGTTTTTCATCACCTGCTTAAACCGTAATGGATCGGTGGTAATAGCAAATCCAGGGTCATCCACCTCACAATTTAGTTTTACCTTAAGTTGCTTATGCGACTGTTTGCTCAGCAATTCAATGGCTTTGTTTTCCAGTTCTTTCAAAACCACATTCACTTCACACACCCCCTGAACAATCCGGATCTGACCGGCTTCAATTTTTGCCACATCAATGATATCTTCGATAAGGGAAAGCAGTACACGGCTGTTTTCACCGATCAGTTTTACAAATTCAGCCCGGTTTTGTGAGGTCAAATCAGGGTCGTTCAGCAATTCTGAAAAACCAATGATCGCATTCATCGGGGTTCTGATCTCATGCGACATGTTGGCCAGGAAAGCCGTTTTTAAACGGTCCACTTCTTCCGCTTTGTTTTTGGCTTGCGTTAATTCGCTTTCAAAAGCGATTCTTTCGGTAATATCAATGGAAACACTCAATACCGCGATACCCTGATCATAACCCGAACGCATCGGTATTTTAACGGTTTGTAAAATCCGCGTTTCACCATGATAATTGGTAAAATATTCCTCCTGAATGGATTTTAACCTTCCGGATTGGATAACTTCGAGGTCATCATCAATATATTTATCACTCTCAGCAATGGATTTGTGCAAATCAGATTGCAGGTGACCTTCCACTTCATCCACCCTTTTACCATACGCAGAAGCAAAAGCCTTATTGGCGAGTAATAATCGTAAATCTTTGTCTTTCGCAAAAATCATTACCGGAACATTATCGATAATTTGCCGGAGAGTGAATTCACTTTCACGCAACGCATCGTCTGCTTTTTTCTGGTTGATGGAAATACTGATTTGAATCGAAACAAAATTGAGCAATTCCAAATCACGTTCATTAAAGGCGTTTTCATCGCGGTAATTTTGGATTACAATGGCCCCGATAGTATCTTCCTTTACGATAAGCGGGATTCCGAGCCAAACCTTGGCCATGCTGCCCAGCAATTCAATCTCGTCTTTTTTGGCAAGCGCTAAAATATCCTGTTCACGCAGCAGCAACGGAACATTTTTGCGAATGAGGTAATAGGTTAATGATTTTCCGGCAGGTATCCTTTTAAAACGGTCGCGTTCATCCACAAAATAAGGCAGGGAAATTTCCCTGGTATTTTTGTCGTACAAAGCGATATACATATTTGTGGTATCAATCACTTCGTTTAATTCCAAACGGATAACGGTAATCAGCTCGCTAAGATCCTTGGTAGTTGATACAGCATTTCCAATCCGGTAAACAATATTTTTAATTTTTTCTTCCTTCTCGCGCTCCGCTTCCATGCGTTTGGCAAATGTTACATTTCGGGCACTTCCCACCGTACCGATCATTCGCCCGGTATCATCAAGCAGGGGTGACTTATGTACATCGAGGTATAAAAACTCGCCTTTCACATTCCCGTATTCATCAAACTGTTGCGGTTGGCGGGTTGCCATTACAATATCGTCAGTATCATCATTTTGATCTCCAAAGGTGTACCAATCGCTTTTATTGGGATATTTTTCCCGTTCCCTCTCTGCAAAATACTGATCCTTTTTACCAACCGGGTCCTCGGTATCGCCCGAAAGCAGCAATGTTTCACAAAGCGCCTTGTTGGCAAATATGTATCTTTTGTTTAAGTCTTTTGCCCAGATCATGTCCTGGGTATTGTCGGCCATCAACCTGAAAAACGAATACAGACTCTTGTATTTTTCTTCACTGATCTTAATTTCTTCCAGCACCATCTTACGATCTGTAATATCGTTCCCAACTCCCAACACCACAGCTTCACCTTTGATGATCAACCTGTTAGCAAAAATCTCCAGCCAGCGTTCTTCCCCTCGTTTTGTTATGATCTTAAACTCATAACTTTTCGGGGCTTTTTTACCCAACACCCTGTTGAGTCCGCGCTCCTTCACTATTTCCTGATAATCCTGATGGGCAAGCTGGTAAAACTTCATTTTCAGAAGCTCCTGTTCCGAATAACCGGTAATTTCTGAAACAGCTGGATTTACGAAAGTAAACAACCCTTCTGAATTGAATATGTAAAGGGTGCTTTTTAAATTTTGAGAAATGGTTTTGATAATTCCGTCATTATCCTGAAGCTGAGCAATAACTTCCTTGCGCGTGGAAATATCATAAATATATCCATCAAATATTTTTTCAACACCATCAAAAGCTGTAAAACTCAGGTTCACAACACACCAATTATTACCTCCCCCATTTTTTAGCGTAATTTCCATGTTACTCACTTCACCAGCTGTTTCCATCATTTTTTTGAATTGTTTTAGCTGGTTAGCTTCAGCAAACATTTCAAAAAAGTTAAACCCGGTAATATCTTTTTCCTGGTCAAGTTTTAGCACTTTAAAGGTCCACGGATTTGCAAAAACAAATTGCCCTCCTGTACTGATACGGAATAATCCGATGGGAATATGCTCACGCAATTGCCTGAGGTTTTCGTGGCTGTTAATGAGGTCAAAAAGTGAGTATTCGTTTTCGGGGTACCATATGTGGTTTACCATCACATTTCCCGGACCGGTCTGTATCACATTGTAACATCCGGTGCCCAGATGGGTTTTCTCATCGCTGCTATAAATACATTCGGAACGAGAGCCTATGAAGTTTTTTTGATGCGTAATAAGGCTGGCTATTGGGGAAGGAAATAATTTATCGAGGGGCAACGATTTTATCTCATCCGAAACTTCTGACTCCTCATTATTATGAATGATCCTTTTTACCTGGTATTGTTGCTTACTACCAGTAGCCTCCAAAAAATAATAACTTGATTTGAGTGAGCTTATCAAATCCTCTACTTTCTTTACCTGTGCCGTTTTATCACCTTTTAGGGTGGGTCCGTTGTCCGGATTTTTAGCCTGGTTAGTTAAGGTTTCACTATTTTCAGAATGATGCCGGTATATATCCCCCATATAAAAAACGATGTTTATACTAATAACAAATTTAGGAATATTTATTAGAATACTTTAGTCAGGGCTTGGATACGAAAATAAAAAACATAAGTTTTAACATTGACTAATGTTTGTCTAGCCCAAAATCACTATTTTTGACCTAAATTGATAGCAGGATGTATTTGGAATTAATCACCAAGCAAGTTGCAAATTTGAGCAGGGCCATTGGCGCTTATATCAAGGCTGAAAGTAAAAACATTCACAATAAGCGGATTGAAGATAAGGGCGTAAATGATTTTGTGACCGAAGTGGATAAAAATTCGGAGAAAAAACTTGTTGCCGAACTGCAAAAGATTTTGCCCGAAGCAGGGATAATAGCTGAAGAAGGAAGCGATTATGAAAGAAAAGACAATTACAACTGGATCATTGACCCGCTGGACGGCACCACCAATTTTATACACGGAGCCCAACCCTATTCCATCAGCATTGGACTAATGGAAAAAAGCAGGATCGTTTCGGGGGTAGTTTATGAAATAAATTTAAACGAATGTTTTTACGCCTGGCAAAAAGGCGGCGCTTACCTGAACGGCCATAAAATAAGCACCTCGCAGGCTCCAATGGTAAAAGACGCACTGGTTGCTACGGGATTTCCCTATTCCAACTTCAGCAGGCTGGATAATTACCTGGACGCTTTTGTTTACTTCATGAAAAACTCGCATGGATTGCGCCGGCTGGGCTCTGCGGCAGTTGATCTTGCCTATGTTGCCTGTGGCAGGTATGATGCCTTTTTTGAATACGGACTCAAACCCTGGGATGTAGCCGCAGGTTCCATCATTGTTCAGGAAGCAGGTGGAATAGTGGCTGATTTTTCGGGGGCGGACAATTTTGTATTTGGAGGTGAGTTAGCAGCCGGAAATGGCTTGCTGGCTGATGAGTTTATTCGGATTCTGTCAGATAAATTTAATTCATGATCAAAGTGATATGATTTATGGCAAGGAAAAAGAATTCTTATAATATTCAGCCCGATGCAGAAACAAGGGTGGTAAAGGATACACCCAGCCGAAGTATTGCCAAGGCCATCACCTGGCGGATCATTGCTTCTGCTACCACTTTTATTGCCGTTTTTATAGCATTGTCATTTAAAGCCTTAAAAGATCCCGAAGGCCAGCATGAAGATTTGATTAAAAATGCCTGGACCGCGCTTTACATCACCCCTTTTGAGGCTGTTGCCAAACTCCTTTTATATTATTTTCACGAACGGGCCTGGACCAATATAACCTGGGGTAAATACATGCAACGTAAATACTGGAAAGGCAGAGCCTGGCGCAAAATGTACCGGCAAATGCATTCCGATGGACGGCAAAATCAAAATAACCAGAAATGATATTAAAGCTTAAACCG
Source organism: Bacteroidales bacterium (assembly GCA_020438105.1). GTDB lineage: Bacteria > Bacteroidota > Bacteroidia > Bacteroidales > JAADJA01 > JAADJA01. The sequence goes on from JAGQVE010000002.1 coordinate 125,513, forward strand.
ATCCTTTTTTTCATCAGTGTATTCTTACCAATGCTAAGCATTTTGGCAAACGACAGCACCTTTGTTGTTTATAAGTTCAACATCAAGGAAGAGATTGCAGCGCCTGTTCAACGTAAAACGCATGAGGCGTTTGAGGAAGCCCGCAAAATGCATGCTGATCTTATCCTCATTCACATGAACACTTACGGCGGGAGGCTCGATGCAGCCGACAGCATTCGTACGATGATACTTCGGTCAAAAATTCCGGTTTATGTTTTTATTGATAACAATGCGGCATCGGCCGGCGCATTGATCTCCATTGCCTGCGATAGTATTTACATGACCACTGCCGCCAACATTGGCGCTGCCACCGTGGTGGATCAGTCGGGCAAACCGGTACCCGACAAATATCAGTCGTACATGCGGTCGATGATGCGTTCAACGGCTGAGTCAAAGGGTCGAGATCCGGATATTGCACAGGCGATGGTGGATCCCAGGATTTACATCGAAGGTATTATTGACACCGGAAAAGTTTTAACTTTCACGGCCAGTGAAGCGATGAAATTCGGGTTTTGTGAAGGTATTGCCGAATCGGTGCCCGAAGTGCTGACAAAAGCAGGTGTAAAGGATTATACCATTGTTGAACAACAATTTTCATGGACCGATAATGTGATCCATTTCCTGATCAACCCATTTGTGAGCGGCATTCTTATCATGGTCATCATCGGCGGAATTTATTTCGAACTTCAAACGCCGGGAGTAGGCTTTCCTATCGCAGCCTCTGTTGTAGCGGCCCTTCTCTATTTTGCTCCGCTCTACATACAGGGAATGGCCGAAAACTGGGAAATCCTGCTGTTTATTGTAGGGGTTATTCTCATAGCGGTTGAAATATTTGCCATTCCCGGTTTTGGTGTAACCGGAGTACTCGGAATCATTTTCGTGCTTACCGGCTTAACCCTGAGCATGACCGGAAATATGGGCCTGGATTTTACGGGTGTTGCACTTACTGCATTGGTCAAATCCTTTTTCATAGTGGTCATTGCCATGTTTGCCTCCCTGATTCTCTCTTTCTATTTTGGCAAAAAAATACTCACCAGCACCATTTTCGGGCACCTCGCCCTTGATTCGGAACAACTCAAAGAAGCTGGATTTACCTCATCCGACAGCACATATCAATCGATGGTGGGCAATACGGGCGTGGCATTTACCGTGCTTCGCCCGGCCGGCAAGGTAAAAATTGGCGATGACATTTTTGATGCTACGGCAGAGGCTGGATTTATCGAAAAAGGCAAAAAGGTTAGGGTGACCGGCTATCAAACCTCCCAGCTTTTTGTAATCGCCATCGCCGAACTTGAAGGAGGAAATGAATGAAGATAGAGATCATACGGGGCGATATAACCGCCCTGGAAACCGATGCCATCGTAAATGCAGCCAACAACAGCCTGCTTGGCGGGGGCGGCGTTGACGGAGCCATTCATCGGGCGGCGGGACCGCAATTGCTTGAAGCTTGCAAACAACTGAACGGATGCCAAACAGGAGATGCTAAAATTACCCCCGGCTTTCATCTGCCTTCCAAATTTGTGATACACACCGTGGGGCCAGTTTGGCGAGGCGGAATCAATAATGAAGAAAACCTCCTGCGCTCCTGTTATTTAAAAAGCATGGAACTGGCCACCGCTAATCATTGCCAATCCATTGCATTTCCAAACATCAGCACCGGGGTTTATCATTTTCCGAAGGAAAAAGCAGCTGAAATTGCAGTAGAGACAATAAGATCATACATGCAGGAAGTTACACAACCCCGGCAGGTGTATTTTGTATGTTTTGATGCAGAAAACCATGATATTTACAAACGCTTGCTGAATCAATAATTATCAACAAGCGAACATCCCCTCATGCTTACTTTCAAAAAAGGGTGCCTCCCCTGTTGCCGGTATCGATTTTTAATTTAGTTTAGTAGCACCAAAATTAAAAGCATGAAGAAAACAACAAAATCAATAATCCATAACAGCTTACTAAGTAAAAAAGCGGTTTTTATCACGTTTTTGTACCGTATATGGAAATTAACGTGATAAAAGCTGTTGATATATACTAGTTGGCAAACATTAAAATGAAAGTACTTGTAACGATATTAACTTCATTAATTCTTTTGGCTATGACCGATAAGAACAATCGGACTCTTCAAGGTGACTATTACGGTTCGTGGGCAAGAACAACTTGGGAGTATCACTTTAACAAAGACAATTCTTTTAGTTTTAAATCGAATGGACATTTTGGAAATACACGCTCTATTGGTAAATACTCAGTAACAGGAGACACCTTGATTCTTAATTCTATTTTGAGCGATACGACTGATAGAAAAGGATTTTACAATTTTAAAAACGAGAAATTCTTGATTGATGGAGATTCTTGCATTATAAGCTTAAGTACGGGTTATGACTACTGTAAGACTCACTTGACAGAATCTAAAATTGAAAACTCTAATGATGTCATTTGGACAATAGAGCCTAGTAGAAAGAGAATTGAAAAATAAAAACGTTTGCCAACACGGCATATAGCTTATGGCGGGTGAACGGCTACCAGCAAGGTTTTCGCTCCGTAGCCAGCTTTGGTTTCGGTGGACAGGAAAGTGCTTCGAAACCGCCACAAGCCATATGCAAACCGTTGTGCCCCATTAAAAAAAGACATTATAAATAGATAAATTATGGATATTGAAAAAATAAAAAATTACAACCAGAAAATGCTTGCAGCTTTTAGTACAATGATTGTAATAGCTGCTGGAATTGGACTGATTGCATTGATAATCTTTGTGATTTCCGAATTGATTCCGAATAAAAGACCAATGACTAATACTTTACTTGCGGACGAGAAGGTTGACGAATTAAAAAAAGATAGCCTTCGACAGCAAATTATCTCATATGATTCGCCAAGACTTGTAGATACCTTGAATTTAATTTATTTATTACCTGTCAATGTTAAGACTCTTGAGAAACCTGAAAAAATGGATAAGGAAGTACTCGGACTTCTTGATATGGATTACGAAATGAGTTCTGGTCGAAAATTCTCAGGCAGGAGATTTTATGGAGCCTTTAATAATCTGATTGTTTATGATTATAAAAACGGTACTTCTACCAAGATTAGTGATTCAAGATTTATCGGAACAGATTTATCGTTTGAATATTTTGATGATGAAATAATCATAGTGTTTACAGGAGCAGCAAAGGATACTGACAAGGACAAAAGCATTACTCTGCTTGACTTTAAATCATTATTTGTCTATTCCCTTAAAACAAGAGAACTTAAAAAAGTAAGTCTTGACAATTCAACTGTTAATGAATTTAAGTACGTAGAAAATAAAAAAGATATTCTTATAACATTTGGATACGATAGGAATAAAAACAACAAGTTTGATTCTGACATTGAACCGACTTTTGTAATGAAATATGATTACACGAATGATAAGTTAATTCCGATAGTTGACAAAGAACTTGAAAAGGATATTCAAAAAATTATTGATAAAAATTAACGGGGCACAAAACTAAATATAAGTAATAGCGGTTTCGGTGGGTATTCTGGCGGTTGTTTTTCAAATCAGCCCCACCAAATCTGCCGATTTGACTATTTAGATAAGGTGCAGCTTTGGCTACTTTGTAACTTGATATGAAACCGCTCTGAAGTCCGCTACTGCTCATATTATTACCGTTCACAGCATTTTGAGAAATGAAAACCATTGAAGAGAAATATAAAGAATTCTATCATCTGGAATTTCCAAGTGAATTAAAAGGGGAAGAAATATTGGGAATAGATTTAGTATTGCTTGACTCTGAGACTGCAGGACTTATTGACAAATACATTAGTTATAAAGGAAAACTTACAAAACCTGACTTTGAATTACTTGAAATACTTAACCAAGAATTGAAAACAGTAACAAAAGAATTAAAAGGAATTTACCGAACTTACTTTTCGACTTTGTGGAATTTATCAAATCAAGTTGTTTCAAAATTAAGTCAAACAAAACGATTTTTGAAAAATACGAAAGACGAAGAAATTCATAGAAAGTGGAAAAAGAACTTCAAAATAATTAGAGAAATACTAAATGAATGGGACCCACTTGGAGTTGCAGATATGGTTGATGATGAATATGACGCAATTAATTTTTTAGCATATTCTGCTGTGATTAATAATGGAGAATTAAAAGAAATTAAAAATGCTATTAATGGATATTTGACCAAGTCAATGGAAATTAATGCTTCTGAAAATGATATTGAAGAGATTGCAAGAAAGATAAAAAACGCTGTACAATAACAAATATAGTGCATTTGGCTGATAGAGCTATAAATGAAAATGATAGCAATAAATGAACATAGTTGTAAATTGAGAATTTGGAGTGTTGAAATGCCAAACGCACCATATTCAAACCGTTAGTGCTAATTTAACAAAAATTCCATACAGTTATTAAACTGATTTTTTGATATAAAACTTAAAAGAAGACACAATGGATAGAAATAAGATAAAAGAAGAAATGGGAAATTTTAGAAAAGCTCCTATTTCAATAACCATTTCAGTTATAATATTATCCTTCTTAGTATATCTTTTTTTGGATAAAGTGGTATATAAAAAACAATTGGAAAACAAGGATTCTCAAATTGAATTACTAGAAAGACAATTAGACATTTATAAAGACAAGAAATATATCGTAGGAGAAACAACATTTTCGCGATTATCAAATACTGAGCTGAAAAAGACAGCCAAGAAAAAATATGACAAGTTATTAGAAACTTACTTAAAATATAAAAGTTATGATACTATCAGATTGAATCGCATATCTTCTTCTCGGGACTGGGATAAAATGATGGAGATTCAGGAAACACAAAGTAATTTTGGTTACATGATGGTTAATAATTATATGAATTTACATATGGTTGAGATAATATTGATTCGAGAACAAATTTTATTACGACTTCCAAAAGAAGAAGCAAAAAAATCCGATTTATTTGTTTATCAACATCCTACAAATCCATTAGGGTATAAAGATTTATTAGATGATTTTAATTCATTGATACTAAAATTACCAGAATAGTCGAGTAGGTAAAGGGGAGTTTCACCCCTAAACCTCTCACAGAACCGTACGTGAACCTCTCGATTCATACGGTTCTTCGTAATCAACCGAAGGTCTAAACCCAAGCAACCAATGGGGAAACAGGTAAGCATAATGCTTTGATACCTGCCTCAGCCAAAGCATTGCCGTACGAAGGGATTTAGTCCTCTTAAAGCGTTTGTACTTGTTAAATGCCCACTTGACCATACGGCGGTTGAGCAACCTGAAAGCCTGCCGGAGCGCCGAAAGATGAAACTTCCCATAGTAATACAACCAGCCCCTGATCTTTGACTCTGTATCCTTCCCTGAACTTCGGCCAATTAAAATTAGAGTTCGGCAAGCCCGACAGGGCGCGTTCAGTATGAATAATTACTAATTTTAAACGGTCAAAAAGAACAATGAAAAAATCAATATATTCAGAAATTTGCTTAACCAAATAATTGAGAAAGTAAAAGTTGATGCATCAAAGATTTACATAAAAGGGTTGGTTGAGTTACTTTTTGAACAACCGTATTCAAAAATTGAATTTATTGTATATCAATTGGGCGAGGAGAGAAAGGCATCATCCAGATATCCAAAGGAGTTGGAGATAATAGGAATTCTTGAATCTCAAAATGTTGGAAGTGAGACTTTGTATATAAATAATAACTTGATTGAAATACTAAAAAAATAAAATCAATTATAACTAAATGAACAATCATATAATATTAAATCCGGTTGCTTCGGTAAAAAACACAAGGCAAGCGAAAATAGATGACAATTGGGGTGAAATAATTTCGGAGATAGAGTTGGCGCCCAATATACCAATCGAAAGCCTCGACGGCATTGAATCATTTTCGCATTTGGAAATCATCTTTTACTTTGATAAAGCCACCAAAACGATTACAGGGAGCGAACATCCAAGGGAAAATCCAAACTGGCCAAAAGTTGGAATTTTTGCACAACGAAAAAAAGACCGACCCAACCATCTCGGCTTAACCATTGTTAAACTACTTGGCAAACACGGAAAAACACTGACCGTTTCTTATCTTGATGCAATCGATGGAACTCCTGTGCTTGACATAAAGCCCGTTTTTGAAGCTTACTTGCCTGTGGGCAAAATAAAGGAACCTGAGTGGTCAAAAGAATTGATGAGAAACTATTACAACAAGGAATGAAAGTAAAAATGCGTGTGTATCATTTTCAACCTGCGTTTTGAAGGACCATAAAATTGAATTTCAAAGTTAATATTTAACATTTGGATACAGAAATATTAATGCCTGAGTTTAGCCGCAAACTCAACCGGGATATAGTTTTCCAGTGATTCGCAAACAGCCGATCCAAATGCAACTCCAATATTTAACAGTGTTTCCCATTCGTGTTTTTTCAATGAAAATAAGTCGTTTTTATTAAGGTGCAATTTACATAGTCCGTAAATCAAACCTGCGTTAAAAGAATCACCGGCACCGATGGTGCTCACCGTGTTGTTAAAGGGAGGGTCAACCTTTACATTCAGCCTTTCCGATTTAAAATGAACCGGATTTCCCCCATCGGTCATGATCATCAATTCGCAACCCGATTCCTGCACATGATAAAAAGCCTCCTGCGTGTTCCAGGCATTAAAGATCATTTGAAAATCGGGAAGCGATCCACGCACGATATCTGCCATTCCAATATTTTCAGTTACAAAAGGCATCACCTTTGCAAGCTCAGCCAGGTGGGGTTTCCTGAAGTTTGGATCATAAATAACAATGGCATCTGCATGTTTGGCATTTTGTAACAATTCCTTTAGAAATGGCCGCGTTGCCGGGTCGAGGGAGGCAAAGGACCCGAATATTACGATATCACCCGGTTTAAACTTTGGCATTTGAATTTGATACCGCTTTGCCGGGTAATGCTTGTAAAAGGTGTATCTGGCTTCATTTTCATCATCCAAAAAAGCAATCGCAAGTGCAGTTTTGCCATGGTCAAAACGGTAGATATACCGGGTTCCCACCTCATTGTTCTCCAGAAACCGGATCACCTGCTCCCCTACATCATCAAGGCCGATTTCGGAAAGCAGTTCCACATGTAGTCCAAGACGGCCCAGGCTTACAGCAGTATTTAGCATTGCGCCACCTGCTTTAGCGCCCATAGCTGCATCTCCCTTTAAAATTATATCAAAAACGGTTTCACCAATGGAATAGATACGCTTGTTTTGCATGTACCAAATTTACAACAAGAACAACACACAGCAACTCATTTTTGTGATTTTTAAGGATTCTTCAATTAAAATAAGATTGTTAAAAAGTTTTGTAGGTTCACCTCTGAGCCCTCGACTTAATAAGGGTATTTTTACAAAAAACCGTCTATGCCTCCAGGTTCAAAACGCAGAAGAAAAAAGACAAAATTTGTCAAGATCACCATAAAACTTTCCACGCGTCAAAAAAAGTCACTGTTGAATTATTGCAGGGCAAGGCGCACCACCCCCAACAAACTCATTAAAAAGTCGATCAAAAGGTATATTAATGGATTTGATAAAAATGTACCGCAGGAGTTTTATGTAACCGAAAACCAACTCGACCTGTTCGATTAGCTGTCAAGTGTATTCTCATAAGGAAGGCGGTTAAGAATTGATCTTCCCAAAGTAATTTCATCGGCATATTCCAGCTCATCTCCTACCGAAATCCCCCGCGCAATGGTGGAAATTGCAATCCTGGTTTCTTTAAGTCTTTTATAAATGTAAAAATTGGTAGTATCACCTTCGATGGTGGTGGAAAGAGCCATGATCACCTCACTCACATTTCCTTTTTGGATGCGGTTCACCAGCGATTCAATATTCAAATCCGCAGGGCCAATGCCATCCATCGGCGAAATGATGCCACCCAAAATATGGTATAACCCATTATACTGGCCTGTATTTTCGATGGCCATTACATCACGAATATCTTCCACCACGCATATGAGCGATTCATTTCTTTTGGGGCTGGCGCAAATTTCACAAATCTCACTATCAGAAAGATTATGACAAACCTTGCAAAATTTTATTTCATTCCTCAACTGTATGATCGCGTTGCCCAAAGCCTCCGAAACCGCCGGTTCTTTTTTCAACAGGTGAAGTGCAAGCCGGAGTGCCGTTTTTTTCCCCACACCGGGCAAACGTGATAACTCATTTACAGCATTTTCGAGCAACCTTGAGGCGTAAGTGTTCATTTTTATAGAAAATTGGAATTAAATATCTTCCTGAATTTGTTCACAAATCTAATGCAAATAAATTTTCACATTCAATAAAATAAGTAGTTTTACAAGCAGAAGACGCAATACCCGAGCAGGTTTATGAAACGTTACAGACTGGTTTTTATATTGTTCCTAATCTCTTTTTCCTTGCCCTTGCTGGCGCAGGTATCCAACGACACCATTAACCGCACCGATGACGAAGGCCGCAAGATCGGCTTTTGGAAAAAAGTGAATGAGGAAGGAATGCTTTTGTACGAAGGGAGTTTTGAGGCTGATATTCCGGTTGGGGAATTCACCTATTTTTATCCGGATGGCATTGTGAAAGCCAAATCGGTTTTTTCAGAAAATGGCCGTAAATGTTTTACCACCTCTTTTCATCATTCAGGTAAAATGATGACCGAAGGGCTGTACCTGGAGAAAGTTAAAGACAGCCTCTGGAAGTATTATGACAATGAAGGGGTTTTGCTTAAAGAAGAATTTTATAAAAACAACCAGAAGCATAATGTTTGGAAAACTTATTATCCCAACGGACAAATTGCTGAGGAAACTTACTGGGAGTATGGAAAACAAAGCGGCCCCTGGAAACAATATTTCAGTGATGGTTTGTTAAAGGCTGCGGGTAATTTTGTTAATGACGAAAAGGAAGGGCCGTTTGACTATTATTATCCCAATGGAAGATTAAGAACCACAGGCAGCTACCTTAGCGGGTACAAAACAGGCGAATGGTTTTACATGAACGAAGACGCGAAAGTCACTAAGCGGGAGGTTTATGAAGAAGGCCGTCTCCTGAAGACTGAGGAATATGAATAAATCTATTTATATTAACTCCTTAAACCTGGAAAAAACGGGCGACTGGGATGCTTCTCACCGATTAATACAACAATATTTTACTTCTGAAGCTTGCTGGATTCATGCCTATCTGCATCGGGTGGAGGGTGACCTGGGAAATGCCGCTTACTGGTATTCAAGGGCAGGCAAAACGATGCCTGTGATCAGTCTGGAAAATGAATGGGAATACCTCATGGAATACATGAAAGCACTGTAATTTCAATCCGTTCCTGAAATAATGGTGAGGCTGCCTTTAATGGTTTGTTTGATATTTTCGCCACCGTAATACACTTCCAGTACCCAAAAATAAGTTCCATCAGCAACAGGCCGGCCATTTCGTTTGCCATCCCAGCCTGATTGAAAATCTTCGGATTCCCAAACCTTTTCACCCCAGCGATTAAATACTTCAATATGGTGTTTATTGATACCTTGCCAGTGCTCCGGATCCGGTTGAAAAATGTCGTTTTTCTGATCACTGTTCGGCGTAATGACCTGTGGCACCCACACTTCAAATAATACTATTTTCAAGGTATCGCTGTTGGTACAACCATCTTTTGACACTTCCACAAAATAATACGGATTTTCGGGGTTGAGCGCGCCGGTGGTAACTTCATAAAATTGCCCTGATGATCCATCCTGCCAGAGGTAAGTATCAAATCCGGCCCCAGCATTCAAAGTTATCGACTGTCCTTCAACCAATACCTGATCTTCGCCAAGATTGATCAGAGGTACAGGCGCAAAACTTACAGTTATATTATCCGATGCATTTCCACACTCATTGGATATTTCGAGCGTTACATCACCCGAGCTGCTAACTTCATAAGTGTTGTCTCCTTCCACCCCATTCCAGTAATAGGTGTAATCACCCGATGGGGCGGAAATCGTATACAATTCGCCCACGCACAATTGCTGATCGGCGCCTAAATCCAGGGAAGGTTTTGGCTTTTCAGTTATGGAAATTTCACCACTGCCCAGGCAGCCATATTGATCAATAATATCTACGCTGTAAACACCTGCACCAACTACCTCAAAGTACTGGCCGGTAGAACCGTCCTGCCAGAGATAACTGTCATTGCCTGCTCCGGCATCCAAAAGGAGTGTATCGCCTGTGCATAAAAGAGAGTCAGTACCAAATGCAGCTTCGGGGCTAGTAACCTGAACGAATATTTCATCTGTTGTTGCACAATTATAGATATTGGTAACTGTTAACATGTACAATCCTGATGAAGTAACAGTGTAAAACGGAAGGGTTGAATTATCCTGCCATACATAAGATATGTACTGGCCGGCTGGTTCAAGGGTTAAAATTTGCCCATCGCATATGGTGGTATCTGCTCCCAGTTCAAGTGCGGGTGAAGGCTGCACCTGAATATTTACGGTATCTGAACCAGAACATCCGTAAATATCAGTTACATAAACCCAATAAGTCCCGGATTGTGTAATTGTATAAAAGGATGTATTTGCACCGTTTTGCCATTCATAACTTACAAATCCATTACCCGGTGATAAATTATAGTTATCACCCATACAAACTGTTGTATCAGGCCCAAGATTCACCACTACAGCAGGGCTGTAATTCACCTGAACCGAATCAGTGGTTGAACATCCGTTTTGATCGCTTACTGTTACCCAGTAAATTCCCGGATCACTCACAGTGACTGTTTGCCCGGATGAATTATCAAACCAAAGGTAGGAGGTAAATCCACCCCCGGGATTTAACAATACCGACCCATCTACACAAATGGCCGTATCGGTGGGCAGATTAGTTTCGATGGGCGGGTAAAAGCTTACAAATACCGAATCGGAATTTTGACATCCGCCGGGACCCACGACCTGCACCCAGTATAGTCCAGGCTGAGTAACAGTCAAAGTTGAATCGGTGGAACCATCCTGCCACAGATAGGAAAAATACCCTGAACCGGCATTGAGTGTTGTATCATTTCCACCACAAATGTTTATCTGTTCGGGTAAGCCAATTTCAGGACCTTCTAGCACAATAACTTTAATTTGATCCGTTAATGTATCTCCACATTTATCAATAATATTAACATAAAAGGTTGTTGTGCTGTCAGGACTTAGAATCACATTTGCAGTGGTATCAGGCAATCCAACCCATTGATAACTATAAGGTTCAGCCCCATTTTCCACTTCCAGGGTTACTAAAACCTGCTGCCCCTGGCACATGTACGTTGAGTCGATCATCTGGGAGATCATCGGCTCATACTCAAGTATTTCTACAAATATGGTATCAGTATCATCACAACCTTCATTTCCCAGTACGTTTACCCAATAATATCCGGTAGTATCAACAAAGATCACACTGTCGTTGCTACCAGTTGACCACTGATAACTAACAAATCCGCCACCTGTATTAATTTCTAATTGTTCACCCTCGCAAAGAGTAAGGGTAGTATCGTTTCCAAGATCGAGTGAAGGCGATTTCAGGATGCGAATATTGTCCATCAACATATAACCCCAATAGGGATTATTCCCGATATAATAAGCTTCCAGCGTTAAATCGGTGATATCAAACTCGGGTTGCAATACAAATGAATAGGTCACCCAATCTTCATTCTCCACACCCGGTGATTGCCAGATCATGTTGGTTTTATCGCATGAATTGCCTGAACCATACATTCTCAGGGTAATAGGACTCATATTGTAAACGGAAACATTTTCCTGGAATGCAAGATCAATTTTTATGGTATAGCATGAATCCGCAGAAAGCGGAATATTTAAAGTTGTGTGAACATCTTCCCAGGTAAAATCCTCGCGGGCAGTCATACCAAGAAAAGTACTTCCATCAGAAGCGGGCAAAAATACTCCAAAATTACCAGGTTGAATATCAGGAGTACTCCATACCGGCGTACAAATTGCCCAACCGGGAGGTGCGGTTGCTGGAGCCGGAGTTCCTTCGAACGAGGGGTTCGGGAGCCACTGAGCCCTGCTTAGCACAGTTAGTAAAACAAGGAATAGAATAGCAAATGCTCTGATCGGTTTTTTCATTTTGGTGATAGACAAGATCAATTTTGATTTAGTTGCCCCCTGTTTTTGATCAATTAATCGCTAAAGATAGCATTATATGATGTAAATCCTTTTGGTGCTTTGTTTTTTAATGCTGTTTGGGGTTTATGAAATTCCGGACTGTCGTATATTCGCTTCAGTAATAAATCTCTTGTTGCAGGCTCCGCAAGGTGTGCAATTCCCACAGCATGCTCGCCGATGCTTAATCCACGCGGATCGAATGCGCCGTTTTCGGTAACAATGATCACCGGATCGGCTGATATAGCTGTGGTGGTTATCCCTTCCGGACACATATCCAGGATTTTGGAAATCCCTTTTGCGGTGGTTGATTTCATCGCAATAACAGCATAGCCGCCTTCTGAAAGGTAAGAGCCTCTTAAAAAGTCGGCCTGTCCACCGATCCCGCTGTAAATTTGCCGTCCCCTCAATGAGTCGGCCCAGATATTTCCATGCAGGTCAACACCGATAGCGCTGTTTATGGCCACCATCTTTGGCTGACTGGCGATCCGTAGGATATTGTTTGTAAAATTACAGGGTCGAGATTGCACTGAGGAGTTATAATTCAGCCACTCATAGCCTTCAGCATCCGCAGCAAGAAAAATGGAGGCGATGGCAAAATTAACATCCAAATATTTATTGGTGACTACCCCTTCATCAATCAATTTGCGCATGGCATCGGCAAACAACTCGGTATAAATCCCAATATCTTTCACGCCCTTATCCAAAATGGCTTCCGTTACTGCTTCCGGCACCTCTCCTATTCCATATTGCAGTGTTGATCCGTCTTTGATATACAATTCGGTAACCAGGCGGCCTATTTTCATGGCAGTTTCATCGGGTTGATGAACCGGGCTGATTGGCAGGGCGTAATCAGTATCAATCATAAAATCTATTTCTGACTCATGCAGTGTTGTTCCTAAAACAAAGGGCATTTGTTTATTTCGCTCCACAATCACCAATCCACCGTTTTCCCGGATGGAATGCACTGCCGACTGAACCCCTTCTACCGTGGTTCCATAACTGTAATTGCCACCATTATCAGGTCCGGCCACGGTAAAAACTGCCACATTGGGTTTGATATAATTCAAAACCTGTTTCGGGATATCAGAAAGGTGCATCAACTGGTAAGTGGCCATTCCCCTGTTTAAAGGCTCCCGCGAATAGGGGCCTGAAAAAATGATCCGGTGTTTAATTTTCTGGCAGGCCACTTCCGAAAAAAGTTCTTCTACATCACCAAGTAACAAAACACTTAGCAACTCAACATTGTAAATATTGGGATCCCTGGCAAGCTGCTTCAGAATTTTTTGAGGTACGGCAGCATTTCCCGCAGTATAAATAACACTTCCGGGTTTAATATAGGTTGAATTAATAATATCCTCAACACGTTTAACTATCTTCATTTATTGGTAATTTTTACTTATTTCTCAATTAAAAAAACCGGATAATTCTCTCAGCGAATTCAGCACAGGAACACCTGAACGTGCCAGTCTGCTATAACTTTGATGGCCATTTGCGATGAGTATGCATGAAATTCCCAGGGCTTCGGCTACTTCATGATCATGCAATGTATCGCCGATCAGGCAGGCACTTTGCTTGTTTATGTTGTGCTCCCTCAAAAACGACTTTGCCATACTAATTTTAGAATTTGCAAAATGATCCCTGATGCCTGAAATTTCAATAAAATAATCCCTTATTCCCAGGTTTTGAACAGTCTGCTCAAGAAATTCATGCTGCATGGCCGAAACCATATACTGTTTGTAGTTTTTATTTTTAAATGCTGAAAGTACAATACTGACGTCAGGAAACAAAGAGGCCCCCTGGAGATTTTCGTCGTACTTGCGGATAAAATCATGGGCCACCCTATCCCATTCTTCTTTTTCAAAATCAAAACCAACTGCCTTGTAATAATCAATTACCGGGAATGTAAAAACTTCGCGATATTTTTCAATGGTAAGCAAATTCAAATTGCGCTCCGAAAGAAGCTGATTGATGGCATTAATACATATGGAAATATCATCAAGAAGGGTTCCGTTCCAATCCCAGATAATTGTGTTAATATGTCCGTTTAAAGGCGAATTCATGCAGCAAATGCTGTTGAGTATTATCCGGTAAAATTAATCAGAATACTTAAACACCTATTGAAAATTTACTTAATTTGCGAGCACGATATTTTGAATTTTCTATATGATATTAATAGCTGATAGTGGCGCTACCAAGTCGGACTGGGTGCTGTTGGACAACAATGGAAATGAAATGAATTTCCAGCTTGCAGGATTAAATCCATATTATTTGAGTACCAATGAAACCATAGATATTTTAAATAAAGATCTCACGCCGTTTATTGAAGCGAAAAAGATCGACCATATTTTCTTTTATGGCGCAGGCTATGCATCGCCTTATAAATCGCTTTTGCTCGAAGAAGCACTAAGCAATGTTTTTCCGAATGCTGAAATTGATATTGAATCGGATTTATTGGGTGCAGCCCGTGCTTTATTCGGAAAGGATGAAGGACTGGCTTGTATCTTAGGAACAGGGTCCAATGCCTGCCATTATGATGGAGAAAAAATAGTGGATAAAATAGTTTCGCTTGGTTATTTTTTTGGCGACGAAGGTAGTGGAGCCCACATTGGAAAGCAATTTATCAAAGACTATTTACTGGGAAACCTTGGTGAAGAACTTGTTTCAAAATATAAACAAAAATTCAACTACTCCCGCGACAACATTCTTGATGCAGTTTACAACCTGCCATTTCCCAACCGGTTTTTAGCTTCATTCAGTGAATTTTTCGCTGATAATATCTCTGATCCTTATATTTTTGAATTAATAACCAATTCATTCAGGGAGTTTTTTACCAATCAAATTGAAAAGTTTCCGGGATACAAAAAACTGCCTCTTGCTTTTACCGGATCCATATCCTTTTATTTTGAACCTATACTGCGGCAGGTAGCCAATGAATTTGGAATTAAAATTTCGAAGGTCATTCAAAATCCGATAAAGACGCTTGCGACGTACCATAGCAATAAAGCATAAAACAGATAGTTTCAAAAGTGTTTATCGGTAAAATTTCAGCGACTCCTGCACCTGTTCAAAAGGGAGAAATCGCTGAAAATGATTTTTAAGACAGCCGCTTCGTTATTTTACTATTGCAAAGGTTTCACTATTTCAATTAATTCAGGAAGATCCATTCCCAGTTTTTCCAGGTGCTCAATTTTCGGTACTCCGTTTTTGTTCCATCCTCTTCTGAAATAAACAGCATCGAGTAATTTCTCATAGCGGTCTTCACGGTATTTACGGGTTATAGCCAATTTTTCAGCAACTGTTTTTCCTTCGGGGTCAACACCTATCAGCTCTTTCATTTGTTTATCGTAACGCTCAGCTCTTGATTCATATTCTTCAATGGTTACGGGTCCTGCTGCACGATAAGGTTGAGCATCATGCTTGCGCAGGCCATATCCACGCCGAATATTAAAAATCCGCTGAAAATTATATACCCGTTCCGACTGATTGATCATTTCATGCTTATCAAAAGGTTTTCCGGTAACTGCTGTATATATGGTAACGTAATTGTCAACATGTTCAGGAACCTTGGCCGGTTCTGAAGTTTCGGCATTGTTCTCCGGCTCCACATCATTCCAGGGCAGTTTACATAATCCCTGTAATCCAAACCAGGTGCGGAACATCGGGAAATAATGCAGTGCCTCGGCTTTATCCTCAAAGGTTGGGATTTGGTTGTTTACCATGTCCATAAAAATGAGCCAGGCCTCATCGTGTTGAGGTCCTTTATTGGTCATGGCATATCCCCCTTGCTGTGCCAATGATTCTTTGGAAACATATTGTGAATATTCCAGGCCTTTGTTCTCCATGCCAATATCCTGCATAAACCCGGGATCGCCCCAGCCTTTTTCGGCAAATAAGGCTTTCATTTTGCGAACGCCCAAACCAGCTATCTTACCAAACCCTTCGCCCCGTGCGAGCTGATGTAAAACCTCCATGGCAGAATCGGCGTTTCCAAAATTCAATTTTAATCCTCCGGTACGTTCTTCATTCAGAATTCCATTTTCATAACACTCCATCACAAAGCCCATAATGGTACCCCAGGTGATGGTACAAATACCATAGGTATCACAATAAAAGTTAGATTCAATGGTGAAGTCAGGGTTAAAAATTCCCATGATCGAGCCCAATGAGGAAGCAGTTTCATATTCGGGTCCATCCACAATTACCTTTTGTCCGGCATACGGACCGGTACGCAGCAGGTAATTATCTACTCCTTTGGCGCACGACATATTACAGCCGATCCAGCATCCATCAGGCACCCCCTGAGTAAAGCGCTCTTTATAAACTTCCGAGTGAATTTTATCAGCATCTTTATGATTTCCGAACTTAAAATTATTCACCGGAAGCAAGTCATAATCGTTCATGATATTGGTAAGGTGGGCAGTACCTTTCGAACGCATTTCAGCCTGAGAATCGTCCAATTCACGCATTTCACGATTGAAGCGTTTTCCCCTCTCCATAATCGCACTAAGATCAACTACATTATTCAGATTTCCTTTCACTCCAGGAATTTTGGCAATTATTGCTTTTATTTTTTTATCCCTGAATACAGTACCTATTCCTCCCCTGCCTGCCTGTTTAAGGCGGACTAGTTTTCTTTTGGGATCATAAAAACTGAAATTGAGCATCCCAATCAATGAGTGATCAGCAGCTGTACCTGCCGATACAACTGATACATTTTTCTTATCCTTTTCATCATCCGAATACATTTCATGAAGTGTTTCGGCCAGCAGATGGCTATCAATCGGTTCCAACGGAGCTTCATAAATTTCCACATTGTGGTTAACACCATCAATAAATATGATGATATCTTTTTCGGCTTTTCCCTGTATTTCAAGTGCATCATACCCCGAAAACTTCAGGAATGGACCAAAATGACCACCCACATTGCTATCAACCGGAATATTTGTTTGCGGAGAAATGGAAACACAAATTGACTTACCAGTTCCGGAATACTGAGTAATACCGCCAATCGGGCCTGATGAAATATTGATTTCGTTTTCAGCATCATTCCACTGAGTATCGGGGCTGGTAGCATCCCATAAAAGACGCAATCCATAACCACGCCCCCCAATGAATTTTTCTTTCATTTGGGCAGGCACTGCCTTTTCAGTGACAGCTAAATCAGTAAGGTTTATGTACAGGGTTTTATCAGTATAACCCTTGTCCAGTGGAGTCCAATTGTATTTCCAGGTAGTAAGGGTTTTATGCGCTTTCTTCATATCCAGAATTTCTTCCATGAGTCATTAATTTATATCGTTATTCAGTTCACAAAAGTAAAGTAATGCGGTAAAAATGCAACTCTTTTTGAGAGTTTTTACAATATGCACAAGCATGCATATCGTTTGAATCAGAACAAGTTAAACATAACAGACTGTTACAACGAAGATTTACATGAATTCCAAAAAAAGCCAACAGGAGATTTGAATAAATATAAATTTCTGCATATATTTCTGTCTATATGAAATTAGTTGGGTACCTTTGACGATGTTGATAGATAATTGAATAATTTTCAGCTTTTGACACATGGAAAGTTTCACAAAAATCAAGAGAAAACTAAGACGAAAAACGGTAGGAATAGCTGGAGCAGGAGGCCTTGGGTCAAATTGCGCAGTTGCACTTGCCCGGGTTGGTATTGGCAAACTAATTATTTGCGATTTTGATAAAGTTACAAGGGCAAACCTGAACCGTCAATATTATTTCAATGAGCAGATTGGTCAACAAAAGGTATTTGCACTTGCCGATAATATATTTTTTATTGATCCCTATGTTAAAGTGCTTCCGAAAAACATAAAGCTCAGCCCCGCAAATATCAAAGAGAGCTTTAAAAGTTGCGACGTAATTGTAGAAGCATTTGATAAGGCAGAAATGAAGGAAATGCTTATTGAAACTGTACTTGATGAAATGCCTGAGAAACCACTTGTGGTTGGATTAGGGATGGCAGGATGGGGTAAAAATGAAATCATCAAATCACGAAACATTGACAATCTTTTTATTTGTGGAGATGAAGAAACTGAAATAAGCCCCGAATTACCCCCGCTTGCTCCCCGGGTCGGAATAGTTGCCAATATGCAGGCAAACCAGGTTTTGGAATTATTACTAAATCAGTGATCGTATGCAAATAACCTTAAATAACCGACCAGAGATTATTGATAAAAAGGAGATTACCATTTCTGAGTTAATCAATTTAAAATCGTTCACATTTAAACTCCTTGTTACCAAAATCAATGGAAATTTGATAAAAAAGGCTGATCGGGAAACTGCAGTGATCAAAGACGGCGACAAGGTTGATATAATCCACTTGATCAGTGGTGGTTAAATACTTTATCTCTCCCCTTTATTTTAAATCTATTCTAAATTAGGTATTTATATTGATTTTGTGAAACATAGGGTTTTGTTAGTCGTAAAACAATCATTATACTCAAAATCAGCAAATCATGGTAAAGGGAAACCCAATCAGGCGCAAAAGGGAAACGCCGCAAGCACGATTGAACTCTGTCCCGATTATTAAAGGAGTTTTAATCATTTTAGTACTGGCAATGTTTACACCAGTTTTAAAAGCGCAGGAATCCGACACACTTTCAATGGGTGAGAGCAAAGCCCAAACTTTAAAGTATCTGAAGTCATTGGCCACAATAGAAAAAGAAAATTGTGATCGGGCAAAATTCATTGAAGAATACGAAATTGATCTCACTTCCGCACAGGAAGTGTTAATTACAAAAGATTCCTGGATCAAACGCGAACCAGCCGATGATGCAAAAAACTGCAATACGCTGATCCCTCAAAATGCAATCGTTAAAATCTATTCCAGCTCTTGTAGCCCTGGGTTTTATGCGGTAAAATACAAAAATAAATGGGGCTTTATATCAGCAGATGTAGTGGAGCATTTCGAATAAAACTATAATACTTCTGCTACCACAAAAGTACTACCCCCGATGAACAAAAGATCATCGGGGTTCATGGTTTTAAGAGCAACCCTGTATGCTTCCATCACCGATCCATAAACGTTTCCACGCAAACCAAATGGAGCTGCCAGTTCCTGTAATTCACTTGCTGGCAAAGCCCTTGGAATATTGGCATTGCAAAAATAATAAGATGCGCCCTTAGGAAACATTGATAGTATTGAATCAAGCTTTTTATCAGAAACCACCCCCAATACAATATGCAGGTTCATGTAAGGGATTTTCATTAACTGGTCAAGAACTAAAGCCAACCCATCGGAATTATGGGCTGTATCGCAAATAACCTGTGGCTTTTCGGATATAATTTCCCATCGGCCTCTGATGCCGGTATTTTTTATTACATTGGCTATCCCATCAGTTATATTTTGTTTGGAAATCTTTAATCCAGTTTTATTTAATTGTTCAATTGCCGCCATTACAGTTAATAAATTGAGGAGTTGATATGTTCCCCTGAGCGGACTCCAAATATCAATTATTTGTGCATCTTTGTTATTGGAGAAAACCAGCTTCAAACCCTGTTCATTATTGACAATTTTGGAATTGATTGAATACAAATCTTCAGCAAAAACTATCGGGGCCTTTACCCTTGCAGCTTGACTGATAAATATGGATTTAACTTCTTGTTGTTTTTGACCAATAACCACAGGTACACCTTTTTTAATTATACCCGCTTTTTCAGTGGCAATTTTCTGTAGTGTATCTCCAAGGAACTGCATATGATCAAAACCGATATTGGTTATTACGGATAGTACTGAATTTGTCACATTCGTAGAATCAAGCCTCCCTCCCATACCAGTTTCAGCCACCAAAAAATCAATTTTTTCTTCGGCAAAATAATTCATTGCCATTGAGAAGGTATACTCAAAAAATGAGGGTTTCAGATCATTAATGAGTTGCTGTTTTTGTTCCACGAACTCAACTACTTTTCTTTCGGGTATCACCTTTCCATTAATCTTGATACGTTCTCTAAAATCTTTTAAATGCGGTGAAGTAAAGAGTCCGGTTTTATAGCCGGCCTCCTGCAAAACAGACGCAATAAAATGGCTAACCGATCCTTTCCCGTTAGTGCCGGCAATATGAATGGTTGGCAGATCAGACTGAGGATTTCCCAATCTTCTGCATAATTCCAAAGTATTTGAAAGATCAGCTTTGTAGGCTGCGGCTCCGGTCCGCTGAAACATCGGAAGCTGTTTAAAAAGGAAACTTAAAGTTTCGGTATAGTTCATTAGTTTTTTACAACGAAGTGGTAGGTAATGGTACCTCTTTGGACTTCGGGAGCATTCATATCAGCATTAAACACAGCCTTTTTGGCGGCATCTTCAGCAAGGCGCCTTAAAGATGTATTGGTGGTATTTGATCCCTTGTCGATGGCTACGGCTTTTATCACCTTTCCGTATTTATTCACAGTAATTTGAACCACAACAGTTCCGTTTTCAGAGAAACTGGTGGAAGGCTTGGGTAAATAACTTGGATTACGACCTTCTAGATCCCAATCATTTCCATCACCAAATCCACCTTTCCCAAGATATTCTTTGGCATTGATGGTTCCTTTAGGATTTCCCTGATCGCCTTGCTCACCGGTGATTCCTTCGCCCTGGCTGGTATTTGGCTTTTTACTGGGTCCGGGGTACAAAGCATTTTCGTTGATCTCAGGCTCTTTAACAACTTCTTCAGGTTCTTCAATTTGCTTTGGTTTTTCAACTACAGGAGTCTCTTCCTTAACGACTTTTTCCTCAATTTTTTCAATTGCCGGCGCTGGTTCAATATTTTGCGTTGCAATATCCTCCTTCACCTTTTCTTTAACTGGAGGTGGAGGTGTATTCTTCCTTTTTGTTGATGATTGCTCAGGCTGAATTTTACCTGAACCCCGCATATCAGTTCCCAGGTTTACCTCTACTCCTTCTTCTCCAGGTAAAGGCAAGGCTGTTGAAAATCCAAAAATGATTAAAAGCCCAAGTATAATAACATGGAAAAGTACCGTTCCAATAATTCCCTTTACCCTATTTTTTCTGATTTCACTCAAATGTCAATTTTTTTATCTGCGTTTTTTAGGACTGGTTGCCATAATAACCTTGTGTGTGGTATTATATTTATTGTTAACTTCATTAACAATATCAATCACATTTACAACGTATTGCACCGGCACTGTTTTATCAGATTCAAGCCGAATAGAAGCACTCTCTTTTCCGGCAAGTAAATCCAACAAACCACTTTCAAGCAATTGATCACTTACCTGCACTCCCTGCAGGAAATAATTATAATCCTGATCAATTGAAATAACCACCTTAGGGGGTTTTTCAATTGTCCGGCTGTTGCTTTGGGGCAAAAGCAGTTTAAGTGCATTTGGTGCAACCAAAGTTGATGTGAGCATAAAAAAGATCAACAACAGAAACACCAGATCCGACATGGATGCCATGTTAAAATCTGCTTTTCTTTTATTTCTTGTTTGAATAGCCATATCTTAACTGAATTGCTGGTTATTTTTTAGCAGGTTCATGAAGTACATCCATAAATTCAGTCGCACGGGCCTCCAGCAGGAACACCAGTTTTTCGATACGGCTTACCAATACATTATAGCATACATATGCAATGATCCCCACAATTAATCCGGCTACAGTTGTTACCATCGCCTGGTAAATACCTGAACTCAGCAAGGCTATATCAATATTATTACCGGCCATCGACATATCATAAAATGCCCGAATCATCCCCATCACTGTTCCCAGAAATCCCAGCATAGGGCCTGCACCTGAAATTGTTGCCAGTCCGGCAATATTCTTTTCCAATCTTGACACTTCCAGTTTTCCTACATTTTCGATAGCAGCGTTTACATCATTGAGTGGTCTTCCTATTCTCGAAAGTCCCTTCTCAATCATTCTTGCTATGGGAGTGTCATTGTTCCTGCAAAGCGTAATGGCTGAATCAATCCGACCATCATGAATAAAATCACGGATATTATTCATGAAATTCTTCTCCTCTTTACTCCCTTTCGAGATAGCAAAAAAACGTTCGATAAATATGTAAACAGCCACAATACTTAAAATGGCCAATACCGCAAGTATCCACCCACCTTTCATGGCAAGGTCAAGTAATGAAATAGAAATCTCCGATGGCTCCTGCCCGGCCTCTCCCATCATTGCACTCGCTGTATCGGCAACAGCCTGCCCACCTTTGGTAATTTGCAAAATAATCCCAGTCAACATAAGTCAATTTTATTATTTATAATGAAGTAAAATTACTGATTCCAAATGTTAAGGTAGAGGTGTGTGCTTATAATTTTTAACATTTAAATGTTAATACTAAAGGGATGATTATGTGCTTTTTACAGAGCGAATAATTGGACTAATTAATGAATAATTTTATACAAAACTTGATTTATGTCATTTGAATAGCCGGGATATGTCATTCACATTTGAATTTTTATATATGTAATTATTTTTTGTATTGAAATTCATTTACTTTTGCAGCCAAAATATCAATCCCTTAAACGAAATTGTGCTATGTTTATTTTAATGGTAGTTGTTTTTGTTCTGGGCTATACAGCAATCGCACTGGAACATCCGCTGAAAGTTGATAAGGCTGCATCAGCATTATTATTAGGTGTTATTTTATGGGTTATGTTCTTCCTGGGAAGAGTGGACATACTAAGTATGGTAAATGAAGCCGGAGAACATATTAGCAAGTCGTGGGCTCATTTTCTCCATTTGGAGGGGCACGAGGCTGATACCCCCGAAGGAATGTTACATTTTATCACTCAGTTTTCAATTATGGAGCATCTTGCTGAGATCGCAACAATATTGTTCTTTTTGCTTGGAGCAATGACCATCGTTGAAACCGTTGACCAACACCAGGGTTTTAAGCTGATTACTGACAAGATAAAAACCACCAGTAAAGTTAAACTCTTATGGATTCTAAGTTTCCTAACTTTTTTCATGTCAGCAGCCCTTGATAACCTTACTACCACTATTGTTTTGGTGGCTCTTTTGCGCAAACTTATTGCCGATCAAAAAACACGTTGGTTCTTTGCCAGTATGGTTGTTTTAGCTGCCAATGCAGGAGGCGCCTGGTCGCCCATTGGTGATGTTACCACAATTATGTTATGGATTGGTGGGCAGGTAACAACAGGAAACATTATTGCCATGGTATTTATTCCAAGTTTGATTACCATGGTAATCCCTCTCGCATTATTATCATTTACAATGAAAGGCCATGTGGAGCGGCCTAAAGCAAACGCGAACGAAGATCGCGAGTTTACTTCAGCCTTTGAACGTAAGTTGATTTTATTTATGGGTGTAGGCGCATTGTTATTTGTACCAGTTTTCAAAACATTTACACACCTGCCTCCTTACATGGGCATGTTGTTCGGACTTGGTGTATTATGGGTTACCACCGAAATAATGCACAGGTACAAACCCTTGGAAGACAAACGTAAACTCACAATTGTTGGAGTATTACAGCGCGTGGACGTCCCAACAATTTTCTTTTTCCTTGGAATATTAACTGCTGTTGCCAGTTTACAATCAGCAGGCCACCTGAGTTTATTAGCTGGCTATTTAGATAAACATCTTCACAATATATTTGCAATTAACCTGATCATTGGTGTTTTATCTGCCATTGTAGATAATGTTCCTTTGGTTGCCGGTGCAATGGGCATGTATGATATTGCTGCAGCCGGTTCTGCAGGTTATGATGCCTACTTTATGGTGGATGGTGCATTCTGGGAATTCCTGGCATATTGTGCCGGAACTGGAGGAAGTATATTGATAATTGGGTCTGCCGCAGGTGTAGCAGCCATGGGTATGGAAAAAATAGATTTCATCTGGTACCTGAAGCGTATAAGTTTGTTAGCATTGATCGGATATCTGGCCGGAGCTGGAGCTTATTACCTGCAAATACAATTACTCCACTAAGAATGTGATAATAAAATATAGAAAAGTGAGGCTTCGGTCTCACTTTTTTTATGGCCTGGCAATCACTCCGGCTGAGGTATCTGAACTTGCTCCTGTTACCGAACAGAGGCAATTAATCTCATTTCGCCATCGTAAAACGCCCAGAAATGCAAAAACCAGGGCTTCTTTAAAATTGACCAACTTTTCATCAGGAATTACAATACTTTGCCGGGCTTGTTTTTTGATCATTTCAATTAAATGCAAATTATATGCGCCTCCACCTGTTATTAATACTTTTGCCTGTTCTTTTTGCTTTACTGCCAGCAAAATCTGATGTGCAATGTGCCTTGTAAATGTTGAAATAACATCCTTTATTTCTATTTTGGATGCATCAATTATTGGATTGATATAATTCTCAACCCATTCACGCCCCAATGATTTCGGATACGGTGCCTGATAATACTCCAGTGCATTTAATTTATTAAATAAGGTTTGATTCACATTCCCCGACCGGGCAATCATTCCATCCTTATCAAAGGGATAGCCCAACCGTTGAGACATTTCATTGAGCACAATGTTGGCCGGGCAAATATCATAAGCCATCCTTTGATGAACATATTCAAAAGAGATGTTTGCAAACCCACCAAGATTGATACAAAAATCATAATCATAAAAGAGTAACCGGTCGCCTATTGGCACCAAAGGTGCACCCTGTCCACCTTTGGCAACATCCTCCGACCTGAAATCAAAAATTACAGGAATACCAGTCTTTTCTGCAATTAGCCGGCCGTCGCCAATTTGAAGGGTAATGCCTTTGTGTGGCTGATGAAGAATAGTATGTCCATGTGACGCAATTAAATCAGGTTGTATATTATTTTTAGTAATAAAATCCAGGATAATTTGCGCCAGAAATGCCCCATACTCTTGATCAGGCTCTTTTAATGCATACCTATCCTGCCTGTACCAGGAAGTTAATTTCTTTTTCCATACGTCAGAATAAGGGATTGTAGTGGCAGTTTCAATTTCAAATTCCCAATTTTCAGATTTCCGAAAATTACAGCAGGCAATGTCAATACCATCCAAGGAGGTTCCGCTCATTACACCGATTACTCTGTAACTTTCCATTTAAAGGCAATCTGCTATTTTTTCGAGTGCATTTCCACGCGATCCTTTAATAAGAATTGTTTTCCCTTTCAAAGGATTAGCTTTGAAGTATTCGGCTAAAATTTCATTCGAATGAAACCATTGTTCTGTTACACCGGCATTTTTAAAAGAATCACCCACAAAATATACCTCCCGAAAACCAAGCTCATCAACAAGCTTCACCAATTTTTGATGCTCAGGAATACTTTCATCACCCAGCTCTAGCATTTCACCCAATATTAAAACTTTTTGGGGATAATCGCTACCGGCAAAATATTTGATGGACGCATCCATACTTGAGGGATTGGCATTATATGCATCCATGATCAATAGATTATTACTGGTCCTCACAAGTTGAGACCGGTTATTTGATGGTAAATAACTTTCGATCGCGCGTTTTATGCCTTCCGGCGGAACTTTAAAATAAATCCCAATACAAATAGCAGCTAAAATATTTTCAAAATTATAATTACCCGATAATTTGCTTTCAACAGCGTAGATATTATCATTCGTCGAGAATTGGATTTTAACAAAAGGGTATGAAGCAAGCAGTTCACCACGAATTTCTGCATTTTCACCAGCTCCATATGTAACGCTTTTTATTCCGTCAATATGCTTTTTAAGTAAGGGATTATCAACATTAAAGAAAATCTGGCCTCCGCTTTGCCTGATATAACGGTACATTTCCGTCTTGGTCCTGATAACTCCCTCAAATCCGCCAAAACCTTCCAAATGAGCCCTTCCAATATTGGTAATAATACCATAACCTGGTTCAGCAATTTTGCATAAAGCATCGATCTCGCCCGGATGGTTGGCTCCCATCTCAATTACTGCAATTTGTGTTTCCTTTTTCAATTTAAGTAAAGTAAACGGCACCCCAATGTGATTATTCAAATTTCCTTTCGTCGCTAACACGTTATACTTCTCAGAAAGAGTTTTTGCGATAAGCTCTTTTGTAGTTGTTTTTCCATTTGAACCTGTAATTCCGATTACAATTACATTCAGGGAATTACGATACCGATTTGCCAGAAGCTGTAGTGCTTTCAAAGTATCTTCCACCCAAATACAACCTTTTTCATTTATCAGCGACGAATCATCAACAACGGCCATGGCTGCACCGGAAGCAATAACTTCGGCAGCAAACCGGTTACCATCGAAACGATCACCTTTGAGTGCAAAAAACAAGTCGCCAGGTTTTACCTTGCGTGAATCAATAACAACAGAAGGATTCTTAAGGAATTGATTATAAATTAAACTAAGTGCTTCTTCCATATTGCATAAATTGAGAAGTAAAAATAAATCATTCCTGGCATTAAAATAAAAACCCCGAATCTGCTTTTAAACAGTCCGGGGTTTATAATATTTTTATTGGAGATTAATAACCATCGTCGCTTCCAACCCGATCCATTGCGCAGCGGAAGCCAATGTAATTGGTAGCATGATTTTCATCAAGAAACCGGCGTGTTGCCGGCATCATCCAATATGAATTATCAAGCCAGGAACCACCTTTGTAAACACGTGCATGATCATTGATCATTGAAGTGATACTATAATCATACATGGTACTTGAGCCTGAATCTTCCGATTGCCTTACCCAATCTTCACTATTTATAGTTGATTGGAAATCCCCATCCTGATAGTTAATATTGTTCGCCTTCCGATAATTTCTTCGATCTACCAGATCCTCTGTTGGAACATCTTCGTATTGAAGACGACCAAACTCATCTTTTTCGGCGATAAGACCTTCAGAGTCGCGCACCTTACGCTGGAAGACGTTTCCGCGGAAAGGATTCAAGTCAGCAACATCATCATGAGAAAGTGGGCGATACACATCCATAACCCATTCGCTAACATTGCCTGCCATATTAAACAAACCATAATCATTTGGCCAAAAGGAACCTACCATTGCGGGACCAATAGCTCCATCATTAAGGTCACCTGCTACCCCGGCATAGTCACCATTTCCACGTTTATGGTTGCCTAAAAATGCACCATAATAATTCTTTTCATCTGTCCTGAGCACGTGACTGTTCCATGGATAAATACGGCGCTCCATTACACGCTCATAAATTGTATTTCCGATAAGACCAAGTGCGGCAAATTCCCACTCAGCTTCGGTCGGGAGCCTGTAACGGGGAAGTAAAATACCGTCTTCCATTCTCACCCTGCGTTCACCGGTACCATTAGGATTTAAATCACGCATGTTGCGATTTACCAACCCTTCATACTGGCCGGCTAAATAGGCTTCTGTATTGAAGTTATTTTCATTAAGCTGATCCGGATCCAAGTCAAGAATACCTGACTGAACCAGCAACATCTCATTTACACGATCAGTACGCCAGGCACAATAGTCAGTAGCCTGAATCCATGACACACCCACTACAGGATAATAGTGATAAGCTGGATGACGCAGATATAACTCAACCATAGGTTCGTTGTAAGCCAATCGGTCACGCCAAACAAGTGTATCCGGCAGAGCTTTTTCATAAACTTCCGGATAGTCGGTTCCAAATACACGATTTAACCAATAGAGATACTCGAGGTAATCAACATTGGCGACCTCGGTTTCATCCATATAAAAGGTTTTAACTGTGACCTGCCTTGGTTGTGCATTCCACTCAAAACCCGGGTCATCATAATTTGCCCCCATTGTAAAAGTTCCACCCTCAATAAGGATGAGGCCCGGACCAGTAACCTGGCCGGCATAATCTGCAACCTGGAATCCTCCATTTTTCGGATTGTTGTATTCCCATCCAGTTGTTGCTGATTTCTGCTTACTGCCGCAAGCTGCCATTAGCAAGGCCAGTCCAACAATGGAAATAAAAGAATAGAAACGGAAGTACTTCATTTTTTTAAAATTTGAATGCAAACATAACTAAAATTCCGGACATTTTATTGCACCGGGTTTGTTTCTTTTGTCGCAATTAAGAAACAAGGTTAAAGACAACTCATGCGCTCCACCACTCTCACCTGCTAACTCCGACATTGTTAAATCATAAGAGTAGCCAAATTTAAATCTTTTTTGTTTTAATCCCAGCAGAAATATAATTCCGTCTGGATTTTTAAAATTATACCGATACCAAACGCCTGCCACTAGCGGCATTAGCTCCATATTTACACCAAGATTCAATTGTTGGGCATTTTGTTGTTGCTGGTATAATACGTTTGGATTTAGAATTAGTTTACCGCGACCCGTTTTGTAATCACCGTCAATAAGGGTAAATATGGCTCCTGCATGGGCGGTGTATTTTCTATACAGTGATTCATCTGTACTATTATAATAACCAATGGCAGGCTCGGTAAGATGGTGGCCTGCAAGTCCCAAATAAAATTTTTCGTGATAGGCATACAGAAACCCCAAAGAAAAGTCGGCTGCCGAAACGGTAAGTCTGTCAGGCACTTGTTCTGCTGAAATACCTTGCAAAACAGTTCCATCTGCATAATTTATCATATCAGAAAAAACAAGATCATCCCAATTTAATTTCCGCTGAAAATAAGCTCCCTCAAGGCCCATATTCAATGTTGAAAACTCGTTCAGCTTTAAATGAAATGCATATATCCCCCCCAATCGTAATGTATTTATCATGCCTGCAGCATCATCTGAAAACACGGCAACTCCTATTCCGCCTGACAATGCAGAAATATAGGAATCAGCAGAAAATGCATACGTTTTAAAACCGCTGGAGAGAGAAGGCCACTGATTGCGGTAGTTAAACATTATACGGCTGCATTCGGCAGTTCCCGCAAGGGCAGGGTTCAAGTATAGCGGATTGGCGTAAAACTGAGAGAAGTGCGGGTCCTGCGAAAACCCCCGAATCAAAAATAAAAAGAACAACGCCGCAATGAGGCCACGCTGCATTAATGAATACTGATGATATTTTCGCTTATCACTCAAATAGCTGAAAAATTACACTGGTTAGGATGTACAATAACAAAGACCTATTAACGTTTTAAAATTTATTTTAGTTTGATGGGTAAAATTGAGCCAACAAACAAATTACAGAAAAGTGTTGTTATAACAGAATCTAATGAGGGTGTAAATTTACTTTTTATAATTTTACAAATTACTAATTTAATAACGGATCATGAAGCTAACCAGGTGGTTCCTTTTAATTTCGGCAGCTATTTTAATGGTTTTCCCGTCAATCGGACAGGATATAACCTTATATCGTCAGATAAATTGGAAAGGTATTAAAAATGTTGAACTTATCCCGGGTCAAAATTATTTTCTACTTCAATTCAGCGGCTCCCTTAACGAATCAGGTGATCAATTCCTTCCACGCTATTACGAACATTTCGAGCCGGGAACGGATGTAAAAAACATAACTGCCGGTATACTTCAAGCTGTGTATGAACCTATCGACCCTGCTTCACTTTCGGTTTTGGAAGGTTTAGAAAATATCACCGATGAAATTGATGTTGACGCAACAATTGGCTTTCAAAACAAAAAACCTGTAGCTACGGTTTCTTTTATTCCTTTGCGCAAAAACCCGATTACCGGCCAATTTGAAAAACTTACAAATTTTACATTAATTATCAATTACCAAAAACAGGAGAAACAAACATTTAAAAGTTCTGCAGAAGTCACCAATTCTGTACTTGCCCAGGGGAATTGGTATAAAATGTCCGTTGACCGAAGCGGTGTTTTTAAACTCACCTATCAAAACCTGAGTGATTTAGGAATGAATGTTTCAACACTTGATCCCAGAAACATTCGTATTTATGGTATGAAAGGGGGCATGCTTCCCGAAAATATTGACGATCCCAGGGCAGATGATCTGCAGGAATTTACCATTTTCGTAGCTGGTGAGGCAGACGGAAGCTTCGACGCTTCGGATTATGTTTTGTTTTATGGGCAATCACCCAATGAAATGAAATACCTTGCCTCAAAACAAATCCTATGGGAACAAGTGAACTATTACTCCAATTACTCTTATTATTTTATAACTGCCGATTTAGGTGCTGGCAAAAGAATTGAAACGGAACCTACACCAACCGATGACCCCATCAACTTTGTGAATAGCTCAAACGATTATATACATTTTGAGGAGGAAACAAATAACTTAATTGGCTCTGGCAGGATGTGGTTTGGGCAGGAATATGACCTGAGTACTGAATCCAGTAGGGAATATTCGATTCAAGGGCTGAAACCCAATAATAAAATTACACTAACAGCCTCCGCTGCTGCACGTTCTGATGTTTCAAGCTCATTTGGAATTTATGTAAATAACACAAAGCAGCTTCATCTTTCAGTTCAAAATACGAACAGTACAAATCCAAATTCGGATTTTGCTAAAATCAAAACTGATTCATCACAATTTTATGCCAATTCGGAAAACCTGACTGTGAAGGTTGTTTACACTAAAACGCTTAACTCTTCGATAGGATGGCTGGATTATTATAATCTCAATTTCATGAGAGACCTTTCCTTAAGAAACGGACAAACAGCCTTCAGAAACTTCAGTACCGTATCCCTTGAGGGGATCACAGAATATACAATTTCCAAAGCCAATCAAAACACCATCGTTTGGAATGTAACCAACCCCTATGATGTAAAACAAATGACCACCACCCTAAACAGTACATCTCTAAAGTTTTCGAACGAAGCAGCCTCGCTTCAGGAGTTTGTAGCTTTTGATGGAAGTGGTTTTTATTCGGCAAATATGTTAGGGGCTATTGAAAATCAAAACCTGCATGCCTTAAATAACTATGATTACATAATTGTAACTTATCCTGAATTCAGGGAACAGGCCGAAAGGCTTGCGAACTTCCATAGCACCAATGATGGCATGAATACCCTGGTAGTGGAGCCTCAAATGATTTATAACGAATTTTCGAGTGGTTCCCAGGATGTAACAGCCATTCGTGATTTCATGAAAATGCTTTATGATCGCCGATCACCTGAAGATCCTGCGATGTATTTATTGCTTTTTGGTGATGCTTCTTATGATTATAAGGACAGAGAGGAAAATAATACAAACTATATACCTTCATGGGAGTCACCGGAAAGTCTAAACCCCGTTGGTTCTTATGTTAAAGATGATTATTACGGGCTTCTTGATGGTGGTGGGGATACTTTTTTAGATGTAGGAATCGGCCGATTTGTTGTTGGATCAAATGCTGCAGCCAAGATTGCTGTCAACAAAGCCATTCATTATGAATCAAAAACACCTGAGGTGATGGGCGACTGGCGTAATATTATTTGCCTGGTGGCAGATGATGAAGATTCCAACCTTCACTTTGGAGATGCTGAAGAACTTGCCGACACCATTAACACACTGATGCCTGAAATAAATATTGATAAAATATATTTCGATGCCTACCAGCAGGTTTCAACTCCCAGTGGTGAAAGATACCCGGATGCAAACCTTGACTTGAATAACAGGATCAACCGGGGTGCCCTCATCGTTAATTATGTTGGTCATGGCGGTGAAGGCGGATTGGCTCATGAAAGGGTGGTGGAAATTGCTGATATAAACTCCTGGGATAATTATGACAATATGCCGGTATTTATTACAGCCACCTGCGAGTTCAGCCGCTTCGATGATCCAAAACGCACCTCAGCAGGCGAATTTGTTTTCCTGAGTTCAAAAGGCGCTGGAGTGGCACTGTTTACTACTACCCGAGCCACTTACGCAGGTGCAAATATGCAGCTAAACAGAAATTTCTACAAATATGCTCTCAATCCGGTGAATGGAAAATACCTCAGGATGGGTGATGTAATTCGTTTGGCTAAAAACTCAACCGGGAGCGTTGAAAATAAAAGTAAATTTTCCCTTTTGGGCGACCCAGCTCTGAACTTTGCTTTTCCTGAGCACAATGTTTTCACTGCGGCTATCACTAATGTAAAGAAAGACAATATTGATACCATCCAGGCGCTGCTTAAGGTTACCATTTCAGGACAGATAAGAGATTTTAATAATAACAAGCTCGACTATTTTAATGGCACCCTCTACCCCACTGTTTACGACAAACCTTCAAGATATTCGACGCTTGCAAATGATCCGGCTAGCTTTCCTGGTGATTTCAGAATTCAAAAAAACGCACTATATAAAGGTAAAGCACAAATTGAAAATGGCGAGTGGAGTTTTACGTTTATTGCTCCCAAAGACATTGCCTATCAATTTGGTTTTGGTAAATTAAGTTTTTATGCAAATAATGACGAAACAGATGCTAATGGTTATTACAGCAGTTTTGTGGTAGGTGGATATAACCAAAACGCTGTGGCCGATAACCAGGGCCCCGACATTAATCTGTTTATTAATGATTATGCTTTTGTTAATGGCGGACTTACCAATGAAAACCCCAGCCTTTTAGCAGATATATTCGATGAGAACGGGATCAATACCGTAGGCAGTGGAATCGGGCATGATATCATTGCCACGCTCGACGAAAACAAAACATTTGTACTTAATGATTACTATGAGGCGGGATTGGATGATTACAAAAATGGCAATGTGCTTTATCCCTTGTACGACCTTAGCAACGGCAAACACACGTTAACACTGCGAGCCTGGGACATTTATAATAATTCATCGGTGGCTTCCATTGATTTTATCGTGGCCGAATCCACTGAAATGGCAATTATGAACCTGATGAATTACCCGAATCCTTTTAAATCAGGAACAAAGTTCTCGTTTGAACATAATCAGTTGGGAGAACCACTGAGCATTTCACTTGAAATATTCGATTTATCGGGAAGATTGGTTACGAAACTTGATGATTTTTATAATGCAGAAGGTTTTAAATATGAGTCACGTTCATGGAGTGGAACAGGAAGTGAGGGCGAAAAATTGCAGGGGATGTACATTTACAGGCTCAAGTTGCAGAATGCTGATGGGTCATTAATTGAAGATAGTAACAAACTTGTGATTTTAAAATAATTGTTGTTGCAGTTTGCGCAACGATATGTTTGATTTATTCGTCTTGTTAAAGGCTGATTTTAATTTTTGAAATTTATGAAATACAAATTTACTTTTCTCATATTTATAATTTCCATTTTCTTTTTCAAAACGGGATTTCCCCAGGAAACAGTAATTGAGGGCAAAATAGATTACGCTGGTCTTAAAACCGAACAAGTCACGCCTGAACAATCAATTACTTACTTAATGGCAGTTGGGCAGCAAATTAATTTGCAATATCAGTTACCAATGGTAAGACATGAGATTGAGGTTACAGATGCAAACTTTAACATAGAATCTCAACTTATTGAATCCTCTTTTATTCCTTGCTCTGAAGCTGAAAATGCTTTTATTCAGAATTCGGGCTATAATTTACCGGAGATTCATATTTCAGGCAATTCATTTACCGATAGAAAAAATAAGAAAGCTTATATCGAATTTATTCCTATTAGATTTAATTACGAAACCGGCAAATTTGAAAAACTGATTTCTTACCACATTAATGTTGAAATAACTTCCGCACCAGACCAACGATCTGCTCAAAAAATGATGTGGGCCGAAGAATCTGTATTAGCACAGGGCTTTTGGTATAAATTCAGTGTTATAAAATCCGGAATTTATAAACTGAGCTTCAGCGATCTGCAAGCGGCCGGCATTGACCCGTCAGGCATCGATCCTAAACAAATTCAGCTTTTTAGCAATGCCGGCTATATGCTGCCCGAAGCCAACGATGAGCTCAGGCTGGATGATCTTTATGAAATTCCAATTTTTGTTTCAGGTGAAAACGATGGCTCTTTCGACAATGAAGATTATATCCTATTTTATGGACTAAATCCAAATCAGGTGCAAAACGTGTTGGGATTTATGCTATATGACATGAATCTCTATGATGAACATAATTACTATTTCCTAACTTTTGATCAAAATAATGGAAAACGGATTGAAACTGTTCCCTCAAGCAGTTCTTCACCCAGCCATCACATAAGTAAATTTAACGATTACCGGTTTTTTGAGGAAGATAATATTAACCTGATAGAATCAGGTAAAACCTGGTATGCCGATGAGTTTGGTGAGCAATTGAACAGATCATACAGTTTTCAATTTCCCGAAATAATTAATGATGAAAATGTTGTGGTAAAAGTAGGTTTGGCTAACCGCACCTATGTAAACGATAATGTGGTAATTAAAATAAATGACCAGATCAATGATACGCTTACCCTAACTTCTGTTACAACTTCGTCAACCAAATATGCACAGGTAAAGAAAAAAACATACACCTTCACCACTGAAAATAACGATATTAATGTTGACCTCACCTATAATCCGGCAGATAATAGTGCCCGAATGTGGCTTAATTATATCTATGTAAATGCTATTTCAAACCTTAAACTTGTTAATGGTCAAATACAATTCAGAGAGCTTACCAGTGTAAATGATGGAGCTGTTACACAATTTACCGTGAGTAACACTAATGAAGAAACGCTAATTTGGGAGGTAACCGATTATTTGAATCCAACTGAGATTGCATCTGAATTTAGTGATAATTCAACAATGTTTATCGTTGAAACCAATGAGTTAAGGGAGTTTGTAGCTTTTGACGGAACAAATTATTTCACTCCCGAGTTTGTTTCACAAGTACAAAATCAAAACATACACTCCCAGGGGCCGGTTGATTATGTAATGGTTGTATACCCTGAATTTATGGAGCAAGCCCTGAGGCTCAAGGCAATTCACGAAGATTATAATAATTTTAGTGTTCTGATTGTTACCCCGGAGGAAGTCTATAATGAGTTTAGTTCAGGTAAACAGGATCCCACTGCCATAAGAGATATGATGAAGATGTTTTATGACCGGTATCCCGGTAACGAGCCCCGATATTTATTGTTATTCGGTGATGGATCATACGACCCAAAAGACAGGATTGAACATAACACCAACTTTATCCCTACTTTTCAAACTGAGGACTCCTGGATAACTGCACAGAGTTACGTTATCGACGATTACTTTGGTTTGCTTGATGAAGATGAGGGCGACGATGCAATTGGTTATCTTGACATAGGTATTGGCAGGTTACCTGTTCAAACCCAGGAAGAGGCAGAGATTGTTGTGGATAAAATTGAAAGATACATGCAGCCGGGCGATCAGTCATTTGGCGATTGGCGCACGAGGATATGTGTTATTGCTGATGACGAAGACGGGAATCTTCACCTTGAACAAGCTGACAGTATTGCAAGCGTTAATGGCGACATTCCTCTAACCTATAATAAAAACAAAATTTACCTGGATGCTTTTCCGCAGGAATCAACTCCTAGTGGTGATAAATATCCGGAGGTAGTTGACGCTTTAAATAAGGAGGTTAACGAGGGTGCATTAATTGTAAACTATATAGGGCATGGAGGAACAGGCGGATGGGCACATGAGCGTATATTGCAGCAAAATGATATTTTGGGTTGGAAAAATGGAAATCATTTACCGGTTTTTATTACTGCAACCTGCGAATTCAGTCGGTTTGACGAACCGGAAATAGTGTCCGGGGGCGAGTTGGTGATTCTTAATCCAAACGGTGGTGGCGTTGCGCTTTTCACTACTACAAGGTTGGCTTACTCTCAATCAAATTTCCGGTTAAACCTGAGATTGTTTAGCAGGACATTTACCCCGGTAAACGGTGAAATGCCATATCTTGGTGACTTGATTCGAGAATCAAAACCGCCGGGGCAATTAACTACCAGAAATTTTGTGCTACTCGGTGATCCGGGTGTAAAAATGGCTTACCCATTACATAACATCAATACGCTTACTGTTGATGGACATACTGCAATGAGTTTTGTTTCGGATACACTTAAAGCCATGCAGAAAGTAATAATAACAGGAGAAATTACTGATCTGAGCGACAATCCTGTAAGTTCATTCAATGGCGAAATTCTGCCGGTTTTATATGACAAAACCACCATATATAAAACCATTGGTAATGATAACTCAAGTTATCCGGTGGAATTCGAAAATCAGGATAAAATTGTTTGGAAAGGAAAAGCCAAAGTTACTGATGGGAAATTTACATTTACTATGGTGGTTCCCAAAGATATTGCACTTGAATACGGCGATGCCAAAATTAGTTATTATGCCTATTCTGATATTGCCGATGCTTTCGGTTCATATGAAATAATTCTGGGTGGAATATATGAAGATGCTGCTGCTGACCAGGTTGGTCCTGAAATTGACCTTTACATCAATGATCTGGATTTTGTCTCAGGTGATCTCACTCATGAAAATCCGGTATTATTGGCTTTTTTGAATGACGAAAATGGAATCAACATTTCTGCAAATGGCATTGGTCATGATATTACACTCATCATGAATGACAATCATGCGGAAGTTATGAATCTCACAGATTATTTTGAGCCTACGATCGACAATTATCAAAAAGGTGAACTTTCGTTTCCCTTTTATAACCTGCCCGACGGAGATTACACCCTAACTTTAAAAGCCTGGGACAATTTCAATAACTCTTCAGAGAAATCAATTGCATTCAGGATCAATACCAGTGCTGATCTGGACCTTTATAATGTAATGTGTTTTCCCAATCCATTTACCGACCACACCACATTCTCCTTCTCGCATACCAAGCCGGGTGCTAAACTAAATGTGGTGATGGAAATATATAATGGATTCGGCAAGTTTGTACTTTCCTACGAAACCACTTTATATTCTTCGGGGACAAAAATGGATTTTCTTGATTGGAACGGAAGGGATATAAATGGAAATAAAATTCCGAAAGGCATTTACATTTACACACTGGTTGTTACAGATGAAGCTGGTGATGTAAGCAGAAGCCAACAAAAATTCATAATCAGATAATGAACTTTCCCAAAAGCCGGCTTTATCTGATATTCGTATTATTTTCCTTTTTGTTTTTAGCAACGATAATTGGCCGGGGTCAAAATACATCCTTTATTATCAATGGAATCGTTGCCGATTCCATCACCCATGAACCTATTGAGCAAGTTAATATCAAATTAAAAGATACCAAGGGAGGTACATCATCTGATGAATTGGGGAATTTCAGGCTCGGGGTCTCTCAGCTACCTATCATCCTCGAATTCAGCCATGTTTCGTATCAAACTCAAATATTAAAACTGAATTACCCACCCGAACGGCAAATAATTGTAAAGCTTAAGCCAAAAACAGAAAAGCTTCCTGAACTGGTAGTAACTGCCCAAAAAATAGATACTATCTACAAGGACCTATTATACTCCGTGCTGGATTATGAATTAACTGATTCAGGAATCATGCTGCTCATCTATAAAGGGAATCTTACTAATGCTGAATTGTTATATACTGATTTTGATGGCAATAAGATCATTGACCTTCCGGTTCTGCCCGGTAAACCACTGGCATTGTTCAAAGATTGTTTGAATAATATTCATATTCTCACACGTACACGTGCTTACCAGCTTTATTTCGAAAATAAAAAAATCAAGTTGATGCCGGGTCAGGATATTGATGATTTTAAAAGTGTAATGGGCTCCTGCTTGTTTAGCTTAAAAAACAAACTTTATTTTGAATATTACAATGAATTCAATTTTGCTAAACTGATATTTTACATCAATACAATCGACTCCTCATTTTCGGAGCTGGCTACTATTATCGACCAGGAGAAGTACGATATGCTTGAAGATAATCCTGAGGATTGGATAATATTTGGAGGTGCCTTCCAAACGCCAAGTTTGGGCGACTTACGTGGTTTGGGTTCGGATGTAAACACCCTTGCTCAAATCCGCAATTTGACGGATGGCACCAGGTTCATTAAAATGGCTTTTTATACAGAAATTTATGCACCCGTTCTTCCCATAGGTGATTCGGTTTGTGTGTTCAATCATCCCAACAATTGTATTGATTTTTATGATGCTTTTGATAGTCTTACGGGGTCAATTCCCATTGACTATCACATAGCGGAAAAAGCAAATCAACTAATTACTTTCGGACGGGCATTTGCTCCGTCAAATAAGTGGCTCAATGAAATTTACACCGACCCGATAGGAAGAAAGGCGTACACCATTTTTCGGAACATTAACGGCACAAAGGATTTAATAAATATTGACCTGGCAACCGGTAAAACCCAATATATGCTTACCATTCCTTTTCCTTATGTTCAAAAGATCCAGGTGTACAAAAACTATCTTTATTTTGTGTACAAAGGCTGGGGAAACAATCAAAAGAAAAAGCTATTCCGTCAAAAAATATTCTGATCGGAAAGATTGATTATTCATCCTCTTTGCGGGCATTAGCTTCTTTATAATCTGTAATATCGCTCATTACCCGGTAGGCTTCAAGCAGATAAACATCTTTCTTCAATGTTTTGATCCAGGCATCCATTCTGGCCATTTTAGAAGTATCGGCTAAAATATCGCGTTTATCAGCATTCACATAATTAATGGTAAGACCAAGGGTATCTTTGCCAATCCGGTCATATTTTTCACCTTCTTTTTCACGATCATTAATCAGCTTATTGTATTCATCGTAATTGAGCGTATAGGAAGAGTTATCGCGAACATCCTGCAACCGTCTGCCATTGGCATCTATCAGGTTAAATACTGAATCGGAAGCGATTCTCTTTTTACTGATCTCAATAATGTAATCCATGTCGTAGCTGGCATTCCAGGGAGTGTATTCAACTGCAGAAATTTCGTCAAATGGCATGGGGTAATCCAGATCTTTTTCACCAAAATCCATGTAATTAAAATAGTCCGGCATGATAATATCAGGAGTAACTCCTTTCAGTTGTGTTGCATCACCATTGATTCGGTAAAACTTCTGAACGGTCATTTTAAGTGATCCCAGTTCCTGCATATTGGCTGGTTTTTTAGGCACCATCCGGTCGAGTTCGGTAAAATTCTGTACTGTACCTTTACCATAAGTATGATCATCGCCCATGATAATTGCCCGGTCGTAGTCCTGCATTGCAGCTGCAAAAATCTCGGAGGCCGATGCACTCACCATATTTACCATTACTACCAAGGGTTTATCAAACTGGATTCTGGAATCGGTGTCGTCATAAGTTTTTTTAATTCCTCTCCTGCCCTTCGACTGAACCATAGGACCATCTTCGATAAATAATCCGGCAATCTTAACAACATCTTCCAATGAACCACCGCCATTATTACGTAAGTCAAAAATCAATCCTACAACATTTTCCTGTTGCAATTTTTCAATTTCCTTTTTTACATCATCATAACAATTCTTCCCGTTTATCCTCGAAAAATCAACATAAAATGAAGGCAATTTCATATAACCGTATTTATCTCCGGTAGATGGATCTGTAATTATAGCTGATTTCGCATAGGTTTCTTCCAAAACCACTACATCACGAACAAGCGTAATATCATTGATGCTTCTATCCGGTTTTTTAATAGTAAGCGTTACTTTGGTTCCTTTTTTACCACGAATCAGCAACACGGCTTCATCCAAACGCATATCAACCACATCCACCGGCTCCTCGCCCTCCTGTTTTACTTTTAAAATCAAATCACCAACCTCAAGTTCACCCTGCTTCCACGAAGGGCTGCCCGGAATAATTTTATTTACTTCAATGTATTCATTTTTTTGTGTAAGCTGTGCTCCAATACCTTCCAACTGACCGCTGAAACGAATATCAAAATTCTCTTTATCCTTGGGTGGAAAATACTCTGAATGCGGATCAAAAACATTTACAAGTGAATTTACATAAACACTTAAACGATCATTTTCATCAAGCATATTCATCCGATGAAACCAGTCATCATATCTTTTCAAAATCTTTTCACGGGCTGATTGCTCCAGTTCAGCAAATGATTTTACCACAACGGTATCGCTTTCTTTTACGGCTTTATCCTGCTCCTCTTTCATCTCATGAATTCGTGCCATGGTTTCATATTTCAATAACAACCTCCAGCGATCTTTTAAGTCATTTTTACTTTTAGCAAATTCAGTTTTATCTGCATCAAATTCATAAAATTCATCCTTATTAAAATCAAATGGTTTCGACAAAGCCTCTTTGTAATATTCCTGTGCCTCATTTATTCTTTCATTCAAAACATCAACAGATAAATCAAAAAATGTGAAATCGATGTCGTTCATTGCATCATCCAGCGAGTTTTTGTACTGGTCAAACTGGTCAACATCCTCCTGCAGTAAAAAACGTTTTCCGTAATCAAGCCTGTCAATATATAAAGAATATGCTTTTTCAGAAAATTCATCATTAATATCACCCGGGTTATAATGGCCATTGTTGATAGCAAAGTTGATCACTTTTACCAGCAGGTCTCTTCTTAATTCATCAGTCTCACCTCTGGAAGCAAGTACGATTATACTGAGTGAGATAAGGAGTGTAATCACTACTCCAAAATACCTGAAAGTTCTTTTAGTCATATTTATCATTTTGTAATTGGGAAATCATTGTAAACGTGTAAAATTAAGCATTACACGAAATAAATACGTGTAATGATGTTAAATGTTGTTAATCGACCTTATTTTATTTATGAACCTGCAAATCCACATTTTGTTTACACCGCAATGATTTTAAAGTATTTTTACCACCTAATTCCTTTTGAATAACATATGCGCACAATTTTCAAAATAATCTTTTTCTTTCTCAAGGCACTGGGCCTGTTGATCCTGATGCTGGTACTGGTTTTCGTCATTAAATATATTAGCTGTCCGATTTTTAGTTTTCAGCCAGGAAAACCTTTTGAAGGAGAATTGATCTACAATCCCTACCAGGACCTGAATCCTAACCATTGGCACAAAGGCAATTTTCAGGTACAATCCAGGGCCTGGGGTGGCATAACTTCAGGTAGTGGCAATAGTAATGAGGA
The DNA here is from genome assembly GCA_020438105.1 of Bacteroidales bacterium. GTDB lineage: Bacteria > Bacteroidota > Bacteroidia > Bacteroidales > JAADJA01 > JAADJA01. The sequence continues at coordinate 166,439 of JAGQVE010000002.1, forward strand.
TATTTACAAAGTTTATAAAAATCTTGGCTACGAAATTATTGCAACTTCAGACTATCAGCGGATCAATCGTTTTCAGCTAGATGAACCTGGTTATATACCCGTTTACGAGCATGGTTATAGCATTCCGAAAACACATCAGGTATTAATTGGTGCCAACCGGGTGCTTTGGAAGGATTACCCGTTTTTCCAAACCATTCATAACAAACAAAATATCATCAATAAGCTGCGGCCAGATAACCAATTGATATTTCTTGCACACCCTAAACTCAGAGATGGCTATACCATCCACGACATGCGGCTTTTGGCTAACTATGATGGCATCGAAGTGCTGAATAATTACCGCACTTCAAATGAGCATTGGGACGCAGCTTTATCGGCAGGTAATTACGTTACCCTGATTGGCAACGATGATGCACATGACATATCAAATCCTGACGAAATCGGACATCATTGTACCTTGATCAATAGTCCCGGTTTAAGCCAACAAAATATTATTAAAGAATTAAAATCAGGCCGGTCAATTGGTGTAAAAATCTGGCGCCCCTTAGGTGAAACAATGGAAGCAAAGATAAAACGTACAAGCACCCTGCCTGTTTTGAAAAAAGCCCAACTTGAGGACCATGAATTCCTTATTGAAACTGACTCAGTTATCAGGGAAGTTAGATTTATTGGTCAGAACGGCGAATTGTTAAAGACTTCGGTTTTACCTTTTTCAGCAGTTTATACTTTTACGGATAAAGATTCGTATGTAAGAGCTGAGATTGAATTTGAAAACCAAATTACCTTTTACCTGAATCCTGTTTGTCGTTATGATGGTAATAGTCCTGCTAAAATGAAAGCACCCGAAATTGATTTATACCGTACCTGGCTTCTCCGGGTAATCGGGTTTGCAACATTAGGGTTTCTCCTGGTAAATTACCTAAAATTAAGAAAAAGAAGGAAAATGGCTTAATGCCTGGATTTACAGGGTCTTTTTAACTTCCACCTCCTCGTATCCTTCGATGATGTCACCAACTTTGATATCGTTGAAATTTTCAATATTCAAACCGCACTCATAACCCGACTTCACTTCTTTTACATCATCCTTGAATCGCTTGAGAGAGCCAAGTAATCCGGTGTAAACTACAATACCATCGCGGATAACACGAACTTTAGTTTTACGGGTTATCATTCCGTCAAGCACATAACAACCTGCAACTGTTCCAACCTTGGTAATTTTAAATACATCCCTGACTTCTACATTACACACAATCTTTTCTTCAATATCCGGGGAAAGCATACCTTCCATGGCCGCTTTAATCTCTTCGATTGCCTGGTAAATTATAGAGTAGAGCCTGATATCGATCTGCTCAGCTTCAGCCAACTTACGTGCCCCAACGGATGGACGCACCTGGAAGGCTACAATTACCGCATCAGATGCAGATGCAAGCATAACATCAGTTTCAGTTACCTGGCCCACCGATTTATGTATAATATTTACCTGTATTTGCTCATTGGACAATTTCAGCAATGAATCGGATAATGCCTCCACAGAACCATCAACATCACCTTTAACAATGATATTTAATTCTTTAAAATCGCCAATGGCAATCCTGCGTCCAATTTCATCGAGGGTAATGTGTTTTTGGGTACGCATTCCCTGTTCACGCTGTAATTGCGTTCTTTTGGTGGCAATTGCCTTGGCCTCTTTTTCATCACGCATTACATTAAAGACATCACCCGCCTGAGGTGCGCCATTCAATCCAAGCAACAGAACAGGAGCAGAAGGACCAGCTTCGGTAATTTTTTGATTTCTTTCGTTGTACATCGCTTTTACCCGGCCCATTGTGGAACCTGCCAGGACCACATCGCCATTGCGCAAAGTTCCATCCTGTACAAGCATTTTTGCAATGTAACCTCTTCCTTTATCCAGTGAACTTTCAATAACAGTTCCTTTTGCCAATTTGTTTGGGTTGGCTTTAAGATCTTGCAATTCAGCTTCCAATAATACTTTTTCAAGCAGTTCTTCAATATTTACCCCCTGCTTGGCCGAAACCTCCTGGCTTTGGAATTTACCACCCCAATCTTCTACCAGAATATTCATCTTCGAAAGCTCTTCCTTAACTTTTTCAGGATTTGCAGCGGGTTTATCAATTTTATTAATAGCAAATACAATGGGAACACCGGCAGCCTGTGCGTGATTGATTGCCTCAACAGTTTGTGGCATCACATTATCATCCGCAGCCACAACAATGATGGCAACGTCAGTAACACTTGCACCACGTGCACGCATGGCGGTAAAAGCCTCGTGACCGGGAGTATCAAGGAAGGTGATTCTTCTTCCGTCATTCAGTACAACTTCATAAGCTCCAATATGCTGGGTAATACCACCAGCCTCTCCGGCTACCACATTACTTTTCCGGATATGGTCAAGTAATTTGGTTTTTCCATGATCAACATGCCCCATCACAGTTACAATAGGTGCCCTTGGTTCGAGATCCTCGGGATTATCCTCCCCTTCTTCAACTTCTGAAATGGCTTCAGCCACATCCACGCTCACAAATTCAACCTTGTAACCAAATTCTTCGGCAACAAGCGACAAGGTTTCCGCATCAAGCCGCTGATTGATTGATACAAAAAGCCCCAAAGTCATACAGGTAGAAATTACCTGGGTAACCGGAACATTCATCATGTTTGCCAATTCGTTTGCAGTAACAAATTCTGTTACCTTGAGAATATTTTTTTCCTGTTCTTGTTTTTCAAGTTCACGCTGACGGCTTTCGCTGAACGACTGTCGTTTTTCACGGCGGTGTTTTACGGCTTTTGATTTACCACCACCAGTGAGTTTTGCAAGCGTTTCTTTGATTTGTTGCTGTATATCTTCTTCTTTAATATCCGGGCGTTCCCTGTCGCGCCTGCCACGACGACCTTTGGGCTTACCTTTTCCGGCATCGCCTCTATTGTCGTGCTGTTCATGCTGCTGTTGTCCTCCCCCTTCGGAACCTTTTTGAATCCGTTTCCGCTTTTTCTTCTTACGTGATGAAATATTATCATCTTTAGAACTTGCCACCGGTTTTTTCTCCCGTTTTTTCTCTTCGGGTAACTCAATTTTATCTACGATCTTCGGTCCGGTTAATTTCGTAAATTGAGTTTTTATAAAGTTCGACTCCCTTTTCGGTTCTTCAACCGCAGGCTTTTCCTCAGGTTTGGGTGGTATAACTTCTTCTTTTTTAACTTCTGGCTTTTCAGTTTTAAATTCTTGTTCCTGTGCAGGCTTCTCTACTTTCGTTTCTCGTTCCCTTCCAATCTCACGTTGCTTTCTCTTTTCTTCACGCTCTTTTTTCTTTTCCGCAGCAGATTTACGATCCGGTTTGGTTTTCATATTCATATTATCCAAATCGATCTTTCCAAGAACCCTGGGAGTTAATCCATCATGCTCTTCTTCGACTGTTTCAGCAACAACCTCTGGCTCAGCTGCTTTTTCAACCTTTTCTTCAGGTTCAGGAACAACTTCGGTTTTTTCTTCCTCAGCTATTACCTTTTCTGATGGTTCTTCAACCTTATCTTCAACTTGCGGTTTTTCTTTCTCAGCTTTGGGTTCTGTTTCTTCTATGACAACTGGTTTGGGTTCAGGTTTTGTCTCAGCAGGAACAGGTTCTTTTTGCTCAGCTTTTATTTCTGATTTCGAGATACTTGTATCCTTGATAAACACTTCATCAAAATCATCATCCTGATCCAAATCAGGCCGGAGATGGATATTATCATCAATACTGATAGTGTGATGATCTGAGTAATCCAAACCGATCTTTTTTGCTTCCTCTTTCACCGATTTCTGGCCCTGGAATTTTTCCTCCAGCATCACGTACATATCAGGAGTTAGCTTGGTATTGGGGCTGGCAACAATAGTTACACCCTTTTTACCAAGAAATTCCACGATGGTGCTGATGCCCACATTGAATTCTCGAGCTGCTTTGCTAAGCCTTATCGGTTTGTCAGTTTCTGCCATAAAAACCTTCTAAAATAATATCTTAATTTTTCTAAAATTCGCTAAAGTAGTACATTTTATTCAAACTCCTCTTGCAGTATCCTGATTACCTCTTTGATGGTTTCTTCCTCCAAATCGGTTCTTTTTACCAGGTCAGCAATATCCAGATCGAGCACACTTTTTGCAGTATCACAGCCAATGGCTTTGAATTCTTCAATGATCCACTGATCGATTTCATCTGAGAATTCCTGCAAATCAACATCCTCTGCATCTATATCACTTTCGCGGAACACATCAATTTCATATCCGGTCAGTTTTCCGGCCAGTTTAATATTAAAACCGCCTTTGCCAATAGCCAGGGAAACCTGATCAGGTTTGAGGTAAACTTCAGCCCGTTTTTCGTCTTCCACAATATTGGTTGACGATATTTTTGCCGGGCTCAAAGCCCTTTGAATATAAAGTACAGGATTATTGGTAAAATTAATTACATCAATGTTTTCATTCTTCAATTCCCGCACAATGCCGTGGATTCGCGAGCCTTTCATACCCACACATGCACCTACAGGATCAATTCTGTCGTCGTATGATTCAACTGCAATTTTAGCCCGCTCACCAGGAACACGCACGATGTTTCGAATGGTGATCAGTCCATCAAAAACCTCTGGGACCTCAGATTCAAAGAGACGTTCGAGGAAAACAGGTGAGGTTCTTGACAATATAATTGCCGGTGTATTATTACGCATTTCAACTTTAGAAACAACTGCGCGAATGGTATCACCCTTCCTGTAAAAATCAGAAGGAATCTGCTCCGATTTCGGAAGAATCAATTCAATCCCTTCATCGTCAAGCACAAGAATTTCCTTTTTCCACACCTGGTAAACTTCGCCGGTAATGATCTCACCAATGCGTTCTTTGTATTTTTTATACACATTGTCTTTTTCGTATTCCTGTATTTTCGACATCAGGTTTTGCCTGATAGATAAAATATCACGACGGCCAAAATCAAGCATCTTGATCTCTTCAGAAACTTCCTCCCCTACTTCAAAATCAGGCTCAATTTTAATGGCTTCAGAATAAGGTATCTGAAGATTTTCATCCTCCACGTCATCATCTTCAACTATCGCACGATTTCTCCATATCTCGAGGTCACCGGTGTCGATATTAACAATAATGTCGAAGTTTTCATCTGTACCAAATCGCTTGGCTAACATGTGTCTGAAAACATCCTCAAGGATCCGCATCATCGTTTCACGTTCGATGTTTTTGAATTCCTTAAATTCTGAAAAGGTCTCGACAAGATTTATGTGTTCCATTTTTATAATAGTACTTTATTGTTAGCTACTTAAATGATATTTCAGGCTTCACTGTTTTGATTTCTTCAAATTTAAAATCTGCCTGCGTTTTAGTTTTCGCTTTTTTATCTGCCTTATATTCCACTTTTATCCCTTCATCATCTACTGAAAGCAAAGTGGCTTTTAACTTTTGACCATCATTCAGGGATATCCTGATTTCTCTGCCCACATATTTTTTGTATTGCCTGAGCAATTTAAATGGGGAATCAAGCCCAGGAGAGCTCACACGAAGTTCGTAATCTTCTTCATCCCTGTCGAAAGCCGATTCAATCAACCTGCTGACCTGAACACACTCACCAATGCTGATCCCGTTGTCACCGTCAACATATACATCAATCACATTGGTGGAGGATATTTCGATATCAACTAAAAACTTATCACTCCCTTCCAGATGATTTAAAACGATTTCTTCTATTTTAACTTTATTCAGCATTTTGTCCAATAAAAGAGGGGACTAATGCCCCCTCAACTCATGTTTCCTATCGTTGATCGCTCGTTTGCGATATAATTGCGTTCTAAAAAGCGGTGCAAAGATAAATATTTATTTTGAAAAAAATATTTTATCCAAACTTTATTTTAATTCAATGAGTTCAGAAATCCCAGTACCTTTTTACTCACCTGCGCACCTGAAAACCCAAACTTTTCATCCAACACCTTGTAGGGAGCAGAGTACCCAAAATGATCAAGGCCGAAAACAAAACCATTATCGCCCACCAATCCTTGCATTGTAACCGGCAGCCCTGCTGTTAATGCAAATATGGGTTTACCTTTTGGCAGTACTTTAAGTTGATAAGCCTTTTCCTGTTCCCTGAATAAACCCTCAGAAATAACTGAAACAACCTGTGAATCAATTCCATTATTTTTTAAAATAGCTGCCGTATCAATAAGGGTGCTCACTTCTGAACCACTGGCAACCAAAATTACATCTGCAATGCTTTCAGCTGACAAAGCTATATAAGCACCTTTTTCAGCATATTTTGCCCTGCTAAAAGAATCACCATTCCCGTTCACTGGCAGATTATTAATGTTCTGTCTTGATAGGATCAGTCCCGTTGGAGTATAAACATTTTCCATGGCCATTTTCCAGGCTACACGGGTTTCTTCTGCATCCGCAGGACGAAGTACCAGCATACTGTTTTTACCATCATGGTTTTTGAGCCTTTCCAGCAACCTTAATTGTGCTTCCTGCTCAACAGGCTGGTGCGTTGGTCCATCTTCCCCTACCCTGAACGAATCATGTGTCCACACATATTTTACCGGCAACTGCATAAGTGCAGCCATTCGAATGGCCGGTTTCATATAATCTGAAAAGGCAAAAAAGGTACCACACACTGGGATTACATAACTCAGTGCCATTCCATTTGCAAGTGCTGCCATCGTTAACTCCGATACCCCGGCATGCAGAAATGCACCTGAGAAGTCGCCCTTTTTGATCGTGCTGCTGTTTTTTAGGAATCCATCCGTTTTATCTGAATTTGCCAAATCGGCTGACATTACGATCATATTTTCGAATGCTTTTGCAAAATGAACCAGAACAGCACTGGAAGCAGCACGAGTGGCAATATTTTCTTTGATCTCTATATTGGCAAAGTCAATAACAGGAATTTCTCCGGCCAATATTTTCATTAATTTATCGGCTAATTCGGGATTTGCCACTTTCCAGTCATGGTATTCCTTTTCTTTTGATTTTACCATCTCCCGTTTTTCAGAATTTACCCGGTTATACAATTCTTCCGTTTCCCGTAATTTTGCAAATGGATTTTCAGGATCTCCGCCCAGATTTAATATCGTATTATGAACATCTGCACCAGCGGCACTCAGAGGTTGTCCGTGCGTTGAGACCATTCCTTCAAAACTTTCATTTTGAGCTGTCCGGGCCCCTTTTCCCATCACGGTTCGGCCAATAATAAGCACCGGCTTTTCATTTTCCTGCTGAGCTTTCATCAGCGCTCCCCTTATCTCATCAGGATCATTGCCATTAATGGTCATAACACGCCATCCCCAGGCAATGTATTTTGTAGCGGTATCCTCAGTACTTACTTCATCCACCTTGGTTGATAGTTGCACATCGTTAGCATCGTAAAACATAACCAGGTTATTCAAGCCTAAAAATCCGGCTATCCTCCCGGCTCCTTGTGATATTTCTTCCTGAATACCTCCATCAGAAATAAAAGTGTATGTTTTATGCGACATCCAATCACCAAACCTTGCTGCTAAAAATCTTTCAGCTATCGCTGATCCCACCGCCATCACATGCCCCTGACCCAATGGTCCGGATGTATTTTCAACGCCACGTTTTACATCCAGTTCAGGATGTCCGGGTGTGGGACTACCCCATTGCCTGAAATTTTCGAGATCATCCTGAGTGAATGTACCCACTAGATGCAACATGGAATACAACATGGACGACATGTGGCCGGGATCAAGGAAAAACCTGTCGCGAAATGGCCATGCAAGGTCATCCGGATTATAGTTCAGGAATTCGGCATAAAGTAAATTTATAAAATCAGCACCACCCATTGCACCTCCCGGATGCCCTGAGTTGGCCTTTTCAACCATCGATAGTGCCAATACTCTGATATTATCAGCAGCTTTTGTTAAAATGGAATTCTCCATCAGAAAATTAAATATTTAATTACACACCTATATGAAATCCAAAGGACTTCAATTTTAATTTAACTTCTTCACCAGCGTTATGAAGGATCAATTCCCAACCTGAATTTTCATGCCGATACACATAATTTCTCCGCAAATCCTTAAAATGATCCGGAGCGGATTTTAAAGTAACGGAATCAGCATGAATGGGATAAACAGCATTAAAAACCATTCTGAATATTTCCAGGTTAGACAATCCTTGGCAATTCAATTCCATTTGCCTGGGATCAGCCGGGATGTTTGGGAACCAATCATCTTTTCCCAATCCGTAAAAATCGCTTACAGCATGAACAACCATCGCAGTGGCATTGGCCTTCCCTTCCACTGAATATCCGGCTATGTGGGGTGTTGAAATACCCGCCATATTCATTAATTCCTCATCAATTTCAGGTTCATTTTCCCAAACATCTATCACCAGTTTTTTTATAAAACCTTCACGGTAGGCATACTTGAGCACCTCTGTATCCAATACGGCACCCCGGGAAGTATTGATTAAAACAACCGGCCTGTTCAGTCCCTCGAAAAAGGACTCATTCAAAAGGTGAAATGTTTTATCTGCTCCCCCAAAGGTTAGCGGAACATGAATGGTAATATAATCGGCTTTTTGCTGAATTTCTTCCAGATTTACAAACCCTTCCTGCCCTTCGGCTCTTGCACGGGGCGGATCGTTCAATAAAACGTTCATGCCCAGCAATTCAGCAACTCTTTTTATTCTTGAGCCAATTTCGCCAACTCCAATTATACCGATCGTTTTACCTACCAAATCGAGTTTCTCATTTGCAGCCTTCTCAATCAGTCCTGATGTAACATATTGCTCAACAGCACCAGCATTGCTGCCTTTTGCGGTAGCCCATTCAATATTGTGATCCATGCAATATAGCTTGTCGATATGGTCATCACCAATTGTGGCAGTTACAATAAATTTAACAGCTGTTTTTTTGAGTAAATCAGCATTGCATTGCGTAATTGAACGTGTTAGTAAAACATCGGCATCTACAAGCAAATTGCTATTAATTTCATCACCGGGGAGGTAAACAATCTCTCCATAAGGTTCAAAAACCCCTTTGAGGAAAGGTATTTTGTCGTCGGCAACAATTTTCATAAGGCGCTTTTTAGTTATTACAAATCTCTCCTTAAATTGATTGATTCAAAATGGCAGTTCATAACATCCTGATGACGGGCAAAAGTAAAAAAATAGTAATGTTGTATTTGGCGTGTTGAAAACTGATGAAAAATATCGGATTAATCAAATCTGGCTTAAAATGGCCTTTTCATTGATTAGTTATGTGCACTGATCGGATTAATTTGAGTCAGTTTAAGATGAATAAACAATTGTGCGCCTGAATCATCAAATTAGATCGCTCATAATCATCATACCCAATATTAAGCCCACTTTTACAAATTGTAATTTATAATTTAGAATTTCAATTTTTTATAAATCAAATTGAAAACGTGAGCCGGCGTGCCGTAGGTGCGCAATAACTACGAATCAAATCCCAATCCCTTTACCCGATTCGCAAAATGCTTCGAATCCCCCCACTCCCCAAATTTGATCTGATATCCGTTTAAGTTACCAGATTCATTGATCTTTTTAATCAACGCATCAGCCTCGGTGAGGTAGGGTTTATTTTCATAGAGGAAATAGTTTTCCCGGTATTTCAAGGGCGTGAAATTGGGCATCAGCACATTGGCTCCGGAACAAATCGCTTGCATCCGACCATCATCTGCAAGCGAATCGAGAGCAGTGGCCGCTGCAATGTTTATGTCGGGCATTAAGATACGTAAAACTGCAATCATTAGCAGTGAAAGTGCCAGCCGTTCATCTTTCGGTAACAGTTGATCTCTTTTTTCAAACAAAGGTGTATCCTTGTGTTCGATGTAGGGACCCATACCCACCATATCTACATTAAGCATTTTCAACATCAGCAGGTCATCGGCGAGGTTTTCGGGAGTTTGACCAGGCAACCCGATCATCATACCCGAACCTACCTGGTAACCGGTCTCTTTCAGGTATTGCAGGGAGTTCAGCCGGTTCAGCAGGAAATGTTTTTTATTGTTGGGATGGATCTTATAATAAAGATCGGGATCGGATGCTTCGAAACGCAACAAATACCGGTGTGCTCCACTGTCGAACCATCGCTGGTAGGTCTCTTTGGATTGATCACCGCAAGACAGTGTGATGCCCAGCTTTCCGTGCGATAAAATTTTGATCTTACGAACCAGGTTGTCGATCTTGATGATGAAATCCTCGTTTGTTCGTTCTCCCGATTGGATCACCACCGAACCGTAATTATTTTCAAACGCATGCTGGGCACAAGCAATCACTTCATCTTCTTCGAGGCAATATCGCTCCACCTGCGCATTTCCGGTGCGAATGCCACAATAGAGGCAATTTTTTTCACACCTGTTCGAAAACTCGATCAGACCCCGCAAGTAAACATTTTTACCAACGTTTTCAGACCTCACCTTAGCTGCTTTCTGAAAAATCAGGTCCCGCTCCGCTTTGCTAGTCACAGTAAGCAACCGGATCAGGTCTTCGCGCGTCAACAATTCTTTATCCAATATATGAACAATGTCAGGCATATACTTTTCGAAAGGGTTCTGTAACACGGTCAAACATTCCATTCACCCAGGCGATGGCCATGCCGTAGTTGGAGATGGCGATTTGTGCGTCTTTGGCCGGTTTCAGACGGCTGCGCAACTGTTTCCGCGTCACCATGCAGCCCCCGCACTGGATCACCATTTTATAATCTTCCGTGTTGCGACTGATCTTATCCAGACCGGCCACAATATCAAATTTTATGTTTTTCCCGGTATATTCTTTGATCCAGTTGGGCAACTTAAACCGACCAATGTCATCGCAATTCACCTGGTGGGTACACGATTCGAGGATCAGTACACGGTCGCCGTCCTGGAGTTCATCAATTTTTGGCGTTCCATCAAGATAAGCCTTAAAATCGCCCCGAAACCGGGCCAGCATAATGCTGAAACTGGTAAACGGCACATGTGCCGGGACAATGTCTTTCATCTTCCCGAACACCTGGCTATCGGTGATGGCGAGTTTGGGTGTAATGCCCGAGGTTTTGAAAAAGTTTTCCACCTGGTCTTCCTTCAATACAATGTTGATGGCATCATTGTCGAGCACATCACGAATGGCAATCACCTGCGGCAGGATCATCCGTCCGTCGGGGGCTTCGTTATCGATGGGCGTGATCAGCAGCACATAGTCGCCTTTGCCAATCACATCGCCCAACAGTGGCGGTTTCTGGAAGACTGACTCAGGAATTTTATTTCGCAATGCTTTAATGACCGGATCTAAATCGTATCCCGTTTGGGAGCTGAAGTCCAGCACAATCGTATCGGAAATATTTTCGATATCCGATTTGATCTTGCTTTGCAGTGGCTCGATATCAAATTTATTATGAACAACAATAAAAGGAATGTCATAATTGCCGAAAGCGTTGACGAGATCGGCTTCAAATGCACCGAAAGTATTTTCAGAAATCATCAATACCGCCACATCTACCATCTTTAAAACTTCCAGCGACTTTTCAATTCGTTTGTTGCCAAGTATTCCTTCATCATCAATACCGGCGGTATCCACCACGATGGCGGGACCGATACCAAATATCTCGATCGACTTTTTCACCGGATCTGTAGTGGTACCGGCCTGTTCCGAAACGATGGCAATCTCTTGCCCTACCAGTGCGTTGATGAAAGAGCTTTTACCAGTATTTCGCCGCCCGAAGATGCCGATGTGTGGTTTGTTGTCGCGCGATTTATTCATAGTAATTTGGTAGTTTTTATTAAAAATTTTATTGGTATTGTGGCATTTTGAGCTTTCGTGTTTTTGTGGCAGGAAAATTTGCCACTAAATCACAAAACCACAAAATTCACTAATTGATTTCATTCAGTAAAAAATAAAAAAGGGTCAGCAGTCTGTTCAGACCACCGACCCGCTACGACAAATTAAAATTAAAAGTGTGTGTATGTTATTTATTAGCAAACTGATATTAATATAGCAATGAGATTGCTTCTCCGCCAACTGGCGGATCGCAATGACGGTGGCAGTGTATTTGTTCCTTTTTCTCATTTTAGAAATAAATATCCCTCTCACCTGCTTTGATCCGTTCGATGCGGCTTTGCAATTCGCCTTTCCGGTTGAAACCGTTGAGTTGTTCGATGTTTTCATTGATCACCGTCCAACCCTTTTTCTTTGTTTCTTTGGGTGCATAATCCATGAGGTATTCGGCCAGGGTTAAAATGGCATTGGGTGTACAATAGCGTTTGATAAATCCCGGAACCGAAAACTCCATAAAATGCTCGCCGGTTCTCCCTTTGCGGTAACAGGCCGTGCAAAACGACGGTAAATAACCATTTCCCAGCAACTCATCAATCACCTCATTCAAACTCCGGTCGTCGCGGATCAGGAACTGCTCCTTATCGAGATTTTGTGCCTGTTTGAATTCTTCGGCATAAGCGCCAAGTTCGATCTTTGTTCCTGCATCGATCTGCGAACAACCGAACTGTAACACTTCATCCCGGATATGCCTTGGTTCCCTTGCCGTCAGGATCATCCCGGTGTAAGGGACAGCCAATCTTAAAATGGCTACGATCCTTACGAATTCCTCATCCGAAACCAGGTAATCTTCATCGATGTTGATGTCCGAAGCATTTTGAAGACGCGGGAACGAAATCGTATGCGGTCCCACATTAAAACACGCTTCGAGGTGGTTTACATGACGCACCAGTCCCATCACTTCAAACCGCCAGTCGCACAATCCGAACAATGCGCCGATCCCCACATCATCGATGCCGGCTTCAAATGCGGTGTCGAGCGAGGTGAGCCGGTATTCATAATCGGCCTTTTTACCGCCTTCGTGATATTTTTTATAGGTATCGGGATGATAGGTCTCTTGAAAAATCTGATAGGTGCCTATGCCGGCTTCGTGTACCTTTTTGAACCCTTCCAGATCAAGCGGTGCCGCATTGATGTTCACCCGCCTGATCTCACCATTTCCTTTTTTAACCTGGTAAACCGTTTTCACTGTCTCGGCAATATAATCCGCCGAATAGTTTTTATGTTCGCCATAAACGAGGATCAACCGTTTCTGTCCGTTCTCTTCGAGTGCCTCCACATTTTTGATGATCTCATCATGACTCAACGTCCGGCGCTCCGCATGTGGATTGGAAGCCCTGAAACCGCAATAACGGCAGTTGTTCGAGCAAAAGTTGCCAATGTACAAAGGGGCAAACAGCACGATGCGGTTTCCATAAACCGTTTCCTTCAGTGTCTTTGCACCCTCTTTGATCTGTTCGATCAATTCAGGATCGGTTGTATTCACGAGTACGGCCACATCCTGCATACTTAACCGCTGCTTGTTCAGCGATTTCTGAATGATCCGCTCCACCGATTCGCGATTCGACAAGGAAGTGCCAAGCATCAGTTCGATCTCCTGCGGATCAATAAAAGGCAGGCCCGGCCGGTCTTCTATGTTATATTTTTCTGGATTGAATTTCATTGTCGTAGTCTTTTATAGCTTTTTCAGTCCGGCAGGATCACCGTAAATTTCGATCCCACATCGGGCCGGCTTTCCACCCTGATCTCCCCGTCGTACATCTCCACCAGCTTTTTCACGATGGATAACCCCAGCCCGCTGCCGGTTATATTTTTTGTCTTAATATTTTTTATCCTAACAAACTCCCCAAAAAGTTTTGAAACCTCATCTTCGCTCATCCCTATGCCGGTATCTTCCACCGAAATTTCGAGGCTGCCGTTTTGTTTTTTCAGGTTTACCGTTACTTGCCCGCCTTCACGATTATATTTCACAGCGTTGGAAAGCAGGTTGTTGAGAATGATCTCTATTTCACCGCGATCGGCATTGATGTAAATGCCTTCATCCTGCACCGGGTGAACTTTCACATTTCGTTGTTGCGCCAGCGGCTCGATGGTATCCCTCGCAATCCGGAAAACTTCCGTGATATCCACCGGTTTAAAATCCCGGGTTTTCACGCCTGTTTCGATCTTTGTCAGGTCAAGCAAGTCCGAGATCAGCGTTCGCATTCCTTTGAGCCTTTCCAGCGAACGGTCGATCATCACCTTGTAATCCCCGATATTTTCGCCTACCTGTTTGTCATGCATGATCTGCAGATATCCTTCGATGGCATTCACGGGACTTTTCAGCTCATGCGACAACACCGACAAAAACTGGAATCGCAATTGTTGTCCATCCTCATTCATTTTGCGGGAAATGCGTTTCAGAAACAGGTGTTTGGTGATGTTTTCCATGGCAGACTTCAGTTCCTGTGGTGTAAATGGTTTGGGAACAAAGTTGAAAGCGCCATTGTTGGTTGCCTTCACCGCCAGGTCGAGGGAAGCGTAGGAAGTGATCATCATCACTTCGGCATCGTAATTTTTTTTGTTGATGTATTCGAGCACCTCGATTCCATGGATGCCGGGAAGTTTATTGTCGAGCAACACAATGTCGATCTGCTGGCTATCGATGATTTCGATGGCCTTTTCACCCGTTTCTGCGTCGATCATCGCGAAATCAAAAGCCTCATCCATGAAAGGATAACCCACCGTAAAATTTTGCAGGATGCGGTTGATACCGGAGCGGATGCCGGGTTCGTCGTCGACTACAAGTACTTTGAGTATTGCCATTTTAATTTGTCATTTTAAAAAAGACATGCAGGCATTTGATTAACTTCATTCACAGGTCATGCCCGCATGTCATACTAACCAAATTACTAATCCAATTTTTGAGAAAATTTAAATCTTCAACAACTTATTAATCTCCCTCTGCAACTGATCCGGCCGGATGCCTTTCTCGAGGTACTGATCGGCTTTGATCCAGTTGCGCTCTTCCTCGGTGTCGAGACCGAAGATCATCCCGGTTTCGGCAGTCACGGCTGTGGCAATGATCACCGGCACATCGGGGTATTTTTTCTTCATTTTATAGCTGAGGATGAAACCGCTGTCCTGGTTTTCCATCATCAGGTCGAAAATGGCCAGGTCGGGCTTTTCTGTTTCCATCAGCGCCTCGCCTTCTTTCTGGCTCTCCGCTGTTATCGTATCATATCCAAAGCGTTCCACCTGCATTTTCATCTGTGTCAGCACATCGATATCGTCATCCACGATCATGATCTTTTTTCTTGCTTCCATTGCTTTCAAATTTATAGTTCCCGTTTTCTCGGTATTGTGATTTTAAATGTTGTTCCTGTTTCTCCTTTTTCAGGATCGGCATTCGACTGAACGGTGATCTGGCCTTTGTGCATTTTCACGATGCCATAGATCAGCGGAAGTCCGAGCCCCGTTCCTTTTCCCATTTGTTTGGTTGTGAAAAAGGGTGTAAAAAGTTTGTCCATATTCTCGTCGGGAATACCCACTCCTGTGTCTTTCACAAGGATATCAACAGAAAGGTCATTCCCTACCAGATCCACCTGTAAAATACCTCCATTCGTCATTGCTTCCACAGCATTTTTTTCGAGGTTGGTCAGCACCTGCATCATCTGATCCTGGTCGATCTGAACCACCGGGTCGCTCAGTTCCGAGTGGAATTTGATCACCACATTTCCCGGATTGATCACCGAATCGAGGCTGTGTTTCACAAATTCCTCGATGTTGGTTTCCTTCAGTTTCACCTGGTTTTTCCGGGCAAAATTGAGCAGTCCGCCAACGATCCCTTTGCAACGATCAGCCTGTTCAACAATCAGTTCCAGGTCTTTCCGGATTGGGCTATCCTCGGGTGCTTCATCTTTTAATATGTTCGAATACATGGTGATCACCCCCAGCGGATTGTTGAGCTCATGCGCGATGCCTGCCGAAAGTTGTCCCATGCTCGCCAGTTTCTCCGATTGTTTGAGCGCCTGTTGCGTAGTGGCCAGCTTCTCATTCGAAAGGTTGAGGTCTTCCACCGATTTGTGCAATTTTTCAATGGTGAAAGGCAAACACATCTCTGTTTCGGCCAGTCCTTCCACGATGGCTATCGCATGATCCACACAGGTTTCGTATCCGCAAGCGCCGCAATTCAGATGGTCTTTCTGAGAAAACTTGCCCATCTTTTGAAGGGCTGATTCGATATCCTTTTCATCCGGTAACGGAATCCTTCTGTCGGCCGCTTCGAATTGTTGACTGTAGTCAACTTCACTGAATTCTTCAACCTGTTGTTTGAATACTTCAGGATCGATCAGTTCGAGTTTCTCACGCACATAATTGCTGATCTGCGTGCGACGGGTGTACCGTTTACCTCCCTTCGACATACCGGGTCCCATGATACACCCCTCGCAACACAGCAGCTCCAGGTGATGCGAATGCAACAAACCGCTCTCAAACTCCTTCACCGCATCCCTGAAATTGACCCTTCCTTCCGCGACCACAATATTTCCTTCGGCGATGTCGTCCGACTTATTCACCGTTTGCAGCAATCCCCGGCTCACCGGGAAAATGGCACCTTTACCGGCCAGCGGCGGATCGAATTCCGTCGCTTCAATCTCCTCCTCTTTGATCCCGTTGGCTGCCAGTAAATACCTCAGCTCGGTGAAGGTGATGGCAGCGTCCACTTCATCCGATTCTGCTTTTTTAGCGATGCATGGTCCGATGAAAACCAGCTTGAGGTCATCACCATGCATCTTGCGCAGGATCCTTGTCATGGCCACCATCGGCGAAACGATCGGTGCCAGGTAGCCCACCAGTTGGGGATGATATTGGCGAATGTAATACACAATAGCAGGGCAATCGGAGGAGATATGGGGACGATCCCCGTTCAAATCCATCAACTTCTCATATTCACGCGCCACCATATCCGCTCCAAAAGCCACTTCATTCACCAAATCAAACCCTAATGAGCGGATCATGCCCACTAGCTTTTTATAATCTTTTATATCCGAAAACTCGGCCGCAAAACTGGGCGCCACAATGGCTGCCACCTTGTGCTCCGACTCCAGCAATGCCTTCACCTCCGGATTTGAATTGTAATACACCTTCGCACCCTGACTGCAAACTTTCACACAATTCCCACACCCGATGCAGCGCTCGATCATCACCTCGGCCTGACCGTTCATGATGCGGATCGCTTTCACCGGACACTCGCGCACACAGGTATAGCATACCTTACAGAGGTCCTTCTGCGTGTAAACGAGGTTGGTATGTGGGGTTCCGGACATGGGTGTTTAGTTGTTTAGTTTGTTGTTAATCTCATTTTCTGGGTTTCCAGGCTTACTTTGTTTTTGGAATGATGGAAAAATGGAAAAATGGAATGACTGATATTCTCATTCAGAACAACACTGTCAATTCTTCCAACATTCCAGTATTCCAATTTTCCATTCCTAATCTCCATTTAAAAATTCTTAATTTTTTTATTTCACATCAATCTACAACGGCACCTCTCGTTTCTCATACTCCGTATGCAACAACGCATGACTCTTATGTCCCAGGGGTTCGCCCAGGAATTTATCGTAGAGTTCGATCACTTCGGGATTCTTGTGGGAAACCTTGATCGAGTCGCGGTCGTCAATGTCGTACAAGGAGCTCAGTCTTGACAGGATCGCTTTCTGATCGGCTCCGATGTGCTGTCCGCCACCTGCGATACAGCCGCCCGGACAGGCCATGATCTCGATGAAATGAATGTCGTTCCGGCCATTCCTGATCTCATCCAGCAACACCTTTGCGTTTTGCAATCCGCTAACTACGGCAACGCCGACTTCTAGGTCACCGATCTGCAACTTTGTCTCTTTTCTGCCGGTAAGTCCGCGAACAGCATTGATCTTAAACTCTTTCAATTCTTCACCGGTGAGTTTAAAATAGGCAGTTCTCAAGGCTGCTTCCATCACACCACCCGATCCGCCAAACAACTTTCCTGCTGAACTTCGGATGCCCAAAGGTGAATCAGTCAGCTCGGGATTGATGTTGTACATATCCACCCCGTACAAACGGATCAACTGGGCCAGTTCGCGAGTGGTCATCACCGCATCCACATCCGTGATGCCGTGATGGGTCATGTCTTCGCGCTGTGCCTCGAATTTTTTAGCGGTGCATGGCATCACCGACACCGAATAAATATCCTCCGGTTTTGTGTTGATCTTCTCTGCAAAATAGGTCTTGATCACAGCGCCAAGCATCTGTTGCGGCGATTTGCAACTCGAAACATTCGGCAGAAAATCGACGGCAAACTCCTCGGCATATTTTACCCATGCCGGACAGCAACTCGTGATCAGCGGTAACGTGCCGCCGTTGGCCACGCGGTCGATCAGCTCAGCCGATTCTTCCATGATGGTAAGGTCGGCGGAAAAACTCGTGTCGAACACAAAATCAAAACCGATCTTGCGCAAAGCAGCGTTCATCAGTCCGTTGACGTCTGTACCCGGTTGCATGCCGAATTCTTCAGCGAGGGACACGGAAATTGCAGGAGCATACTGAACCACCACTTTTTTGGACGGATCGGTCAATGCCATCTGGATTTCGTTCAAATGTCCTTTTTCACTCAATGCGCCGGTGGGGCAAACCATGATGCATTGCCCGCAGTTCACACAACTCGATGTGTTTAAACCTTTATTAAATGAAGTGCCGATCAGGGTTTTGCTTCCGCGATTGATATAATCGATGGCCGAAACCCCCATCACTTCTTCGCAAACCCGCACACAGCGGCCGCACAAAATGCATTTATCGGGATCGCGGGTAATGCTCGGGCTCGACAGATCCTTGCTGAAATTGTTTTTCAACCCGGAGATCCGTCTTTCGGTCACATGATGCTCGACCGACAAATCCTGCAACTGGCAATTGCCATTGCGAACGCAGTACAAACAATCATCGGGGTGATTCGATAACAGCAACTCCACGATCATCTTGCGAGCTTCCACCACGCGCGATGTATGGGTTTTGATGCGCATCCCTTCCTCCACCGGGTATGAGCAGGATGTAACCAGCTTTCCCGAATTTTCATGTTCCACCACACACATCCTGCAGGCCCCCGACGGGAAATAGTCTTTCATGTGGCAAAGGGTCGGCACCTTGATCCCGTTGCGCGTGAGCACATCGAGGATGGTTTCGCCCCGGGTTGCCTTCAACTGCCTGTTATTTATTTCGATATTCATTTCCATTGCTTCAATTTTTAAACTCATGAAATCGAGATTGCATCAAACTTACATGCGTCCACACAACTCCCGCAACCGATACACAGATCTTCCACGATGAAGTGGTGTGTTTTGCGGGCGCCTACGATGGCATTCACCGGGCACTTCCGAACGCAGGCCATACAGCCGGTACACAGGTCGATGTCGATTTTGTAGGTTCGCAATTCAGTGCACACTTTGGGATCGCATTTTCTTTCGTAGATGTGCGATTCATATTCGTCGCGGAACCATTTGAGGGTACTGAGCACCGGGTTGGGCGCCGTTTGTCCGAGTCCGCACAACGAAGTTTCTTTGATCACCTTGCCGAGTTTTTCCAACTGGACGATTCCCTTGAATCGCTGCAAAGCCTCTTTTTCATTGTTTTTGTTGGGCTTGCTGGTGATACTTTCCAGAATTTCCAGCATCCTCCGGGTTCCTTCGCGGCAGGGAATACATTTGCCACAGCTTTCACGCTGGATAAAATCCATAAAAAACTTGGCTACATCCACCATGCAGGTATTTTCGTCCATCACGACCAGTCCGCCTGATCCCATCATGGCCCCCACGCTGATCAGCGATTCATAATCAACCTGGATGTCGAGGTTTTCTTCGGTGATACAGCCGCCTGACGGGCCGCCGATCTGTACCGATTTAAATTTTTTGTTGTTGGGAATCCCTCCTGCGATGTCGAAGATTATCTCGCGAACGGTCGTTCCCATGGGGATTTCCACGAGGCCGGTCAGGCTGATGTTTCCCGAAAGGGCAAACACCTTGGTTCCTTTGCTCTTTTCAGTCCCGATGGAAGCAAACCACGCCTCGCCCCTGGCCATGATCTCCGGCAGGTTGGAGAGGGTTTCCACATTGTTGATGATGGTCGGTTTACCAAACAGTCCGTTAACTGCCGGAAACGGCGGCCTGGGTCGCGGCATTCCGCGTTTGCCTTCGATGCTGTGGATCAGCGCGGTTTCTTCACCGCAAACAAATGCACCGGCACCCATCTTGATGATGATGTCGAAGTCGAATCCACTGTCGAAAATATTTTTTCCGAGCAAACCATATTCACGGGCCTGGGTCAAAGCAATTTTCAACCGTTCGATGGCAAGTGGGTATTCAGCCCGGATGTACACATAACCTTTCGTTGCACCGATCCCAAAAGCTGCAATGGCCATCCCTTCGATCAGGCGGTGCGGATCACCTTCGATCACGGCACGATCCATAAAAGCACCGGGGTCACCTTCGTCGGCGTTGCAAATCAGGTATTTCTGATCGGCTTCGGTGCCATTGGCGAATTTCCATTTTTTACCGGTCGGGAAACCGCCACCACCGCGACCGCGTAGCCCGCTTTTTTCGATCTTATCGCAAACCTCAAAAGAGGAATATTTTTTAATGGTTTCCAGGAAACTGTTATATCCGCCCCTGGCAACATATTCTTCGATGTCGATGGGATTGACGAGGCCACAGTTTTTCAGGACGATCCTTTTCTGGGGTGCAAAAAACGGGTGTTCATCGATGAAAGGAACATTTTCCCAAACATCCAGTTTTTCCGACCTGAATTGCCCCAAAATGTGTTCATTGTTCGAATCGAGCGTGAACGCGCTTTCAAGCACATCGTTCACCTTGTCACCGGTTACATTTTTAAAAGAAATCCGGTTTTTACCCGGAAGCTGCACATCCACCAGGGGTTCGGCAGCACAAAAACCGATGCAACCCACTTTGATCACCTCCACATCGAGTTGATGATCTTCGATGTAACGTTGCGTTTCAAACCAGGTTTTTTCAGCGCCGGCGCCCAGTCCACAGGTTCCGGTTCCGATGAAGATCACAGGTTTAGTCACGTCTTCACGCCTGAGTTCTGCGAGTTTGCTGCTGACAAACGGATCGGTCCTGTCCGGTGAACCGGTTCGCAACTGTTCGATCAGGAATTCCTTCATTCCTGTTTTGTTTGCCGTTTCCATTATGCTTCCTTATTTTTCAGGTTTTCGATGATCTCCGTGAGCGATTGCTCGGTGACTTTAGCATAAAAATTACCATTGATATTCACCACAGGTGCCAATCCGCAAGCGCCGATGCAGGCCACCACTTCGATGCTGAAAAGCCCGTCGCGGGTGGTTTGCCCGGCTTTCGCCCTGAGTATTTTTTCGAGTTTGTCGAGTACGGTTGCCGAACCGAGTACGTGGCAGGCCGTTCCGCGGCATACCTGGATGTGGTATTTGCCTTTGGGCTCAAACCTAAACTGGTTGTAAAAGGTGGCAACGCCGTAAATCTTACTGGTAGGGATACCCAGCCTGCTACCCACTTCAGAAACCGCTTCCTGAGAGAGAAACCCTTCACTTTCCTGTATCTCCTGAAGAATGGGTATCAGGCTGTCGCGTTTCGCGCCTCCCCGTGCTTCCAGTATTTCCGCTATCCCGTATTTCATAATAAATATTTTTTGATAATTCCTCTGTAATCAGTCCCTTTTAGTTGGCGTGAAAACTCACCTTCTTACCAAGCAAAGCTTTAATTTCCGGTAAAAGTTTTTTTGAATCGACCGGCTTTTTCAGGAAACCGTCAACCGGCACCCAGGTATTTTTACCATCGTCGGTACGATAGTCAACTCCGGCTTTTCCACTAACGATATCTTTCATGAGGATAACTTGGAGTTCTTTGTATTTAGGATCCTGCCGAAACTCACGAGCCATCTCCCTTACACTCTCTTTGGTTGTGGTAATCACTTCCATGGAAGTTTGCATGAGGATGGGCATGTTTTTAAATTCATCTTCGTTTACCAGCGCTTCGGCCAGTTCAAAACCTTCGTAATGGGTGGTCATCATCACATCAAGGATGGCCAGGTCGGGATTGATCTCGCGGGCCAGGTTCAGCCCTTCATCTTTATTATTGGCTGAGAAAACCTCGTAACCTTCATTTTCAAGAATGGTGCTGATTACGTTGATGATATCGACGTCGTCGTCGACGATTAAAATCTTTTGTGTGTTCATGATGCTGTTGTTTTCAGGGTTCATATTAATTTACCAATGAATGATTGTCGAATTGTAAATTGTGATTTTGAAGACCGGGCGAGAGGTAAAATGTTTGTTGCCTCTCCGTCACGATCTCGTGCAGCAGATCATAATTATCGCTCGATTTGGTGAGGTAACCGCTCACACCCGCAGCGATCATCCGGTTGACATAACGCGGATTCTCGAGGGATGAAAAAGCCACAAAGCGGGTTCTGGGGAATTTCTGATGCCCGATCAGCACCGCTTCAAAGCCACCCATCTCCGGCATGGCCACATCCAGAAAAACGATATCGGCCTTTTGCGTCTCCAGTAAATCTAGAAGCTGATGGCCGTTTTCCACCTCACCCACAACCTTCACATTCCCGATGTTGAGAAGTATCCGTTTTAATCCTTCACGGAAATATTTATTATTGTCGGCGATTATGATCTTCTGTTTTTTCATTTCTATGAATTATGAGCCAAAAGTACCACCTCAAACCACCCTTGCACAAGAGCGAAATGCGCAACGAAAAAACAGGTAAAAACACCCTACGATCAAATTCCAATATATTTCTAATCAATGAATTAGTATTGTTATTTAATTAACAATAGATTCATTATAGAACATTTGTAAAAATTTCAAAAACCAATGAAAAGGTTATTGTTATTCAATTAACAGAAGGGTTAAATATTCGACGATTTTTTCGAAAAAAATGAAAAAAAATTTTGAGCAGGTATTTTACACGGGTGCTGGGTTGTGGGGGTTTTGCGAAGCTTGAGCTAACCTGTTAGGTTAGCTTTTGCTTGAGCGCTGCAAACCTAACAGGTTAGCTTTTGCTTGAGCGCTGCAAACCTAACAGGTTAGCTTTTGCTTGAGCGCTGCAAACCTGGCAGGTTAGCTTACCAGCCCGTTCTTGATCGCGAACATCACCAGGTTGGGGGCATTTTTAGCGCCGGTTTTTTCAAAAAGGCGGGCACGGAAGCCATCCACCGTGCGGCTGCTAACGCCGAGGAAATTAGCGATCTCTACGTTGGAGTAACCTTTGCAGATCAGCTCAAGCACTTCCTGCTCACGGTCGGTGAGGGTAATGCCGCTCTCTTTTTGTTTGGGTTTGAGATAAACGTTCACCGAATTCATGAACTCTTCTGAAAAATAGCTTTCATCTTCCAAAACAAGGTTAATTGCACGTTCCAGTTCTTCGGAGTTGGTTTTTTTAAGCAGGAAACCGGAAGCACCGGCTTCGATCATTTTATTAAAATAGCTGATCTCTTCGAACATGGTGAGGGCGATGATTTTGATTCCGGGATATTTGGCCGACACTTTTTTGGTAGCTTCGATGCCGTCCATCACCGGCATTTTGATGTCCATCAGGATCACATCAGCGGGTTGCTTTTTAAGGAGTTCGAGCAGTTCGTTGCCATTGGAGGCCTCCCCTACTACTTTCACAAAATCGATCTCGTTCAGGATGGTGTAAAGTCCTTTCCTAAAGATGACGTGGTCGTCGACGATGATCACTTTGGCTATTTCCATGTTAAAGTTTCGAGCGAAATTACAAAATGTTTAACCGCGAATATCCGTTAATTCTTTTTACCGCTGATTTTCACGAATATGTTTTCAATATTAGGGATTATTCGTGTATCATTGGCGCACAATCGCGATAAATACAATTATTTCTTTTTCAACTTCAGCGACGCAATCAAAAACATCCCCTCTCCCGGTTTGGTGTTGATGTCCACAGTACCCTTCACCGATTTGATTTTGTTAACAATGTTGTTCAGTCCAAGTCCTGTGTGCTGTTTCATCGCTTCATCCAGGTCGAATCCCACTCCATCATCACGGTAATATAAGATCACCTGGTTTTCAAAACTCTTCAATTCGATCTTAATATTTTTCGCCGAAGCATGCCTGATGGTGTTGTTGATCAACTCCTTCACCGACTGGTACAGCACAGTTTCCTCGATACCTCGTTCCTGAATTTTATATTGATGAGTAACAACTTCGATGCTAATTGATTCTGTTTTTTTGATAAAACTGCAAAAATCATTCACGGCAGCAGCAAGGCCGAAATCCTGTAAAATATTGGGCCTTATGTTACGGGAAATAGTTCGGGTGGATGTGATAGCCATGTCAACCAACTCTTCGATATTTCTCACGGCTTCTTCCTCATCAATCTTTTTGAAGTTTTTCTTCTTCAGCAAGTCGGTATACAATTTTACCGTAGAAAGTATGGGCGCCAGGTCGTCGTGCAAATCGGCAGCAAACCTCTTGCGTTCATTTTCTTCGGTTTGAATGATCGTGGATAGTATTTTTTCTTCCACTTCCTTTCGTTCAGAAATATCACGGGAAATGGAAAGTATCATTTGCTTACCTTTAAAGTCAACAACACGGCTTTTCATTTCCACCGGGATAATCCTTCCTGTTTTCGATTGGTTCTCTGATTCATGCCGAAACTGACCAAATTTGCGAATGGTTTCAATGTTACTTCCAACCTTAGATCTGAAATTTTCAGGTTTAATTTGGCTGACGTTCATTTTTAAGAACTCATCCCTGGTGTAACCAAGATTTTCACAAGCAACCTGGTTAACTTCTTCAAAGTTACCATCAAAATCAATTACAAAAATTTCGTCGGAACTATTGTTAAACAAAGTTTGAAAATGCTTTTCTGATTGCTCCAGGGCTTGTTGAGTTTGTTCCAGTTTTTTGGTTGACTTTTCTAGTTGCGACAAAAATCTCCTCACATTATCAGCTGTGATAAAATACACAAATAATGAAAGTATGATTATAATGACCAGGGCAATTATAGCCGAGTTATAGATCATTTCCCAAATCAACGAACCAGCTTCATCGGAAAGGGGCATGGCTGCTGCAATATAAATTTTAAAATCAGGAAAGTATTGCCAGACGCATATTTTTTTTACACCATCCTTATTTAATATGTACTTTGCAACTCCTGATTTTTCCGACAAAATTGTTTTAATAATGGATTCATCATCCCAGGTCTCCCCAACGGCATAGGGATGCACTAAAAACTTACCATCTTCGTCGATAACAAAGGGAAAACCGCTTTCGCCAATCTTCAGTGATCCGATTTTATCACTAAGTTCCTCAATGTCCTTTTCTTTATCGCCAACGTAAAGCATCCCTACAATTTTACCATTGTTGTAAATTGGTTCGTAGGCAGTAACGTACCAACTATTCACAACATAAGCCCGTCCAAAGTAGGTTTCACCCTTCTCGATGGTTTGAATTACCGGAGATTCATTTGGAATAAATGTGCAAACGGCTCTTGCCCCATCCGAATTAAGAACGTTTGTAGAAATCCTCACATATCCCTGAGCAATCTTTTGAAATACAGTTGCAGTTCCACCTACCAATTGATTTACCTCATCTACAAAGTGATAATTTTGATATAGCGGCTTACCGTTGTATTTCCAGTTTGTAATATCAGTTTTTGAAGATTCCCCTGTAATTTGATTAACTACCTCCGCGCTAAATTTATCTGCCGAAAACACAATTTTACCCTGGTAAAAAAGCTTGTGAGCAACCTTCATATCGGTTTTCACCTTATCCAGCTTCAGGTCATGTTCACGCTCAAACATTTTAGAAATCGTTTGCACTTCCAAGCTTAAATTTCGTTCGATTGAGCTTTCAATATTTTGACGCAATTTATGCACAGAATAACCAGTAACAAGGCCAATAGAAATTATGATTCCAAATAAAATAGGAAGGTATAACCGTAACTTGGGGGATAAATTATTCAGATTCCTTGACATGGTTTTAAATGTTTAACAAAACTAAATTAAATTAATATAACAAGCTTAAAAGAATACAACATTATATTTTAATACTCATTGATCATTAATTATCTTTGGCCTCTTGATTACAAAGTTGTTCGATAATATTGACCTCAACATATGACTTTTACCAACCCTGAAAAAAGCTTTAGCCGACTTATATCTGTCATTAACCGAATTCCGGCATACCCATTTATTGCGCTTTTATTATTTATTAATTTTTTTACAATAGTGGTTTTACCCAATGAGGAGCATTATTTGGCGCTTGCAAAACAATTTATCGACCCGACATGGCTTCAGAATTCATTTTTATTAACAGAATGGCCGGGTGAAAGATTATTTTATCAATACATTGCCGGCTGGCTGCTTTCATTTCTATCGTTCCCTGCCACTGCAGCCGTCGGGAAACTTATTATTATCATTTGCATTTCCTACCCGTTATCAGTTTTATTCCGAAAAACAGAACTAACAAACCTGGAGATATTATTTGCATTGCAAGTTTTCTTTTTTGGCAATCAAACCTTTTTTGCTGGTGAATTTATGATCGGCACTTTTGAACCCAAAACAATAGCCTATATTTTTATCCTATTCGCTTTGGTTATGTTTCTCAAAGGCAACAGGGCAGGGACATTAATCTCAGCAGTAATTGCAACTTATTTTCATTTTTTAGTTGGAGGCTGGTTTATTCTATATCTTAATCTGTACATAATATTTCACCAGTTTAACCTGAAAAAATGGTTAACATTTAACCTTGTTTATTTTGTTTTGGTTCTGCCATTTATCATTTATCTTATTAATGGAGTGAAAGATATTCCAAGCGAGAAAGACGGTATTTTATATAATTACCTGATCACTGTGGTTCGAAATCCATGGCATACGGTTATTGATTACACACAATTTTTTGGGATCATTTTAATGATATCAGCGCTTGTCATCAGTTATGTTTTCATTTCAAAACACACTCACGATTGGGCACTTCAACTAAACAGGCTAAATATATGCATCATGCTCACCATTCTGGCATTTGTAATGATCAGTTTTTTTGACAAGACCTATTTTTTCTCAAAATTTTTCCCATACCGGGGAGCATCTTTTTCATTACTCCTTTTTATTCTCACGTTTGCTGTTGCATTGAAAAACCTGTTTCAAAAAAATCCTGAGATCATTGAAAAAGTTTCGCTGATAATGCTGGCATTGCTGATACCTTTTGTTTTAAAATCGCTGGCAGACCAGTATTACAGAATTAAACAGGCTGACGATAAAAAACTCACAGAAATATACAGTTATATACGCCAGCACACACAAAAAGACGATACATTTCTTTTTGCTGGTTACAATTATGCTTCCAATGTTAAAACTTCATTTGAGACATCATTTTCACGAGAGACTGACCGTCCGCTCATGGTCTTATTTAAATTTGCCAAGTACGATGCAAATATTTACGAATGGTATGAGCGATTTAAGGCTTGTGAGGAAATAAAGAAGGATCCCCATAAGATCAAGGAAGTAGCTGGTAAATATGGAGTTGACTATATCATTTCGAAGAATGAATTGGATGAAAATAGCGGATGCTCACTAATTCTTGATGAAAATGGCAACCGATTGTATAAAGTGAACAATGACCCAAAGTAGCAAATACCTGTTTTACTGCTCCCTTACCTTTTTCAAAATAGATGAACTGATGTGAAATCCTTCTTCAAAGTAGCGCTTGTTTTGCAGTGATATAAACCCCAAACTGATAAACTGGAACGAAACAATCAATGTGAACCCGCAAACAAAAAACAGGTGTGGCCAGTTTTCAAACACATGCGCGACAACCATCGAAAAATGATCATCAAAATAGGTTCCTGTGGAACTAATTATAGGATAGGACTGCACGATGTGAATGGTCAACCAAACGAACATATATGCAAACAGCAAAAAGGTGACAATTCCAACCGTTAGAAAGAATATATATGGCCGGAAGATAAATCCTGACATAAGCCCTGAAAATATTCCCCTTAGCATCCGCAACCCGGAGGCTCTTTTTTTACCAAACGAGTTTTGCCACTCCCAATCCAGATGAGCAGGTATTTCAACCATTGATGCCCGCAAGATCAAAGCTTTATAAATAATTTCAGGATTAATTTCATAATCCATAGCTTTCAGGTTGAGTGATCGTGCAAACTCAGCTTTGAAACCCCTTACCATGCCTGTAAAAGTGCGCACTTTGCGCTGGGCGATTAAATACATAAAGTAATTTACATACCTGCTTAAAACTTTTCGCAAGAACGGCACATTACTTACCTTTCCATTTTTATGGTAGGGCGAAGCGATCACCAGGTCGTTTTTAGTGACCTGCAGGGTATTTGCAATTTTAATGATATGATCGGGGCTGTAACTGAGATCCAGGTCATAGGTTATAAAATAATCGCCGGTTGCATTAGCAAAACCGGTTTTAATGGATGTTCCCAAATTCATGTTTACAGGATGCTTCAGTACTTTTAAGTTATCATACTTTTCTGCACATTTCAAAGCAAGATTATAAGTATTGTCTTTACTGCCATCGTCAATAATTAAAATTTCCCAATCAAATTCACTACCATATTCTTGCAAGTGACTCGTAATTATTTCAAGACTTTGCTCAAGTATGGCCTCTTCATTATAAGCAGGTAAAATCAGGCTGATCAGTTTTTTATCGTTTGTTTTCATCACATGAAATTATAGGGTGCTATTTACTTCTTTTCCAATATTTTATTTTCTAATAACTTGTGTAATTCTTCTGCAACAGCCTTGTGACCATTTTGATTCCAATGCCAGGAGTCTGGAAAATACACAGGCTGATTTGCGTAATTTTTTAAAAAAGGTTTCAAATTAATCAATTCAATCCCGGTTTCGTTGCAGATATTGATAGTTTGGTTTAGTGGAAGTTGAGTATTATAATTAGTTTCAACATTCAAATTTACATTTTTTGGGAAATAACTGATGTATTTTATTTTCGAAACTTCAATTTGAGCCGGAACATACATCAATAACAAGGTGACTTCGTTTTCTTCCCCTATTTTCTTCATTTTAAGCAATGTGGTTTTAAGTTTTTCAAGAGTTTCCGGATCATATATATCCTGCCTGTTTGTTTCATAATACTTTAAAAGTGATTTAGTCATCTTCCATTTGGGGGGAACTCCGGTGACTTTTTCCTTTAAATCCTCAATTAAACGATCAGCATAAGCTGTTATCTGCAAATTCCCGGCAAGCCATTTCCGACAGGTTAATTTATCACTAATCAATCCAATGCTTTTCAAACGCTGCTCCGGCGACAGGTCAATCTCTGTAAATTCATTCACAAAAAACTGGTAAATCACAAGGTTGGGTTTGTAAAGAGGACACAATTCGCTAAACTGGGCCAATTCTTCATTCGGGCCATAACCCGTAACACCACCATTAATTATTCGAATATTTTTATCAGGAAAAGTTTGCTTTAATTTTTGCTGCAAAAGAGAAGGATACGAATCCGCATAAGGCAAACCCTCCGGCATTGAAAATGCGTCACCCAGTATTAATATTCGGTATTCACCCGAATCCGACCTTACAGGATCAATTTCAGGACTAGTAAGTCCCTGAGAATTTGTTTTTAAAATATAGTCATAATTGTTGTAGCGTAGTTGAAAGTTGCCGTAGGGTTTAAGTGAATAAACCCGTGTTGAATCCTTTTGTAATGCATCAAATTCTCCCCATTTTGAAAGTTCCAAAGGAGCCTCTTTTTGTAATATCACTTCGGTAATACCAGCTAAAATGAGCGTCATTGAAAGAGCCGCCAGCAAATTAACGAGAGGATTTTTCAACCATTTTTGTAAGAGCATCATAATGGCGAAAACCAATAAACTGATCATTGCAGTTAAGGGTCCCAATTGTTCGGGTGAAAAAACCGAATATAGGAATATTGTAGTCATCAATGCCAGAGAAACCAGCTTATGACAGGGTTTTATAGTTGCCCTAAAATCGGCTAGTATCCATATGAATATTAATGCCAATATGATCTCAAAAGATGCATGCATCCTTCCTGATGGGAAAAATGGATCAATAACTGAAATCAAAACAATTATAGAGACAAAAAGCAAATTGATTTTTTGTGAGATCAAAGGGTTCAATGGCTTGAACAATGATTTTGCTTGATGCAATATTCGATCGAGATTTTTTTCAAGAAAAGCACCGGCAACAATGGATACAATTATCACAACCATTATGGCGACAATTTCAACAGTACCTGAAAGATATTTTGCCGCCCATCGCATGGGAGCCTGGTGAATAAGGTAAATTCCGAATGAAAATGACCCGATCCACACGATGACCTTTTCGATAGGTTTAAACCTGAGTTTTTCTATTGTTTTATAAGCTCCGTAAAAAATTCCGGTTAGTCCGATCGAAACAAAAAAATTGGACAGAACAGTCGTATAATAAAACAATTGCAATCCAAAACCAATCAGATAAAGCAAAACTGAGCCTGAAGAAATGACAACCGTTTTAGGAATCTTAAATTTACCTTGTGCAGATTCATGAATCAGATAACCAAGCACCATGCCTGCAGCAAATTCAGCCAGCCGCGTCCCAAAGAAAAGCCCCGTCATCCAATAATACAGGTTTTGATTATAAGTAAAGCCCCATAAACCCATGAGCCTGAATACAACCGTGATTGAAAGGGCCAAAATAATAAACCTTACGGGTTTAAAACTCACCAGCCATTTATAAAGGAATGGGAATAATACATACAATTGAATGATCAGCCAAATAAACCACCAGGAAGGATTGACATAAAAAAACAGGTTATCGGTAAAACGAAGGCCCAGAAGACTTAATAATAATGGTGCTTTTTCCAGTTGATAAACCATTCCTGGCAAAAGAACCATTCCTCCCAGAATAATAAAATGCACGGTGAGGTATAATGGAAAAATCCGCAACAGCCTGCGGGAAATGAAGCTATTCCATGCTATGGACCGTTGATTTTTCAATAATGATGAAAGGGTAAGTGTGAGTCCGCTTACTACTATAAAAACCCCGGGGCCGCTGTCGCCAAGCCATCCGATAAAACGGACAAAACCTGGATAAATATTTTGAAGTCGAAGCTCAAGGTCGGGCCAGTTATAATCCGGATTTGTAAACCAGGGTCCCGGACCGAAAAGTTCCACAAAATGATTCAGCAATATTCCAATCAATGCAAAACCTTTGGCAGCATTAATCCAGTTTAGCTTTTTTTGCGAATCAGCGGTAGTTGTCAATGTTAACTAGCGTAAGGTGATTTATTTTTCAACCTCCTGTTATTTAAATCTTGTGCAAAAGTGCTCATATTAACCAGTTCAAAATGCTTCGACAAAGCACTGATGATCTCTTTAAACACCTTTGTTTTGCGTTCGCTGCTTATTTGCATACCCGGAAAAAAAGCCAGCTCTTTTATTTGATCTCCACCGACCAAATCCAGCGGATGCAGTAAAAAACTCGGCTCCGTTCCTGTCATTTTACAAAAGCCGATGGCTATGTTCAGGTATAATTTCATCAGTGCCATCGAAAAGCCACTCAGATAAAGCAAATAACTCAGGTGAAACGGCACGCGTAGAACCGGAATAACCGAAACAGGAATTTCAAATATATTTTTACCATTGTTCAAAGTCCATGTGTAGGGCTTATTTGAACGAAGTCCATCCGAAAACTTGCCAAAAAGCTCACTCCTGTCTTTACGTTCTTCTTTGGATAATCCCGAAGTCATAAAATAATATTTCCGAGCCAGGGGACCAATCCAGGTGGGCAAAGTAGAGGCATCATAAATATATCCTTTTTCCGAAAGCACTTCCAGCAAGTCGGGGCTCCAGCTAAAACCAGGGCCACGGAAGCCAACCAATGGTTCACCAGCAATATCAGAAAGGATTTGGTGGGAATCGTTGATTTCCTTTACAATTTCATCATGGGAATATTTTTGCAACCATGATTCGTGATTAAAACTGTGGTTGCCCAGTTCATGCCCGCGTTTGATGATCTGTTGCAAATAAGGCTTATTAAATTCGATGGAAGCATCTTTCCCAACAATAAAAAAGGTGATCTTGATCTTTAAATCGTCGAGAATATTTAACACATGTGGCACAAAAATATCAAAGTAGGAAGGATATTTGTCCCAACCTTCATCTCCGTGAATTTTCATGTACGACCATTGATTATCGAGATCGAGCGATATGCTGGCAAATGGTTTTTTCATTTTCAGTTAGTATTTAAAATTTCATTCACGGCGTCGCCCGCTAGTTTCAAACTCTCATTAACATTGAGAGTTCCATTGGTAATGTGTGCCGAATTAACCACATAAACACCAGGCACAGCTGATTTTTTTGGAGGAAGATGTTCCGAGTAGCCAATGGTGGACAAGGCAAAGACGTTTTTTGCCCTGGCAGTTTTAACTGCAACAATATGCTCTTTACTGATGTGAGGATACATTTGGAAGATGGCATCTAAAAATCGTTTTTCAATGACCTCATCGGCTTCATCAAAAATGGGATCATTTGGAGCGACATATTTGGGCAAATAAATAAGATGCCGGCCTCCCAGCTGATCTTTATCAACCAAAGCTGTCATTTCAATAACTCCGGTAAAAGGTGCACCTTCGTCGGTTATATTTGTAACATAATAGGGCGAAATGGGCTTATCCATCAGCACAGAAGTACAAACCACACCCAGGTATCGGATCCCTTTGTGTTTCAATTGCTCGGTTTCAGGCATTTGATCAACACTCCCAGGCACAAAAGCCGAAGGGATGGTTAATATTACACGATCGTGCGACGCCTGAAAACCACCATCAAAAGAGGAATCTATCGAATTCTGGCCAGATTTCAATTTTTGGAGTCTTGCTCCCGTTTTTATTTCCACACCCAGGTCAATCAGTCGTTTCTCAAATGCCTGCAAAATAGTAGCATATCCGCCATCGATATAGCCGAACATCTCTTTTTTCAAACCGCTGTTACGGGCAGCATACATACGCTGGATGGTTGCCCAAATAAAAGCCGCAGAAGTGTCTGTGTAGTGTTCGCCAAGCTTCGACCTCAACAAAGGCAGCCACATTTTTTTAAAGGTATTTTTCCCGGAGAGTTTTTTTAACCAATCGGCTACGTAAACCTTTTCAAGTTTTTTCCAATCGCGGATTTTTGAAGCATAAAAAATGGTAAAACCCAACCTCAGTTTATCGATGATTGAAAGTGGGGGAAATTTCAAAAACTCAAAGCTATTCGACATGGAATAGAGTTTTCCGCCGGTATAAAATCCGGTTTTTGTTTCTACCCACCGAGCTTTATCTTCCAGCCCGATTTCTTTGATCAGATCGCGGGTATAGCTGTCGGAAAGCAGTATAACATGGTAAAACTTATCCCAAACCACCTCATCAATCTGCCAGGCTGAAGCCAGGCCGCCAATGACTGGAGCCGACTCATAAAGGGTAACTTTATACCCTTCTTTTGCCAGTTGCATGGCCACCTTCATTCCCAGGACGCCACCACCAACTACACCCCAGTTTTTCTTATTTGATTGCATGAATAAAACTTAAATTATGATGCTGCACTGGCCATTTTTGCGAGTTCGGATGAAAATCCCCGGTATTCCGGAATATCATCTACAGGTGCTATTTTCACAATTTCGCATCCGGTACTGCAGGTATGAGCAAGTTCGCGCACCTTTGGGAACTGCGCTTTATTAAATTCCGAATCGGCATAGTTCTTATTAAAGAACTCTATCAATCCGTTTAATTCATTGGCAACCCCCTTATCTACATTCATAAAGCTATCGTAAACAAATTTTACAAATTCATCCGACGGATCCTTTGTACCCCTGCCGATACCAGCATAAGCATATGGAATTTTACTTATTTCATTTTCATGATAAATATTACATCCATCAAACAATCCTTTGGCAAACTGTGCATCGGCCAGAATATCATCAAAATGATCCAGGTAATATTGATGGGCCGTACACACAAAAATATAATCCGCATCTTTTACAGCTCCAGATAGATCATTGGTAAACTGATCCTCCAAATCGTACTTCAAAATATTCTGGTCATCAGGTTTTACATAGGGATCGTGAATAATAATTTCACAATCCATTCCTTTCAGTAATTTACCCAATTCAAGCGTTGGGGAGTTTCTTGTATCTTCTGAATTAAACCGGTAGGCAGCGCCCAGCAATGCAACTGAACTGCCTTTGATGCTACCAAAAGTTTTTTCGGCGAGCTTAACTGACTCTTTGGGTGATGCATTATTGATCACACGTGAATGAATGATCAGGCTATTGCTGGTATCTGCTCCGCTTTCAATTTTTCGCCACCAGAGTAGAATACCATCTTTGGGCAAACAGTGGCCCCCAACCCCAATATTCGGAATAAGCAATCCACCGGTAGGAACGGCGTTGGGCTCCGATGAGGCCTTGTCGGTTTGCGCAAGCATTTCATTTACCATATTCCTTACCTGATAGTAATCAATGTCCTGATTATCGCAATAACGCACTATCTCAGAAGCAAATGCAATACGCACATCACGATATGCATTTTCGAGGGTTTTTTCAATCTCAGCAGTAATACTGTTGGTTTGAAATAGTTTTCCATTGGTTACTATCTTCGAATAGATTTCCGTGATCATTCGGGGAGTTTCGGGATGCAAGCCACCCACCAGCTTATCCGAACTGATTACCCTTTCGACCAGCCGGCCGGGCATTACACGGTTCGGGCTGTTCCCGAGTAAAATATCTTTTCCTTCCTCCAGCCCGTATTTGGCAAAATGAGGTTTCATAATGGTCATCATGGTGGAGGGTGCAAGGGTAGATTCAAAAACGATCAGCGGAACATTGCCAGCCGGTTTTTTAGTTAGGGCTTCTGCCAAGCTTTCAAGCGCTCCGAACATCGGGCCATAATCGGGCTCCAGGCCCTTTTTATCCGTTTGAACTGAAACGAGCACCACATCAGCGTCTGAAAGATCATTAAAATCATGGGAAGCCGATAAAATACCATCCTCAACATTTTTTCTTACAATATCATCCAGGCCAGGTTCAATTCCACCAATTACTGATTTCCCGGCATTGATAGCATCCACCTTCCATCCCGAGGTTTTTGAATTGCGCTGCAAAACTACAACCTTTGCAGGGTCATTGGTTCCGATTTTAATCCTTGCATCTGCCAGTAATGCTGCCATTGGCATTCCTACGATGCCGGGTCCCACAACACCGATCTTTTTTACTGACCAGTTCAAAGTGCGATCATTTAGTTTAATTTCCATATAGCGTATTAATTAATTATCTATGAATGTTGAAAACCATAGTTCGAGGGAGAGTAATCCCCATAATTCACGACCAAACGGACGCTCAGATTCAATAAGTTTTTCAATTTTTTTATGATTGTACAATCCACGCTGTTTGCTTTTCGATGACATCAGTGTATCACAAATAAAATCATGAGCCCCGTTTTTGGCCCACAAATGCAATGGCACCGGAAAACCCATTTTATCCTTGCGATTAAGGATAGTGGGAGGCAACCAATCCCTGATGGCTCGTTTGAGAATATATTTCATCTCGCCACCCTTGAACTTCATGGCAGGAGGCATGGACGAAACAAGGTCAACTATACGACGGTCGAGCAAGGGCACCCGCGATTCGAGCGAAACTGCCATACTTACGCGATCTTCCACCTGAAGCAGTCCGGGCAAACTACCAAACATATCAAAATGGGTCATTTTATTGAAATAGGATTTTGTATCCGGGTGATTAAACAATCTTTTGAAAGTGCTATAAACAACTTCTTTATCAAATTCCTTTGTAAACTCTTTTGAATAATACTTTAATTCTCCCGAACTCCGGTCGAGCAAATCGAAATACCGCCGGTCAGCATCCTTAAATGCTCCTTTCTTCCAGAAATCGGTCATCATGGGTATATACCTGTGTAAATAAGGCAGATTGGGCAAAATTGACTCCAGCGAAACAATGTGCTCGCCTTCATCATTGGTTTCAAAAATAGCACCCTTGATTACCTGCTCAAAATATGCGATCACATATCGGCTGTAACCTCCGAAAATCTCATCACCTCCCTGTCCGCCAAGTACAACCGTAACATTATCCTTAGCAAGCTTTGAAACCATATACTGTGGAAAAACTCCAGGCCCCACCACCGGCTCATCCAGGTGATATATCAATTTAGGCATAAGCTCCACAAACTGTGAGGCCGTTGGATAAACTTCAAATCGCTGTGCTTTGATAATACCGGCTACTTCACGGGCATACTCCGTTTCATCAAAGTCTTTACTCTCACTGAATGCACCGGTAAAAGTTTTTATCTGCCCCGTTAAATTACGAGCAGCCAGCACCGAAACAAGGCTTGAATCCATACCCCCGCTGAGGTAAGTTCCCAATGGCACATCACTTCTTAACTGAATTTTAACCGTATCTTCGAGCAGCTCTTTCAGCTTTTCAGTAAAATATGTTTCCGTGTGATGGTTGTCCACATGGAAATTAGGCTCCCAATACTTTTTCCTTTTTATTTCGAAAGTATTTAAATCGATAACCATTAAATGTCCCGGAAGCACTTTCTCGATATCTTTATAAAGTGTTTTATGTTCAAGGGTATATTGAAATGTAAGATACTCGCGGATGGCATTAAAATCAGGTTCGGGGTGTGCATCCGGATGGGCAAGCAATGCTTTGATCTCCGATGCAAAAAGAATCCTGTTTTCGTTAATGAAATAATATAAAGGTTTAATACCAAAGTGATCACGCGCGACTAAAAGGAGATTTTTCCGTTTATCATAAAGTAAAAAAGCAAACATTCCATTAAGCTTATCAACGCAGCAATCGCCATACTCACGGTACATTTTTAAAATTACTTCCGTATCAGAATCTGTTTTAAATGCATATCCTTTTGCCTTCAGTTCATTTCTTAATTCAATATAATTGTAAATCTCACCATTAAAAGTAAGGATCAATTCTTCATCAACCATTGGCTGACGACCGTGCTCAAGGTCAATTATTGAAAGTCGCTTATGGTAAAATCCAAAATGTTTGTGTAAATAATGATTTTCATCATCAGGACCACGATGGGCTATTTTTTCAGCCATGGCCTTGATTATTCCTAGCTCCGCTACTTCCTGGTTTTTATTTATTAAGCCAATGATCCCACACATACTGATCGTTATTATATCCTGGTTTGGTACAAATGGAAACGATTTGTAATTTATTATGACAGCATAAAATTAAATTTCGTTTCAAAAAAATTAATTGATTCTCTACTTTATTTTCATAGAAGATTCAATTTAGGTCGGACACGCGAAACGCATACGAATTTAGGCAATAAATGTTAGTTGATCAAGACAATTTAAGCTAAATATTTTCCTGTATTTCGGGTAATTTTTAGAATTTCAAGTGTTTACTAAATAAAAAAATATTTATGTCGATATTCTAAAAACAATACAAGCAAAGTCTGTAAAAACTATCCATATAAGTTTATATTTTAATTATCCTTAGTTTTGTATTTTATAAACTACAGATACAAATACCTTATGATCAGTTTTACTCGATTTTCATCAACCAGGAATTTATCGTTACTGGTAGCATTATCAATGCTTATAATATCATCCTGTAATGACAAACAGCAGGTACAAGCTCCCCCACCCGAGGTCAAAGTTGCCAATATAAAAGTTGAAACCGTTCCTATTGTGCAGGAATTTGTGGGTCAAACATTTGGTTATTCTGATATTGCAATCCGGGCGAGGGTGGATGGATTTTTAGAGGGCTTACATTTTGAAGAAGGCAGCCAGGTAAAAAAAGGTCAGTTGCTTTACACCATCGATCCTGCACCTCAAATGGCGCGCGTAACCGAAGCCATGAGCAAAGTTGCCGAGGCAAAAACGATTTTGGCAAAAGCCGAAAGTGATGTAAAACGATATCGTCCGCTTGCACAGATCAATGCTGTGGCCCAAAGCGACCTGGATGCAGCCGAGGCCCAATTCGGTGCAGCACAAGCATCCCTTGAAGCTGCCCAGGCTTCACTCGATTATGCCAATATTCAATTGGGCTACACAAAAATATATGCACCTATTTCAGGTTTTATCGGAAGAACTGAAGCTAAAGTTGGAGATTATGTGGGAAAAGAACCTAATCCGGTGGTTTTAAATGCAGTTTCACGGATCGACACAATACTTGTTCGTTTTTCAATTTCTGAATCTGAATACCTTGAGATCATGAGGTACATCGCTAAGCTCAGGGCGGAAGGCAAAGCCTGGACGAAAGAAAACAGGCAACCACTGAAGCTTATTCTAGCTGACGGATCGGTTCATGCTGAAGACGGTTATATCGATTTTGCCAACCGTGAGATTGACCCCACCACCGGAACCATGATGATTCAGGCATCTTTTCCAAATCCTGACCTGGTGCTACGTCCGGGTTTGTTTGCCAAAGTGAGCGCCATAATGGAGCAACTGGAAAATGCGATGCTCATCCCACAAAAGGCTGTTCGTGAAATTCAGGGTGTATTCAATGTTTATGTGGTGGATAGCGAAAACAAGGTTAAAAATGTTCAGGTAAAAGTGGGCAACAAGATTGGTGCTGACTGGGTAATCCTGGACGGACTTAATATGGATGACAAAATAATTGTTGAGGGCATTCAAAAAGTCAGGACCGACATGGTAGTTAACCCTGTTCCAATGAATCAACAACCCGAAAGCGAATAATTATGGGAAATTTCTTTGTAAGACGGCCCATTGTGGCCATGGTTATTGCCATCGTAATTGTGATTGTGGGCGCCGTATCAATGATCGGACTGCCCATTGAACAGTATCCTAACCTCACCCCTCCTATCGTTCAGGTTAGAGCAAATTATACCGGTGCAAATGCGATCACTGTTGAAGAATCTGTGGCTACTCCTTTGGAACAACAGATCAATGGTGTGGATAACATGATCTATATGAAATCGACCAATGCCAACGACGGCAGTATGGTTATTGACATTTCATTTGACGTAGGCACCGATCCCGACATGAATACCGTATTAGCACAAAACCGGGTATCGGCGGCCACGGCCAAACTCCCCGAATCGGTAAAGAAGTTGGGTGTTACTACCGAAAAATCCCTTCCGAATATCCTGATGCTTATTACGCTCACTTCAGATGGTAGGTATGACCAGGATTTTTTAGGAAACTATGCGTTGATCAACATAAAGGACCAACTGGCGCGTATCAAAGGAGTCGGGCGTGTAAACGTGATGGGTGCTTCAGATTACTCTATGCGGATTTGGATCAAACCCGACCGGCTATCACATATGGGTATTACGGTACCTGAGATACTTGCAGCCATTAATGAGCAGAATGTGGTTGTTCCAGGAGGTAAATTTGGCGCTGAGCCTGCTCCTCCCGGAACTGAATTCACTTATACTGTTCGCCTGCCGGAGCGCTTTAACTCACCCGAGGAATTTGGTGAAATCGTGGTGCGAACGCAGGCAGACGGCTCACAGGTTAAGCTGAAGGATATTGCGACTGTTAATTTAGGGGTTGAAACTTACAATTCATTTACCCGGCTTAATGGAGAAACGGCTTGTATTGTTGCCTTGTACCAGGCTCCGGGATCCAATGCAGTTGAGTTGGCCCAGGAGGTGATCAAACAGATGGATGTTTTAAAAGCAAATTTTCCCGAAAGTGTTGAATATCATGTTTCACTTGATTCTACTGAGCCCATCACCGCAGGTATTCGTGACATTGTGATCACCCTGGTAATTGCCCTGATACTTGTAATCCTTGTGGTATTTATTTTCATACAGGATTGGCGTGCCACTTTGATTCCAACGATTGCTATTCCGGTTTCGCTGGTTGGTGCATTCATCTTTTTCCCCATCCTCGGTTTTACCATCAATGTACTTTCATTACTTGGCCTGGTGCTCGCCATCGGGATCGTTGTGGATGACGCCATTGTGGTTGTGGAAGCCGTTCAGGTGAATATTGAAAAAGGCATGAAAGCCAAAGAAGCCACCATTGATGCGATGAGCAAAGTAACTGCTCCTGTTATAGCAACCACACTTGTGCTGATTGCAGTATTTATTCCGGTTGCAGGTATGGCAGGGATCACCGGATTACTTTACCAGCAGTTTGCCATTACCATTGTAGTTTCAGTAATTGTGTCTTCAGTAAATGCACTCACATTAAGCCCTGCTTTAAGTTCCTTGCTGTTAAAAGAACCCAAACCTTACAAAGGTCCTTTGGGATGGTTTTTTGGCAAGTTTAACAAAGGGATGGACCGTACCACAGACTCTTACATGAGTTTCACCAACGTTATTTCCCGCAAAGTGAAACGAGGCATTGTATTTATAATTCTGTTGACCATTGGTGCTGGGATTTTCGGAAAACTCGTTCCGGGTGGTTTTATCCCTGAGGAAGATATGGGCTATTTCTTTATTAACGTTCAGTTGCCCAATGCTGCATCTTTGCAACGGTCGGATGTAGTAGCCAAAGAAATTGAGCAAATCGTAATGCAGTTTCCCGAGGTGCAATATGTAACCACAGCCACAGGTTTCAGCCTGTTATCGGGTGCCATGTCATCCAACAACGGATTTATGTTTGTAAAGCTGATCGACTGGTCGGAGCGATCCATAACGGCTAAGCAGTTTGTCAACAAGATCAACATGATCCTGATGAAAAACATCAACACGGCGCAGGTATTCGCCTTCGGGCCCCCTGCTATTCCGGGATTGGGTAACGGTTCAGGGTTTAGCATCATGTTGCAGGATAGAGGTGGTAACACGCCGGAGTATCTTGCTCAAAACACCATGAAATTTGTGATGGCAGCAAATAAACGTCCTGAAATTGCGTCAGCATTCACCACTTTCCAGGCAAATGTTCCACAAAGATTTCTTGACATTGATAAAGAAAAAGCGCTCAAATTAGGCGTTTCGCTCAACGACCTCTATCAAACAATCGGAGCTTTTATGGGAGGGACTTATGTGAATGACTTCACCCGATTTGGCAGGTTATACAAAACTTATATTCAGGCTGAACCGGAATATCGCCAGAGTGAAGATGAAATAGGTAATTTTTTCATTAAAAACCGGGAGGGCAAAATGGTTCCATTGAGCACCATTGCAACCATTCGACCAATGGCAGGACCGGATTATACCAATCGTTTCAACCTGTACAGGTCCATTGAGGTGACAGGCGGTCCGGCTGCGGGATATTCATCCACGCAAGCCATGCAGGCCCTCAAGGAAGTGGCCGAAGAGACCCTTCCTGCCGACATGAGTTATGCATGGAATGCCATGTCGTACCAGGAGGAAAAAGCATCCGGCTCGTTGGGCATCATCCTCACATTCTCATTGATTTTTGTGTTCCTCATTTTAGCTGCACAATACGAAAGCTGGTCATTGCCATTCAGTATTTTGCTGGGTACGCCCTTCGCCATTTTTGGTGCCTTATTTTTCTTATGGATTGCACGTATGTTCAGTCCTTCCTTTGAAAACAACATTTTTGCACAGGTATCCTTTGTGATGCTTATAGGGATGGCCGCTAAAAATGCGATTCTTATTGTAGAGTTTGCAAATGATGAATTTAAGAATGGTTTGAGCCTGTTTGATGCAGCCGTAAAAGCTGCCCGATCACGTTTCCGGCCAATTCTGATGACTGCTTTTTCATTTATCCTGGGAGTTTTCCCTCTTGTAATTGCATCCGGCTCCGGCGCTGAAGCCCGTAAAGTTATGGGAATGGCGCTTCTGGGAGGAATGACCATTGCTACTTTCCTCGGTGTATTCATCTATCCTATGCTGTTTATTTTCATTGGTAAAATTGCAAATTATGAAAAGAAGCGGGATTTGCAGCCGGTTGTGGAAACAGGAGGAAAACCAGAAGTTTCAGAAGCCTAGAGCGGGTTTGGACAATGGATTAATGGAATAATGATGGAATTGAAAGAGTCGTAAAAATGGATGATCGGAGGAATATCAATCGAGGGTTTAAAAAATTGAGAGTATGGCAGGATGCGGTTGAGCTTTATGTTTTAACTTGCGAAACATTTACCGAAACTCCTTTTGAGTTAAAAAGAACAATTTCAAATTCCATTGATGCATGCCAAAGTATTTCAAGAAATATTGCTGAAGGATATTGCAGAAGAGGTATTAAAGAATATTTGAATTTTTTAAATTATAGCCTGGCCTCCTGTGGTGAATTTCATTCATCATATTATAGTTTTAACCAGGCAAAACAAATTACTGATGAAGAATTTGAATTGATTGATAAATTGCACTATAAGGTCGAAAATCAACTCATTAAATTAATTGAATCTCTTCAAAACAAAAAAAGTCAGGATTACTGGAGTGATTCTTTCAATATTTAGTTTTATGATTAAAAATGTCGCCAAATGGAATATTGTAAATCGGAGATTTCATTTTCTAAAAATGTCAGTTTCCCCATTATTCCATTTACTCAATGCATCAAACCAATGAACTATGAAGAATAAAATAATATACCTCGCGTCAATCATACTTCTCGCTGCTTCCTGTAAAGTCGGCCCCAATTATGTTAAACCTACAATCCAAACGCCCGGATCTTTTAGATTTGCAGAAGGAACAGCTGATTCAGCGCTAAATCTCAAGTGGTGGACCCTTTTCAATGATGATTACCTCACTGCACTTGTTGATTCTGCCCTGGTGCATAATCAGGATGTGATGATAGCAGCCAGCAGAATTGAAGAAGCTCGTGCTGTGGTTGGGTTTAATAAGGCAGATATGCTCCCGGTTATTGGTTATGATGGCGGAGCTTCACGCTACACAAGTAATTTCCCGGGG
The DNA here is from genome assembly GCA_020438105.1 of Bacteroidales bacterium. Classification (GTDB taxonomy): domain Bacteria; phylum Bacteroidota; class Bacteroidia; order Bacteroidales; family JAADJA01; genus JAADJA01. Next base: position 209,090 of record JAGQVE010000002.1, read on the forward strand.
CAGGGTGTTCAGGGTCCTTATAATGATTTTTCAGGTGTAGCCACCCTGGCATGGGAGCTCGATTTTTGGGGGAAGTACCGGAGAGCCACCGAGGCCGCCAGAGCGGAGTTACTGGCAACACAATATAATCAAAGGGTTGTTCAGTTAAGCCTGATTTCGGAAGTTACCCGAACATACTTCTTATTACTGGATTATAATGCCCGATTAGAAATATCAGAAAAAACGCTTAAATCTAGAA